>CAYRQD010000011.1:0-65538 GCA_964426325.1 uncultured Halobacteriales archaeon | reverse complement strand
CCGTTCGGAGACCCCCGGTGACGCCGGCCAAGCTCGCCGACGGAGCGGCCGAGAGCTCAGCGGACGATCATGACCGGCACGTCGCTGTTGTCGGCGACGTAATCGGCGACGGGGCCGAAGATCCGCTCCTCGATGTCGCGCTGGCTCTCGCCGAGCATGGCCAGGTCGTAGCCGGCCGCTGCCGTGCTGAGCTCTAACATCATGTCGTCTCCCTCGCGGACGCTCGTCTCGATTTTGTGCTGGGGGATCCCGTGCTCGACGAGCAGGCTCTTGGCCTCGCGGAGCAACTCTCTGGGGTCAGTCTCGGTGGCCTCTGTCGGGTCGGTCACATGGAGCAGCTCGAGTTTGAGCAGTCGCTCGTTGTCGATGACATCGAGCATGTCTGCTTTCTTCGCCGCGTTCCGCAAGTCCCGAAGGGGCAGTAGTACTTCCCCGAGTGTGTGTGTCTCTCCCGGGAGCAACACCGCGTCAACGTCGTCGGCCTCGGCGATCCGTCGTCGCGTCTCGACGACGTCCCGATTGAACACGAGGTCCGTGTCGGTCCGAAATCCCCGTCGTTCGAACCGTTCTGCCTGTTCGCGGAGCGTCGCGGTGAACGGCGCCTCGTGAGCCTCCCGGGCCTGCTCGACGGTCTCGTCGTCGGTGAGGTGATACGAGCCGACCAGCTCGACGTCGGGATACAGAAAATTATCGAGAAACCCGTCCGTCGGGAACTGCGGGTCCGGAAACTCGACGAAAACGAGAACGGTCGGGTGCTCCATACCTGAGGTAAGCGCGGGTAGTGAATTAATACTTCCTATTGGATTATACGTGCTTGCCTCCGGTCGATCTCGGCGCGTGGCCGACGGCCGATCCGGGAGGCCGGATGCTTACTCGTACAGCGGGAACCGTTCTGTCAGCTCCGCGACCCGGTCGGCGACCGCCGCCTGTGCGTCGGCGTCGTCTGGCGCGTCGACGATCCGGACGATCAGGTCCGCGAGCTCCCGGGTGGCGGCCTCGTCGAACCCGCGGGTCGTGATCGCCGGCGTCCCCACGCGGATTCCGGAGGGGTTGAACGGCGAGCGCGTCTCACCGGGGACGGTGTTTGCGTTGAGCACGATCCCCGTCTCCTCGAGGCCGGCTTCGACGTCCTTGCCGGTCGTCTCGGGATGGGACTCGCGTAGATCGACCAACACGAGGTGGTTGTCGGTCCCGCCGGAGACCGGCGAGAGGCCGTGCTCGCGCAGGCGGTCGGCGAGCGCCTCTGCGTTCGCGACGACCTGCCGGGCGTACTCCGCGAAGGCTGGCTCGAGTGCCTCGCCGAAGCCGACGGCCTTGCCGGCGATGTTGTGCATCAGCGGGCCGCCCTGTGCCCCCGGGAAGACGGCGGCGTCGATCGCGTCGGCGTGCTCGTCGTCGGTCATGATGATCCCGCCCCGCCCTGCACGGATGGTCTTGTGGGTGCTCCCGGTGACGAAGTCGGCGACCCCGACCGGCGAGGAGTGGACCCCGGCCGCGACCAGCCCCGTCACGTGGGCGATGTCGGCGAGGTGGTAGGCGTCGACGGCCTCGGCGGCCCGCTGGATCTCGGCGAACTCCACGTCCCGGGGGTACGCCGAGTAGCCGGAGACGATCACGTCCGGGTCGAACTCGCGGGCGGTCTCGTGGAGCTGCTCGTAGTCGATGTAGCCGGTTTCGGGGTCGACCTCGTACTGCTCGACCTCGTAGGTCTGTCCGGTGAAATTGGCCGGGTGCCCGTGCGAGAGGTGTCCGCCGTGATCGAGCGCCATCGAGAGGATCTTGTCGCCGGGCTCGAGGATCGACAGGTACACTGCCATGTTGGCCTGGGTCCCCGAGTGTGGTTGGACGTTGACGTGCTCTGCCCCCCACAACTCCCTCGCGCGTTCGATCGCCAACTGCTCGATCCGGTCGGCGTTCTCACACCCGGCGTAGTACCGCTCGCCGGGATACCCCTCGGCGTACTTGTTCGTCAGTTCCGATCCCTGCGCGGCGAGTACCGCCTCGCTGGCGTAGTTTTCACTCGCGATCAGCGTCAGCGTTTCCGACTGGCGTGTCCGCTCTGCAGCCAGGGCCGCCGCCGCCGCCGGATCGGTCTCCCGAACTCGATCGTACATACAGATCCGTGCGGCCCGAGAGACAATAATCTGCCCATCGCCCAGGGCGATCTCCGGGGGCCTGCGGGACGGGCTCTCCTGCTGGCGCCGGGAGAGGCGATACCCAAACCCTCTTTTGTCGACCTGCCAATACCGGCGTGATGGTCGAGCCGCTGACGCTGGTTCTCGTCGGGATCGTCCTCTACACGGCGATTGCCCTGGCGCTCAAGGCCCGCGGGTACGTTCCTGAGTCGGTGAGCCTGACCGGCCCGGTGACGACGATCCGGACCCAGCGTGGGCGAGCGCTGTTAAATCGTCTGGCCCGCCGCGAGCGGTTCTGGCGCGCCTGGGGCAACGTCGGCGTCGGGATCGCGCTCGTGGTGATGGTGCTCGCCGGCTTCGTCGTCGCCCTCACGATCGTTGCCGTAATCAACCAGCCCGAGGCACAGGCCGTCGAGAACCCACAGAACGTGCTCGTGATCCCGGGCGTCAACGACTTCCTCCCGCTGTCGGCGGCCCCCGAGATCGTCTTCGGACTCCTGGTCGGGTTGGTCGTCCACGAGGGCGGTCACGGGCTGCTCTGTCGGGTCGAGGACATCGAGATCGACTCGATGGGGATCATCTCGCTTGCCTTCGTTCCGATCGGGGCCTTCGTCGAACCCGACGCCGCGGACCAGCAGGCCGCCGACCGGGGCGCCCAGACCCGGATGTTCGCGGCCGGGATCACCAACAACTTCGCCGTGAGCGCGATCGCCTTACTCCTGCTCGTGCCGGTCGCGGGCGCGGTCGCCGTCGCACCGGGGGCGCCGGTCGGAGACACGCTGCCGGGCTCGGGCGCCGAGCAGGCGGGGCTCGGGCACGGCGACCGGATCACCGCGGTCGACGGAACCCCCGTGGAGAACGGCTCGCAGCTCGAGACCCTCCTCGACGAGACCGAGGGCGAGTCCCTCGCCGTCGAGCGGGCTGACGCCTCCGACGTGACCGTTGACCGGCGGCTGTTGCTCGTGGGGTCCGTCGATGGTATCGCCGACGGGATCGTCGGCGAAGATCCCCTGACGCGGGTCACCGCGGTCGCAGGGACGACCGTCGACACCGAGGCCGGCTTCGCCGCCGCCGTCGCGGACGCCCCGCCGGTCGTGACGATCGCGACCGAGGATCGCGGTGAAACGGAGCTACCGATCGGCGCGCTCGTCGCCGCCGCCGACGCCGACGGACCGCTCGCGGGCGCGGCGTCGGACCTACCGGAGGCGCCGTTCGTGATCACCGCGATCGACGACCAGCGGATCCTCGCGGCCGACGAGCTCAGAGACGAACTCGACGATCTCGAGGGCGGCGCGACCGTTACCGTCGAGACCTACACGCTTGATGGCACCGCGAGCGAACGCGAGGTCGCGCTCGGCGACACCTCGACGCTCGGGATCACGGTCCAGGACGGGTACACCGGGCTCCTGTTCGACGACTTCGGCGTGGATCCGTACCCGGCCGAGAACTTCCTCGGCATCCTCGACGGCAGCGCAGCCGGCGAGAACGCGCCGCCGGTCGCGAGCGTGCTCGTGTACATGGGACTGTTGCTCGTGTTGCCGTTCGCGACGCTCGTCGACCCGGATCTGACGTACAACTTCGCCGGCTTCACCAGCGACGTTACGAGCTTCTTCATCGTCGAGGGCCCGCTCGCGGTCGCCGGCGGCGGCGTCTTGCTCGCCGCGAACCTGCTGTTTTGGACCTGGTGGATCAACCTCAACCTCGCGATATTCAACTGCATTCCGGCGCTCCCGCTGGACGGCGGACACATCCTCCGGACCAGTACCGCCTCGATCGTCTCTCGGCTCCCCGTCGAGCGGGGCCGCACCCTCGTCACCGCCTTCACGCTGCTGGTCACCGCCGGCATGCTCGGGGCGCTGCTCGTTGTCCTGCTCGGGCCCGCGCTGTTGTAGTTCCGCTCGTGGACTGTCCGCGGCCGAGCCGCCGACCCTCCGAGAGGAGAACGCTTTAGCGGTGTCGGTCGTAGGCCAGCACATGCCCGACCGACGGGATCCACCCCCGACAGAGGAGGGGTGGTTTGCACTCCACGAGTTCTGGACGATCGACTGGGAGGCCTGGCGCGGCGCGGACGCGGGCGACCGCGAGCGGGCCCTCGAGAGCGGCACCGAGTACCTCGAGGAGGCCGTCGCGGTCGCCGACGCCGAGGAGGGCGCCTCGGCGGCGTACTCGGTGCTGGGCCACGAGGCGGACCTGCTCGTCGTCCACCTGCGGCCCTCGACGGCGGACCTCGATGTGCTCTCCCGGCGGTTCGCGCTGACGCCGTTCGCGGCCTACGCCGACCGGACTCACTCGTTTGTCTCGGTCACGGAGGCCTCGGGGTACTCCGAGCGGGCCCACCAGTACTTCGCGGACGACCTCGATCCGGACTCCGGGCTGGCCCGGTACATCGACGCCCGTCTCGAGCCGACCATCCCCGAGGCGACCCACGTCTGTTTCTACCCGATGGACAAGCGCCGCCAGCCCGAGCAGAACTGGTACGACCTGCCCTTCGAGGAGCGCGCCGAGCACATGGCCGCCCACGGCGAGATCGGCCGGGAGTACGGCGGCCGGGTGACCCAGATGGTCACGACCGCCGTCGGGCTCGACGACTGGGAGTGGGGGGTGACCCTCTGGAGCGACGAGCTCACAGACGTGAAAGACCTCCTCTACGAGATGCGCTTTGACCCCTCGACCTCGCAGTACGCGGAGTTTGGCTCCTTTTTCATCGGGCGCCGACTCCCACCGGCGTCGCTGTCGGCGCTGCTCGCCGGCGATCGGGTGCCGGTCGAGGACCCCTCGCCGGACGCGGCCGCCGACGGCGACTCGGATACGAGCGAGTCGACCGCCAGCGGGTCGGCCCATGAGTCGGCCCACGAGTCGAGCGGGTTGACCGACGCTCCGGCCAAGGACATTCCGGCCCGCCTGGTTCGACTGGGACTCTCGCCGGCCGAGCGAACCGGCGCCTACGCCGTGATCTGTTACTCCGCGGCCGAGGCGACGGCACTCGCCGACGCCGTCGCCGACCTGCGCGGGGACTTCGAGCGGGACGACTCCCACGAGGAGACCGTCGTCAGGGCCTACGACGGGCAGTCGGTGGTCGCGAGCCTCTGGACGAGCCGGCGGGCCGCAGACACCGCCGCCGGCTTTCTCACTGACCTGCCCGATGTCGGCGAGACCGTCCACGGCCCGGTCCGCGTCGAGACCGACCAGGACGGCGGGTCGCCGGTCGAGACCCCCCCGAGCGACCGGTCCGGGCGGGGCGTTCGCGAGGAGCTCGCCGCGGCCGGGGTCTACGCCGGGCAGCCCCGCTCCGGCGATCTGCACGCGGTCGCGGTCTACTCCGACGCCGATCTCGACGCACTGACCGAGGCCGCCGCGGCGCTGACCGACGCCGTCGGCGACCACGACGGTCACGAGGGCACTGCGATCTACGGGCGTCGGGACGGCGCCACCGCAGCGGTCGTCAGCCGGTGGCACTCGGAGCCACCGACGGCGGTCGGCGAGCGGCTCGCGGAGTTTCCCGGCGTGTTCGGTCACCCCGGAGACGGCGACGGCTTCGAGACGCTTGGGCTCTTCTACCGGATCGAGCCGGCCCACCGGGAGGCATTCGTCGAGGAGTTCGACGACCTCAAGAACCTGCTCGGAGACACCGACGGCCACCGCGACAGCGCCCTGCTCGTAAACGCCGCCGACGAGACGGACATGTTCATCGCGAGCCGGTGGGACTCCCGCGAGGACGCGCTCTCCTTTTTCCGGTCGGAGACGTTCGCCAACGCCGTCGGCTGGGGGCGCGGAGTGCTCGCGGCCGACCCCCAACACGTGTTCTTCGAGGGCGGTTCGTAGCCCGGTCTACCCGCTCGGAGTCGGTCGGAGCCGTCGAAAAATCCGCTCGTCGCCCGTCGCTGCAGACGTTCACTCGGCGCTGACGACCCCGCCGCCGGCGATGATCGCGGCCGCGGCGATGATCGACCCGCTGAGCACGACGAAGCTGTCCTGCGGGTTGAGATCGGCGATCCCGGCCGCGGCGTCGACGATAAACACCGTCACGAACAGGCTCAAGATCGCGAACACGAGGAAGATGACTGCGCTTACGATACTCGCCGCTAGTCCGCCGAGGGAATCGAGGACTCCCATAGCACTGGTTTGCGTGCAAACTGCTGATATACCTAACGGCAGTTAGACGGTCAGACAATCCCCGAGAGGCCCGCCCTCTCTCGTCGGGAAAGACATCTCCGAGCGCCGCCCCGAGCGCGGCCGCTCAGATCCCCGTGATCCGACCGACGGCCCCCCTGGCGGGTCCCCGGCGTCGATCCGATCCAACGGGATCACCATTCCGACGGCGACGGTCAGCGAGATCAGCAACACGGCGACGAGCCGGCGGGGGGCGAGCCCGAACAGCGGCCGCTCCTGGAGACCGGATGTCGGTGTAGTACGGCAGTCCGCTCACGGGACCCGCGGTGACCGCGACGTTCGCGACGAGAACCGTCGGCGCTGGGCCCGCGGACACCAACACGGACCACTCGGCGATCGAGAACACGCCGTCCTCGACCAACACCGGGGGCAGAGACACGCCGCCGACGAACCCCTCCGGGATATCTCGGCCGGTGTACTTCCGAATCCGGGTGCTCCCGGGGAGTCGCTCGAGCATCCGCCGAGTGCGTCTGGTCTCCTGGTTCCCCCGCTGTCGACGCTCCGCGCGGGCACCCCGAGCTGGTCGAGGACTCCTCGATGTCGCTGCCCCGGTCGCCACGATCTGGCACGCCGGGCGTAGTGCACGGTCACGAACTGTCTGGCTCTCCCACCGGGACCGCCGCGGCTCGCAACGTTTATATCCGCACCACAACTTCTCAGTAATACGATGGCAGGTGTCTGCTTTACAGGCCGGGCGGATGCCCGCTAACGCTGAGTTTTCACTGCCGTCGGTCGAAGCGATCCCCGAACGCCCCAGAGAGCAACGTCTCCCCACGCATGTCACGTAACGAGCAAGATCGAGACCAGATAGCGGTCGTACTGCCCGACGACTCAGAGCTGACTGTCCCCCGCGGGTCGTCAGTCGAGGACATCGCCTACGAGATCGGCCCCGGGCTCGGGGACGATACGGTCGGCGGCCGGATCGACGGCGAGCTCGTCGGCAAGGAGGTCCCGGTCGAGACCGACGGCGCTCGGATCGAGATCGTCACCGCAGACAGCGACGAGTACGTCCGCGTGCTGCGTCACACCGCTGCCCACGCGCTCGCCCAGGCCGTCCAGCGGCTGTACGACGACGTCCAGCTCGCGATCGGGCCGCCGACCGACGAGGGGTTCTACTACGACTTCGATAACCTCGAGATCGACGCCGACGACCTCCCGGCGATCCGCGAGGAGATGGAGTCGATCATCGAGGCCGACTACGACGTCGAGTACGAGGAGGTCTCGGTCGCCGAGGCTCGCGAGCGACTCGCCGGACAGCCGTACAAACGCGAGCTGCTCGAGGAGCTGGCCGCCGACGGCGAGACGGTCTCGATGTACAGCCAGGGTGAGTGGGCCGACCTGTGTAAGGGGCCACACGTCGACTCGACCGGCGAGATCGGCGCGGTCGAGTTGCTCGAGATCGCCGGTGCGTACTGGCGCGGCGACGAGGCCAACCCGATGCAGACCCGTGTCTACGGGACCGCCTTCGAGACCGCGGCCGAGCTCGAGGCCTACAAGGAACGCCGCCGCGAGGCCAACCGGCGCGATCACCGGAAGCTCGGCCGGGAGCTCAACCTCTTTTCGATCCAAGACCGGACCGGACCGGGGCTGCCGCTGTATCATCCGCCGGGTAAGACCGTCCTCCGGGAGCTCCGGCGGTTCGTCGAGGGGCTCAACCGCGAGGCCGGCTACGAGTACGTCGAGACCCCACACGTGTTCAAGACCGACCTCTGGCGGGAGTCCGGACACTACGACAACTACGCCGATGACATGTTCCTGTTCGAGGTCGGCGACGACGAGTTCGGACTCAAGCCGATGAACTGCCCCGGCCACGCGGCGATCTTCGACGACGGCTCCTGGTCGTACCGGGACCTCCCGGTCCGGTACGCCGAGGACGGCAAGGTCTACCGCAAGGAACAGCGCGGCGAGCTCTCGGGACTCTCCCGGACGTGGGCGTTCACGATCGACGACGGGCACCTGTTCATCCGCCCGGAGGACATCGACCGCGAGGTCGGACAGATTATGGACATGATCGACGAGGCGCTCTCGACGTTCGATCTCGAGTACGAGGTCGCGCTCGCGACTCGCCCGGAGAAGTCGGTCGGCGCCGACGAGATCTGGGAGCGCGCCGAGTCACAGCTCCGGGACGTGCTCGACCGCCGGGCCATCGCGTACGAGCTAGAGGCCGGCGACGGCGCCTTCTACGGGCCGAAAATCGACTACGCCTTCGAGGACGCCATCGGCCGCGAGTGGGACGGCCCGACGGTCCAGCTCGATTTCAACATGCCCGAGCGGTTCGATCTCACCTACACAGGCGAGGACAACGCCGACCACCGGCCGGTGATGATCCACCGGGCGCTGTACGGCAGCTACGAGCGGTTTTTCATGATGCTCGTCGAGAACTTCGCGGGGAAGTTCCCGACCTGGCTCGCGCCCGAGCAGGTCCGGGTGCTCCCGATCTCAGACGACAACCTCGGGTACGCCCACCGAGTGAAAAACGAACTCGCAGAGGCCGGGCTCCGAGTCGCGGTCGACGGCCGAGACGGCACCATCGGCAACAAGATCCGGACCGCTCACGAGGACCGGCTACCATACCAGGTGATCGTCGGCGACGACGAGGAGTCCGCGGGAACGATCTCGGTTCGAGACCGCAAGGAGCGGGAGGCCGGCGACGTCGCGCTCGAGCGGTTCCGCGAGCACCTCCGCGGCGAGGTCGACGACCGCCGTATCGAGCCGGACTTTCTCGCCTGAGGCCTCCGTTCGGTGCGAGCCCCCGTCGGGTCCGGCCTCACCCCGAGGCGGGTCCGTCCGGCGCCGCGTCGGGCTCCTTTGCCAGCGCGGCTCGCCACTGGGTGTCCCGATGTGTCGTTTCCACCACCGTCTAGGGCGTCCCGACCGTCGCCTCCCGGAGTCGATCGACGCTGAACAGACAGAACACGAGCGTCCGGCCGACCGTGCCGCGGTACAGGCTGTGAAACACCCGCCAGCCGATCCCCGGCCGCGGATCCGGGCGGTAGGCAAACAGGCCGTGCTCCCGGGCGCGATCGGGCGCGTAGTTGTCGAGGACGGCGGTCGCCGCCGGCGTCGTCACGGCCGCCAGCTCTTGGAGAAACGCTCGTACGCCTGCCAGCGAGCCCGCGAGCCCGAGCTGCGTGCCGATCGCGTGGGCCGATCCGAACCGGTCGCGCTCGAACGTCTCCCGGAGCGCGAACATGTCCGCCACCCGGGCGTCCTCTACGCCCCGGTCGTCCAGTACCGCGACGAGGTGCTCGCTAACCTCGATCGCCACCGTCTCGAACGACTCCTGGTAGTACAACGTGTCGCGCCCGGCGCCGGCGCCCATATCGAGCACCGGCCCGCGCAGCCACCGGTCGCGCCACTGCCCCGGAGTGTGCTCGCCGAAGTACCACTCCTCGATCGCGTGCTCGCGGGTCGCGGCCCCATCGCGGTCGACGAGCGGCTCGGAGCGACGCTTCTCGTGGTGCTCCCTGATCGCACGTCCGAAAGGGTCGACGTCTTTCACACTGTGTCACACACCCACAACCGTAATAACTCCTATCTGACAGGTGGTACCGCCTCACAACCGGAGCGATCCCGTCGACGCCGTCGCCCCGACCGACGCTCGGCGGCCGCCCCGCTAGCCGCCGAACTCCTCCGTGAGCGCGGGGACGACCTCGAACAGATCGTCGACGATCCCGTAGTCGGCGACGTCCAAAATCGGCGCGCTGGGGTCGTCGTTGATCGCGACGATCGTCTCGGCGCCTCTCATCCCGGCGACGTGTTGCACCGCGCCGGAGATGCCGATCGCGACGTACACCTCGGGGGTGACGACCTTGCCGGACTGGCCGACCTGGTGGTCGGCGGGTAGCCAGCCGTTGTCGATGATCGGCCGCGAGGCCGAGACGGGTGCGTCTATTGCGTCCGCGAGATCGAAGATCAGATCCAAGTTGTCCTCCTCCTGGATGCCCCGACCGACACCAACACGTCGGCGCCGGTATGTCGACGTCGCCGCCGCCGACCTCCTCGAAGCCGGTGACCGTCGACCGGACCGCCGACTCGTCGATCTCAACCTCGAAGGGCTCGACCGTCGCGTCGCCACTCGCGCTCGCGGCGGGCCACTCTCCGGCCCGGATCGTCAGCGCGGCGCGGTCGGCCGCGACCTCGACGGTTCCTTCGGTCTTGCCGCCGTGAAATTCCCGCGTCGCGGTCAGCTCCGACCCGTCGACCGCGAGGTCGGTCACGTCGGTCACGAGCGGGACCGAGAGCTGATCGGCCGCCGCCGGGACGTAATCGAAGCCGTTGACCGAATTGAGGGCGAGCACGTAGGCGGGATCGAACTCGTCGACCAGCGCGGTGACCGCCTGAACGTACACGTCGTGACTGAACTCCTCGCCGTGGGCGACGGTGTGGACGGCGTCGACGCCCTCGCGGGTCAGCCGGTCGCCGAACGTCTCGACGTCGCCGCTTATGACCGCCGCGTGCAGGTCGCCGCCGGTCGCGTCGGCGAGTTCTCGCCCCGCCGTCAGGAGTTCGAGGCTCACGTCCCGCAGGTCGCCGTGGCGGTGTTCCGCAACCGCGAGCACGCCGGCGCTCGTGGCTCGATCCCCTGCTCGCGGAGCACGGCGGCGAGCTCGGCGGGCGTGCTCTCGGCGCCGCCCTCGAACACCGAGACGTTGCTCTCGCTTTCCGGCTCGGCCAGCCCCGACAGCGAGAGCGGCGAGGCGATCGACTCGACGCCGAGCTCGGCCGGCGACTGCACCTCCAGGGGCTTGCGCTGAGCCTGCCTGATCCCCCGCAGACTCGCGTAGCGGGGCTCGTTGATCCCGGTCTGGATCGTCGTCACGGCCGGCAGCTCCACCTCGGTCAGCTCCTCGACGCCGCCCTCGAGCTCGCGGTGGACCTTCGCGACCCCGCGATCGCGGTCGAGTTCGAGCTGGTTGACCACCGCGGCCCACTCGTACCCGAGCTGCGCGGCGAGCGCGACGCCGGTCGCGCCAAAGGAGTTGTCGCTCGACTGTGCGCCCGCGAGGATCAGCTCCGGCTCCTCTTGGGCGGCGACCCCGGCCAGCAGCCGCGCTTTGGTCGCCGGGGCGAGCAGGTCCGTCGCCGCGAGTTCGTCGTCCCAGATCCGGACGGCGCGGTCGGCACCCTTCGCAAGGGCCTTCCGGATCGTCTCCTCCGCGCGCTCCGGGCCGACCGTGACGGCCGTGACCTCGATGTCGTCGTGGGTTTCGGCGAGCTCGGCGGCCTCCTCGAGCGCGTACTCGTCCCACTCGTTGAGCTCGTAGGTGAGATACTGCTCGTCGATCTCCGTCCCGTCGATCTCGAACTCGTCGTCCGGGACCGCGACCTCGGTTACGGCAACCAGGACGTTCGTGCCGGACGCGCCGGCCCGGGGTAGAATAAACGTTTCTGGCTCGCGCCCGCGGTCTCCGGGCCGGGGCCCGTTCACTCCTTGGAGTCGAGCACGTCCTCGTCCGGGACCGTGATCAGGTTCTCCCGGCCGATCCGGAGCTTCTGGATGCGGTCGTTTTCGGCCATCTCAGAGAGCAGCTGCGATACCTTGGCGTTCGACCACCCGGTCTCCTCGACGATTGCGGCCTGTTTCATCCGCCCGCCGTTCGTCTCGAGCAGCCGCTCGACGCGCTCCTCGTCGCTGAGTAGCTCCGGGGCCGTCTCGCCGCCGGCCTTGGCGTCCGTCTTGCCCGGCTCGCCACCCCGGCTCGCGTCCGAGCCTCCCGTCCGGTCGACGTCGCGACCAGCGCCGTCGGCTTCGGGGTCCGCGCCGTCGTCGCCGAACGGGACGGGTAGCGGTCGCTCGCGGCTGCGTACGAGCAGGTACGCGGCCCCGACCAGCGCGGCGGCCGCGAGCCCGCCGCCCCACAGGATCGGGGCCGCGAGTCCGCCGGAGCCGCCGGGGTCGGAATCGGTCGGCGGCGGACCGTCGTCGCCGGTCCCGGGTCCGGGACCGGTATCGCCGTCGCCGACGAACGTCGCCGCCAGCGTCGTCGCGTCGAACGTCATCGGCCCCTCCCAGCGCAGCGTGCCGTCGTCGGGCTCGACGTTTGAATCGCGCACCCCGTACTCCGGCGGCGCCCGGAGGACGAGTTGCTCGCCGGCTCCCAGGCGCTCGAGCCACGGCCGTCCGTCGACCGCGAGCACGTCGCTGACGACGAGCTCGTCCCCCTCGACGACCGCGAAGTTGGTCCAGGTGAACGACAGCACCAGTCGACCGACGCCGGTTTCGTCCGTCTCGGTCTCGAGTCGTCCCGTCCGCTCGACGTTCTCGATCGACAGCGGCCGGTTGACCGTCTCTCGAACCCGATCGTTGGCGGCCTCGAAGGCGGCCAGTCCCAGGCTCTCCTCGCCGTCCTCGAACCGGGCGGCGGTCTCCCGGAACGCCTCGATCTCGGCGGGGCTCTCGAGTCGGATCGACAGCGAGACCGTCCAGTCGGCGTCGCCGTCGGACTGGAGCTGGATCTCGGTCGTGAGGTTCTCGCCCGGACCCTCCGACTGTGCGAGTGCGGTGCCCGCGGGCCCGACCCCGAGCGCGAGAGCGAAACCGACGGCGAGGAGGGCGATCGCCAGGGCGGCCCCGACGCCGGGCGCGGTCTGGGACCGACCGGAGAGGGCGGCGCGCGACCGGGGACACATACCGGAGTTTCTCGCCCGCTGCCGGCAAAACCCTTACTATAAATGGTTTTCGCGGCGACCGGCGCCGTCGACCGACCCCCCCAGTCACGAGTCCTGGTCCGCCCGCTCGTCGCCGCCTGGCGCCCCGCGGTGACCCCCGATCGTTATTACACTGCCTCGCCAAGACCGGGGCGTGTCCGAGACCGAACAGACCCTTCGCGCCCGGCTGTCGGGAGCCCAGCCGGCAGCCGACGGCCTCGTCGACGCTGTCGCCGACCGGATCGGGTCCGGCGAGTCCCTCGAGGAGTATCTCTCGGGAACGAAGGCCATCGAGCACGACGACGAGGTGCTCGCAACCGCGCCGGGCGGCCGCTCGCTGGCGCTCGCGACCGAGAAAAAGCTGATTTTTGCCGCCGAGGCTCCCTCGGGTCCGGACGTCGTCGACGTGCCGTACCTGAACGTCCGACAGGTCGAGACCACGGGTGGATTCTTCACGACGACCGTCGCCGTCGAAGTGTGGGCCCGGGGCACCTACGAGTTCACCCCCGAGCGGGGCAGCGACGCGTCGTCGTTCGTCGAGACTGTCGAGGAGTTGACCGAGAGCTGGCAGCGAACGGTCGCCGCGCTCGAGGACGCGGAAACGATCGCCGACGAGCTCGCGGACCACGTCGCCGCTGGCGACCAGGACGCCGCCAACGAGGCCCGCGACCGGCTCGAAGACAAACTCGACCGGGCCGAGCGGATCGCCGGGGCCGCCCCGAACGGCGCTGTCGACCCGCTCAAGGAGCGCATCGAGACCGCACGTCGGTCCGTCGCACGCACCCGCACCGACGGACGGATGGAGCGTGCGGCCACGCTCGTCGAGGAGGCGCGCCAGCAGACCGACGCCACCGCATACACCGACGCCTACCGCCGGTACGCGCGGGCCCGAACCCACCTCGAGACGGCGTTGGTCGCCGCCCTCGAGTGGGACTTCGGGGTCGTCTCGGAGATCCAAGACCGGATCGACCGGATCGACACCCACCTCGAACAGCTCCGGGTCCGGCCTGTCGCGCTCGCAAAGCAGGCCCGTGAACGCGCCCGCAAGACCGATCGACTCCCCGTGGCAGTCGAGGCCAGACAGGCCGCGCTCGAACACTACCGCGACGCGCTGACCGCGGGCTGGGGCACGGATATCGAGTTCGCCGGCGAGACCGACGCGCTCCGCGAGCAGATCGAGGTCGTCGTCGCGGAGCTCATCGATGGCCGCCGCGAGCTCGCCGAGCGGGCCCTCGACCAGGCGGCCGCCGACGCCGCCGCCGGCCGCGACCGCCGGGCTCGGGAGGCCTGCGAGCGGGCCCGCGAGCAGCTGGCCGGAGCGATCGACCTGGCCAGCCAGTTCGTCGCCGGCGACGCGGACGCCCTCCGCGAGCGCTGGGACGAGCTCGCGGCCGTCTGTCCCGACGCCGCCTAACTCCCGCCCCGGCCGTCACTCCCGCGGCGCGGAGACCTCCGGCCGATCGCCAGCTCGATCGCGAGGGTGTCGTAGGTGAGCACCGGACGGCGTGCCCGTCCGTCCTCCTCGAACTCGACGAGATCCCGGGCCCCCAACCGGATCAGCTCCCGGTGGACGTTCTTGATGTCCCGATCGACCAGCCGGGCGGTTTCGCGGATGCTCGCGGGCTGTTCGCGGGCGACGGTGCGCAACAGCTCGACGGTCTGGGGCGTGAGCAGCCCGAACAGCTCGTCGGCGTTGAGACGGACGGCGTTTCCCTCTGGTTCGCTCCCAACGACGATCGCGCGTCGCCCGGATGGGTCTGGCATACCGCCTGGTTGTCGGGGCGAGGAGAAAAATCAACGACTCTTCGGGTACCGTTCCCGCGTCTCTCCGGTGATTCTCACTCTTTGAGTCGAGCCCGTCCGTCCTCGACCGCGACCAACCCGTCCTCGGCGAGATCCGCGAGCACCCCGCGGAGCCAGTCCCGTCCGTACTCGCCCCCGGGCGCGTAATCGACCCGAACCCGGTGGCCGAGTTCGTCGAGGCCGAGCTCGCCGTGCTCGCCCAGCGCCCCGACGATCCGGCCGCGGAACTGCCGCCGGCTGCCCTCGAAGTCGGGCTGTTCGGGCACGTCCGGCGCGGTGAAATCGCCGGTCCGGTAGGCCTCGCAGTGTTCGCGCCAGGGACACGCCTTCTCATCACACCGCGGCGTTTTCCGGCAGGCGACCCCGCCCAGTTCCATGATCGCGTTGTTCCAGTCCCGGGATCGGCCGGCCGGCATGAGCTCGCCGGCGGCCCGCTCGAAGGCGTCGTCCTCGTCGGGGACGGCGAACGCGCGGTACAGTACGCGTTTCACGTTCGTGTCGACCACCGCCGAGCCGGTGTTGAACGCGAAACTCGCCACGGCGTTTGCGGTGTAGGGGCCGACGCCCATCAGCTCAGAGAGTCTGTCGGGATCGCGGGGCCACTCCCCCGGGTCGACGCCGCCGATCGTCCCCTCGACGATCTGCCCGGCGGCCTCGTGGAGGTACCGGGCGCGGTTGTTGTACCCGAGGCTGTGCTCGGTCCAGAACGCGACCACCGCCGCCCGGTCGGCCGCGGCGAGTGCCTCGACGGTCGGCCACTCCGCGAGAAACGCTTCCCAGGCCGCGACGACCCGGTCGAGCTGGGTCTGCTGGCTCATCACCTCCGAGACGAGAATCTCGTAGGGGTCGGTCGTCGCTCGCCAGGGGAACTCGCGGTGGTCCGCGGCGTACCACTCGAGGAGGGCCGTCTGCAGCGTGTCGTCTGCGAGGTCGTCGCGCGCCGAACCCATCGTCGCGCCGTTGGACGCCGACCGGCTTGGATCCAGCGGTCGCCGGTCGGGTGGTCCCGGCAGCGCGGCGCTCAGTCGGGAATCCGGTCGCGGCTCTCGCCGTTCTCGGCGGGGCGCCCGTCGGTCTCCGCTGGCGGCTCCGCGTCGGTCGCCTCGGCCGTCCCGTCGGGACCGTCTCTCCCGTCCTCGCGACCGTCCCGGTCCGTGTGCTCGTCTCCGACCGTCCCGTCACTCCCGGTCGTCACAGACGGCAGCCGCTCGACCGGTGTCGTCTCGCCGGAGCCGTCGTCGGTCGACGCCGCCTCGGCGGCGACCGGCGGTCTGTACCGGTACGTTACCGTCGGTGTCTGGACCCACAGCGTCTCCGTGGTGCGATCCTCGATGACCCGCTGGTTGGTGTCGATGGCGATGTCGACCAGTCCTTCGAGGTTCTCGACCTCGACGCTGGGGTCGTCCGAGAGCCGCTCCGACACCTCGCCGGCCGTGATCCACTCCGCGAACGCGGCCCGCTGTTGTTCGTACTTGAGCCGCCGTCGCTCGGCCGCCGGCAGGTCGAGGTCGCCGCGGAGCCGTGCCCCCGCGAGCACGACCGTCCCGGCCAGGCCGCCGAGCAGGCTCCCCGCGCCGGCCCCGGCCAGCGTCAGGTTGAGACTGGTCTCGACCGTTCGCTCGGCGGTCGTCTCGTAGGTCTCGCCGTAGGGCTCCGGCGGTGTCACGGCGAAGGTCTCGTCGCTGGGCTCGATCTGGAACGACCGCGTGTGGCGGGTCGACTCTCCGTTCTCGGCGGTCGTGAGCACCTCGGCGACGACCGTCATCTCGGCCGTCCCGACGCTCGCGCCGAGCTGCTCTTGGATGCGTTGGATCCGTGCCTCGGCGGCCGAGACGTTCACCACCCACTCGCTCGTGATCGTCTCGCCGGCGGCGACCGTTCGCTCGGTCGCGTTGAGCGGCTCGACCTGTTGCCAGAGGACGGCGTCCTCGCGCGTCGACCGGACGACCAGCCGGAGATCGACCGTGACGGTCCGCGCACTCTCGTCACCGTGCTCGTAGACGTAGGTCCCCTCGAGGATTGGCGAGACGCTGTCGTAGTAGACGCTCCGCTCGAGTGTCGTCCCGGTCTCGAAGACCGGATTCGGTCGGGTGACCTCCGCCGCGTGCGTGAACCTGCCCTCCTCGCTCCACCGGTCGGTCACGACCGATTCGGTCTCCGTGCCGGGTTGTGCGGCGTACAGCAGCCAGCCCCCGGCCGCGACGGCCAACAGACACGCGACCAGAAGCGCGATCCCGTAGTTCGCACCCACCAGGCGAAGCCGATCGCGTAGCGGCAGGTCCATGACTACCGACCACCCCCGCTCGACCCGGCGACCGGCTCTCGGTCGATCGGCGGCCCCCCCGGAGCGCTGCCTCGTCGACGATGCCGACGCCGGCGTTGCGTGGGCCGACGGCCCGCGTCGGGACGGACCTCCTCCGCTCGGGCCCTCGACCGTCGAGTGCCCGCGCTATCCAATACGTCTGGTGCATTTGGTCTTTCGACTCTGTCGGTCATTTTCGGTTTCTCCTGAATCGTCCCGGCAGTCCCTGTGTCGGTCGGGACCGCGATCGCGTTCGCAGCCGCCCGGTCCCGATGATGAGTGCGCCGAGCAACGTGACCGTGCCGCCGATGACCAGGTTCACCGCGAGCAACGCCGCGGCCGGGTGCAGCTCGTGGAGCCCGTCGATCACGCCCGTCGGGAGCACCGCGAAGTACCGGTACTCGGTGATCGAGCGGTAGTACAGCCCAATCTCCTCGGGGGCGGCAGTCCGAATCGTCTGCTCGCGTGTCTCTCCCCGCGAGAGAGACAGCCGCTCGTCGCTGACCGTCACGCCGTCCGAGCTGGGTTCGACGATCACGCGAATCGGCATCAGGCCGGTGTTTTCGGTGACGTACGGCCGTTCTGTCGTGGTACCCGCAGCCGCCACGCGCGGGGTCTCGGCGTCGGATTCGGCGCTGATGAGTTCGAACGACGTCGCCCCGGCCGGCGCCAGCATCCCGACCGTCGCCACGAGCATCAACAGCACGGCGAGCCCGCCGATCAACAGCCGGCTGTCGATGCGGTCGATCTCGAGCCGTGACCGCGACCGCGAGCGGCTCCTGTCGGGTCGTCCCCGCCACCCGGCTACGACCTCCGCGAGCAACAACGCGGTGCCACCGGCAAACAGCGTCAGTGCTAGGCCCCGCTCGCCGCGAAACAACGTCGTCCCGAGGGTCGACGCGAGGATCCGCTGGACCCTTTCGACGAAGCCCTGGACGAGCTCGACCCCGAGGCCGAGTGCCGGAATCCGCACGACATCGCCGTTCGCCTGGAGCGCCACGGCCGTGATCTGATCGTCGGTGACCGGGGGCGCTCCCGAGTCCTGGTCGGTGAACGGGTTGGCGTCGCCTTTCGTGATGTAGCCGCCGTCGGTGACATCGACCACTCGGTGGGTGGTCGGCTGGCCGCCCTCGATCTGATCGGACTCGAAGGTGATCACGTCGCCCTCCCCGATCTCGCCGGCGAGGATACCCGGGATGGGAACGTAGCCGTCACCCGTCGACAGCGTCGGCGACATGCTCCCGCTCTGGACGTACCCCAACAGCGCCGGCTGTCCGAGCACGACGTTCGATACCAAGGCGATCGCGACGACGACGATCAGCGCCCACAACATGACACTCGCCGCGCGGTTTGCTACCCCCACCGGTATCCCCTGCCTTTGGTGTTGCTTACGACCATTGTGACAACGCCGCTCCGGCCTACAGCACCGGGTCAATTATTTAATCTCACGTTACTCGCGACACAATCACAGCATACGCCGCCGGTGGGCCGCCCGTGATCGGGGCTGGTTACACCTCCCTCGGCTCCCGGCGATACCCCGTAGCTGCTGCCGGCCTCGGCCGCTGCCGGGAGCGCTCTGTCGGGTCTCTCTGTCTGTCTTCTCTGTCCGTACGCTGTTCATACCAATACTGCTGGCGTTCCTACGCCCATCCGAGACAATGGAAGCAGCTCGATCGTCGTGGCTCGACGAACTCTCCGACCGACTCAGTCGTCTCGGCGTGTCCCGATCGCTCGCCGTGCTGTCTGGCGCACTCGCGGTCGGTCTCACCCTCGCGCTCGGACACGTTGCGGTCGCGGTTGGGATTCTGGTCGGCGGCGTCTCGGTCGCGGCCCTCTCTTGTCGGGGCCAGCAACTGTTCGAGGTTTCGCCGCCGCTGGGACAGTTCTCCAGGCAGTCGGGTGGCCCCGAGCACCCGCCGATAGTCACCGACGGTGCTGGCCCCGGCGACCCGACGAGCGCGATCAGCCCCCGCACCGACACGGACCGGACCGATCCTCCCGAAGACACCGACGCCGACGAGACCGCTCGGCGTCTGCTGACCGCCGGCGTCGTCGAACCGTGTGCCCAGGCAGACGATCTCTGTCTGGCCGCCGCGTTCCACGAGCAGTGGTGGCGCCGGATCGGGCAGTGCCGGGACACCGAGACCGCGAAACAGCGGTTGGCGGCGGTGATCGACGCCGATCCACGCGTCCTGTCGTTCGACACGCGGGATCGTTCGGGACCGGGGGCTGCGTTCGTCGTCAGCCACGAGGGAGATACGATCGCCCAGTGGCCCTCGCGCGGGGCCTTCCTGGCCGACCTGGCGGCTGAACCGACCCTCGCCGAGTGGATCGGCGACTGGGCGGAGCTTCCAGACCGCACCCGGACGGAGCTACTGGTCAGACTCCGGGCTCTGCTCGACACGTGTCCGGCCTGTGACCGATCGCTGAGACAGAACGTCGAGACCGTTTCGACCTGTTGTGGTGGCAACCTCCGGCGAGTGTCAGTGGAGTGCCCGGCGTGCGGGAGCGTGTTCAATGCCACCAGCAGGTGAGAGACGGCCGATCCGCCCGTCCTCGCCCCCGGGACGTGCCGTATGAGCCACCCGCCGCGCGGGACGGTTCTCGACGAGCTCCCCGTCGGGCTCTGTCTGATCGAAGACCACGACATACTGTACTGTAACGACACGTTTGTCGATCTCTTCGGGTACGACGATCCAACGAGACTCGTCGGGACGCCGCTGTCGAAGGTGGTCACGCCGTTGACTCGCGAGCGTACCGAGACGCTTGTGGAACAGCTCACCGCGACCGACCGAACTCGTGTCCGCGAACCCGTCACCGGACTCGCGGGCGACGACACCGTGACAGTCGAACTGGTTGCACAGCCGGCCGACAGTCCCGAGTCGACGGTGGTGCTCGGATCCGCAATCGAGCACTCTTCGCGACCCCCGGCCGACCGACAGCACCCGCAGGTAGACGACTCCGACGACTCCGGTGACTCAGACGACTCAGACGACGAGTCGGCACGGACGATCGATCCAGACCGAGTACCGATCGCCGGGCTTGCACACGATCTCCGGAACCCGTTGGCCGTCGCGACGGGCAATCTCGAGGTGCTCCGGCAGCGAGCGGAGCTCTCGGAGGAACACGCCGAGCTCATCGAGACGGTCGGCGAGGCTCTGGACCGCATCGACGACCTCCTCGAGGACACGATGCTGCTGGCTCGGGAAGATATCGCGATCGAGCGCCGCCGTGTCTCACTCACCGATCTCGCCGAGGAGTCGTGGAGCGCGATCCCGGCCGATAGCGCGACGCTTACGCTCACCACGATACAGACGGTCTCGGGTGATCCGGTCAAGCTCCGACGGCTGTTCGAGAATCTGTTTCAGAATGCCGTCGAGCACGCCGGCCCCTCCGTCGCGGTCGAAGTGGGGGACTGTGCCGAACGGAACGGGTTCTACGTGGCCGACGACGGCCCCGGGATTCCGGCCGACAGACGAGACCGGGTGTTCGAGACCGGATACACCACCCGGGAGACCGGCACCGGACTCGGTCTCGGGATCGTCGCAGAGATCGCCGCCGCACACGACTGGACGGCAACAGTCACCCAGAGCGGTGCCGGCGGCGCACGGTTCGAGATCCGGTTCGACCGGTCGTGCCGTTAGCTGCCGGTCCCGGCAGTCTCGTTGCCACTGCTTTTGCCCGTCTTCTTTTTTGAGTTGCCAACCGAACACTCGGCATCGGCGATCTCCGAGCCGGTGAGTCCGTCCGGCACGACCGTATCGTATTTCAGACACCGCTCGCCGTGTCCCGGCGAGTTGGGACAGCGATACGGATCGTCACCGATACTCGTTCCGGTGCCTGCCAGACGACAGTCAGAGAACACCTCGGTGTTCGTTCCGGCCTGTCCGCCAGTAGCGCCGTTGCAGTCGCACACGTACCACTCCCGTCCGGCGTAGATAACCGCTTCCGCGACCGGTTCGTTCGTCTCCCACGCGACGCCGGTGACCTCGCCGTCCTCGTTGTGTACCGTCTCCCTGGCCGTGGCACTGAGCTCGCCGAGCTCGGCCCCGTCGGTAGGGACGAATCCGAGGATGCTGATCTCGGGTCCTGGCACCGCACAGTCAGCCTCGAGCCTGATCCCCTCCTGTCGGTGGAGTTCGAACCGGCCCGCGCTCCCGGAGGTCTCTGCCTTGACCGTGACTGTCACCGTTGCACTCGCGGTCGTCTGGTCCGAGCCGATCGTGAGACGTACCGTCCCTGACTCGCCGGTCGCAAGCGTCTCGTCGAGATCGGTCTGGGTGCTGACATCGAACGCGTCTGCACCCGATCCGGTGAGTTCGACCTCGAAGCCGAAGTTGGTGAGTGCGAACTTCGACTGGTTGGTGATCTCGAGGAGATCAACAGTCGTCTGACAGTTACTCTCGGCCCCGAGCGTTATTTCGGGACCGATGACGACCTCAGTGCCGATGTACCCGTTCTCGTCGCTCACTACGGTGACGTTCGTCCTCCGGTGTGAGTCGGACTCCGACACCCCCCCGGCCCCTGTGAGCATCCCGACACCCGTCGCCGCCGTCACCGCCCCAAAGAGTAGTTGGCGTCGCTTCATCACTAGCTCCTAACTGTTCCATACGACGGTCACCGACTTATTTATGAGTCACATAGCCGTTGCAGGCCGAACTCCAACGACTCCATACCTCGCCACGCCATCGGAGTAATCACCCATTAGGGCCGCCTGATTGCACGAGTGTCCTGCTACGCTGTAACCCATACGATAACAATTCTTGCGAGTGGACACATGCTGGTGGCCGACTTTTGCCTCCCCTGTTCGTCGTAACCACTGGGGTGTACTATCCGCAATCACAGACCCGCGTGCTTGCGGAGGGGGAATCCATGACAGACACACACCACGCACGACGGGGAACAGTACGCGGCGAGACACCTGGAGGCCGCCGACTCAGCGAAAACGAAGTTCACGAGCTGTTGCGCAACGAGCGTCGACGCGCGGTGTTGCGGATCATCCGCGACGGTTCGGACTCGGTGCCGGTACGGGATCTCGCCGAACGGATCGCCGCCGAGGAAACGGGTACCGAGCCGGCTCCGCGGTCCGACCGCCAGAGCGTCTACATCTCACTGATCCAGACGCACCTGCCGAAGCTCGACGACGCGTCGGTCATCGACTACGACGATCAGCACAAGACGATCACGCCCGGCCCCGGCACAGACCAGCTTGTGACACAGATGGAGACGTGTGCTCGGTCGGCCGACACAGCCTCCCCATCCGGGACGCGGCCCCGACGAGAGCTCGTGGTCATAGCTGCCGTTTCCGTCCTCGGCTCGCTGCTCGCGGCCGCGTCGGCCGTCGGTACGCCGGTCGTCAGCGAACTCGTGCCGGCCCTCTGGTCGCTTCTCGCCATCGCCGGCGTGCTCGCCGTCGTCGGGTACTACCAGGCGTGACTCGACTCCGAGCGGCACCGTCGCCCCGTGTCACGGTGAGTCGGCGGGCGATTCGGGATCGAACAGCTCCCGGAACAGTTTGCGCTCGGCGGTTCGCAGGTGTTGGGCGACGGTCTGTCGGCTCAGCTCGAGCCTCTCGGCGAGTTCGGTCAGGTTCTGTTCGCGCGGTCGCTCGAAGTACCCGTTGAGGTACGCGAACTCGGTGATCTGTTGTTGCCGGTCGGTGAGCGCTTCGAGGAGGTCGTCGCGGCCGACCGACGGCTGGGCGGCCTCCGACCGGACCGCACAGACACGAGTCTTCGCGTACTCGCGTTTGATCGCATCGACGAGCGCCTTGACGTGGTCCTCGTCGCGCACGGCAATCGTCGTCTCGATGCCGTCCCCGGTCACCGAACAGTTGACGAGCGTTCCCCCGTGGTCTGCGATGAGCGTCGTCGGCGTCGGTCGGTCGAGTGTCATCTCGACCCGGAGTGGCTCGTCGGTCAGCACCGTCGCTTCCGCCGCGAACAACGGATGTGCTGTCAGAAGCTCGTCGGCCGACGGGCCGGTTACCTGCACCACGTACACGACCGTCTCCTCGCGTGGCACCGCCGTCAGGACCGACAGCTGCGAGCCCTCCGAGAGCGCCTGGAGCGCCTCGATCACCGGCACCGACTCGTCGGCGATCGTGATCCTGAGCCTGACCGGTGTCGGCGAGAGCACCGACTCCTTCCACACGACCGCGCACAGCGCGTACCCGATCGTCTCTGCGAGTCCGCTGAGAAAGTCCGCTGTGGCCGCGTCCAGCTGGGTCGTCTCGTACACGGCCAGTGCGCCCAGGACCGCATCGTGATACCGGATCGGCACGCCGACCGCGGCTCCGATCCTGTGCTCGGCGGCCGTCGCCTGCCAGCCACACTCCGTCGCGTCGATCTCCGAGATGACCTGGGGCTCGCCCCGTTCGAAGGCCGCGACGGCCGGCTCGTCGGTCTGTCTCGGCGGCGTCGGCTTGAGCACCGCGTCGGTGTAGCTCGTGTCACCACACGCCCACTGCCCGGTGAGCCCGTCGGTGTCGACGGCCGTTCCGATCCAGACGCTGTGGTACTCCCGGTCGCTCGCCAGAAACTCACAGAACGACCCGCCGACGCCGTCCCACGAGGAGGCCGTTCGGAGCATCGTGAGTATCGCCTCCTTTTCCTGGCGCTCTCGTTCGAGCTGCTGTCGCATCCGGTAGGACTCGACGGCACTCCGAAGCCGGTGTGTGAGTGTCGGGTCGTTGGCGAGCCGTTGCCGAGGAACGTAATCGGTGACGGCGTGACGCTCCGGCTCCGAACAGCACGGCTCCAGTGTCTCGGCGACTACGAACACCGGGCAGTCACAGGAGGGGTCCTCGACGATCGCGGCCAACACCGCGGCCCGCGCGTCGTCGGTGAGCGTGGGGCCACAGACGACACACTCCGGCCTGCCGGCTAGCGCGCCGTCGACATCGTCTTCGGCGGTCACTACCGCGACCGTCGTGTGAAACGTCTCGTGGCGCGACTCGATCTGGCTCGCCGTCGCGTGGACCGTTTCGTTGCCGCCGATCACGAGGATTTCGACCGGCTGTTCAGCCGTGTGGGCGGCCGTATCGGTGTCCGTGTGTATCCGGCTCACTGTGTGCCCCCGACTGTCTTGCCTCGCCCGGCAGACAGTCTCTGTAACTGTCTTAGTGAATTAGTTTCATTCACGAATAAAATAAACCTGTCTACAGCATACGCTGGGTCGGGTTCTCAGCCCCGAGCCCTCATCTCACGCCGCGACCAATCCCGACTGCCGTGTGTCTGTCTCCGACCCCGAGCATCGTCTTCTCCCGGAGCGCACCTGTCTCGAATCTGTCGACCGCCGAGCTGTGTCGTTCGTGTCACCGAAGACACGCGGTCCGGTGCCGAGACGCTTCGCCGGCCCGATCGGACACGCTCAGTCGATCACTCGGGCACTGTTGTCGGCCGATGCACTGCGACAGCGTGGCCGCCGACCGCTCCGAGAGCGTCCCCAAACTCACGATCCCGGAGCGCTGTAGCTTCCCTGTTCGTACAGGACGCCCTCGTCCGGATCGTCGATCTCGACGTCGACGGCCCGGGTCGTCCCGTCTGTGGTTGGGTTCGTCGTCGTGTACGACAGCACGTACGCGTCCGCCGTGAGGTCTTCGGTGATGTCGTCGATGACCGGCGAGAGATCCGCGTCGAAATCGAACTCGATCCACTCCCCGTCGTCGACGTTATCGGCGATGTCCTTTTTGTTCACGTCGAACCCCGTCGCGTCGGGTGCGACCGCGTAGTAGGCGAAGTTCCCGTCGTTGAGAAAGCCCTCGACGTCCGACTGGCTGAACCGCGTCCGGTCGTCGGTCTCGTCGTGTGCGCCCACGTCGGTGATGTCGATGAGCACGCGCTGGGCTCCCGGACGGAACGCGGAGAGTTGGCCGCCGGTCGGCGGGTCCTCGGTGTCCGTCGTTTGTGCCTGCGCGTTGCCCGTCCCGACGGCCAGCGCGTCGACGTTGTCCTCGGAGGCGTCGTCGCCGCCCGACGCGCTCAACCCGTCGACGGCGGTCTTGAAGTTCGCGGCGTCGGTGAAGTCGGTGTCGACCTCGGCGTTATCCTTGAACGAGACAAGGGCGTAGCGCGCGTCGACCCCCTCGTCCTCAAGATCGTCGGTGAACCCGGTTACCTCGTCCTGTAAGTCGTCGATCGGACCGAACATACTTCCGGTGTCGTCGAACACAACGACGATGTCGACCGCACCGCCCGATTCGAAGGCGACGCTCTCGATGGTCTGGCCGCAGCCGTTCTCACAGACCGCGAAGTTCGATTCGGTCAGGTCGCCGCCGTTGCCCAGCGGCGTATCGACGCGCAGCCGGACATCGATCTCGGGAAAGCCCGCATCGGGATCGGGGCCGGCAGAGAGCAGGTTCGAGAACGAATCGTCGGTCGAGCCGAGAGTGAACGAACACTCCGGACACTCTGGCCCCGGGGTTGGCTCGCCGAAGCAGTCCCCGTCGACGTCGGCGGTCAGCGCGACCTCGCCGTCGACGAGCGGCGTATCGTCGGCGCTGATCCCTTTCGTGACCGTCCGGACGCCGATTTCGGCACACTCGCCCAGCTCGAGGAGGATCTCCTCGCCCTCCCCGACCATCCGACGGTTCGTGACCGCCCCGTCGCTGTCGCGTTCGACGTAGTAAAACGAGACTGTCTGCTCGTCGACGTCGTTGGCGACGACGCCCTCGGGGAGCGCGTAGCTGACACACGCGCCCTCTTTGCCCTGGTTGCACAGCTCGAACAGCCCGTCGAGCCAGGTAAACGAGTCCGAGTTGACCCCCTCGCCGGGCGAGGCCCCGTCGGGGTCGCCCTCGAAGTCGTCGTGCTCGCCGATATCGATCTCCAGGTGTCCCTGGTCGTCGAGCCCGACGTAGTTGCGTCCGTTCGGGGTGTCGAGCGGCTTCATCCCGAGGTACGCGTTCGGATCCTCGGCGACCTGTACGGTGATACTCCGGTGTGACTCGATGTCGGAGAACGCCTGCGTACCGATCAGCGCGCTGCCGCCGATCGAGGCTGCTCCGGCACCGATGAGGAAGTTCCGTCGTTTCATTATGTGTTTTGTAGCGTATGTGGTGTATTCGATCGGCCGCGCGGTAGCGATTGTCTCGACCGGAGGGGCGAGGCCCCTGGATCACGCGGCGTCGTGAGTTATGAGTCGTCTGACCCCCCTGCCTCCTTCTCGCAGGTGATCCAGCCCTCCGCCTCTGCGCTCTCGCTCATGTCCGGGTACTCGTCTGGGGGGATGGTCTCGTCAGGCCCGACCGTGTCCGCGGGATCGTTCCCCTGCTCGGGGATATCCTGGACCTCGACGACGAACTCGTCGGGAAGATCTGTTGGGGCCTCCGACGGCACGTTGCTGCTCCCGAAGGTTAGGTACCAATCTTCTAGATCGTCGATATCGTTTGCTGTCTTGTAGTCCGCCCAGGTCTGTAGACCCAATGTGCCGATACACTCCTCAGGAGCGTTCCACGCGATCAGAGCGTTTTGTGGCACGCTTGCGTCGGCAACGAGGCTGATCGTGTCGTTTTCACCAATCGGGATGTCCTCTTGATAGGCTCCGGGACTGTCTGCAACGGCGAGGTCGAACACCGTTGCCGGACCGTCGTTGGTCACTTCGACTCGTGTTCCGGTCCGCTGGTACTCCCCCGCCGAGAGCTCGTAGGTAGTACAGAGGTACCGACCCCCGAGCACCGGACACTCGGGCTCCCCGAAGCAGTCGCCCTCGGTGTCCGCGACCACGTTGACCAGATTGTCGAACTCCCCGAGCAGCTCGTCGCCCTCAGAGAGGCCAAAGGTCCGGGTCACGATCCCGATGCAGATCGTCTCACCCAGATCGAGCGCGATCGCGTTGTCTTCCCCGACGATCGACTCGTCGCGGAAGCTGTTGAGGTAGAAATCGACGCGGCGTTCGCCGGCGTCTTTCTCTCCATCCGGCACCGTCGGCCACGCGTCGTCGTCTCGGATGTAGACACAGGCCGGCTCTTTACCCTGGTTCGTGATCTGGAAGACGTTGTCGAAAAACGACCGGGAGTCCGAGTTAACGCCCTGCCCGAGCGGCGACCCGCCGATCGTCGGGTTCTCCGGGTTCATCAACACCTGGAGATGCCCGTCGTCGTCGATGCTCGCGTAGCTGCTGTTCGGCGTCGGCGGGTCCCCACACTTGTCCATGCCGAGGTACGCGTCGGGATCCTCGGCGGTCTGGATCGTGACGCTCCGGTGGGCCTGGACCTGGGAGAACGCGCTGCTCCCGATGAGGGCGCTCCCCCCGATTCCCGCCGACCCGAGCCCGACGAGGAACTTTCGTCGTTTCATCTGTGATCTCCTGTTTGGTTGGTGGTGTCTGTGGTGACGCTACGCTCGCGCTCGGTCACGACCCAGCCCCACCATTCTCGGGCTCCGTGCCCGCATCGGGGGCCTCGGCGGTCAGCGTCACGTCGCCGTCGATGAGCGGCCCGTCGCTCGCGTTGATGCCTTTCGTGACGGTTCGGACGCCGACCTCCTCGCACTCGCCGAGCGGGAGATCCGTCTCCATGCCGGGCTCGAGAACCACCCGCGTGCCGTCGTCGCGACGGAAGTAAAACGCCACCGTCGGCACGGTCGATGCCGAAGCGCCGCCGGGACGCGGGTTCGGATCGTTCGCGGTATCTGCGGTGTTTTCTAAGACCCCGTCGGGGAGCTCGTAGGAGATCGTCGCGTCGGCTTTGCCCTGGTTGCACATCTCGAACATTCCGTCGAACCAGGTGTAGGAGTCCGAGTTGACACCCGTCCCCGTCTCGTAGTCGTACTCACCGTCCGCGCCGAAGTCGCCGATGTCGATAAACAGGTGCCCGTCCTCGTCGTAGTCGGCGAAGTTGTTGCTGTTTGGCGTGTCCAGCAGCTTCAGGCCGAGGTAGGCGTTCGCGTCGTTCGCGACCTGGATCGCCACCTGCCGGTGTGATTCCACGCGGCTGAACGCGCCCGAGCCGAGCAGCGCGCTGCCGCCGAGTGCTGTACCTCCGACGCCGATTAGGAAGTTGCGTCGTTTCATTGCGGTCTCTGGCAGGCTGGGACCTGCCTACCCGGCACAGACACACTATCGGGGTATTTGTATGAGCCGAGTACGAGTCCCGTATGGATCCGTTGGGAGCCGGAGACCGGCGCACAACCTCCAGTTACCCCTCGGCCCAGGGGCCGACCCGCCCGGCCGCGTCGATGCCCGAGAGATGGCGAACACTCTCTAAGATGGAGTCGCCAACGACCGACCGTCTGGGGTACGACTGCGGCGTGCTGCCGACCGGGTCGGTGAACGACGCTCGTTAACTTTAGATTATCTTATCTAAACTAGCCGTTAGGCGGTTGTTTTCCGATCCCGTCACGGATCCGATACCGTTCACAGCCACATCACAACGTAAACATAACGTCTCGTGTGCAATCGGCGTAGGGTCTCCCTTCGATCTGTGCGGTATCCGTAACCAGATCATAGTTAATTCGATAACATGTGTGGGCTACTATCATGGCACAAGCCCAAGAGAGCTCATCGAGGGGGGAGCTCCCCGGTCCGAAGACGCCAGACGAGGGGGACTCTGCGCAGCTCGAGCGCGGCCAGATCTTCGAGATCCTGAGCAACGACCGACGGCGGTACGTGATTCATTATCTCAAACAACAGTCCGACGGTACCACGATCCAGCTCAGGGAGGTCGTCGATCAGGTCGCGGCTTGGGAGAACGGCACGGACGTCAGCGGGCTCGACTCCGGCGACCGCAAGACCGTCTACACGGCGCTCAAACAGACCCATCTCCCCCGGCTCGACGAGTTCGGCGTCGTCGAGTACGACCACCAGCGCGGCGAGGTGACACTGACCGAGACCGCAGACCAGGTCCAGCTGTACATGGAGTACGTTCCCGAGGACGACATCTCCTGGAGCCAGTACTACCTGGGACTGTCCGGTCTGTGTATCGCGATCGCGCTCGGCGCTTGGGCGGGGTTGCCGTTGCTCGGTGCCACGAGCTGGGTCGCGCTGTCGGGGCTGTTCGTGGGCGCGTTCGCGGTCTCCTCGGTGCTGCATCTCTACCGGAGCCGACAGAACCGCATCGGGAGCGACGGGCCGCTCCGCGAGATGAGCAGGGAGATGGAGTAAGCACGGCCGCCCGGCGACCGACGGCGATGCGCCTCTGTCGACTCCTGTTCGATCGGTACCGGCTGCCGCTGT
Source organism: uncultured Halobacteriales archaeon (assembly GCA_964426325.1). Taxonomy (GTDB): domain Archaea; phylum Halobacteriota; class Halobacteria; order Halobacteriales; family Haloarculaceae; genus Halovenus. The sequence goes on along the minus strand of CAYRQD010000011.1, from coordinate 36,303 downwards.
CGCGAGCGCAGGCGTTCGCCGTCCTGCAGAACGACCGCCGCCGGGTCGCGATCGCGATTCTCGCTGCCCGGTCGCGTCGACTGCCGTTCGCGGAGCTGGTCGATCGGGTCACCGCCCGCGAGCGGGCGAGCGCGACGGGAGACGCGGCCGAGGACCGGCGGACGGTGGTGTACGTCGCGCTGTACCAGACACACGTCCCCCGGCTCGAGCGGCTGGGGCTGGTCGAGCACGACGCCGAGGCGGGCGAGGTCGCGCTCACCGACGCCGGTCGGGCGGTCTCGCGGTACATGCGCGGGGATCCGAGCCGGCCCCCCCCGTGGGCGATCCTCTTTCTCGTGCTCTCGGGCGCGTACGCGGTGGTTCTGGGTGGCGTCTGGCAGACGACGCGCACGGTTCCACCGTGGCTCGCGGTGCTCGCGGTCGCCGGCTACGGCGCCGTCGCACTCGCGTACGTGCTCCTCTCGCGGCGGTGTCGCCCGGGCGCCGTCCCGGGCTGTCTGTAGCCGTGGCGGCTCAGGCCGGCCGGGCGATCACGCCGAGGTGGTCCCGGTGGTCGGGCTCGAGCCGCTCGGTCGCGAGCAGCTCGTAGCCCTCGCCTAGTCGCTCGAGTGCGTCTTCGAACACCGCCGCGGGCTCGCGAGTGACGTCCTCGCTGCGGGCCTTGATAGCAGCGATCAGCCGGCCGTCCGGCTCCAGGAACTGCCGGTTCGCGAGCGCGACCGCCGCCTGGCCACGGGTCGCGACGTCTTGAATCACGGCGTCGACCGGCTCGACGACGTGGGCGTAGGTCTCGGGCGCGCGGGCGTCTTTCACCAGCGGGAACAGGTTCGGCCGGTCGGCGGCCACCTCGAGCAGATCCCGGACCGGCCGAGGAGCGAACTCGACGGCGTAGGTCGGGCCCGCGAAGTCGGCGACGTGGCTGACGGTCGTCCCGCTCGCGGCGCCGAGATACAGCACCCGATCGCCCGCGGCGAGACCGGTGTCGACCCCCGCGGCGAGCAACGTCCCCAGTTTCGACCGCGTGGGGTCCCAGGCGCGCCACTCGCCGTCGGTCGGCTCGCCGTAGACCGGGCCGCCGCGGGTCGCCAGCCGCCGCTGCCCGGCGATCTCGCGGCGCTGCACGCCGTCGGGAAGAGTCATCGGTCACCCCGAGCGCGGATGCGCTCGATCCGCTCGTCGAGGTCGGCCGCCAGATCGGGCTCGTACTCGCCGCGGTAGCGATCGACGCGGGCGGCGATGGTCAGCTTTCCGGCGACCGCCCGGGCCGCCGAGCCCCGATCCTCGGGCCGAGTCCCGCGGACGTACTCGTGGGTGTAGATCACGCCGTGTTTCGGCGAGGGCGCATCGCCCTGCAGGTGGGCAAAGAGCGCGTCCTCGGCGCCGAGCAGCTGGACGGTACTACTGGGTAGCTTCGCGAGCTCGCCGAGCCCCCCGGCCAGCGCGATCAGCCGCGCGGCGAGCACGGGGCCGGCAAGCGCCGCGAGGTTCGGCGCGACCGTCGCCGCCGTCTGCTCGACGTACGCCTCGAGCCGGTCGGCCTCCTCCTCGAGCCCGACGATCCGCTCGGCCAGCGAGACCAGCCGGCGTTCTGTCGGATCGCCCGGCTCGCGGTCGGCTAGCTCGCGGACGTACCCCGCGTCGACGGCCGCCGATCGGTCCCGGGTCCCGGCCCACTCGGCCAGCCGCTCGGTGAGCTCGTTGTGCGTGCGCCGACAGTCATCGAGCGCCCGGATCGCGTGGATCAGCTGCTGGTCGTCGGCCTGCTCGCGCTCGCGGATCTGTTCGCGGGCAGTCGCGACCGTCGCCTCGTGGAGTCGCTCGTAGTAGTCCTCGGCGTCGGGAACGACGCCGGCCGCGACGGCGCGCTCGGGCCAGTCGGCCGGCTCGCTGGCCGTCCCGGAGTCGATCGCCTCGCGGGCGCCCGCGAGCCACTCCTCGGCGTCGGACGCGGGTCCGAGCCCGGCGAACCAGCCCGTCTCGGCGTCGGTCATAGCGGCGGTACCGCCGCCAGTGGCTTAGCTTCCCCGTTCTGACTCCCGCGGCCCGCCTCAGCCGAGTGTCGCCACCGGGGTTACTCCCAGCCCGAGGGGTCGACGACCCGGCCGAGAAAGAGCACGGCGCCGGTCGGCCGGTCCCGGATCGCGAACAGGAACGGTCGGTCGGCGACGAACTCGAACGGGTCGGCGGGGACGGCGGTGTCACCGATCACCGCCCCGGTCGCGGCGGCGGCCTCGGTTCCCGCCTCGTCGACGGCCACGGCCGCGTCGTGGTAGGCCTCGGTGAGATACAGCCGGTCGCCCTCGCCGGATTCGGCCATCCCGGTGAAATCGGCCCGCTCCCTATCGAAGGCGTCGGGCATGCCGAGCTCCGCGAGCGGGTCGCTCAGCCGGACGCTCGTGTCGAACTCGAACCGGGGGAGCCGGACGGTTCCCTCCCGAGCGCCGAGCCCGTCGACGAGCTCGGCGAGGTCGTCGCCGTCGAGCTCGCGCTCGTACGCCTCGAACTCTCCCTCCGGCGGGAGCACGACCAGCATCGCCGCGTCGCCGCCGACGTAGGGCAGCTCGACGGCTCGGGTGCCCTCGCGCTCGACGTAGAGCCACTCCCGCTCGAGCCCCATCAGGGGCACCTCGTGGTCGGTTCCGTCCAGCGCGGTGAACGTCGCCTGCTCGGTCCGCCCCTCCGGGAACGGCTGCTCCCAGTTCGCGAGAAAGTAGATCGCGTTGACGAGCACGAGTCGCGTGAGATCGTCGATCGAACCCGGCGGCAGTAGCTCCTCGATCGTGCCCGCGGTCTCCTCGGCAACCCAGTCGTTGATCCGCGCGCGCTCGCCGTCCGGGTCCTCCCGGAAGTTCGCCGCCGCGAGCTCGGCCCCGTACTGCTGTGCGAGCGTGGCTCGGTAGTCGTCCGCGAACGGGTAGTCCTGCTGGCCCCACACCGAGTTGGCGACCGAGAGCTGGAACGGCGTCCCTTCGTCTTCGTCTTCGTCGTCCCCTCGGCTCTTTCCGTCGCTTTCGCCGTCGGAGGCGCCGCGCTCGTCGAGTCGCCGCTGGAGTTCGCCCATCGTCTCGTGGAGATCGTCGACTGTGTACCGCAGCGCCGAGCGCATCTGCTCGCGCGTCTCCCCGCGCGCGCCAGCGTAGGTCATCGCGAGCGCGATCGACGCGCTGATCGGCGAGGAAAAGAGGTTCTCGTCGGCCCGATCGGCCAGTACTCGTCGGTGGAGATCGACCGCGAAGCCGTTGGTCTCGGCGACCACCTCCTGCAGCTGCTCGTTTTCGAGCGCGGCGAGTGCCCTCGCCGGTGCCCGGTCGCCGACCGGCTCGGGGTCGTTCGGCTCCGAGTCTTCCGACGGTCCTTCGGAATTGCTCTCGGTACAGCCGGCGACCGCGCCGGCGAGCAGCGCACCCGAAACCGCAAGGAGTCGGCGTCGTCGCATGGCTCTCAGTACGATCGCCCGGTGTAAACCCGTTGCCGAGAGTCAAACAGTCGTTGCAGTCGACGGAGCCCGCCGGGGCACAACCACTCCTGGGTCCTCGGCGGCTTGATCGCGTTGTTTCGGAGTCTGAGATCCAGTGTCACGGTTTAGATGCAAGGTGACCAACGTATCGGTATGCCGTGTGAATCCCACCGCCGTCCGCCCGGCAGACCGCCCGCTCCGGCGAATCCGGTCCTGCGACGGGGAGACATCCGCCGGGCCGGCAGGTCTTTCCTGGGAGCGCCGGCTGAGATCCGAGCCGAGGCGTCTGGACAGCTAGAGGATACGACTAAGAGCCCGACGGACTAACCCCAACTCAAACGGTGCACCCGAATCGCTACGACGACCGACCGATCCGACGGACACGCGGACGAGCGGTCCCCCCGGGAGGAGCTCGCTCATGACCGGCGAGACGACCGACGCCCAGTCGCTTCGGATCGACAAGTATCCCGATCCGGCCTGCAGCTACGTGATCGACGATGTCCCGACGATCGCGGGCGTCAACGACGCGTTCGCGACACAGCTCGGGACCGGCGTCGAGGGCGAGCCCGTCGCCCGAGCCTTCGACTCGCTCGGGCTGTGCGTCCGCGGTGACGGGCCGCCGTTCGCGGCCTGTCTCGAACACGGCGACACCTTCCGCGTTCGACGCTCCCCGGGCGGGTCGGCCTACGTCGTCCAGACCGTCGCACCCGAGGACGGGACGACCGGATTCCTGTTTTTCACCGCGACTGAGGACGAGCAATCCGACGCCGAGCGACCGGACACGCTCGGGATCGATCACGTCGCGAGCGTCGTGAGCCACGACCTGCGCAATCCCCTCGACGTGGCGAAAGCCCGCCTCCGGGCCGGACGGGAGCTCGGCGAGGAGGAACACTTCGAGCACGTCGCCCGCGCCCACGAGCGCATGGAGCGGATCATCCAGGACGTCCTGACGCTCGCCCGCGGCGAGGAGGTTATCGAACCCGACGAGGTGGTCGATCTCACGGAGGTCGCGACCGCCGCCTGGGAGACCGTCGAGACCAACGGCGCCGCCCTGACGACCGAGGGCGACCTCCCGACGGCGACGGCCGACCCGGACCGCGTCAGCCGGCTGTTCGAGAACCTGTTTCGCAACGCCGTCGAGCACGGCGCGCCCGGCTCCGACGGCGACCACCGGACGGTCACCGTCACGATCGGAACGCTCGCCTCCGACGCCGACGGATTCTACGTCGCCGACGACGGCCCCGGGATCGCCCCCCCGGACAGGCCTCGGGTGTTCGAGCCGGGGTACAGCTCCGAGGACCACGGCACCGGGCTGGGCCTGGCGATCGTCGAGCAGATCGCCGACCTCCACGGCTGGTCGATCGCGGCGACCGGGAGTGCCGAGAGTGGCGCCCGGTTCGAGATCACCGGCGTCGAGTCACCCTGATCGCGGCTCGACTGCCGTTCCCGCTCGCGGAGACTCGCGGAACGTTCTTTATCTTACCCGCGGTACCGTTGGGCATGGACGGACGGCTCGCCCGGGCCCCGATCGGCGTGCTCGAACTCGCACCCGACGGGACGGTACGGGAGATCAACGACCGGGCGGCTGCCGTCCTCGAGCTCGACTCGACGGTCGCCGGGCAGTCGGTCGGGTCGGTGTTTCCCGACTCCGTCGACGCGAGCGTCCCCCGCGCCGTCGAGGATCTCGAAGAACGCACCGTCGAGGAGTACTACCCGGGGCTCGATCGGTGGCTCGAGGTCTCGCTCGTCGACGGCGAGTCCGTGCTGCTCTATATCGAGGACGTCTCCGAGCGCCACGACCGGAGCCGTCGGATCGAGCGGCTCCGAGACGATCTCGACCGGCTGACCGTCATCGACGAGCTCATCTCGGAGATCCTGTCCGAACTCGTCGACGCCTCGACCCGGGCGGAGATCGCCGAGACGATCTGTCGCCGGCTGGGCGAGACGGACGTTTATAACTTCGCGTGGGTCGGCGAGCGCGAACTCGGCGACGACGGCATCCTCGCCCGGGCCGCCGCCGGCGCGACCGGGCGCACCTTCGAGGGAATCGAGGCCGCGCTCGCGGCCGACGACCCGATCCCCGAGTCCCGGGCGATCGAGACCGGAGAGCCGACGATCGTCCAGCCGCTCGGGGACGCCGCCGCGGTGCCCGAGGCGATCAGGCGCGGCGCCTTCGCCGACGGGCTCCAGTCGCTGCTCGCGGTGCCGCTCGTCCACGGCGCGAGCGTCTACGGCGTGGTCGGGCTGTACGCCGCCGACCGGGACGCCTTCTCGGAACGCGAGCGCGCGAGCTTCGAGACGGTCGGCGAGATGGCCGGCTTCGCGGTCAACGCCACCCGCCACCGGAACCTCCTGCTGTCGGATACGGTCGTCGAGCTCCGGCTGGGGATCGACGACCCCGCCGACCCGCTTGCCGCGGCCGGCGACGCGACCGCCTCGATCGAAGGTGTCGTCTCCCAGAGCCCGGGACTGCTCTGCTATCTCGCCGTGGAGGGGGTCTCGGCGAGTGCCGTCGCCGACAGGCTCTCCACTCACGAGGGAACCGAGGCCGTCCGGATCATCGACGACCGATCCGAGGGGGGCTCGCTCGAGGTCGAACTCGACGACGAGACGGTCCTCGGCCGGCTCCTCGACCGCGGCGCGACGATCAAAGCCGGCGACATCGACCCGACCGGCGCCGAACTCGTCGTCGACGTCCCTCCCGAAGGAGACGTCCGCAGGCTCGTCGACGCGGTGACCCGCGAGTACGACGTGAGCGTGTTGGCGAAACGCGAGCGCGACCGAGACCCGACCACCACCCGGGAGCTCCGCGAGGCTCTGGACGACCGGCTCACCGACCGCCAGCGGACGGCACTGAAAACCGCCTTCCTCGCCGAGTACTTCGAGTCGCCCCGCGAGAGCACCGCCGAGGAGGTCGCGCAGGCGCTCGACATCACCGGACCGACGCTGCTGTATCACCTCCGGGCCGCCCAGCGGAAGCTGCTGACCGAGGTGTTCGGGCCCGACGCCGAGGCACATGACCGCCGATGAACAGTATTATACCCCGGTACTCGTAGAATACGACAGAGAGAACGGACATGGACGAGTCCGATTCGGGGCAGCCGCGCCCGACCGCGCTGATCGTCGACGACGAGAAGGAAGTCGCCGACGCCTACGCGCTCAGGCTGCGCGGGCTGTGCGAGATCGAGACGGTCTACAGCGGCCGGGCCGCCTTGGAGACTGTCGACGACGAGGAGATCGATGTCGTGTTGCTCGACCGGCACATGCCGAGCATGTCCGGCGACGACGTGCTGGCCGCGCTGGCCGACCGGGAGTACTACGGCCGGGTGATCATGGTGACCGCGATCGACCCGGGGTTCGACGTGCTCGATATGCCCTTCGACGAGTACCTGTGCAAACCGCTCGACCGCGAGGACCTCCGGGCGGCCGTCCGCCAGCAGACGACCATTCTCGGCTACGAGACTCTCGGCGAGTACTTCAGTGTCGAGTCCAAGCGCCAGGTCATCGCCGCCGAGGTTCCTGCCGACGAGCGCGACGAGCACGACCGGTACCAGTCCGCCGCGGGCCGCGCCACGACGCTCGAACGCCGGGCCCGACGGCTGCTCGAAGACGCCGGAACGTTGTTCGATGAGTTCGCCGCGATCGGCCGTGAGGGACGATAGCGGGTTACCGCGTCGCGTACGCAAATCCCCCGAGAGGACTCTTGCGATCGCTCGGGACGGGGTGGCGTCGTGGGTCAGCCCCGGTGTTCGTGTCCTACAACGAGCGCGCCGACGTTCGTTACGAGCAACGCGGCGAGCGCCGCCGTCTCTCGGGTCGTTTCGACGCCGGCGGCCAGCAGCGACAGGTGGACCACCGGAAGCAGTACCGCGGTCCAGAAGCTCGCGCGCCTGACCGACGCGTCAAGCCGGCACCTTGCGCGGGCGAGCCGCCCCGCTGGTCGGCCGTCGGGCTCGGTCCTGCCGGCGCGGACAGGATCATGTCGGGTGTGTTGGGACATCTGTCGTGGACTTGTCTCTGTCGTTGTGGGGTCGCGTGTGGTTGCTTACCGGTACAGTCCGTCGGTGACCGAGACCGTTCCGTTCCCGACCTCGATCAGGGCCGCGCTCGACGGTCGGTCGTCGATCGTACAGCGTGCGACGCGGCGCCGGCCGCCGTCGAGGCTGGCAACGACGGTGTACGTTCCCGGCGCCAGCCGGTCGGTCTCGCTGCGTTGCTCGCCCGGCCCGAGTCGGTACTCCCTCGTGAGGACCGTCTCGTCGTCGCGGACCTCGACCCGAAGGACATAGCCCCGCTCGACGTCGAAGTTCCGGAGGTGTAGGTCCTCGCTGTCCGGGCCGGCCGTCGCGACCGTGAGGCCCTCTTCGTCGACTCGGTCGGTGCCCGTCTCGTCGGTGGTGTACGTTGGGGTAGGCATCCGTACAACAGGTGAGTCGCCACACTCCCCTGGCCGTACTGGCTAGTAGTCAAGACTGAGTTTGCCCCAGGACACTAGTTATACAGTCCCCGGTGTCGCCGGTTACTCCTCGACGATGACCACGCCGGCCATTCCCTGCGAGGCGTGTGGCTGGCAGACGTACTCGTAGGTGCCCGGAACCTCGAATGTGTAGCTGTACTCGTGGCCCTCGTTGAACACCTCCTGTTCGCCGGGCCAGTCGGCCCCCTCGGGCTGGTTCTGGACGTGGACGTTGTGATTGTTGGTACCCCACTCCCAGGTGACGGTCGTCCCGACCGAGACCGTGATCTCGTCGGGCACAAACGATACGGGCTGATCGTCGGTGCCGGCCATCACCCTGTTGTTGTCTGACCCCGATCCTGAGCCGCCCGAACAGCCGGCGATCGCGGCGCTGACTGCCGCCGCGCCGCCGGCAAGTACCACCCGCCGCGTCGGTGACGGTTTCATAAGCCCAGATTTTTGACCGGCCATCATAAATCGACCGATGCTGCGCCGGCGGACCCCGGCGGATCCCCGGGCGGTTCCGAAACGGTATTTTACCCCCGGTCCTACCCTCGCAACGACATACCGACAGATGGACCGACGAACGTTCTTGGGGCTGGGCGCGGCCGTCGGATCGGCCGGACTCGCCGGCTGCACGCTCGGCTCAGCACGCAGGAGCGCGATCGAGGAGGGTCCCGCGGTCACGCTCGAGCCGGTCGTGTCGGGGCTGTACTTCCCGGTTAGCATGGAGTTTCTCCCAGGCGGGGACGTGTGGATCGCAGAGCGGTTCGGCCAGATTCGGCGGGCGACCGATCAGGGTCTGGCCGAGACGCCGCTGCTCGATCTCAGCGACCGTATGGCCGAGATCAAGGGCGAGCGGGGCCTGATCGGGTTCGCGGTACACCCGGAGTTCGACGGCGAGACGAACCGGCGGTTCTACGTCCGGTACAGCGCGCCGCTTCCGGATACGGCCGACGAGGGGCTGTCACACCTCGCCGTGCTTGCTGAGTTCCGGGCGACTCCCGATCTCACCGGGACCGTCGAGGGATCCGAGCGGCGCCTGCTTGAGATCCCGGAGCCCGGGGTGAACCACAACGCCGGCGCCGTCGAGTTCGGCCCCGATGGGTACCTCTACACCGCCCTGGGTGATGGACAGCGCACCAACTTCGACGGCGAGGGCTGGTCGTGGTGGTACGACAAGGGCCAGCAGTCACAGCTCCTCGAGGAGAACCTGCTCGGCGGGATCCTCCGGATCGATGTCGAGCCCGGCGAGGACCGGCCGTACTCGATTCCGCCGGACAACCCGCTGGTCGGCGAGTCCGGCCGGGACGAGTACTACGCCTGGGGGCTTCGCAACCCCTACCGGATGTCCTTCGACGGTGACCGGCTGTTCGTCGCACAGGTGGGCGAAGATACCCGCGAGGCGGTCTTTCTGACAGAGGCCGGCACCAACCACGGCTGGCCGGTCCGGGAGGGCTCGTCGTGTTCCTCGAGCACGTCGCTGGGGTACGCGCTCGATCAGAACCCGCTCAACGCGCTCAACCCGAAGACTTGGCAGTCGCTTACCAACCGGATCTCGCCGGTCGACGTCTGCCCGCAGCCCGAGGGCGTTCGCGGCCCGTTCGCCGAGCCGATCATCGAGTACACCCGCGAGGGCTCCCAGTCGGTCACCGGCGGGTACGTCTACCGCGGAGACGCGATCCCGGAGCTGCGGGGCCGGTACGTGTTCGGCGATTACGTCGCCCCGGCGCCGATCTTTGCCGCCCGCGAGCCCGACGGTGGCTCGCGCCCGTGGCCGCTGTCCGAGCTCCTCGTCACCGAGACCGAAAGCGGCCGCGTCGAGGACAACGTCCTCGCGTTCGCCCGCGATCCCGACGGGGAGGTGTACGTGCTCACGACGGCCTTCCAGCCCGGCGAGGGACTCGTCAGGCGACTCGCTCCGGCGGAGTAACCCGACTGGCTGCCCCCAGCCCCCAGCCCCCGGCCCGCGTCTCGAGTCCTCGACTCCCCGACGACTCAGGCGGTCTCTCCCCGGAGTCGCGGACCGAGCACGCGGTCGCCGACCACCACACCGAGTCCGGCGACGATCGTCCACCCCAGTCCCGCCCCGACGAGCAGGAGCAGGTTCTCGAACACCGACAACACCGGACCGCCCCAGGCGAGAAACGCGATCACGACGACGACGATCGGCGCGAGCGCCGCCGCGACCGCGGGCCACGCCGAGAGACCGTGTCGCGTGCCGGCCCACGTGCCGACCAGAAACTGCGGCAGGAGGTACATGCTCGCGAGCGCCGCCACCTGCGTGACGACGCTCCCGGTGATCAGCGATCCGTCGACGAGCGTCACACCGGTGACGACCCCGAACGCCACCGCCGTCACCACGACGGTTGCGACTCCGGGGATCACTCCGAGGGTTACCGCCCGCCGCCTGCCGTCTCCGCCGGACTGCTCTGTCGCCATACAGATTCCGTGTGTAGTATCCAACAGTTGAGTCTGTCGTTTGTCTGCCCTGGCCGCGGCCGTTTTCTGCGCTCACGGCGAGCGAGCCTCGTGGTCCCCGACTCTCTGGGGGCCCCGGCGGACCCGGGCCGGACCGAAGCCCCGAGCACTGTCGCAGACGCCGCACCGCTGAGTGGCACTTTTACCGGTCGCCGTGGTACTCCGTCCATGGAAGTCGTCACCACCGAGACGGTCCCCGGTCGGGAGATCGCGGCGTCGCTGGGAATCGCCCGCGGCAACACGGTCAAGGCCCGAAACGTCGGCCGAGACATCACCCAGAGCATCAGAAACCTCACCGGCGGCGAGCTGAAGGCCTACTCGGAGCTGCTAACGGAGGCCCGCGACGAGGCCCTCGAGCGGATGGTCGCCGACGCCGAGTCGATGGACGCCGACGCGATCGTCAACGTCCGGCTCGAGAGTTCCGAAATCGCAAACGGCGGCTCAGAGGTCATCGCGTACGGCACGGCGGTCCGGCTGCGCTGACGAGCTCGGATGCGCGAGCGACACGACCCTGCACACGCCGGGGTCGTGGCCGGTCGCGTCGTCGGGCTGGCGACCGCCGCGCTCACCGTCGGGCGGCTTCTCGTGGCTCAGGAGGCGACCGTCGAACAGGTAGACGCGACCGTCCGTGTCCTCGGGATCGACGCCGACGGCCTCGGGACGGCCTACTTCTATTTCTCGGTCGTGGGCGTCGCCCTCGCGCGGTATGCGCTCGCGTACGTGGTCGGGTCGCTCGTCGGCGTGGCCTACGACTGGCTCGACGCCTCGACGGTCGTACTCGTCGGTCTCGTTGCCGCCGTCGGGATCGTCGACGGCGCGATCGCCGCCCTCGACGCGCGGAGCGCCTGGATCGGCGGCGCGTGCCTCCTCGCCTGGCTGTCGTATCTCCCGGTCTTCGTCCGGGTTCACCACGAGGCGCCCGACCGCGAGCGGCCCCGTCGGCTCGGCTAGACGGGCCCCCAGGGACCGGACGGAGGGAGCCAAGGAGGCGAGTCGGTGACGTGTGAAACGCGCCGCCGAGTGGGTCACGCCCGAGGAGGCAACCGCCCGGTGCAGCGAGCTGGCGGTTCGCATCGGCCGCGCGGACCGTGCGGGCGGCACTCGGACCCGAGCCCCGTTCGAGCCGGTCACCGATCCGTACGCCGGTGACAAACTCACCACGGCGGCGGTACTCGCGGACGCGGAGATGCGAGCGCGATCCCCCAACCCGACGGCAGCTACGGGCGGATGCCACTCGTGGTGCTCGGATCCGAGAGAAACCACCTGACGATCCGGCTTTGGCCGCGTCGGAGCACGCCACTGACGGTGGATTTATCCACGTCCAGTTCGGCGGCGACATCTTCGAGGGTACACGCCCGAGGCACCTCGAAATACCCGGCTCGGACGGCGGTCTCGAGCACCTCGCGCTGCCGAGCGGTCACCAGTCCATCGGTCTCGGTCGTTCGAACGAGCGAGAGTAGCTCGTAGCTCCCGGGGGTCTCCTCGAGCGCCGCCCGAAACCGGTCGAACTCCGCCCGAGTCCCCGTGAGGTCGAACTCGTACCAGCCGTCGGTGACGACCACGGGAAACTCGATGGTCACCGCCGAGGACCCGACGAACTCGTACAGCGCGGTGTCGGTCGTTTCGTACTTGCCGAGCACGCGTCTGTCGTCGGACTCGAGCAGCTCGTAGTCCACGATCGACCCGTGCGACCGCATCGCCTCGACGACTGCATCGGGCTCGTCGGTCACCGCCTCGCCGAGCTCAATCGCCGTCTCCCCCCTGCTGAACCCAGACAGCAGCCGGAACGTGGCTCGCGGAAACGCCTGTGACAGCTCGGCGACCCAGAGATGCGGCGGCAGCTGGATGCGAAACTCGGCGCGGATCATACGTCTGACTTGTTGAGTACTATCGATCACCGTACAAATACCACCTGCTCCTCGTTGCTAACCGTTATCCCAACATGTTGGGTAAAAATGTACCCAACTCGCCTGCCTCGCTGAACATATGTCCGACACAGAGCAGAACAGTCCTCAGCACTCTCCTGTCGCGATCGCCGAGCCGCTCGTCAGTCAACCGGACGGATTAGCGTCTGGAGGGTCGGTATGACGGCAGTTGCCGGGCTCACCGGGCGGGTCGCCGATGTCGTCACGCGCCGTCCCGCGCTCGTGATCGTGGTGATGGTGGTCCTGACTGCCGGCGTCGCGGCCGGGATACCACAGCTCAACCTCGAGGACCAGACCGACATCGACACCGATGTGTTCGAAGCGACCGAGGTCGGACAGGCACTGGAGTACACCGACACGCGCTACACTCCCGACGAGGAGACGGCCGTCTCGAGTGTGTACGTCCGGCCGGCAGACGGGAACGCACTCTCGTGGTCGTCGCTCGTGACGGCGCTTTCCTACCAGCAGGCCGTGACCGACGACCCGGCGGTGGCTTCCGAGCTCGTCGGCGACCCCGCGGTCGTCGGTCCGCCGACGCTCGTCGGGGAGTATCTCGCCGGGTCGGACGCGAGCCTCGAAGCCCAGCAGGCGGCCATCGAGGCGGCCAGCGACGCCGCGCTCGCAGAGGCGATCGCCGCGACGCTCGGCGATCCAGATCGGGCCGGGCGGTATCTGCCCCAGAGCTACGATCCCGGCAGCACGGCGGCCGAGAGCATGCGTCTGCAGTTTACGTTCGACCAGGCGGGCGTGACACAGCAACAAGAGCCCCTGCCCGATCCCGACGCACAGGCGGTCCTGTTCGAGACCGCACAGACGGCCGACGGGGTGTTCACGCTGGGACAGCCGGCACAGGCCGACTGGAGCAGCCAACAGATCAGCGACGTGTTCTGGTTGATCGTCCCGCCGGCGTTACTGCTGGTCGCCGCGGTGCTCGTGATCGCGTACCGGGATCTCGTCGACGTGGTGCTCGGGATCGTCGGCGTCGGCGTCTCGCTGGTGTGGTTTTTTGGGATTCTCGGCTGGCTCGGGATCCCGGCGGGGTTTGCGAGCATCGTCGGCCCGATTCTCATCGTCGCGCTCTCGATCGATTTCGGGTTGCACGTGTTCATGCGGTACCGCGAGCAGCGCGACACGGAGGAGGGCGTTCGCCCGGCAATGTACCGCTCGAGCCGGTCGGTGATGGTCGCGTTCCTGCTCGTCGCGGTCACGGCCGCGGTCGGGTTCATGGCGAACGTGACGAACCCGGTCGGGTTCATCCGCGCGTTCGGCGTGGTGATCGCGCTGGGCGTGCTCGCGGCCGTGTTGGTGTTCGTGACGCTGGTTCCGGCGCTGAAAGTCAGCGTCGACGCGGCACTCGAGCGGCGCGGGATCGACCGACGGCTGACGCCGCTCGGAACTACTGGCGGTCTCCGGGGGCTGCTCTCGGCGGGCGTGACACTCGCCCGTCGCGGGGCTGTCCCGGTGGTGGTCGTCGCCGTGCTCGCCGGGAGTCTCGGGCTCGTGGCTTACACCGAGCTCGACAGACAGGGCTTCCAGGAGGACTTCGTCGAAGACGGCGACTGGCAGACCGCCCTACCCGATCCGATCGGCTGGAGCGCCCACGAGACCGAGTATCGCCAGCACCTCGACTACGTTCGGAGCGCATACCAGTCGGACGACGACCGCGAGCGCGCGACGAGCTTCCTGATACGCGGAGCCGTGACCGAGCCAGCCGCACTCGAGCGCGTGCAGGTCGGCGTCGCCGACGCTCGCGAGCGCGACCTGACCTTCGTCCAGGGTGGCGTCCTCGCGACGCGGTCGCCGCTGTCGCTCATCGAGCGGTACGCCCCCCGAGATCCCGACCTCGCGGCCGCCGTCACCGGGCTCGCAGAGCGCGACGAGACCTTCGCGGCGGTACTCACAGAGCGGGCCGATGCGAACTCGGAGCTCGCGGCTGCGCTCCGAACAGCCGACCCCGCTCCTGGGGCGGAGCTTACCGACGTGTACGACGCGTTGTACGCGATTGCACCCGCCGAGACGGCCACCGTGCTCGACCGCACAGACGGCGGCTACGAGTCGATGCGGCTTATCGTCCCCATCGAACAGGGCGTCGACATCAACGACCGAGGAACGGCGGTGCGGGCGATCGCCGCCGAGATGGAGACGGAGACAGTGGACGTCGTCCCGGTCGATTTCGCGACAGCCTCGAACGCCGGGCTGGGCGAGATCGCCGACAGCATCCTCCGGTCGATGCTGCTCGCCTTCGGTGGTGTCGCCGCCGTCCTCGCCGCGATGTACCGGCTCGAACACGGGACCGCGAGCCTCGGTGTCGTGACTGTCGTGCCGATCGTGCTCGTCGTCGGGCTCGTGTTCGGCGGGCTGTACCTGTTTGGCATCTCGCTGACGTTCGTGACGGCGTTTCTGGTGAGCATTACCATCGGGCTTGGCATCGACTACAACATCCACGTCAGCGACCGGTTCGCACAGGAGCTCGCCGCCGGCGCGGCGCCGGTCGATGCGCTCGCGACGACGGTCCGGGGGACCGGCGGCGCGCTCTTTGGCAGCGCGCTCACCTCGGGCGTGGCGTTTGCCACCCTCCTGCTTCACCCGTCTGTAGTCTTTCAGTCCTTCGGCGGGATCGTCGTCCTCGCGCTCGTGCTCTCCTTTCTGGTGAGCGTGCTGGTGCTCCCGAGTTTCCTGCTCCCGTGGGCGAACTGGCAGACGACCCCCGCCGAGTAAGACGCTCGCCACGGCTCCCTCGGCTGCCGAACGCTACGACTGCTGTCCGTCGGCCGCTGGCTGGTAAAACGACTCCGGCCCGTGATCGTCCTGCCAGGCGAAGGCAAACAGTCGGCGGGTCGGAAGCCGTTCGAGGCGACGCCCGTCTGGGCCCCGGCCGGTCGCCGGATCGACCCGCGTGCCCGCGACGAGTAGGGCGTCGTCGGTCAGGGTCACCGTCCCGCCGGGATCGACGAACCCGTGGATGCCCTCGGTCTCCGTGGCGACGACCAGGACCGCCCGGTCGCCGACCGTCGTCCGGACGAGCCCGCCAGCCCCGCGGACCCGCGGGAGTGGGAAGCCCAGCGCCCCCTCGTCGCTCTCGACGCCAAGCACCACCGTCTTGGGATCGATGTCGTCCTCGCGCGACCACGACCGCGACTCGCCGTCCCGAAGCGCACCGAGCCCGAAGCCGCTCCCGTCGAAATACGACGCGTACGGGGTCTGGTCGTACTCGATCGGCGCCGGCGAGTGACCGTCGCTCGCCGCCTCGCTCTCACCGCCCGGCGGTCGGAGCACCACGCCCGCCGGGTACCCCTCGCGGTACTCCGCCCACGACAGCACCGGGGCCGGCCGCACGGCCAGCTTCGCGCCGGCAAGCTGGCCGGCGATGCACTCCCCGGTAGACTGTTTCCACTCGCTTTCGGTCTCCCGGTCGTACATCACGAGGTCGTCGTCGGCCAGCTTCCCGGAGACACCGAAGGTCAGCCGACGGCCCTCGACGCGTCGATCGTACACCGCCGCGCTCCCGCAGATCGGACACCAGGTCACCGCGATCGGTCCGCCGGGCTCGTCGTTGACGATCTCGTGGAAGTTCAGATACCGGAGCGGGTAGGCCCGCGCGGGCTCCGCGGATTCGGCAGGGTCGACGACGACCACCCGGTCGTCGGAGTCTTCCCGGTACTCGGTCCCGAACGCCGGGTCGTCGACGCTCGGGATCGCGTCGCGTGGAACCACCTGCCTGACGTTCATATCGCCGACACGGGCCGCCGGCGTCTATACGCTTTCCCACCGGCGGCGGTTCCCGCACCGAGGAGGTGTTCGGGGGCGAAATCGGGGCCTCGATCCGGGGTCCGGGCCGGATCAGTTCCAGACGAGCTTCCACTCGCCGTCCTCGGTCGCCAGGAACCACGGCTGAATCCGCGTCTCGTCGTCGAACTGCGGGAGCGCACTCAGATCCAGGCTCGCCTCGACGACGGCGTTTTCCTCGGCGAACCGGCCGGGCTCGTCTCCGATCGCCTCTCGGAGGAAGTCCGATCGGTTCGCGATCTCTTCGGTCCCGAGATTCTCCGCGACGAGGGCGACCCGCTCGAGCGTCGCCCGACGGGCGACCTGCCACTGGGACAGCGACTCGGTCGCGATCAGCTCTGCGAGCGGCGACTCGCCGTGGACGATCGCCCTGACCTCCGCGAGAAACTCGTTTTGACTCTCGGCGTCGTCCGCGGCCGCGTAGTACCGGCGGACCACTACCGTGGGCGTGTTCGTCAGCGCCGCCGAGTCCCCGTCGCCGAGGCCCAGACAGCCGGCCGTGACCGCCGCGCCCGCGGTACCGCTCGCCGCGAGGAAGGCTCGCCGGTCCATATCCCGACGGTTGCACACGCGAGCTAAAAGACCGATCGGTCGCCCGCGGATCGGTCGGCCGCGCGGGTTCGATCCGGGTCTATCGACGGTCAGCGAACGCCGCCGATCCCGGGAGTTCCGCCGCCGCTCGACTCGGAGTCTGTCTTCCGGAGGTCTTCGAGCTGGTCGAAGATCTCGTCGAACTCGTCGGGGCGGTGTCCCTCCGTGGCGTACCAGTACAGCGCCGTCTTGACGATCCCCCGGAGCGTGTACGCGACCAGCTGGGAGACGGCGATCCCGGCGACCAGCAAGGGTAGGCCGACGAGCACCGCGTCGAGGCCGAACAGGAGATACGCGCCGGGGAGCAACAGCGGCGCGCCGGCGAGCAACGCGATGATCGAGGTGCCGGCGAGGCTGATCGGCGTCTCGCCGTAGGTGTCTCTGAACGTCTCTCCGCTCCGGGTGAACATCTCCCTGATCGACGGCCGCTCGAAGACGATCACCGGGATGACGAAGAAGGTGAGCACCGTCCACGCGATCCCGACGACCGCCGCGAGGATCTGCCCGACCGGCGAGTCCGTCGAGTCGTTGATCGCGTCGAGCACGACTCCGACGGTCGCGCTGATCAGGGCCCACGCGAACAGCGGCCGCTTGACCGCCCAGGCGCTCTCGATCCCCGCCCGCAGCGACGGATCCTCCCCGTCGAGCACGACCCGGGTCTGATCGACCAGTCCCGCGCTGAAGAAGGCGGTAATAAATGCGGTCCCGAAGTACAGCCCGACGAGCGCGACCAGTCCCACAGCAGTCTGCCCGCCCGTGTCGAGTACGAGCACGCCCAACAGCGGCACGACCAGCGCCGCGAGGAAGACCACGCTCGCGAGCCCGCTGACGATCGGAAATAGGGCGAGCCGCGGGTGCTCGCGCATGACGAACACGCTCTGTTTCGTGATGCTGATCCCGGTCTTGAGTCGGGCGAACAGTCCCATACGCACCAATCTCTCTCGACGGGCTTGTACCCTGGTGGTAGCTATCCAGACGCCCGGAGACACACACCGAGGCGGCTGCCCCGTGGGGTCTCGCCGGACGACTCGGCCCCGGATCGCCCTCAGAACGGCGCCGAGGGGGCGGCGAGCTGCCGGCGCGTTTCGAGACCGGCGCGGTACCGGTCGAGCAGCTCCGACCGGTGGGCCGGGCAGGCGACCACCGCGATTCCGCCTTCGGCGACGGAGACGACCGGCTGGGAGCCCGTTCCGGCGAGCCGACAGGCCGGACAGCGGATCCCGCCGGCGGGTCGGTGCTCGAACAGTTCGGCCGTCTCGGTCGTTGCGAGCCCGCAGACAGCGCGTAGCTCCTCGCGGTGCCGGTCACAGCCAACGACCGGCAGCGTCAGGTGATCGGCGAGCAGGAAGGCCGTGTCCCCTCGCCCGCCCGCAGCGAGCGCGGCTCGACAGTCAGCACACTCGACGGGGATCTCGTCCGGCGGCCGGCCGGCGGGTGGTGGAGACATCAGCGAACACGACTGGTAGGGCGGCCAGTCACCTAAACCGTCGGGTGCCCGCCGAGCCCGGCGCCAGCGGCCACAGCCGGTATGTTTCCGGCGATCCGAGCGGCCGCATGCTCTTTCCGACACACGCGATCGTCGCCTACCTCGTCGCGCGCCGACTCGGCTGCTCGCTCCCCTGGACCGTGCTCGGCGCGGTGTTGCCGGACCTGATCGACAAGCCCCTCGGTCGGGTCGGCGAGACCGACCGGTACCACTCGATCGCACACTCGCTTCTGTCCGTGGCGATCGCCGCGCCGTGGACGCGCCGCGGCCGTGCCCTCCGCTCGCTCTGGCTCGGCTGGGCGACCCACGTCGGCGCCGACGCGGCCGGGATGGCCGCGAACGGACGCCGCCCGGACATCGCCTTTCTCCTGTGGCCGATCGCCCGCGAGCGCCCCTACGCCGAGATGCCCGACGATCTGGTGTTGCCCGGGACGGCGTCGTATTTCGCCTCTCGGGCGTTCGCACTCGAACTCGCGGTCTGGGGACTCGCGCTCGTCTCGGCGGTCGACCGCTCCGAGGCGGTCTGAGTTCCTCGGCCCGACGGCGTCTGTCCCGCCGGAACCGCTCGCCTGCGACCGGCTCAGGTGCCGCAGTCGACACACGGCTGCCGCGTTTCACTCCCAGACGAGCCGCCACCGGCCGTCGTCGGTCGCGAGCAGCCACTCCCGGACGAGTGCTTCCCCGGCGCCGTTTCGGGGGGCGAGCGTCGCCCGCGCGACGGCGTTTTCCCCGGCGATCGCGTCGAGCTCCGCGGAGAGTCCCTCCCCGTACAGCGGGAGGACGCTGGCCCCCAGGAAGCCGACCCGATCGACCAGCTGCTCGTCGCCCAGGTGCTCCTCGACGACGGTGACACTCTCAACCGCGACGGTCCGGGCCTCGGTCCAGTAGCTCCGGTCGGTCTCGAGCCGCCGGTCGAAGGTGGAGGCGCTGTGGACGATGGTCGCGACCCGATCGATAAACTCCTCCGCGCTACCGGCCCGGTCCGCGGCGTGGTAGTACCGCAACACGACGGCCGCCGGGGCGTCGGTCAGCGGGCTGGCGTCGCCGCCGGCCTCGACGCAGCCGGCTCCGCTGAGCGTCGCCGCGACGCCCGCCGCCAGGAGCTCTCGGCGTCGGATCCGTTCCCCGCCGCCCGTCGGGTCCATGGTCGAGTTATACCTGGGCTCGTCGGCCACGGATACGAGCCTGTCGGTGTTCCGTCCCGGCACCCGAGACCGCGGCGGCCGTGGCCGTCCTCGGTTGATGTCTCGCATACGGTGCGAAACGCTTGTGCCGGACTGGCGACTCACTCCCGCCGTGAGCCCGTCACAGCCCGACCAGTCCCCGCCGGACCGGTGTGGCTACGCATGGCGTCGCGACGCCGGGGATCGCCCGGATCACGCCGCCTGCTGCTACCGGGAGACGCCGCCGGGGACAGACCGGTGTGTCTGGCACGCTCGGTCCGATGAGAAACGCTCGACCGAGGCCCTCGCGGCCGCCCGCGCCCCCGCCGCGGTTCGCGACCGGACCGCGCCGTACGGGGAGATCCTCGACGGCGCGACCCCCACCGGCCTCCCCGGCGAGGACTACGTGCGGACGGCGCTTCGCGGCGCGGACCTCTCGGAGGCGCCGCTCCGCGGGGTCGACCTCTCGGGGGCAGATCTCGCTGCGGCGACTCTCTCCGGCGCGTACCTCAAGGGTGCGACCCTCTCCGGCGCGGACCTCTCTGGGGCGGATCTCTCTGGCGCCTACCTCATCGAGACCGATCTCTCTGGGGCGGAGCTGGCGGGGGCGGATCTCTCCGAGGCGCTGGTGACAGAGGCCGACCTCTCTGGGGCGGACCTGACCGAGGCCGACCTTTCGGGGGCGACCGTGCGAGCCGAGGTGGCCGGCGTGACCGTCCACGACACCGTCGTCACCGGCGCCGATCTCGTTGACACGGAGCTCCCCGAGGGGACGATCAGCCGACCGACCGACGACGCCGGCGGAGAACAAGAGCCGGACCCGGACGACTCCGATCCCGAGACGTCCCCCGCCGAACAGCCGCTCGCGGAGCGGGTCGGTGACTGGCGGGCACGTCTGACTGCCGGCGCCGTGACGGGGGCGGCCTCGATGGTGGTTGGCTATCTCCTGACGCTCGCGGTCGTCGTCCTCGCCGAGGATGAGGAGTTCCTCCGAGAGCAGCTCTTCGCGGCGGCCGGGTGGATCTACTACGGCGCTCAGCTGACCGCTCTCCGGGTCACCGACCCGGCCGACAGCCCGACTTCGGGGACGTTCGACGGCATCACGCAGAACATCGTGACCGACCCCGACGGCTTTCTCGGAACGATCTCCGTGACGCTGCCGGCGCCGGTGTATCAGCTCATCCCGGTCGTCGTGCTGGTCGCCGCCGGGGCGGGTCTGGCCCGACGCGCCGACGCGACCGACCCCATCGCCGGCGCGGCGACGGGACTGACACTCGTCGCCGGGACCGCGATCCCCGCGCCGATCGGCGCGGTCGTGTTCTCGATCACGGCAGGCGGCCTGACGATCGGGCCGCTCGTCGTCGAGAGCCTGCTCCGGGTCGGGATCGCCTTTCCCGCCGTCCTCGGTGCCGTCGGCGGCCTCGCGTGGGTCGGGGCCGCTCGACTCCGTCCCGACCTCCGGCGGGGCTGACGGCCCCGGTCTCCGTCCGATGCGGGTCCGTCCCTGGGAGCCGGAGACCGGACGGACCGACCACCTCGATCGGTCACCCGATCGTCGCCGCGTCGAACCGCCAGATCCCGACCGCGAGCGGCACGACCAGCCAGGCAAGCAGCAAGCCAAAGCCTACCTCCCCCTGCACGTACCAGGCCGCCTCCGCCGGCTCGAGTCCGCGTTCCTCGAGAAACGCCGTCGGGTACGCAAGCTGGGTCGCAGCGAGATACGATTGTGTCGGACTAATCACCATCGTCAGCAGGGTGAGCGGATCCTCGCCGACGCCGGCGCCGATCACGTCGTTGAGCAGGTACTCCAACAGCCCCCGGATCGAGAGATCCCCGAATACGACGAGCAGGTTCGTCACGAAGTAGAATCCGAGCGCCCCGCCCATCGCTCGCGCTCGGGTCGCGGTCGCGGCCGAGACGGCGACCGCGACGGCGACGTACGCGAGCGCGTACAGCGTCGTCAGCGCGGCGATCCCGACGAACACGCCGGGGCGAAGCGCCGAGAACCACGCCACCGAGAGGACCGCCGCGACGGCAAAGGCGAGCAGACAGGACGCGGCGACGACTGCCGTCCGGGAGAGAAACTTCCCGACCACCAACTCGCGCCGGCTGATCGGCGTTGAGAGGAGGAACTTGATGCTGCCGGATTCGCGCTCGCCGGCGATCGAGAGGTACGCGGCCACGAGCGCGATCGCCGGGATGAACAGCGCGCCGACGAACGTGAGATTCCACAGGCCGAGCAAGACGTCGTCGAACAGCTCGTTCCCGCCGGTGGCCCGGACCTGGTAAAAAAACAACACGGTCACGAGCGTGAACAGTCCGCCGACGAACCAGACGATTTTCGCCCGTCGGACGTCCAAAATGTCCTTGCGGAAGACACTCGCGACGCTCATGATCTCACCTCCACCTCCGAGACGGGGCGATCGCGTCCGCCGGCGTTCCTGCTCTCGGAGGCCTGCTCGATTCGGTCGCCCCCGGTGTACCGGTTGAACAGCTCTTCGAGAGAGGTGTCCTCAGCGGTGATATCGAGCACCGTCGTTTCGCGGTCGAGTGTCCGCACCACCTCGACTTTCGTCCTGACGTCCTCAAGAGCCGTCTCGACGACGCCGTCTTCGATGGTGACCGACCGGACTCCGCCGATCGATCGCAGCGTCTCCGGCCCCGGCGGATCGGCAACCGTACACCGAAGCGTGGCCCCGAGATCCAGCTCGTCACGTAGCTCGTCGATGGTCCCCTCGGCGACCAGCCGGCCTCCGCTCATGATCCCGAGCCGGTCGCAGACTTCCTCGACTTCGCCGAGAATGTGACTCGAAAAGAAGACCGTCCGACCGGCGGCGGCCTCCCCGCGGATGAGCTCGCGCATCTCCTGCATCCCTGTCGGATCGAGCCCGCCGGAGGGCTCGTCGAGCACCAGCAGCTCCGGGTCGCCAATCAGGGCCATCCCGAGCGCGAGTCGCTGTTGCATCCCCTTCGAGTAGCCCCCGACCGCCCGGTCGGCCTCCGCCGGCGACAGTCCGACCCGCTCCAACAGGTCGCCGATATCGGCGCCGCCGCCGTGGGCCCTGTCGTACCACGTGAGGTGTTCGCGCCCGGTCAGCCGGTCGTACAGGCTGGCGCCCTCCGGGAGTACGCCGATCCGCTCTCTGATCTGTTTTGCCTCTCGCCGGGGGTCGCACCCGAGCACCCGTGCCGATCCCTCGGTCGGCTGGATGAAGTTCAACAGCATGTTGATCGTCGTCGACTTGCCCGCGCCGTTTGGCCCGAGAAAGCCGTAGACCTCGCCGGTCTCGACCGTCAGGTCGAGGTCCTCGACGGCGGTCAGGCTCCCGAACCGCTTGGTGATCCCCCTCGTTTCGATCGCCACCATACCTCGCTCGTTCTTTCTGGAGTACAGTTAATTCGGTCTCCCAGTTTCCGGCGCGGAGACGGCGCGCTCGGCGGTGACACGGAGCGAGACGCTTTTTTGAACTCGGCCGTCAACCGCATACGATGGATCACGCCGCGGCGGGATCGGCCGCAGACCGGATCGTCGACACAGTGAGCGACGTCGTCGTCGCTGACCAGGTGTTTTTCGAGACGGTGTTGACCGGCGTGCTCGCCCGCGGACACGTCCTGCTGGAGGACGTTCCCGGTACCGGCAAGACCCTTACCGCGCGGAGTCTCGCGACCGCGCTCGGACTCGAGTTCTCCCGGGTGCAGTTCACGCCCGATCTCCTGCCGGCGGATGTCACCGGGACGAACGTCTACAACGAACGGGACGGAACGTTCGAGTTCAGTCCGGGGCCGATTTTTGCGAACGTGGTGCTGGCAGACGAGATCAACCGCGCGCCGCCGAAAACTCAGGCGGCCCTGTTGGAGGCGATGGAGGAACGGCAGGTGACCGTCGACGGGGAGACCCACGAGCTGCCCCGCCCGTTTTTCGTGATCGCGACCCAGAATCCCGTCGAACAGGAGGGGACGTTCGGACTGCCGGAGGCCCAGCGCGACCGGTTCACGATCAAGACCTCGATCGGCTACCCCGACGCCGCGGGCGAGCGCCGGCTGATCGATCGCCGGGCCGACCGGACCGCACAGACCCCGAGCGTCGAGCCCATCCTCGACCGTGACCGCGTACAGACGGTTCAAGCGGTCCCGGAACGCGTGACCGTCGATCCGCGGCTGCGGGCGTATCTCGTCGAGCTCGGACGCGAGACACGCACCGACGACCGCGCCGAGATCGGCGTTTCTCCCCGCGGCGTCCAGCGGCTGTTCGAGGCGGCGCGCGCACTGGCGACGGTCAGGGGTCGCGAGTACGTGATTCCCGACGACATCAAGCGACTCGCTGGCCCCGTGTTTGCCCACCGGATCGTCGTGACCGGCGACGCCGCCGTCCAGGGGGTGGACGGCGCGGCGGTCGTCGCCGACGTGCTCGATCGCGTGGCTGTGCCGGCCGTCGAGGGCACCCCGCAGATCGAGCGGTAGCTCCCGGGGTGGTCAGCGGATCTGAACGATCCCCGATCACCGCAGGGCCGCGACGAGCCCGACCAGCCCAGCGACGGCGAACAACAGGGCGAGCGTCGTCGGCGTCCCGGTACCCAGTCTGTCGACCACCGACCCGATCCCGGCCGCCAGCCCCGCACCAACGAGGCCGACGCCGATCGTCGCGCCCGCGTGAAGGAGTTCGAGCCGCCGCGTTCTCGCCCCGGTCGCCTCCGAGCGTAGCTCGGTTCCGAACCGGCCAAGATCCCAGACGATTAGACTCGCGAGGACGCCGGCGACCACGAGCCAGGCAGGCGCGGCGATCGTCCCGGCGAACGCGGCCGCGAGAAAGAGTCCGCCGCCGGCGAGCGCGTAGCCGGCGGCCTCTGTCCGGAGATAGCCCAGCCGCCCCACTCCTCGGAGCGCGAGGCTCGTGCCCACGGCGACCGCGATCAGCCCGACGATCAGCCAGAGCACAAGCGTTACCTCACCGTATATCGCGGCGCTCCGTTCGGCGGTCTCGCGCCACCGCGGCTGGATCGGTCCCGGGAGCCGGCCCACCGCCTCGTCGACGACCGCCATGTACACCGGGTTGGCGACCGCGACCGTGGCGACTGCGATCACCGCGCCGACAAGGAGAGGACCGACCGACCGATCCCATGCCCGGACCGCACCCCGACCGAGCCACCCGAGCCCGGCGACGATCACCCCACCGGCGGCGACCCCGAACAGCAGCCGCCGGAGACCGCCGGCGGTCGTAATCCCCGACAGCACAGCGTACGAGCCCGGGCCGATTAGATCGCTGATCGCGTCCGGCGAGAGGGCGAGCTCGAGGGCGCCGACGACGGCCGCCGCCGCCGCGGCACCGACGGCGCCGACTCCGAGTACAGCCTCCACACGATCGAGGCGGCGACCAATCTCGCTCCCGACGGCGACGCGCCCGTCGATGAGCTCCCGGATTGGCGAGGCGGCGAGCGCGGCCCGGGCTCCGGCGGCGGCCGCGGCGGCCGCGAGGAGGAAACTCCAGGCGGCCAGTCCCGGTCCAGTTGGATCGACCGCCAGCGACGCCAGCTCGGCCGCCCCGGCGGGCGTCTCGCCGGTCCCCAGCGCGCGGACGGTGAGCGCGCCGGCGAGCAGCGTCGGGCCAACGGCCGTGGTGAGCCCGATCTGGCCGAACCGCCGGAGCGACCGCCCTCCGAGCGCGCCGCTCACCCCGAGCCCGACGCCGAGCGCCGCGGTGGTCGTCCCGAAAACGACGCCGACGTGGCCGACGATGAGCAACACGCTGAGCGAGACCAGCGACGCGTCCGGGATCGGGAACACCGTCCCGCCGATCGAGACGGCCGTCAGGACCAGCGCCACTGCGACGGCGCCACCGCCCGGCACGACGAGCAGGCTCGCGCCCGCGACGGCCGGCCGGCCGGCGACGGTCGCAAGCGAGATCCCGACCGCCAGACAGAGCGCGCCGACTCCCCCGATCGCTACCGGGACCGCGAGCCCGTCGAGCAGCTCCCCGAGGCCGGCGATCGCGCCCCCGGCGACGAGGACGGCGATCGCGGCGCTCGTCGGCGTGGCGGTGTGTTTGGGCGTCATCTACGAGATGTCGGCGAGCGCGGCGCCGATCGCCCCGTCGATCGGACCGTCCGGTGTCCAGTCGATCACCGCTCCACCTTCGCGTTCGATCGCGTCCGCGCGCAGGCGCCTGCGGACCGCGGCGAGCCGCTGGCCAGGCGTCGACCCGGTCGTCACGTCCGGGCTCACCACGACGGTCGCGTACTCCCGTCCGCACAGCGCTTCGGCGAGCTCGACCGGCCAGTCGTCGATAAGCGGCGTGCAGACGATCACCTGCGCGGCCGCCGGGAGCCGACCGAGCACGGCCTGCACTTCGGGGTCGTGATCCGCCTCGGCTCGGGTCCGGTTGGGATCTCGCGTCGCCGTACCCGTCGGTTCGCCCGCGCCCCTCGGACCCGGTCGGTCGTCTGGCGTCCGCTGGAGCGCGCGAAGCAGTCCCCTCGCAGCCGCGCGGCCGCGCCTGTCGGTCGAGTCCACCCAGGCGAGTCCGTCCGGGCCGATCAGTCCGTCCGGAACGGCCGTCTCTCCCCTGGCGACCGCGACGGTCGTGACGGCGTCGGCTCTGCGGAGCGCCTCGTAGAGCCGCTCGGCTGCGTACCCGGACAGGGCCGTTCCCGTCGAGGCGCCTGATCGCGGCGCCACTCGGCCCTTCAGAGAGCCGTCGACGACCAGCACGGTCCTTGTGGTCTGTTCGCGCCGGTACTGGACGGTAACGAGTTCGCCGGTCTTCGCGAGCTGACGCCAGTCGACCCGTCGGATCGGGTCCGTCGGCCGGTAGGGTCGGGTCGCATAGAACTCGCGCCCGGGTCCGGCCTCGTCGGCGGCCTGGCGGCCGGCCCGCGGGAGCGGCGCTCCGCGAACCGGCGACTCCCGAACCCCGGTCGTCGCGGTCAGCTCTCGGTCGCCCGTGACCGGTATCTGCCCCGTGACTGTCGTCGATCCGGACAGCGACCTGATCCTGACCGCCGGGTCCTCGAAGCCGGACGTCCCGCGTTTGCTCTCGACGGTGTATGTCGTCGTCGCGGTCTCGCCTGGCCTGAGCGTCCGTGCGAGCCGCGGCCGCCCCCCGGTGACGGCGAGTGGCTCCGGCACGCCGTCGACGACGCGGCAATCGGTCAGCGTCCGGTCGCCTGCGTTCGTGACCGACAGCGTCACCGAGACCGGTTCGCCTGGCGCCGGCGCGGCCGCGTCGATGGTCCGCCGGGCAGTCAGCGACGGCGACTCCGGGGGCGCCGAGATCGTCTCGTAGGCGAGATACGCCAGCGGGACCGTGGTCGCGGCCAGTAGCGTCTCGTTCGCGTAGGCCACCCCGAGCAGAACCAACGCGAGCGTCGCAGGCAGTCCGACGGTCCACGGTCGGACGCGCCTCCGAACGGAATCGGCGAGTTCGGCCGCGGCTCGGTCACGCATCGGCCTGCACCCGTTCGATCGCCGCGATCGTTCGCTCGATCCGGCGCCGCCGCTCGCGACGGGGGGCCAGCCACAGCCGCAGCCGCGCCGCGAGCGGCGGCGAGCCCGCCCCGAGGACGGCCGCGGCGACCGGATCGTCGGTCCAAGCGCCGGTCTCGACGGCTGCCCGCGCGGTCGCGCGATCGGTCCCGGTCGCGGCCGCGTACGCCGCGGCGGCCGTCGCCGTCAGCTCGGCCGTGAGGTCGCCGGTTCCCCCTCCTCCGTCCACGACCCGATCGATGGTAGCGTCGACGCGGGCGGCCGTTCGCGCGGTCGTCTCGCCTCGGGGGGCCTCCGGCGGTCGGTCCCGGAGCCGGTCGAACGCCTCCGAGTCCGCACGCGGCGCCTGTGACCGACCGTCCGCCCAGGCCGCGAGCAGCGCGTACCCCCCTACGACGCCGGCAGCGAGCAGCACCGCCGCGCTCCGATCGAGCTCGACGATCGCCCCGGCGAACGCGTCGAACGGGGGCCTCTCGGCTAGCCCTGGCGCGAGCGCCAGCGCGAGTCCGCACAGGCTCGCGACCGCCCCCCCGGCGACGACGACGCGGCCGCGGTCCATCACTCTCCCTCCGCGTCGCCGGCGGCCTCGATGGCGGCGATCGCCTGACGAACCCGCTCGACGCTTTCCGCGGGCGGCCGGGACCCGTACTCGACGGCCCGAAAGGCGTCCCGGAGCGTCTCGACCGGCCGCCTCGGGAGCCCCTCGACCTCGATCGCGTGTGCCGCGAGCTCTTCCGGGGTCCGCGTTCGCCGTTCGCGGAGGCTCGTCTCCTCGAGCAGCCGCGCCCAGCCCGCCCGGACGACCGCCTCCGGATCCTCGGGTGACGGCGCCCGTTCCGTCCGGTCCGGCCGCTCGTCGGCACGCAGCACCGACCGTACCCGCGCCCGTACTCCGGCGCGGACCCGACCGAACGCTCCGGCCGATCCGCTCCGGCCGAGGCCGCTCGCCCCCCGGTCGACGGCGCCGTCGACCGCGGCCGCGGCGCCGAGAAGTCCCCGGCGGAGGCTGCTCGCGGTCCGTTGGACGGGCGCGTGGAGCCGACCGCGGTCGAGCGCGACGCCGGGACGGCGCGACCACCCGAGGGCTCCGAGGGCGCCGACTCCGAGCGCGCCGAGGAGCCCGGCGGTGGCGTTTCGCAGCTGGCCCGACAGCTCTGCCGCCGCCGAGAGTCCGTACCGACTGCCGACGACGACGTCGTTCGACGCCGGGAGTCTGATCGTCGCGGTCCCGTCCGGACCGGTCCGTGCGACGGTCTCGCCGCCGACGGCGACGGCCGCGTCGGGGACCGGCTCTCCGTCTGCCGTGACCGTGACCGTCGCCGAGCCGAACGGCAGCGCCACCGGGAGTTCGGGGTCGACCGCGACCGACAGGGCCGGGAGCTCGATGACCCGCTCTCCCGCGACGGCGCCGCGCTCGACCTCGATCGCGACCTGACCGGACCGCTCCGGGAGCGTCACGGTCGCCCGGCCGTCCCCGTCGGTGGTCGCGACGGTCTCGCCGTCGACGGTCACCGTTGCCTCCGGGATCGGCGTTCCCGACACCGTGGCGAGGATCGTCACCGCCTCGCCGGGACGGAAATCGCCTACGACGGTCACGGTCGCGTTCGTCTCCACCGGAACGGTCTCGCCGACCGCCCGGACGAACGTCCCGCCAACGGGGCCGATTGCGTGGCTCCGGCTGGCGTCTCCCAGCGCCACGCCGGTGGACGTGCCGACCGACGCGCCGGCCGCCGCCTCGGTCTCCCCGACCGTTATCTCGAGCTCGTCGGTGTAGGGGACGGTCCCGACGACGGTCCCGTTCCGATCGGTCCTGCCGATCGGCTCGCCGTTGAACCGGACCAGTTCTCCGAGGACCGGCGACTCGTTGCGCGTCACCGTGACCGTGACCGCCTCGCCAGGGACGGCCGTCCGGTTGAGCGAGATGTCGATCGGCGGTGCCCCGTCGGTCCCGTTCTCGGGGTCGGGTCCCTCTGCCGGCGGATCTCCCTCGGTGGCGTTTTCCTCTGACGGCTCCGGAGCGTCGGTCGGGTCGGCTTGGTCGGGCGTCGCGGCGCTTTCCGGTGCCGGGTTGTCGCCGAGGTTTGCCTGCTCGGTCGCGATCCGGTCGGCCGGCGGCGTCGGATCGAACGGGACCCAGCCCACCTCGGGGAAGTACACCTCGACCCAGGCGTGGGCGTTTTGTCCTCGCACCGCGTACTCGCCTGTCCTGGTCTGCTCGCCGCTCGTGTAGCCGACCACGTACCGCGCCGGGATGTCCTGGGTGCGCAGCATCGTGGTCATCGCGGTCGCGAAGTACTCGCAGTAGCCGGCCTCCATCTCGAAGATGAACGTGTCGGCGATCGACTCGCTCTCCCGGTCGGCCCCCAGGGAATAGCGCTTCCCGGTCCGGAGCCACTCTTCGACGGCCGCGACCGCGTCGTAGGTCGTGTCGGCTCCGTCGACGATCCTGGCCGTGCGCTCGCCCACCCGATCGGGCGTGTCCTCGGGCAGCTGCGTGTACCGCTCGCGGAGTCTCTCCGGAACCGACCCCTCGCTCGCCCGGAGCACCGCCGGATCCTGGGTCGCGAGCACGCTCGTTCCGGCGTAGGTCGTCCCCGATGGGACCGGCGACGCCGTCCGGATCGCCCGCTGGTCGGTTACTTCGAGCCCCTCGGTGGCGATCGAATCGGGCCGCCAGGCGGTCGGGAGGCTCGTCGCGCCGCGCGCGAGCGTGATCTCGTATTCGATTCGCTCGCCGGGCGAGCCGTCAACCCCCAGCGGGCCGTCATAGGGGTCGGTCTCGCCGGGCCGTTGCCAGCCCGTCCCGGTGTAGGTGTCGTAGGCACCGGTCCGCCAGTAGGCCGGCTGCGGGGATTCGACGGTAAAATGCACCGACGTATCGTTCGAGGCGAACGTTTCCTTATCGAACCCGAGCTCGCCACCGACGCCGGTCTGTGTCCCGGGGTTTAGCGCGCCGAGTCCGCCGTCGGCGCCCCCGGTAACGTTGTCTAGCCCGCCGGTGTCGGCTTGTCCGACGTACTGTTCGCCAGGAAGGGCCCGGTCGATCGGACTCCCGGCGATGCCGGTCCCGCCGAGCCCGGCGGCAAACGCCGCGATCGTCGCCACAGCGACGATCGCGAGCGCGATCGCCGCCAGCCGAACCCCTCGCTCGGACAGCGAGTCCGGCCAACCGTTGCGTAACGGGGGCATTAGCCGGTTGTGTCCTGGCGCGGCGCTTACATAACGCTCACGCCCTGTCTCTCGACTCGCCGTTCCGGGCGCGTGTCCGGCGGGCTCGCGGTCGGACGCCGATGGTTTATCAGTTCGAGCCCTATAGCCGGCGATGACCGACGACCCAGAGTACGACACGGATTTTCGCGAACACCCCGAGGCTTACGAGATCGGCCGTGGCGAGCAGGGCGTATTTAAGATCCAGCCGTACAAAGACGAGCTCCTCCCGCTGTGGACGATCACGAGCCTCGAGGACGCCGAGGCCGGCGCGGCCGCCATCTACGACCGGTTCGAGGCCTACAGGGACGCAGGCGAGTTCCCGGGGATGGACCTCGCACGGAAGTACCTCCAGATGGGCTGGACGCGTGCGCTCCGGTACGCGAAGTACCCCGGTGGCCGGAAGTACGACGACGACGGTACCGAACGCGAACCACAACGGTGGTACGACGAGGAAAAATACGAGATCAGCCAGGTCTACAAAGCGTATCTCGATCGGGTCCGCGAGGACGAGACGTACGCGCGCCGCAGGGAGTCCTGGGGAGCGGACTGACCGCCGGTCGCCGGCACACGCCGCCATCGACGAGATCGCCCGGGGGGACGTGTCGTTCGAACGCGGCCCGGCCAGGCAGGTGTACGACGGCCCAGCTGGGATCGCGGTCGCGAATCCCCTGTTCGACGTGACCCCGGCGACACGCGTGACCACCCTCGTCACCGACGAGAGCGTGGTGCCCGCAGAGGTCGTCGACATCGCCGCCGAGCACGTCTGTCGGGCCGCGTGGCGGTCGACGGCCGACGACGACTGACCTGCCTGTCTCTCCGTGGTTTTTCACTCGTTCGTGGTCTCGAAGCCCCACCGTTCGGCCCGTTCGCGGGCCTCCTCGCGGGCCCGGGACCTGAGCTGTGCGATCCGCGCCTCGTCGTCGAGAAAGCTCGCCACCGCGTCGGCTTCGTCGTCCTCGCGCGCGGCGGCTCGCAGCCGCTCCTCCGGGGCCGTCTCTCGGATCCGGTCGGCCAGATCCGGGTCGGTCGCGAGCCGCTCGGCCGGGAGCGCCGGCGGCACGGCGACGGCCTCGGCCTCGTGGATCGGCGCGAGCGTCTCGGAGTCGGTCGCGTACAGCTCGACCCCGACCGGTCGGGTGCCGGCGAAGGCGTCAAGCGCCTCGGTGCCGCCGGCGTCGGTTCCGTCGTGGTAGGCCGCCATCGGGATGCCCGCCTCGAAGGTGACCACGACCGTTCCGCCCTCCTCGAGCAGCAGGCTCTCCTGGGATTCGAGCCGGGCGTACCCGGTCAGATCTGACTTGAGGGCCCGGTCTAGGACCGTCCCGACATCCTCGACGACCCGACTCCGGACGAGCTGCCCCCGCGGAACGTTCATGACTGCTCGGGAATCACGGCGCTTTGGAACCGCTCCGCGACGTCTGCGGACAGTCCCTCCCGAACCTCGAGCCGGTCCGCCGCCCGCCGATAAGCGGCCGCGGCCCCCGACTCCGGGGCGTGTGCGAGCAGCGGCTCGCTCGCCCGCCGGGCGGCCCGGGCCGCGTCGCTCTCCGGGACCGACGCGAGCGTCTCGCCCTCGAAGTACCGCTCTGCCTTCCCGGCGATCTTGTCGATCGCGGCGTCGTCGGTGACCCGGTTGAACAGGAGTCCGGCGACGCCCGTGCCGTAGGTCGTCGCGTACTCCTGGACTTTCAGTCCGTCCGACAACGAGGGCACCGTCGGCTGGAGCACCACCACGATCCGGTCGGCGAGCACGATCGGCAACACCGCCGTCCGGCTTCCCAGCGCCGCCGGCGAGTCGAGCAGGATCACCTCGGCGTCGGCGGCGATGGTCGCGACGACCTCCCGCAGCCGGCTCGGATCGGCCTCGCGAAATCCCGCCAGCGACGTGCCACACGGGACGACCCGCATCCCGAACCGGTCGTAGGTGGCCGCCTCGACGGCGGCGTCGCCGGCGAGCACCTCGTGTAGCGTCGGCTCGGCCTCGGTCAGTCCAGCATGAAAGAGGATGTTCGCCATCCCGGTGTCGGCGTCGATGACGGTCACGTCGTGCTCGCGGGCCAGGGCCATCCCGAGCGCGAGCGTGCTCGTGGTCTTGCCGGTGCCGCCCTTGCCGCTGGCGACCGCGAACACCTCGACCATGCCGTCCGGTACCGCCGCCTCCGGTATAAATTCTCGCGTGCCGACAGGATCCGCTGTCGGCGGCTCCCCGGATCGCCGCGGGCGCTCGGGTCAGGGCTGACGAGGCCCTACTCGATGCGATCGCGGGCCGAGGCCGAAAACAGCCGCTCGAACTCGGTCAGATCGTCGGGGTGTTCGTGGCCGGGCGCGGCGACCGTCGCGAAAAACTCGTGATGCTCGGCGCTCAGTTCTCGGAGCTGTTCGTCCATGTCGGCCTCGTCGATGTCGGCGGGGTACTCCTCGCGTTCCTCCTGCAGGTAGTACAGGGCCGGCTCAGACTCGTCGAGCCAGGCGGTCTCGGCGTTCATCTTCTCAAGGGCCAGTCCCCGCTCGAAGGTCTCTCTGCGATCGTCAAGGTCGGCGAAGTACGTTCTGACCGCCTCGATTCGCTCCGGGTCGAGCGGGAGTTTGAACAGTCGTCTGTCCGCCATGCCCGCTCGGGCGGCCGGCGTGCACAAAAGCCCGTGGGGCGTGTCTCTCCCGCTACGACGAGGTCCCGTGTTAGCCCGCGCCCGGCCCCCGGTGTCAGGCGTCGCGCTGGGGCTGGTCCGGCGCGCCGTCGCGCGTCCAAGCGCGCTCGGCGGCCTCGGTCAGCTCGGAATCCTCGACCCGGCTGAGGCCGTTCGTGGCCTCCAGCCTCCGGAGTTCGTCGGGACGGCCCACGACGATCAGCTGCTCGCGTGTGGCGATCGTCCGGTCGCTTTCGGGTATCGGTTCGACTCCTCCGTCGGCCGACCGGACGGCAAGCACCGTGACCGCCAGCGCGCCGATCGGTGCCCCGACCAGCGGGCTCTCTGGGGCGACGGCGACCGCACTCGCGGTCTTCTCGCTCCGCCGGAGCAGCATCGCGAACTCCCGCTCGGGACGTGACTCGGCTGAGAGGGTCATCAGCCGGTACTCGGCGGCCGGGTCGACGCGCTCTGCGACCGCCTCGTCGGTGACGACCGTCGTCACGTCTCCGGCGCTCGCCCGGAGTTCGGCCGTCCCGAGCCGCTGCGGGTCACCGTCCTCGGCGTGCCACAGCTGCAGCGTGTCTCCCGGCGAGGCGCTGAACGGCGGGTCGGCCCGGACCGCGACGGCGGCCGCGTTCGGGGGGAGCGTCGCGCCGATCCCCGCCGGGCACTTTCCCACCCCGAGGTGCTCGACGGTCCCGTCGGCGGCGAGCTCGATGTCGACGTGTCCGACGTCATGGTCCTCCCTGAGCCGACCGGCGAGTTTGGACTCGAGCTCGGCGACGGTCAGTCCCCGCGGGAACTCGAGCCGGCGCCGCTTGAGGGCCGTTTTCGTCTTCTCGGGAACGGGATCGTACCCCTCGAGATCGGCGATCTCCCCGGGCAGAGTCACGGTGATGACTCGACCCGTCGCCCGGACGATCGGGCCGATGTCCGGCCGGAGCCATCCAAACGAGAACCGGTCCGAGACGGCCAGCGCCTCGCCGGCGCGGTGCCCGCCGTAAGAGGCCATCCCGGCGGCGACGAACACGGTGACGTTGACCAGCGCCTCCCGCACCGACAGCGGATTCCCGGTCCCGCCGACGTACTGGACGAACACGACCCGCGTGTTGAGCGCGATCGCGACGACTCCCAGTCCGAGGATCAGCGTCGCCCCCTCGGGGAGCCCGGTTCTGACCCGCACCCTGTAGACGAACGCCGCGATCGTCGTCGTGACGCCCGCGAGCAGCGCCAGCCCGACGACCCGAACCGCCGCGGTGAGCACCGACCCCGCGCTGATCGCCGCCGGGCCGATCACTGGGTCACCTCCTCGAAGGCCCGGAGCCTGTCCCGGTTCCCGACGACGATGAGTCGGTCTCCCGCCGCGAGTTCGGTCGTCCCCGGCGGCGCGACGAGCCCCTCGCCGGGCCGTTGGATCGCCACGACTCCCACCCGGTGCGTTGTCCTATCCCGCACCGCCTCCACGGTCGTCCCGACGACGGGGCTCTGGGCGCTGACGGTCACGGCCCGGAACCGCGAGCCGTGGCCGATGAGCAGCCCGATCACCTCGTATTCCGGCTGTGTCCCCCGCGAGCGAACGACCGTCGGTGCGAACGCCGTTCCGATCACGCGGCGGGCGGCCTCGGGGGCGGCGGTGATCGTGACCCGTCCCTCGCCGCCGGCCGTCCTCGCCGGCCCGGTCTGGCTGCTTCCCGACTCCACTCCGTCGGTTGGCGAGGGCTCGCTCGGCGCGTCAATCGCGCCGGCACTTACGACCGGTCCGGTCACGTCGCCGTCCGGAAGCCGGATCGTGACCACGTCTCCACGACCGACCCCCGTCGGGAGCAGTGTCCGCACCGAGACGGCCCGCAGTCCCCGGGGCACCCGCCGCGACAGCCCGGCTGCCCCCGGCGCCGCGGCGATCTCGGCCCCTCCCCGCTCGTCGATGGTCACCGAGGCCTCGGCCAGCTCGTGCTCGGTCACGAGCTGCTCCTCGAGTCGCCGCTCCAGCTCCGGCACGGGCAGGTCGGCCGGAAACCGCCAGTTCCCGGCCCCGAGCTGCTCGCGGACGCTCTCGGGCAGCGGCGGGTACCCCTCGATATCGCGGATCTCGCCGGTCGGTCTGATCCGAACCTGGCCGTACGAGTCGATTCGCTCGGTGAGTTCCGCCGAGAGGCGGTTCTCCCGCAGGGATTTCAGTGTGAGCCCCCGCGGGGTGGCCGCGGCGAGCTTATCGCCCTGACTGTGTGCCCACAGACAGCCCATCAGGATCACGAGCACCGCCGTGATCCCGGTCCAGCCGCTCGCGAGCTGCGGGTCTGCCAGCCCCATCAGCCCGCCGGTCACGCCCGCCAGCGCCCCGCCAAGGGCGACGACGCCGAGCGCCGGGATCGTGACGTCGGTGAAGTACTTGAACACGAATCCGATCGAGAAGGCGACAAACGACGGGAACAGCGCGGCGATCAACCCGAGGTAAACCCCAACAACCACCTCGGAGACCGGAACCGGTGCCATCGGACGACCCAGTGCCGCCCGAGATAAAGAGGTACGGATTAGCCCCCAAGTCACCGGGCCCCCGGACGAGCACTGACCGACGGTCGGCCGCGCGCCTCGGCTAGCTGCGTGCCGGGTGGACGGGCCAGCCCCCGCGACCGTTCCAGTCTGACCGACCGGGCGACGAGACGCCTCGGCTGGACCCCGACAGTCTCAGCCGCTGCCAGGACCCGTCCTACGACGTCCGTGGGTGGCGGTCGTTCGAGGGGCGACTCGGGTACCGGACCGGCTACGATCGCTTCGAAACCCACTCGTCGGCTCACTACAGTACAAGAGTCGTGATGGTCGGGTTAGACCGCACGCAGGTGCGACTCGAACCGTATCACCCCGAATGGCCGGAGTACTACCGAACTGAACGGGCCCGGTTGTCACGTGCTATTGGTGACAGCGTGTTTCGATTCGAACACGTCGGAAGCACCGCAGTCGACGGGGTCCCCGCAAAGCCCGTCATCGATATCCTGGCGGTAGTCGATACCCTCCCCGCAGCGTCGATCGTCGATCCGCTTGAGACGGCTGGCTACGAGCTTCGAGCCGAAAACGACGACCGCCTGTTCTTCGCCAAGGGACCAGAGGACGATCGCACCCATTACCTACACGTTGCAGAAACGCGAAGCGAGTATGCCATTGAGATGGTTGCGTTTCGTGACCACCTTCGAGAAAACCCAGACACGGCGACGGCGTACGCGAGCCTGAAGCGATCGCTCGCCGAACGGTTCCCTGACGGCCGCGACTCATACACCGAACACAAATCAGAGTTTATTCGGGCACTACTCGACCGAATACTCAGCAGTCGAGACCGGTGATACTCCGTTGGCCACGTCCGGTCGCCCCCGAGACACGAACCCCGACACCTGTACCGCGGACTGGCCACAAACTCCCGCAGATGCCCGCGAGTTCGACGGCGACGTGGTCTGCGATTGGGCCCACCCTCCTCCGGCCGGACCCGAGAGGAAATCTGCCCTCCCCGAATTGAACTCGCCGAGACGGTCCGGGCTGTGGCTCGTCTGCTCAATTCGGGTCGTGGTGTCCGTCACACACAGCACCGTTCGCAGTAGCTCACTGGTGCTGAGGTTCAGTCCGCCCTCCCCGATTTGAACGGGGGACAAG
>CAYRQD010000010.1:0-77901 GCA_964426325.1 uncultured Halobacteriales archaeon | reverse complement strand
CCGCGAGTATCGTCGGTGTCGGACGAACGGCGGGAGAAATGCGTGGGACCGGATTTGAACCGGCGGACCTCTACAGGACAGCGCCCTCAACGCTGCGCCGTTGGCCTGGCTTGGCTACCCACGCGCGCGGTTGCCGTCTATGACGGCCACCGGTAGTTCGCGGTGGGCGCCTGTCGCTTATAATCGCAACGGATTCGTCCCCAACCGGCCCGGCGAGCGGCCGGCCCGCCGGTCGTTTTTTGTTCGTCGAGCGTAACGAGGCGTTCATGCCGACGGAGCTGACGGCCGAGCAGGCGGCGATCCGGGAGGCCGTCCGCGAGGAGGTGCGCCCGGCCGCTTGAGGGGCCGACTCATTCCCGGAGGCAGTCTGAGAGACGCTGGCCGAGCTCAACCTGACAGGACTGACGACGCCGACCGAGTACGGCGGCTTCGAGGCCGACCGGCTGAGCTACGCGCTGGTCAACGAGGAGCTCGCGGCGGACTCGCTGTCGGTGGCGACGGCGCTGTCGGTGCACTGTCTGGCCTGTTCCTGTATCGCCGGCTTCGCCGAGGAGTCGGTCCGCGAGGAGTGGCTGCCGGAGATGGCGACCGGCCGGCCGGTCGGAGCGTTCGCGCTCTCGGAGCCCGAGGCGGGATCGAACCCCGCGGAGATGTCCACGACCGCCCGACAGGTCGACGAGGGTGGGTACTCGACGGCGAGAAACAGTGGATCACCAACGGTCAGCGAAGCGGGGTCGTCATCGTGTTCGCACAGACCGACGCCGGGGTGACACAGTTTCTCGTGCCCAAAGACACGCCAGGGGTGTCGGTCGGCCCGAAAGAGGACAAGCTCGGCCTGCGGGCCAGCGACACGACGCCGTTGACCCTCGACGGCGTCCGGGTACCCGATCGCTACCGGCTGACCGAGCCCGGGCGGGGACTGTCGGCAGCACTCGAGGTGCTCACTGGCGGGCGGATCGGAATCGCGGCACAGGCGGTCGGGCTCGGACAGGCGGCCTACGAGCACGCCCGGGAGTACGCCGGCGACCGCGAGGGGTTCGACCAGCCGATCGGCGAGTTTCAATCGATCCGGCACAAGCTCGCCGAGATGCGGACGACCGTCCAGGCCGGGCGGCTGTTGACCCGCGAGGGCGCCCGCCGACTCGAGCACGGCGAGGACGCCCGCGCGGCCGCGAGCATGGTCAAATACTTCGCGAGCGAGGGCGCGATGGAGGTCACGAACGAGGCCGTCCAGATCTACGGGGGCTACGGGGACACCACCGAGTACCCCGTCGAGCAGCTCTACCGGGACGCGAAGATCACGACGATCTACAGGCGGAGCAGGCCGAGTGCCTCGGGGCTTGACCCCGAGGGTGAGGGCCGTCAAAAGATTAACCAAACCGCGGTTCGTATCTTGATACAGTCAGAAACCCACAAAGACGGGTTAAAGATCTTAACCCAACGCTGACTGAGGCGATTTGGAAATGCGACTCCTCTCAAAACCTGCGTCGTTGGCGCAGTGTGACGGGAGTTGTCGGGCGGGGTGGAGCCGCCGACCCTCACGGACGCACCGAGCGTTCGGGTGTGAATTCCAGCCGACCTGTCTCGGGAAGGTCGAGGGGAGTTAAATTCGCCTGCGACGGCACGGCCTGTTTTGGGACGTGCGGTCAAGACGGTGAAGCCTCGGGGCTTGTCCCCGAGGTACTTCACGAGGGCACGACACAGATCCAGAAGACGATCATCGGCCGGGACATCTTCGGCGAGCTGTAGGCTCTGTGCGGGATAGCGCTACGAGCACGGAGCCGAAAGCGGGGAGCCGGGAAGCCCATTAGCGTTCGGGCCGTAGCCGGGTCGTGGACTACGAGGCCGTACTGTACGACCTCGACGGCACGCTCGTCGAGCTGGCCGTCGACTGGGACCGGGTCCGCGAGGCGGTCGCCGCGGAGTGTCGCGACCGGGGGCAGGATCCGGCGGGGCTGACCCTGTGGGAGCTGCTCGAGCGGGCCGAGCGGGCCGGCGACGGGGCGACGGTGTTGTCGACGATCGAGCCCTACGAGCGACGCGGAGCGCGCAACTCGGCGGTGCTTCCGACCGCGGCCGAGCTGCCCCGATCGGTTCCGGTCGGGGTCTGTTCGCTGAACTGCGAGGCCGCCTGCCGAATCGCGCTCGAGACCCACGGGCTGGCCGGGCACGTCGACGCCGTCGTCGGTCGGGACACGGTACCCGAGCGAAAGCCCGCCCCGGAGCCGCTCATCGCCGTCCTCGATCGGCTGGGTGTCGCCCCGGATCGAGCGGTGTTCGTCGGCGACAGCGACACCGACGCGCAGGCGGCGGCTCGGGCCGGGCTGGAGTTCCGCCGCGTCGAGCGCCCCGACGAGCCCGCGCCGGGGTGAGACGACGCGGCCGCCACCACGAGAGCGGGGGAGGTCAGATCCGGGGAACCTCGGGCGTCTCGACGTCGAGAATCTCCCGGCGCAGCTCCCGCGCCCGGGCGGCGTTATCCTCGGCCAGCGCGGCCGCGGCCCGCCGGCGGATCCCGGCGACACGGCGACCGACGACCGACATCTCCCGGTGGTACTCGAGATCCGGATCGAACCGGTCTGTGAACGTCTCGCGAGTCGGGAGCTGATCAAACGCCGCGACGAGAGACTCGTACCGGTCCTCGACGGCCGCGAACCGCTCGATGGCCTCCGGCCACCGCTCGTCGCTGTACGGCCCGGCGAAGACGGCGGCTGCCTCCCGCCGGATGTCGTGGTGTTCGTGGACGCGGTCGAACAGGTCCGTCCCGACCGCGAGCTCGGCGGCCGTGAGATAGACCCGCGGGTCCAGCCGGTCGACGGTCGGCGCGTCCGGGAGGGCAGAAGGATCGAAGGCGGAAGACGAGACAGCTGCGGCCGCGCGCTGGACGCCCTCGTAGCGGTCGGCGGCGGTT
Source organism: uncultured Halobacteriales archaeon (assembly GCA_964426325.1). Classification (GTDB taxonomy): domain Archaea; phylum Halobacteriota; class Halobacteria; order Halobacteriales; family Haloarculaceae; genus Halovenus. The sequence continues at coordinate 74,990 of CAYRQD010000010.1, read as the reverse complement.
TCCAGACTGTCGAGTGCCCGGGCGAGCCAGTCGTTCGGATCGCCGGTCTGCCCGGCCTCGCTGCGGTAGTACGATCCGACGCTCCCGCCGGGGCCGCCGCCTGGAACCGATCCGGCCAGGGTCTCGAAAAACGAGGCGAGGGAGGCGTTGTACGGGACGAGCGCGGCGTACAGCCGGCCGAGCGCGCGCAGGTGCTGGCCGCGATCCCCACTCACGCGGTCGATGTCCCCCTCGGCCGCCGCTAGGGTCCGATCGAGGGCTTTGGGCTCGAGGGCCGCCTCGGCGCTCGGGTCGGCAAACGCTCGTAGCGCCGCGTCGATCTCGGCGAGCCGGTCGCTCGCGGCGGCGACCGCCTCGTCGTCGTTTCCCCCCAGTCCCGGGACGGACGCACACCCGGCGGCCCCGGCCGCGACGCCGGCCGAGACCGCGGCCAGGAACCGACGGCGATCCATACTGCTATGCAGCGGTCGCGACGGTAAAAGGCGCCGGGCGTATGCGGGCAGCCCGCACACGTGCCGGCGACCGGGCGGGCCAGAGGATCGCGCTCCGGGGGCTCGGAGTCCGTCGGCGGGACTCACCGGGAGGATCGTCGGCGCCGGTGTCACCCGTCGTCGGACTCGGAGGGCGGCGCGAGCCGGGCGTACCCGTACACGAAAAGCGTCGTCGCCAGCCACACGACGGCACCGACCCGGACCGCGAACAGCGCCCGGTCGGGCCAGGTCGGCAGCGACGCGAACAGCGAGAGTATCGCAACCGCCGGCGTACCGACAACGACCGTCAACACGAAGGGCAGCTCCATCACCCGCTCGTAGTCGACCTCTGCGGGCACGACCGCGGGTTCGTGGGCGGCGAGTAAGGTCGTGACGGTCCCCGGCAGCCGCCGTCGCGGGGCTCTGTCGATCCACAAGCTCTTGTGAGCGCTCGCCGAACCGGAGCGCATGACTGGACTGCCAGACGCGGTGATCGGCGACGCGCAGACGAGCACGTTTGGCTGGGAGCTGCTGACCGACCTGGCCGACATCGGGAGCCGGATGGCGGGCCACGAGGGCGAGGCCCGCGGGGCCGAGCGGGTCCGGGAGGCCTTCGAGAGCGCCGGACTGGCCGACCCGCGGATCGAGGCGTTCGAGATCCCGGGATGGTGGCGCGAGCGCGCCGAGCTGACGATCGCCGAGCCGATCGAGCGCATACACAAGGGCCCCCACGAGGCGATCGCGCTGCCGGGCTCGCCCTCCGGGACGGTCGAGGCCGAACTGGTCGACCTGGGCGCGGGCGGCTACGACGCCTTCGCGGACCGGGGCGAGGAACTCGAGGGGGCGATCGTGATGGTCTCGAGTGAGACCCCGGAGACGGCCGACCGGTGGATCCACCGGATGGAAAAGTACTCCAACGCCGCGAACGCCGGCGCGGCCGCCTTCGTCTTCCGGAATCACATCGAGGGTGGCGTGCCGCCGACCGGCGAGGTCGGGTACAACAACCGGCCCGGACCGATTCCGGCGGTCGGTGTGAGCCGCGAGGTCGGCGCACGACTCGCCCGGCTGGCCGGCGACGGGCTCGAGGTACGCGTCGAGTCGGTCTGTCGCAACGAACCCGCCACGTCGCGCAACGTCGCCGCCCGGGTCGGCCCCGAGCCCGGCGACCGACCGACGGTGCTCGTGACCGCACACGTCGACGGCCACGACGTCGGCGACGGCGCTCTCGACAACGCGGCCGGGTCCGCCGTGGTCGCGGAGGTCGGGCGGCTGCTATCCGGTCTCGAGGGCGAGCTCGATCACCCGGTTCAGCTCGTTACCTTCGGCTCCGAGGAGATCGGGCTCCGGGGAGCGTACCGGTGGGTCGAGACCCACGACCGAGAGGAAATAAAGTGCGTCGTGAACGTCGACGGGGCGGGCTCATCGCGGAATCTCCGGGTGAACGCGAACGGGTTCGACGCGCTCGAGGAGACCTTCCGGGCCGCGACCGACGCCTTCGACGCGCCCCTGTCGACCAGCAGCACCGTCTCGCCGCACGGCGACCAGTGGGCGTTCGTCCAGGAGGGGATCCCGGCGGCGATGACCGGCAGTACCTCCGAGTCCTCCGGCCGGGGCTGGGGACACACCCACGCCGACACGCTCGATAAGCTCGACAGCCGCGACCTGCGCGAGATCGCGACGCTGGTCGCGGAGGGAGTCTACCGGCTCGCCGACGCGTCCGTCGAGGTCCCCGGGCGCTCCCGCGAGGAGATCGAGGAATCGATTCCGGAGGGATACGTGACGGAGCTGAAAACCGGCGGTCGGTGGCCGTACTGACCCCGAGCTCGGTCAGGCCGGCTCGTAGCCGGCCGCCCGGATCGCCTCGGTGAGCGCCACCTCGTCGGCGTCCCCGGCGACCGCGACGGTCCCGGCATCGTGGTCGGCGCTCGCCCGCTCGACGCCGGGGAGCCCCTCGAGGGCGGACTCGACGGTCGCCTCGGAGCCGGTACAGGCCATCTCCGAACCCGCGATCGTGGATATGTGTCACGGTCCGTCGGCCAGAACAAACCCGTTCGGTGTCGTCGGGACCGGAACGGTCTATACCGACCCGCGGGTACCGACGGTATGCGCCAGTTTGTCGTCGTCGGCCACGAGGCACCGACCGAGCCGTTCGGGCTCGAAGACCTGCCTGGCGCCGGACGGGTCGACCTGCTCGCCCGGTGTGTCAGCGCCGGGGTCTTTCTGTCCCACGACATCCGCGAGGACGTCCGGGTCCACCTGGTGCTCGCCGACGCGCTGACGGTCAGCTTCGACGGCGCAACCCTGCGACACCTCCACCCCGACGAACGCAACGTCGCCGCCCGGATCAGCGGCGCGCTCGAACAGAAAGCGAAGGCGATCGGCCACCTGCCGGCCGAACCCTCGCCGGGGGTCGAGCTCTACCGGACCGGGCTCGCCGAGACCCTCGACCGGCTCGACGGGCCGGTCGTCCAGCTCCACGAGGCGGGCATGCCGATACCCGAGGCCGAGCTGCCGGCCGATCCGGTGTTCGTGCTCTCGGACCACCAGTCGTTTTCGGCCGAGGACGAGACGACGATCGCGGACCGCCGCGTCGGCCGTGTCAGCGTCGGGCCAGTCCCGATTCACGCGAACCACGCGGTCGCCGTCGTGCACAACTACCTCGACACCGCGGGCTACGAGCGGTACTGAAACGGATCAAACAGAACGGTTAAACGACCGAGTGCCGTGAATCTGGATGCGGGCCGGTGGGGTAGCTTGGTATCCTTCGGCCTTCGGGTGGCCGTAACCGCAGTTCGAATCTGCGCCGGCCCACTTCTCCCGCGAGCCGTGACAAACAGCGACGACCGTTCGACGGTCGCTCCGGCTGTGAGTCGAACAAACGCCGGCGTTCCAGACGAGTCGTCGGCCCCCTTGCACGCGGTCTCATGAGGGGCCCGTGTTGGCTCACGCCGGACGATCGCAACCGAACACGGCGGCACCCGCGAGCGGTCACAGCGCGGTCGGACGGCGAAGGTGGTCCCGTCCGGGTCCGAGATCGACGCGTCGGCGATCGAAACGCATCTGCGGTGTCCGGCCGCTACGGGACCGTCTACGCCGAACTACCGTGTCGGGCTGTCTCGACGTGCGTTCGACGGCCGGGTATCGTGGCACTCTTATCAGCTCAACGACTACAGCTCGGAGTGAACAGTTCCGGAACGGATCGTGGGGCGACACCCGTCATCGGAAACGTCCTTCTCGTTGCCATCGCCGTCGTCGTCGGGTCGCTCGTGTTCGTCCTCGCGGCCGGCCTCGTCCAGACCGGCGCGCCGACGGCAGAGGCAGCCTTCGAGTACGAGGAGACGTCAGTCGGGCTCGAAATGACGCCGGTGGCGATCGCGACCGACGTGACCGTCCAGCTGAACGGAAAGCCCGTCGCCTCCTTCGGGAGCGACAGCGCCGGCGAGTCGATCCTGCTGCCGACCGGTCCCGGAGACACGATCACCGTGATCTCGGCGGACGAGCGGCGGTCGGTGCTCGTACAGAAACAGATCGAGGGGCGCTCGCAGATCGGCGACTTCATCGCTTACTACACCTTCGACACGGGAGGCGGCGAGCTGCGAGACCGGTCGGGCAACGGAAACGACGGGACAGTACAGGGGAATCCGAGCCGGAGCGGCAGCTCGTTCACGTTCAACGGAACTCCGGACTCCGTCGAGGTGACCGATATCAGTTCGCCCGTCGATGTCAGTGAGTTCACGATCGCCGCGACATACCGAACCGACGACGCGTCAAAAAAACAGGAGATCGTCGAGCACAAAAGTGGCGACGACAACTGGCTGTTCGAGCTGAAACCGTGTTCGAACTTCCAGGTCGACACGTGCAGCGGAAACGACCGGTACGTCCCGGTGTTCAGCGTCGACCGGGCGGGGGGCAGCCAGACGGGTCAGGTCTTCGGGAGCCCACAGCGGGCCGGCACACAGCACACCCTCGTCGGTACATACGACGGCGAGACCTACACGCTGTACGTCGACGGCACCCGCGTGGCGAGCGGTAACTACTCCGGCGAGATCAGCATGGGCGATATGAACATCGGGAAAGATGTCGAATTCGACGGCGACTACCTCGAGGGTGAGATCTCCGAGCTCCGGCTGTACTACTCGGCGTTCGACCAGCGGGAAGTCACCATCGTAACCAACGCGATGTCCTAACGATCCCGGCGACGGAGCCGCGGCTATCCGACCCGACCTTCCGGACTCCTGTCGAGTGTCGGGAGACGCTACGCCGCGAGTCACACCGGATTAACAGTGCCGAGTTCCGGACTCCCGTCGAACGGAGCGACACGACACGGCAAAATCCGGCCAGAAACTCCGACGATCAGCGGGACCGAACGGCGATCGAAGACGACCGGCGACCCGACGCGAGCCGCCGAATCTCGACGATCAAGCAGAGACCCGGAGCAGTCGCCGAGGTTGAGGACCCTCGACGGCGCCTCCGCGAAGTGTTGAAGTAATTTTTTCTTCAAAGCGTAGCTCTGATGGAGATATTCGTGCATCTTATGAGTGTGGAAGCCAATCTACTGTCAGTATGGACAGTAACGCGAGTCAGATCGATCGGAGCGGCGCCGTCTCGCGGCGGGCGCTCCTCCGGAGCGTTGCGGGAGCGGGAACCGCCGGGCTGGCCGGACTCGCCGGCTGTACCGGCGGGGACGGCGAGTACCCCACAGAGGAGATCCGGTTCGTGGTGCCGTTCGCGGCCGGCGGCGGGTTCGACGAGATCGCGCGGCTAGCACAGCCCTACTGGGAGGAGTATCTCCCAGGGGACGCATCGCTGGTCGTCGAGAACGTCGAGGGCGGAGGCAGCGCCGTCGGGACCGCACAGGTGTACAACGCAGAGCCCGACGGCCACACGCTGTTGTTCGGCGACCCGTTCTCAAGCGGCGGCCGGCAGGTGGTGACCGATCCGGGCTACGACATCACGGAGTTTCGGTACGTGGGACACTTTTCACACGAACCCCACGGGATCGCAGCCGCCGAGTCGCTCGATATCGCCGGGTTCGACGAGTTCGTCGACCGGATCGGCGAGTTCAACGTCGCAACCCAGGGACGCGGGTCGGTCGCACAGCTCGCGCCGCTGTTGCTCGCAGAGGTGACCGGCACGTTCGACGGCGACGAGATAAACTTCGTTCACTATACTGGCACCGGGGAGGCGATCGCCGGGCTCGAACGCGGCGAGGTCGACGTGTACCCCGTCGGGAGCGCCTCCTCGGCGCTCGTGGCGCGGGCCGTCGAGGGCGTCGAGCACTTTCTGATGTTCACCGACGCCGAAACCGGCGAGGAGTTCTTCCCGGAGACGCGGCTGTACGCGGGCGAGTTGGACATCCCGAACATCGAGGAGTACATCGGACTGTCGAGCTTCCAGCGGTTCGTGGCGGCACCGCCGGGCGTCGACGACGAGATCATCGAGACGCTCCGGGAGGCAATGGGCGCGATTCTCGATGACGAGTCGTTCAATAGCGACGCACTCGACGCCGACCGGTTCCTGCTCGACACCGCGGTCGGCGAACAGAGCCGCGAACTCGCAGAACGGAAGCTGGCGGCGCTCCGAGAGGAGCCGTTCCCGAGCGTACTTGAGGCGGCGGTCGGGAACTAGCCGTGCGCGCCGACGGCGTCTTCGACCGGCTCGCAGCCGTCGAGGGGCGGTGGTACAGGGCGGGATTCTTTCTCGTCGTGTTCGCGTACGTCCTCGCGACGCTCCGGGAGGCGATCGGGTACACGCCCTCGGCGCGGCTCTTTCCGCTCGTCGTCGGGACGGCCACGGCGGCGCTGCTCGGCCTCGAAATCGCGGCGACCGTGACCGGCCGCGGTCGGCTCCGCGGGCCCTTCGCCGGCGTCTTCGACCAGCTCGGAGCGGGGAGCGACCGAACGCCGGACCGGTACCGCCGAGAGGTTCGGACGCTCGCCTGGCTCGTCGGCCTAGTGGGAGTTGTCTACCTGGTCGGGCACCTGCTCGGTGCCTTCGTCTACGTGACGGCGTTTATTCGGGCACGGGGCGGCTCCTGGCGGCGGGCGTTGGCCGTCGGCGCCGGCACGACGGCCGGACTGTACGTCCTGTTCGAGTTGCTGCTCACGACGCCGCTGTACGAGGGCCTGGTGGGGCCCTAAGATGTCCCGGACGACCCTGCAGGCGACCGGCGATCTGTGGCCGGCCGTGCGGATCGCCGCCGAGACGGTCGTCTCGCCGACTGGACTGGCCCTGCTCGCCGTCGGCGCGTTGCTCGGGTTACTGATGGGCGCGCTGCCGGGACTTGGCGGGCCGGTCGCGCTCACGCTTTTGATCCCGGTTACGTTCGGGCTCGACCTGAACCCGGCGGTGTTGTTGCTCGCGGCGACGCTGGGCGGGGTCGCGTTTGGCGGCTCGGTGACCGCGATCTTGCTCAACACGCCCGGGGACGCGCCCAACGCCGCGACCGTGCTCGACGGCTATCCGATGGCACGAACCGGCCGCGCCGTCGAGGCGGTCACCGCGAGCGCGATCGCCTCCGGAGCCGGGGCGATCGTCGGGGTCGTCTTGCTCGTCGTCACGATCCCGGTGGTCCGGGAGTTCACGCTGCTTTTCTTCTCGGTCGATATCTTCTGGCTCGCCGTTGTTGGACTCCTCACGGTCGCAGTGGTTTCTCGGGGCGGACTGCTGGCGAACCTGATCGCGGGCGGGCTCGGGCTCGTGCTCGCCTTCCACGGGTTCAATCCCGTCACCGGAACCGCGCGATTCACGTGGGGCGTGACGGCTCTGCGGGACGGCGTGGGGCTCGTGCCGCTGTTGATCGGGCTGTTTGCCGTCGCGGAGATGCTCCGGCTGGCCGGCGACGGCGGTCCGGTCGCCGGAAACGACGACGCGGACGGGGACCTGGCCGCGGACGAACCACAGGACCCGACGGAGACGGTCGAGGAACCCTCGGGCCGACGGGCGGGGCTGTCGGCGGTGCTCGAGAATCGGCGGGTGTTCGGGCAAAGCGCCGCGATCGGCTGGCTCGTCGGGGTCATCCCGGGGGCCGGGGGGACGGTTGCGAACTTCGTCTCGTATCTCGGCGCGCAGGCCACGACCGGGGCGTCGTCGTTCGGCGACGGCGACGTGCGGGGCGTGATCGCGAGCGAGGCCGCAAACGACGCTAAGGACGGCGGCTCGATGGTCCCGACGCTCGGGCTCGGGATCCCCGGCTCCGCCTCGACGGCGGTGTTGCTCGGCGCGCTCGTTGTCAACGGCGTCGTGCCCGGGCCGCAGCTGTTCGAGGAGAACCTCCAGCTGGTGTTCGTCGTCGCGTTCGGGTTGCTCGGGTCGAACCTGTTCACCTCGGCGGTCGGGCTCGTTCTCGCCCGCCGGGTCGCCGCGCTCACACGGGTCTCCGCGAGGACGCTGGTCCCGGTCGTGTTGGTGGTCGCGCTGACCGGCGCGTACGTCGGCCGGGGGAGTTTCGTCGACGTGTGGCTCGCGGTGCTGTTGGGCGTGGTCGGGTTCGGAATGCTCCGGGTCGGGATCTCTCGGGTCCCGGTCGTGATCGCGTTCGTGCTCGGATCGCTCGCCGAGCAGAACTTCCACCGTACCCTCCAGATCGCAGACGGCAACGCCGTCGGGGCCTTCTTCCAGCGGCCGACGTCGATCGTCCTGGCGAGTGTCGCCCTCGCGGTGGTGCTCGTGCCGGTGCTCAGACGGTACCGGCGTCAGTCGGTCAGAAACGAGTAATCGAGCGTCGGCGCGCTGTGGGTCAGCGACCCCATCGAGATCACGTCCACGCCCGTCTCGGCGTACTCTGAGACGGTGTCGACGGTGATGCCGCCGCTCGCCTCCGACAGCGTCCCGCCGGGGAGGGAGTCGACCCCGCGGGCGATCGCCTCCGGCGAGAGGTTATCGAACAGGACGATGTCCGCCCCGGCCGCGGCCGCTCGCTGCCCGTCCTCGGGTGCTTCGACCTCGACCTCGATTTTCGTCGCGAAGGAGCTGCGCTCGCGGAACCGCTCGATCGCCGCCTCGAAGCCGAGCTGTGCGATGTGGTTTTCCTTGATCAACACCATGTGAGAGAGATCGAGCCGGTGGGTGTCGCCGCCGCCGGCGACGACCGCCCGCTTTTCGAGCCCGCGGAGCCCGGGCGTGGTCTTTCTGGTCGCGGCCACGCGAACGTCCTCGTCGACGGCCCGCGCGCGGTCGACAGCCCGCCGTGTCGCGGTGGCGATCCCGGAGGCGTGCCCGGCGACGTTGACCGCGACGCGCTCGCCGCGTAGCACCGACCGGGCCTCGCCCGCGACCTCGAGGACCACGTCGCCAGGGTCGACGCCCGTCCCCGGCTCGACGGTCACCGTCGCGTCGACGCCGAGGTGAGAAAACACCGACAGCGCCGCGTCGGTCCCGGCCGCGACGCCCGACTCGCGGGCAACCAGCCGGCCGGTCGCCTCGCCGGGTACCTCGTTTGTCACGTCGTGGTGCCCGAGATCCTCAGCGAGCCATCGCTCGATCTGCGAGGTCCGAATCACACCTGACAACGCGGACCCACGGGATTGAAGATTGCGCTCCGATCGGCGCCCGGGGCTCGAAACTCCGGATCCGACGCCGGGCCGACTCGGCCACTGGGAGCCGCGACCCGCGCACGCCCGGCGAACTCCGAACCCCCAGCCTGCCGTGACGCGACCCCGAACGCCAGGTATTATGATTGATAACTGAGTCGAAGGGTATTATATTCATCATCTCATGTGACTGTATACAGATCGGCTCTTTCCGGCGGGCGGGATTCGGTCCCGCTCGACGGGCACGAAGCCGACGCGAACGATGATACCGGCCGAACCGACCGTCCGATCGATCGCCGTAGCGCACGTGGCCGACGAGTCCAGCGAGACGGCAGCGGCCGTCCCGGCACTCGAGCGGCGCGGCGCAGTTTCGGCCGTGAGAACGTCGCCGGGGACGCTGGCCGAGACGCTGAGCGGGCGGTCGGTCGACTGCCTGCTGGTCGATGGCCGGGACTGGACTCGGGCGACGCGCCAGACGGTTCAGCGGGTGGCCCCGGAGACTCCGGTCGTGCTCGTGCTCGACGACGAGGAACGAGGGGTCGACGCGGCGGTCCCCGAGTACATCCGGCGTCGGGACGCCGCCGATCCCGACTGCCTACAGACGAGACTCGAGTCGATCGCGGCCGGAACGGGAGATCGGAACCGCGAGCGCGTCCTCAGGGCGCTTCACGAGGTCGCGACGGAGCTGCCCGAGTGCGACAGCGTCGAGGCGGTGTGTGAGCGGACCCTCGAGGCCGCCGAGACGGTCCTCGAGTTCGACAACTGCGTGGTGTTGCTCGCGGCCGGCGACCGACTGGAGTTGGTCGCGCTCTCGGACGATTTTCCCGCACGAGATTTCGACTCGCTGCCGATCGACGACAGCCTGGGGGGGTACACCTACCGCACCGGCGAGTCGGCGGTCATCGACAACGCCTCGAGTCACCCCGAAGCAACCCCCCAGGGACCCTACGAGAGCGGAATCAGCCTTCCGATCGGAGAACACGGCGTCTGTCAGATGATCTCAGAGAGCAAGGGCGCCTTCGGCGAAGACGACCGAGAGCTCGCGGAGCTGCTCGTCTCTCACACGGAGGCAGCGCTCGACCGGCTGACCCGCGAGGCTGAGCTCACCGAACAGAACGAGCGTCTCGAGCAGTTCGCGAGCGTCGTCAGCCACGACCTGCGGAGTCCGCTGCAGGTCGCACAGGGACGGGTCGGGCTCGCGCAGGCGACCTACGACAGCGAGGAGCTCGAAATCGCACTCGACGCGCTCGAGCGGATGAACACGATGATCGACGACCTGCTTACGCTGGCACGCGGCGGGGCGGATCTCGGGGAGATACAGACGGTCTCGCTGTCGGCGCTCGTCGAGGAGTGCTGGCGCACCGTCGAAACCGGCGAGGCGACGCTCGAAACCGACGGCGACGCACGGCTCCGGGCCGACCAATCGCGGCTCCGCCAGCTGCTCGAGAATCTCGTCCGGAACGCGGTCGAACACGCTGGGGCTCCCGTGACGGTCACCGTCGGCGCGCTCGCAGACGGCCAGGGATTCTACGTCGCCGACGACGGCCCCGGCATCTCAGAGGAAGACCGCGAGAAGGTGTTCACCCCGGGGTACTCGAGCGACGGGACGGGATTCGGGCTCGCGATCGTCGAGCGGATCGTCGACGCACACGGGTGGACGATCGACGTGACCGACAGCGACGCCGGCGGAACGCGGTTCGTGGTTACCGGGATCGAGACCGTCCCGCCCGAGTGACCCGCCGCGAACGGGCCGGTCGGGCGCGACCGTTGACGGCGAACCGCGGGGGCCGGGCTGTGTGTCGGCCGCACCGACCGGCCAAGGAATGAAACTGTTTTGGCACCTTCAGAGGGTGTGACACGAACGATCGTGATCGGCGGCGTCGGACCGACGCTCGGGGAGTCGCTGGCCCGGGAGTTCGCAGCGGCGGGCGACCGCGTGGCGCTGTGGGCACGCTCCGAGTCGTTCACCGCGGAGCTCGCCGCGACGCTTTCGGCGGAAACCCCGGGCTCGGCGATCGCAACGGGGGTCGACGTGACCGACCGCGAGGCGATCGCGGACGGGGTCGAGCGGGTCCACGAGGCCTTCGGGCGGGTGGACGCGTACGTCCACAACGTCGCCCCGGACGAGGCGTGGACGGGGCCGCTGACCGACGGGCCCGCGGAGTTCGCGACCTACGTCGAGGCGGCCGGGTACGGGCTGGTGGCGGTCGTCGACGAGCTGCTTGATGAGCTGCGCGCGGCCGGCGGGACCGTCATCCACCACGCGGGCGACGACATGCGGTGGGTCAGTCGGGCCATGGCAGAGCAGCTCACCGCAGAGGGCGTCCACGTCGTCAGGGTGGTCGCAGACGGCTGGATCGACGGGCCGACCGTGTCCGAGGACGTTCCCAACTCGAAACGTATCGACCCCGACGCGCTCGCGGCAGAGTACCGCCGGCTGGTCGAGCAGGACCGGAGCGTCTGGAGTTCAGACGTCGACTTTCGGGCCTGGGGCGACGACGCGTTCAGGACCGGCTGATCCGGCCGGGACGGCGCGGCACGGAATCTCCGAGACACTGGAGAGTATCGATCCCGGCTGTCCGGGCCCGCCGGACGGTCGCCGCGCCGTTTTGTGTGCGCGTGAGAACGCCACGTATGACACGGACTGCGGTTGTCGCCGGCGTCGGGCCGACGATCGGCGCGGCGACGGCGCGGACGCTCCACGAGGCCGGCTACGACGTCGGCCTGTTCGCACGGTCTGGGTCGTTCATCGAGGAGCTCGCGGCCGAGCTCGGCGACGGGGCTCTCGCTGTCCCGACCGACGTCACCGACACCGCGGCCGTCGAGGCCGGGATCGAGACGGTCCGAGAGGCGTTCGGGCCGGTCGAGGCGCTCGTATTGAACGCGAGCGCCGGGGCCGGGCGGCCGATCGAGGGGGCGTCGGTCGAACGGCTCCGGGAGATGTTCGACGTTCGGGTCGCGGGATCGCTGGCCTGTGTCGGGGCGGTCCGGGCGGATCTCGAGGCGACCGGCGGGACGGTCGTGTTCTCGGGGACGACCTTCGCCGACGGCGAGGCCCCCGAACAGGTCGAGTGGGGCGCAGTGGCGCCCGCCGCGGAGGGGCTGGCGACATCGCTGGCACTCGCCCTCGACGGCGTTCAAGTGACCTACGTCAGGATCGGCTCGCCAGTCCGGGAGAATCCCTCGGGGGACGCCCTCGGCGCCGCCGCGGTCGCGACCGCCTACCGGGAGCTAATCGAGCGCGAGGCGGCGGCCACGCGGGTCTGCGATCTCCGCGATCGAGGGTGACGCGTCGTCGCCGGCTCCGCGAGCGGCCGGGGCGAGCGGGTCAGGGGACGCCGATGAGATCGGTCAGTTCGAGCGTCTCGGTGATCATCCAGACGACGAAGGCGGCGTAGGTCACGACCAGCAGGTACGACTCCGGGGGCGTCAACGACAGGTCCGTCCGGAGGGTCACGAACAACAGCATCGTCGCGACCGTGAGCAGCCCCATCATCGGGGCGGCGACGGCGAAATCGATCGGAACGCGCCCGACGATGAACACGCCAACCGGGATCGCCACGAGCAGGTTGAACGTGTTCGATCCCAGTACGTTCGCCAGGCTGGTGATGCCCCGCCCCTCGCGGGCGGCCCGGACGCTGACCAGCGTATCCGGCAGGCTCGTGGCGGCCGCGATGATCAACACTCCTGAGATGAACTCCGGGATCCCGAAGGTCTCGCCCAGCGAGTCGATCGCCCCGACGAGCTGCTGGATCGCGACCGCGATCAAAACGAGCCCGCCGAGCAACAACAGCCAGTTGCGCCGGACGTCGACGCTCTCAACCGCGGGCGTTGCCTCGTAGTCGGCGACGTCCTCCCATTGGATGAACAGGTACATGCCGTACAGCGCGAGCGGAATCGCGGCGATCGGGCGGGTGATCTCGCCGGTCAGCCCCGGAGCCGTCGGCACCGGCGCGTAGATCACCGCCAGCGAGAAGCTGATCACGAGCGCCGAGACGGCGATCATGTAAAACTGTGCCTCTTTGAACACGATCGCGCGGTTGGTCGCGATCTCGCCGTCGGTAGCGATCCCCGAGAGGGCCGGAATCACGAGGATGTTGAAAATCGCCGAGCCGACGATCGTTCCGACGCCCATCTCGAAGACGCCGGCGAAGGCCGTGACGACGACGCTCACGAACTCGGGGAAACTCGATCCGACGGCGACCACCACCGACCCCTGGATGACCGGCGGCAGGCCGTAGTGTCTCGAGAGTGCCTCGGCGGAGTTTTCGAGCCACGCGCTGCCGACCCAGATCACGGCCGTCGCGACGAGGACTACCGCGACATTGACCGGCGTGGCGTCGGGGACGAGTCCGCCAAAACTCATCAGACCCGCGTGTGCGGGCCGCCGGTATGAACCTACCGCTCCGTGCGGACCGCCGGGACGGTCGGACGAGCGCGGCGGCCGGATTCCGCGGTCGGGAGCCCGGTCGCTGGGCAGAGGGGGTCACTCTTGAGTCTGTGGCCCCGAGCCCGCGTATGAAACAGGCGATCGTCGCCCGAACGGACATCGGGATGGGGGAGGGAAAACTCGCCGCGCAGGTCGCACACGCCTCGCTGCGGGCCTACGAGCGCGCCGATCGGACCGCCCGCGAGGAGTGGACGGCGGGCGGAGAAACAAAGATCGTCCTGCGGGGAGAGGACGAGCGGCAGCTGTTCGCGCTGGCCGAGGAGGCCGACCGGGAGGGCCTGCCACACGCCGTCGTCCGGGACGCCGGTCACACCCAGCTCGAGCCCGGGACCGTCACGGCGCTCGCGGTCGGACCGGCGGCCGAGGACCGTGTCGATCTCGTCACCGGCGAGCTCTCGCTGTACTAGCGACACCGACTTGAGCGGCCGCGGGCTACCGATAGGGGATGCGACGGGCACCCGAACACGAGCGCGCGGTCGGGATGCGCTACTACGTCAGCGACGCCGACGGGACCGGCGGCCGGCTGCGGGGGAGTCCCGAGGATTTCCGCGTTCGAGAGCTGGAGACCGGCGGCTTCGAGCCGATCGACGCCGATCCCGGCGCCTATCCCCACCTCGTGGTGCGGGCCCGGCTGCGCGACTGGGAGACCGCGGCCTTCGCCGGGGCGCTCTCGGACCGGCTGGGGATCTCCCGCGAGCGGGTCTCCTGGGCGGGGACGAAAGACAAGCGGGCGGTGACGACCCAGCTGTTCTCGATCGAGGGGATCGAGCCGCCCCTCCCCGAACTCGAGGCGGCGACCGTCGAGCCGATCGGGCGGGCCGGCCGGCCGGTGCTGTTCGGCGATCTGGCCGGTAACGCCTTCGAGATCGTCGTCCGCGATCCGGACCGTCCCGAGACCGTGGGGGCGGTGACGGCCGACCTGGCGGCGTTCGGTCGCGACGGATCGGGGGCCGACGGACCCGGAAACGGACAGGAGGATCAGATCGCGGTGCCGAACTACTTCGGCACACAGCGGTTCGGCAGCCGGCGGGCGGTCACCCACGAGGTCGGGCTGGCGATCGCCCGCGGAGACTGGGAGGGGGCGGTCCTTGCGTACCTGGGCGGCCCGAGCGACCGCGAGCCCGAGGAGACGCGGCGAGCCCGGGCGTTCCTCGAGGAGACGAACGACTGGACGGGCGCACTCGAGCGGTTCCCCGACCGGCTCGGCTACGAGCGGGCCATGCTGCACGCCCTCGCCGAGGGGGCCTCGCCGCGCGAGGCACTCGAGACCGTCCCGACCGCGCTCCAGCGTCTGTTCGTCAACGCCGCCCAGTCGTACCTGTTCAACCGGATCCTCTCGCGGCGACTCGAGCGGGGGCTGCCGTTCGCGGCGCCGGTCGTCGGCGACGTCGTCTGTTTCGCGGACCGAAGCGTCGACACGGAGCTCCCGCGACCGGACCCGGACCGGACCCAGCGGGTGACCGACGGTCGGCTCGAGACGGTACGGCGACACTGCGGGCGCGGACGGGCGTTCGTGACCGCCCCGCTCGTCGGGACCGAGACCGAACTTGCCGGCGGCGAGCCGGGGGCGATCGAGCGGGCGGTCCTCGATGAGGCGGCCATCGAGCCGGAGGCGTTCGACCTGCCCGGGGAGTTTCACGCGACCGGCACCCGCCGGGCGGTGCTCGTCCGGACCGAGCTCGCGGTCGAGCGCGAGCCGCTGATTTTTGCCTTCCGGCTCCCCAGCGGTGCGTACGCGACGACGCTGCTCCGGGAGTACCTGAAACCCGATGCTCCCGACCGGCTGTGAGCCGGCCGGCGGTCCCGAGAAACGACACCGACCGGAGACCCACGAGGATCGGAAACGCGGCGTTTAGGACGGCTCGCCCCGTACCGACGGTCGTGGAGTGCAGCCGGTGTGCGTCGCCGCTCGAGCGCCCGGGCGATTACTGTCTTGTCTGTCGTACCGCGAACGCCGACGCGGTGGTCATCGAGGCGGACCGGGACCGCTCGACCGTGACGATCTTAGACGGCGAGCGGACCGTCGGCGCCCGAACGGTGACGACCCGCCCCGAAACCGGCGAGAACGAGCGCGCGGAACTCCGAAACTACGCCGGGCGGATCGCAGACGAGGTTCGGCGCAAGCGTCCCGAGGAGGTGTACGCGACCGGCGACCGGGCAGTGGTGCGGGCGGTGCGGGCACAGCTTCACTACCCGCTGTACCGCGTTCCCGGCGAAGATCCTGTCGAGCGGGCCACAGGAACTGCCGAGACGGCCCTCGAGGTCGTCGAGGCGTCGGTCGCAGAGAAGCTGGGCGGCACGCACTCGACGCTGATCGGCGGTCGCGACGGGCAGGCGGCGCTCGAGGCCGTCGCCGAGCACCCTCACGTGAAGAAGATCATCCCGGGACCGATCGACGCCGGCGGATCGGGCTCCCGGACGGGCGTGCGGGCGAAGGCGACCCGGGCCGACGACACGGGCAACGTTCGTCTGATCCTGCGCGACGGCTCGAGCGTACAGGAAAACCGAGTCGTGACCACCGCGGGCGACCGCGAGCGCGGCGAGCGGGTTCGGGCCGATCTCAACGACGCGCTCGTCGCCGCCGGGCTCGGCGAGTGACCGTCGCCGGGTCGACGGTCACCCGGTTTCCGTCTGGACGTACCGAACCCGGGTCGCGACGTCGACCCCGGTCCGCTCTGCGATCCGCTCGCGCAGCAGCGACGCCAGCTCCGGCGGAGGCTCGCCGGGCTCGATCCCGACGGTGACGGTAATCTCCTCGGGATCCTGAAACGGCGTCGGGCCCGCGTACGCGACGCTCGCGTCGACGAGTTCGAGAGCGTTTTCCTCCTGTTCGATCACCGCGGCGGCGTCGGTCGTCGCGCGCTGGTAGGAGTCGAGGGTGACACCCCCGAACGCGACCGACAGCAGGACGATCCCGGCCGCGAGGATCCCGACGCGCCTGATCGTCGCCTGACGGGCGCTGTCGCTCTCGAACCAGTGGTCCGGACGGTACCCCGCGTACCACAGGCCGAGCAGTGCCGCCAGGTTGATCGAGAGGACGTTCACCACGAGCAAGACCCCGGCGCCGGCGACCACCGGGGGTTGGCCCCACGCGAGACCGATGCCGACGGTCGCGGCCGGCGGGATGAGCGCGGCGGCGATCATCACGCCGACGATGGCCGCCGCGGCCCCGGTGATCAGGCTCGCCACGCCGGCGACGCCGGCCCCCAGGGCGATGACCAGGGAGAGAAAGTCCGGAAGGACGCGCTCGCGGATCTCGGGAACGGCGGTCACGTCCGCGAGCGGCGGGACCAGGTTACCGTGCCGCGCCAGCGCCGCGAAACCGAAGGCAACGAGCACCGAGACAGCGAGTTCGAGCAGCTGTAGGCGGATCCCACTAGTCCGAAGGTCGCCGTCGTTGAGCACGGTCCCGACGCTCGCGGTCATCGCGGGGCCGATAAGCGGTGCAATCACCATCGATCCGACGACCACGGCCGCGGAATCGAGCAACAGGCCGGCGGTCGCGATCAGCGCGCTCACGGCGGTCAACACCACGTACGTTCGGCGTTCGGGGGCGAGTTCTGAGGCGGTTCCGAGCAGCTCCTCGCGGGCGATGCGGTCCTCGTTTCGCTCCGCGGCGTACTCGGCCTCGAGCCGGTCGTATTGCCGGGAGGTGATGCTGTCGGCCGTGACGACGACGGTGAACGATTCCCCGTCGAAGCCGGCCGACCGCAGCGTCTCGAGCACCGGCTCGAGCGCCGGCGTCGGCAGCGGCACGTACGCGACGGCGGCGTACTCGTTGGACCCGGTCTCGTCGACCACGGCGTACTCAACTCCCTCGTCTTCGAGCGCCCCGAGCAGCATCTCCCGTTTCCCGCGGGGTACCGTGACCTGGAGGAGTCGCACGCCGTGACTCCTCACCCGGCCGTAAAAAACCTCATGGAGCCTCAAGCGGCGTGCTCACCGTCGAGGCCGGCGGTCGCGACCGCCAGAGCTTTCGGCGGCGACGCGTACGCCCAATCGTGTTCGACACTCGCCCGGATCGCGCCCACGAGGTCGTCCTGCTCGGGCGGTCGAACGTCGGGAAGTCGACGCTCATGCGGGAGCTGACCGGCCACGACGTCTCCACCGGCCGCCGGCCGGGCGTGACCCAGGCGCCGAACCACTACGACTGGGCCGGGGCTGAGTTCGTGCTCACCGATCTCCCGGGGTTCGGGTTCATGGAGGGCGTCTCAGAGGGCGCTCGCGAGCGGATCAAAACCGACGTGATCCGGTACGTGGAGGAACACGCGGAGAAGATCCTCGTCGGCGTGCTCGTCCTCGACGGGAAGGCCGCCGTCGAGATCATCGATCGCCACACCGGACCGGACGAACTCGCCCACGCCGTCGAGCTGTTTCAGTTCCTGACAGACATCGGGGTCCCGCCGGTGGTCGCGGTCAACAAGATGGACAAAGTCGAGAACCGAGACGATCGACTGGACGCCATCGCCGACAGGCTCGGCCTGGTGCCCCCCTGGCAGCAGTGGCAGGACACGATCGCGCCGATCAGCGCGAAACGGGGCAACATCACGGCTCTCACTGAGGCCGTCCGCGAGCACCTGCATGCCGCCGGCCACGACGAGCTGTTCCGGGTCTTCTGAGTCGGGTCCCGGACCTGTCGATCGGGAGGGACAGACGGTCTCGGGAGTCCCGGGCCGCGAGTTCCCCGAGGGTGAAACCTCCGGAGAGGACAGACGACGGTTCAGCCTCGGCCTGATCCGTGAACGGAGTGATCGTTTTTCATCGTTCCCGCGCGGAAGGTCGGTCGTGGCCGCAGGCTCCGTTCGAAGCGTGTTCACACTCGCCGGGCTCTATCTACTGCTGTCCGTGCCGGTGTTCGTGCTCCGCAACCGCGCGGCTGTCGCCGCGGTCTACGGCGACGTGCTCGTCCCGGGAGAGCTCGTGTTCGCCGGGCTGGCCGGCGTGGGCGTCCTGATTCTCGCCGGGCTGTTGACGGTTCGGCCGGGCGTCGAGCGGTACGTCACCCTGCTCCGAGCGCCGACCGACGTCCCCTCGGCGATGGCCGCACTCTCGCTCGTCCTCGCGGCGACCGCCTGGTGGGCGGTGCCGGAACTGGCCTTTCGTCTCGGCACGAACCCCGAACTGGAGCCGCTGCTGGTCGCGATCATCGCCTGTCAGTTACCGATGGTGTTTCTCGTGACGATACTCGCCGCGGTCGGCTTCGCGAGCGAGCGAACGCGGTAGGTCTCAGGCGACGGTAAAGCCCTTGTTCCGGAGAACGTCCTCGACGCGTCCGAGGTGATTGCCCTGGAGTTCGATCTGGCCGTCGTCGACGGTCCCGCCGCAGGCGAGCTTCGATTTGAGATCCGAGGACAGGCCGTCCATGTCCACGTCACTCGGGTCGAACCCCTCGACGATCGTTACCTCCTTTCCGTAGCGGCGCTCGTCGATGCGGACCGTGATCTCCTGGGAGTCTTTCGCGACGTCCTCGCAGACGCACAGCTCCTCAGGCAGCCCACACGTCGAGCAGACTTCCGACATTACGGGGCGGAGCTACGAAACCGACGTATTAAACACTGTCGACAGGTTCGCAGACGGCCGGCCCACACGAATCGACGCCGGTCAGCCCCGGGCCCGCCGGAGCAGCTTGTACGCCTCCTCGGCGTCGGCCTCGGAGGCGGTCCCGCCGTACCGGGCGCGCTCGCGGATCTCGATGAGCCGGCGCGCGTCGGCTCCGGCGCCGACCGCGTCGGCGTAGGCCCGCATCGTCTCGCCGGGGCGGCGCTCGCGGTGTCGGCGCGCGAGCAGGTACCCGAGTCGGTCGTGTGCCCGCTCGACGGCAACCGTCGGGTCTTCCGACCGCCGGGGCAGCCGGAGCCGGACCGCCCAGGCGAGGCGGGTGTGTGCCTCGGTCCGGCGGACGCCCGCGAACAGGCCGGCGGCGACGATCGCTCCGAGCGCGAGCTGTTCGCGCGGGCGATCGGTCACGACGGCGAGCGGACCGGCGTCGTCGCTCCCGGTCTTGGGCGCGGTCCCTCCGGAGCCCGGATCGGCGACCTCGATCGGGACCTCCCCGGGCGCGCCCGTCCCCTCGGTGCTCGACTCCTCGATCGGATCTGGCCCGGCCTCCTGGGGGGCCTCCGGTCGGGTCGTCTGCGCCTCGTCGGTCCCGGTCGAGTCGGACTCTGAGTCGACCGATCCGGGCCGAACGCCCTCCTCGCCGGCCGCGATGGCCGAGTCGATGCGGGCCTGCTCGGTCGACTCGCGGGAGGACGCCGGAGTGGGGTCGAACTCAACCCAGCCCTGGCCCGGGAAGTACACCTCGACCCAGGCGTGTGAGTCGAGTCCCCGGACGGCCCACTCGTCGTCGCCGACCTGCTCGCCGGGGGAGTACCCGACCGCCAGCCGCGCCGGAATGTCCTGGGTGCGCAGCATCGTGACCATCGTGGTCGCATAGTAGGTGCAGTAGCCGGCCTCCATCTCGAAGAGAAAGGCGTCGGCGATGTTGTCGGTCGGGCGATCGACCTCGAGGGAGTACTCGCGGTTCGACTCGAGCCACTGCTCGATCAGCACCGCCGTCGCGTAGGGGTCGTCGGCCGAGGCGGCGATCTCGGCGGTCCGGTCCGCGACCCGGTCGGGCGTGCTGTCCGGCAGCTGCGTGTACCGCTCCGCGATCGCGTCGGGGTAGTTCGTGCCGGCCCCCGCGAGCGCCGCGGCGGTCGCGTTCGGGATCGCACCGGTAACGGTGTATCGGTCGCCGGCCGAGAGAGTCTCACCGGCCTGGAGTCCGCCGGTCTCGGTCTGTCGGAGCGTCGTCGAGAGCCCCTCGACGGCCGTCGGCTTCCAGGGGACCGGGACCGCCTGGAGCGGGCTCTCGACCGTGACCTCGTAGCTCGCCGATCGGGTCTCGCCGACGGGGGTCTCGAGCCCGACGCCGAGACTGGTGTCGCCGGTCCTGACCCAGCCGTCGCCGGTGTACCGGTCGAAGCTGGCGGTCCGCCAGCGCCGGGGCTCGTCGCCGGTGACGGTGAACCGGACCTGGGGAGACTGCTCGACGCTCCCGACGATATCGAGTTCGTCCTGTGCGACGACGGCGTCTTCCATCGTCGGGGCGTCGGTCCCGACCAGCGACAGCGGCGTCGCGGCCCCGCCGGGAACGACGGTGACCGCGAGCGGCGCCAGGACCATGATCGCGAGCACGACCACGAGCCGCTCGAACTCGCGGATCGACCCCGCCGGGGTATTCCCGGACGCGGAGGCCCGCTCGGCGGCCGCGGCGGTCGCCCGGTCGAGGTCGCCGAACCCGACCAGCGCGACCCCAGCGACGACGCCGAGCAGGGTCGCGGTCGTCCCGGCGTCGCCGGTGAGAACCAGATACCCGAGCGTTCCCGCACCGACGCCGAGCCCAGCGGCGTACCGCCCTCGAAGGACGAAAAACCAGGTGAGAAAGCTCAACACGGGCGTGGTGATCAGCACCCACCGGCCGACGGCGTCGAGTCGGAGCAGGGACAGCCCCGAGAGCAGCTCGAAGTTACTCGCCAGGATGCCGACCGGGCCGGGGAGATACGAGAGCGCGGCGAGATACCACAGCGAGCCGAGTCCGAAGCCGACGCCCGCGATCGCTAACCCGATCCGGTCGCTCACGACCCGAGCGAGGACCGTCGCGGCGACGACGGCGAGCGCCACGATCGGGGTGAAAAGCGCCGTCCGGCCGGTGACGTCAGCGATGTCGTACAGGACGCTCGCGAACGCGACGATCAGGCCCGCGGCCGCGAGCAACGCGCCCAGCCGGGCCGGCGGAACTCGGAGCGCCGCCGGGAGGGCCTCGAGTCGGTCCCGAGCCGCGTCACCGCCCAGGCGGCTCTCCCGACCGGAAATCGACCGGTCGCTCACGCCGGTACCTCCCGTCGGTCGGCGCGCTCGCGGAGCTCGGAAACGGTCGCCCGACTCGTCGCCGTTCGGACCGCGGTCTCGTCGGTAACGGCGCGGATTCTGATGTCGGCCGCCTCGAGCGAGCCGTCGGCTGGCGAGCCGCTCCCGGCGCGGGCGAGCAGCCCGAGGAGGTTCTCCCAGTGTGCGGTCCCCTGTCCGGGTGGGAGCGACTCCTGCGGGCCGACGACCTCGACGTCGAGCCCAGCGTCGAGCGCGGCCCGGGCGATCGAGGCGGCGGCCTCGGCCATCTCGTCGGCGCGGCCCGGCATCGACGCCGCCGCGATCGTCACCGTCTCCGGGCGCTCGGTCGGCTCGAACTCGACGACGTGAAACTCCTCGTGTTTGGCGCTGGTCTTCCAGTGGACGTTGCGGAGCGGATCGCCGGGTTCGTATTCCCGGATGCGGTCGAACGACTGGCGCTCGGGCTGGGACTCGTCGCCGAGCACGGACCCCAGCGCACCGTCGAGCGAGACCTCGTACCGTCGCGGGTAGACGACCACGCGGGTCGTCTCGGCGGTCTCGGCCCGGCGCTCGACCAGGCCGAGCGGATCCCGGTATCTGATCGTCGCCGGACCGACGGTGTACACCCCGCGAGCCGTCAGCTCGATCTCGCGCTCGAAACCCCCGGGAAGCGAGGTCGTCGCGTCGACGGTCGCCCCCCCGAGACCAGCCGGGAGCTGCAGCCCCACCGTCGCGAACCCCGATCCCTCGACGGTCCCGGCCAGCCTGCGGGTGTCGCCGGGGTCGCCGGGGTCGACCGGAGACAGCGCGATCGTCGGCGTCTCTCCGCGGTACACGGAGACGGCGCCGACGACCAGGGCGGCCCCCACCGGCACGGCGACGGCGTTGAGCGACCGCGCGCCGAACTGCCAGCCCATCGCGATCGCCAGGACGACCAGTAGACCGGCCACGCGGCCGCGTCGCGTGAGTCTCACGACTCGCTCCTCGACCGGTCGGAGACTCGTTTCGATCCGGGGGCCGCGGGCCGGCCAGGCCGACCTGACGGATCGGTCGAGGCGACAGAGACGGTCGCTGACGGGCGATCGACGGCGTCGGGTCGGACTGACATGCTGTGTACTAAGCTCGTCACTCGACGGAAACCTGCGCGAGCGTCTCTTCGATCAGGTCGGTGCCGTCGCGGTCGCCGTCGGTCCGGATCCGGTGTGAGAGGACGGTCGGCGCCTCGGTCTGGACGTCCTCGGGGACGGCGTACTCCCGGCCCTCGAGCACCGCCCGGGCCTGTGCGGCCCTGATCAGGGCGATCGTTCCCCGCGGGCTGACCCCGAGCTGTGCGTGCGATCGGGTGTAGGTCGCCAGCCGGGTCGCGTACTCTCTGAGCTCCGCTGAGACGGTGACCTCGGCGGTCGTGGCTCGGGCTCGGCGCAGCTGCGCGACCGACGCGACGGGCTCGAGCTCGTCGATCGGGTGGGTGCCGACCACCCGGCCGAGCATCTCGACCTCGTTGTCGGTGCCGGGGTAACCCAGTTCGAGTTTCTTCATGAACCGGTCGATCTGTGCCATCGGGAGGTCGTAGGCCCGGTCGCCCTCGACGGTGTTCTGGGTCGCGATGACGGTAAATGGATCCGGAACGTCGCGGGTCTGTCCGTCGACGGTAACCTGCGCTTCCTCCATCGCCTCGAGCAGGGCCGACTGGGTCTTTGGGGGCGCACGGTTGATCTCGTCGCCGAGCACGACGTTTGCGAACACCGGACCGGGCCGGAACTCGAAGGACTGGCTCTGCTGGTCGTAGACGTTGACCCCGGTCACGTCGCTCGGGAGCAGATCCGGCGTGAACTGGATCCGGCGGAACTGCCCGTCGAAGGAGTCGGCGATCGCCCGGGCGAGCATCGTCTTTCCCACGCCCGGAATGTCCTCGAGCAGGACGTGACCGCCGCTCAAAAGTGCCGTCGCCAGCTGCTCGATCGCGTCGCGCTGGCCGACGATCACGCGCTCGACGTTCTCGATGACCGCCCGCGCCGTGTCGGTGGCGGCCTCGAGCTCCCCGGCCGTGCCCGCCTGCGCTCCCCCGTCTGACCCCGTCATGACAACGAGCGCGAGGCAATCGCGACTCGTCGTCGATTCGTCCTCAGGGAGGTGAACATGTATCGTCTCGTAGTGGCTCGAACGTACTAAGTTCCGGGGTCACCAGTCCGTACACTCCACACACACGAACGCGCCGTCTTGGAGGAACCGTCGCGGGGCGGGCTCGCCGCAGGCCGAACACGTCCCGTCGCCGTCCCAGGCGGCGGTGACCGCCGGCGGTTCGGGAGCGTCGCCCCGGCCGTCAGCGACGCGATCCGCGGGTTCGTCGGTCGGCCGGTCCCCGAGGTCGGACGGCTCGGAATCTCTATCTCTCTCGGCGGGGGCGTCGGACTCGCCCTCGCGGACCGAGCGGGGAGCGGACTCGACGGCCGGCGCGCCGTCGTCGGAACTCTCGAACTCGTCGAGCGAGCGCTGTCCCATGTGCGCTCGTACGCTTCGGAGGGTCTTAAGCTCGGGCGGACAACCCCGGGAACCGGCAGCCTTTTTCACTCGCCCGCGGAGGGACAGGTATGGACGGAGGCACAGATCGGGGGCCGCTTGGGGCCGTCTCGCCGCTCGACGGACGGTACGCCCGGTACACCGAGCCGCTGGTCCCCTACGCCAGCGAGCGCGCGCTCATCGGGGCCCGACTCGAGGTCGAGGTCGAGTACCTGCTCGCGTTGGCCGAGCTCGACGCGACCGACCTCGCGGTGAGCGACGACGACCGCGACCGGCTCCGCGCGATCGTCGCCGAGTTCGACGACGAGGACGCGGCGCTGATAAAGCGAATCGAGACCGAGGGGACCGACGACCGACCGGCGACCAACCACGACGTCAAGGCGGTCGAGTACTTCCTGCGGGATCGGCTGCCCGACTCGATCGCCCCGGAGTGGGTACACTTCGGGCTCACGAGCGAGGACGTCAACAACCTGGCCTACCGGCTGTTGCTCGGGCCGGCGGTCGAAGACGTGCTCGCTCCGCGCGTGCAGGCGATCCGAGAGCGACTGGACGAGATGGCGACCGCACACGACGACCTGGCGATGCTCGCGCGGACCCACGGCCAGCCCGCGACGCCGACGACGCTTGGCAAGGAGCTCGCGGTGTACGCGAGCCGCCTCGACCGGCAGCTCTCCCGGCTGCGCGGGGTCGAACTGCGGGGAAAACTCGCCGGCGCGAGCGGCAGCTACGCCGCCCACGTCGCCGCCTATCCCGAGGTCGACTGGTCGGCCTTCTCGGCGTCGTTTACCGAGCGGCTCGGCCTCGCTCGCGAACCCGTTACCACGCAGGTGAACCCCGCCGACGACCTCGCGGAGCTGTTCGCCGCCCTGCGGGGGGTCAACGCCGTACTGATCGACCTGGCCGTCGACGCGTGGCTGTACGTCTCGCGGGCCTACCTCGGCCAAGACGTCGCCGACGGCGAGGTCGGCTCCTCGACGATGCCACACAAGATCAACCCGATCGACTTCGAGAACTGCGAGGGCAACCTCTCGAAGGCAAACGCCGACCTGGCCTTCCTCGCGGAGTACCTGACGAACTCGCGGCTCCAGCGGGACCTGTCGGACTCGACGGTCAAGCGCACCGTCGGCGCGGCGCTCGCTCACTGCCTGATCGGGTACGAGAAGCTGGCGAGCGGGCTCGACGCGGTCGCGCCCAACGAGGCAGTGATCGCGGCCGATCTTGAGGCCCACCCGGAGGTGCTCGGCGAGGCGATCCAGACGATCCTCCGACGGGAGGGTCACCCGGCGGCCTACGAGGCGGTCCGAGCGGCGACCCGAGACGAGTCGGTCTCGCTCGCGGATATCCGCGACCTGATCGAGGGTCTCGACGTTCCGGCGTCCGTGCGGGCCGAACTCCGCGAGCTCTCGCCGGCCGCGTACACGGGCGTCGCCGACGAACTCGCCGACCGGAGCACCCAGCGTTGAGGGTCAGCCCTCGTCGTGTTCGAAGGTCTGAAACTCGACGGTCCGGCCCTCAGGGTCGGTCGCGAAACACTGGTAGATCTCGTAGCGCTCGTTGTACTGGGGCGGCTCCGTCGCCCGGTCGGCCAGCCGGTCGTGGGCGGCCTTGACGTCGGCTCGGTTCTCGAGGACGAACGTGAGGATCCCGTCGGTGTCGGCCGCCTCGCGGGCGCAGAAGCCAAACCGGAAGCCGCTGGCCCGGAGGATCGTACAGTCGGGCTGTTCGAGCCAGACCGAGGCTCCCAGCGACCGGTAGAACTCGACGACCTCCTCGCGGCGTTCGGTGCCGTAGAAGACGATCCCGTCCATGCGGCCGGTTGCGCCCGCCCGGGAATGATCCTGACGGTAGCACCGAACGCATAATTGCCAGGGGGCCCAGTCGGGGGTATGGACGACCGCACGGCCGCGTTCCGACGCCGCGCGGCCCGCGAGCACGGTCTCGAGATCGATATCCGTGAGTTTCCCGCCGGCACCGAGACCGCGGCCGACGCCGCCGCGGCGATCGGCTGCGAGCGGGCCCAGATCGCGAGTTCGCTCGCCTTCGTCGCCGACGAGCTGGTCGTGGTGGTCACAAGCGGCGCGAACCGCGTCGACACCGGAGCCCTGGCCGCCCTGCGCGGGACCGAGACCGCCGGGCTGGCCGACCCCGAGGAAATCGAGGCGACGCTGGGCTACCCGATCGGGGGTGTGCCGCCGATCTGTCACGAGGAGTCCGTTCCCGTGTATCTCGACGAGACCCTTACCGAGTACGACACGGTCTGGGCCGCCGCCGGCTCGCCCGAGACGGTCTTCCCGATCGCGCCCGACCGGCTCCGCGAGGCGGCGGGCGCCGAGCCGGTCGCGGTCGTCGAGTGAGACGGTGTCGACGACGGTGGGTCAGTCGATCAGCTCCCGGAACAGGTCGGGATCGACGTTCCGACCGGAGACCTGGAGCACGACCGTCGAGCCGGCGAGCTCGTCTGCCATCGCCCAGGCGCCGGCGAGCGACGCCGCGCAGGCCCCCTCCATCACGATCCGCTCGCGCTCGAACATCGTCTTCACGCCGCGCCGGAGCGCGTCGTCGGAGACAAGCAGGAACTCGTCGAGGTCGGCCCGGAGCACCTCGACGGGGAGCGCGAACGGGACGCGGGTGGCGATCCCCTCGGCGAAGGTCTCGACCCGGTCGTGGGGTTCGAGGGTACCCTCAGTCCAGGCGCGGTGGACCGCCGGAGCGCGCTCGGACTGGACGCCGACGACCGTCGCGTCGGTGAGCCGGCCCACGGTCATCGCGTAGCCGGCGGCGCTTGAGCCCCCCCCGATCGGACAGAACAGGTACTCGACCTCGGGGAGGCGCTCGGTGACCTCGAGCCCGGCAGTACCTACCCCGGCGATCAGGTCGGGCTCGTTGGCCGAGTGGACGTATCGGTAGCCGTCGCGGGCGTGGGCCTCGGCGCGCTCGCGGGCCTGGTCGTAGGTATCACCGTGAAGCTCGACGGTCGCTCCCAGCCGCTCCATCCGCTCGACCTTCGCGGCGGTGGTGTCCTCGGGAACGACGATCCTCGCGGGAACGTCGAACCGGTCGGCGGCGTAAGCCACCGATCCGCCGTGGTTGCCGGTGCTCGCGGCGATCAGCCCGGGGTCGCGAAACCGGTCCTCGAGCCCGGCGACGAGCGCGAGTCCGCCCCGGACTTTGAACGCGCCCGTGGGGAGCGTGTCCTCACGTTTCAGGTACACCTCTGCGTCGAGCGCCGCCGAGAGCCCGTCGGCCCGGACCAGCGGCGTCTCTGGGAGCAGACCGTCGATCGTCTGCCGGGCGGCGTAGACATCGGCGAGGGCGGGCGGGGTCGGGTCGTGGTAGGGAAACAGCGTCGAGGTGTCGGGGGACTCGACGGGCTCGTACTGCACCATATCCCGCGGTTGGCGGGCCCGACTGTTATCGGTACCGGTCGGACGGACCGACGGCGGTCAGTCTGCGGCCCGGCCGGCCGCCAGCCCGGGCCAGGACCGGACCGCGGACTCCGGGAGCGCGTAGCTGCCCGGGTGGACGATCCCGGCGAGAAACTCGAGCGTGTCGACGAGCCGCGGGCCGGGGCTGTTTGCGTACTCGTGGCCGTCCATCGCGTAGACGCGGCCGTTCTGGACTGCCGTGAGCTCGGCCCAGCCGGGCCGGTCGGAGAGATCGCCGGCTTCGGCGAGGGTCCGGTCGAGCTCGAACCCGCAGGGCGCGGCGACGATCACGTCCGGATCGTGCTCGCGGACTGCGCTCCACTCGATCGGTCGGGAGGGCGCTCCGGCACTCGTCAGCCCACAGCGGCCGCCAGCCCGCTCGATCAACCCCGGCATCCAGTGCCCGGCGACCATCACCGGATCCAGCCAGTCGAAGATCGCGACGTCCGGGCCCGCCGTCGGGTCCGGCGTCGCCGCCTCGATCGCCCGGACCCGCTCGCGGAGCTCCGACAGGACCGTCTCCGCGCGGTCCTCCCGGTCGAGCCGCCGGCCGAGCCGCTCGATGTCCGTGAACACGTCCGCGAGGCTGTGGGGGTCAGTCGTGACGATCTCGGCGTCGAGGCCGAGCTCCGCGACGGCCTGGCGGATCTGTGCGTCGTCGACCGCACACACCTCACAGATTCCCTGTGACACGATCACGTCCGGGTCGAGCTCCGCGAGCAGCTCGCGATCGATCTCGTAGACGCCGCCGCGCTCCCGAGCGGCCGCGACCTGTTGGTTGATCTCGGTCGTCGAGGCGTCCGGATCGATTCGGGAGCTGATCACCGCTGGGAGCTCGCGCGCTCTGGGCGGGTACGAACACTCATGAGAGACGCCAACCGGCTCGACCCCGAGCGCGAACAGCATCTCTGTCGCGGACGGGAGCAGCGAAACGACGCGCATACATGTCTTTCGGAGTCGGGCGTATTAAACGCTTCTCGCGAGACTCCCGAGACGGTCAGAACGGGAGCCGCCGCCGGAGCCGGTCGAGGACGTCGGTCTCGGCCTCGACGGGACCGACGATCCGGTCGTCCGGGACGACGACGGTCCGGCTTCCCTCCCGAGAGACTTCGATCAGGTCGTCGGCGTCGAGCCGTTCGAGCGCCGACTCGATCTCGTCGATGCCGGCCCCGACTTCGGCCCGGAGCTCGAATACGGTCATGCCCTCGGTCGGACGGTCGGCGAGGGCGTCGAGTACTGCGACGTCGACGTCACCGCGATCGCGGTACTCCGGCTTTGCTTGCATCCACTCGGTCGTAGGCGAGCGCGGGTCTTATACGTTTACTACCGGGGCCGTCTGACCTCCGTCAGACGAGCCAGTACGCTTATGCGTTTGACGCGTTGACGACCGATCAATGAGTTTCAAGTGTTCGGTGTTCGGCCACGACTTCGGGCCCACCGAGACGGTTCGCGAGCAAACAGAGGAGGGAAACGAAGTCGTCACGACCGTCCGGGAGGTCAAAACCTGCAGCCGGTGCGAGACGGTCAGAACCGTCACCGAAAACACCGAGGTCACCACGGTGAGTCCCGACCTCGACGGCGGTTCCGAGCAGTACGACCCCGAGTCCGGACCGGCGTCCGCGTCAGCAGGAGCGAGGGCGGGCGAAGAGCAAACGGCGACTCACGACGGCGGAACCGTCGGGCGGAACGCAAGCGCCGGGGCGACGGACGTCGGCGAGGCTGACGAATCGGAGACCCTCTCGACGCTCCCGGAGGAATCCACCGTGCCGGGGGTCGAACACGCGAGTCCAGAGGACGACGACGGACTCATCCTCGAGGATGAGGGCGACGAGCGCGCCCCTGGCGAGTGGCCCGACACCCTCGACGATGAGGACGAACGGGAACACGTCTCCTGGCCGGACGATCCGCGAGACGGGACGGGTGACGATCCGCGGGAAGACGACACTCGAGCGGAGGAGACGGAGCCGGGAGCGAGAGCGGAGACGACCGACGACTCCGGGTCGGCGGCCGAAGACGACGCCGAGCCGACGATCGAACCGACCGGCGGCGCCGTGACCGTCCCGCGCGGCGAGTTCCGGTGTTCTGAGTGTGGCCACACGGAATCCGTCGAGTCCTCGTCGCTGCGGGCCGGCGATTTCTGTCCCGAGTGTCACGCCGGCACGCTCGAGCACACACCCGAGTGAGTGTCCGACGCCCGTCGGCGCCGGGTGTCCTGGGAAGGCGGGCCGAGGTACGCAAGGAGAGAGCCCCGCGTCAGCGCGGGGAGGAGATCAACGCCGATCAGTCGCCGAAGGTCGGTCCCGCGCCGGAGTCGGGGTCTGTATCCGTGTCGTCGTCTGCCTCGAAGGCCTCCCTTGGCCGGCCGGCCTCGTCGATCACTTCGTCGCTGACGATCAGCGGGCAGTCGACCCGCAGCGCCAGCGCGATTCCGTCCGAGGGGCGGGCGTCGAACACTGCCTGACGGCGCTCGCCGTCGAGGTACTGTTCGGCGTCGATCTTGGCGTAGAAGGTACCGTCGGCGAGGTCGTCGATCCGGACCCGGTCGATCGCCGCGCCGAACTCCGCGACCATCTCGACGAACAGATCGTGCGTGAGCGGGCGCTCGAAGGGTTCGCCGTCGAGCGCGAGCTGCATCGACTGTGCCTGGTCGGGGCTGACGAAAATCGGGATGAGCTCGCCGCGGGCCTCCAGAATGACGACCGGAGCACCTCGTCCCTCGTCGCCCATGCTGGCGCCGACACCTTCGACGGTGGCCTCGTGGTCCATACGCGAGCGTCGGGTGCTGTAGTAAAAACGTGTTCGCCGCCGCGGTCGCGACCCGGACAGGCGCTCGCCGGGCGGGGTCGCGGAGTCCGGCCGGCCGCTCGCGTCACTCGAGCAGGGCGTCGACGGCGCCCCGGGCGGCGAGTGCGGCGTCGTCGGCGACGGTTCGCGGATCGCCGCCCTCGGCGTTAAGATAGACGTCGACCGCGAGCTCGCCGTCGTCGTAGCTGACGGTCACGTCGATATCTCGGACTGCGGACCGATCGTACCGCGAAAAGACCGTGCGCTCGGCCGCGTCCGCGGCGGTTTCGACGATCTCGGCGTCGGTCGGCTCCTCGGGCATGCGCCGGGCGCTCAGGCGCCGCCGGCACCGGGGCCGCCGATCCCGCCGGCCGCACCGCCGAGCATGTCCTGGAGCTCGCCCTGGAGCTGTTCGAACTGCTGTTGGACCCGCTGTTCTTGTTTCTCGAGGGTGTCGACGCGCACTTCGAGAGTGTCGACGGTCTCTTCGAGGTCGGACTGTGCCTCCTCGTAGTCGGTCTCGACGAGGAGCTCGCCGAGCTGGCGGTACATCGTCGTCTCCTCGTCGACTCCGTCGAGTTCCTCGAGGGCGGTCTGGGACTCGGTGAGCTTCGTTTCGGCCTCCTGTTTCTGCGCGGCGACCTGTTGGGCGGTCTCCTGGAGATCCTGAAGCTCCTCGAGTTTCTCTTGTGCTTCCGGCGGAAGGTTTCCTTGCATACCTGTACGGAAGTGACCCGGACTGTTAAAGGCATGCATCCGGGGGCGTCTCAGGCTGTCCCGGCGCGTTCAGCGACCCCGACGAGCCGAAACCACGTATTCAGGCCCGCTCGGAGGGCCGTCAGGTCCGTCGCCGTAACGGTGATCTCGACGGTGTCGCCGTCGCGGGCGAGCCGGACGCGGCTCCGGTCGTCGTCGATCGCACCTACCTCGGGAGCGAGCGAACGGGCGACCTGCCGGGCAGTGTCGGAATCTTCGTAGGGGACCTCGAGAACGGCCTCGGTCACGTCACTCGACGTCGACTGTCTTGACGTCGCGGCTCCGCTCTTTCAGCAGGACGCGGTGACCACAGTACGGACACCGGACCCCGCCGTACTCGTCGAGAGTCACGTCGCGCTTGCACCGCGAGCACTTGTAACTCATTCCTCGTCCTCGTTCAGCGCGGCCCGAATCGATCGGGTCGCGGTCCGACCCGCTGGCGTCTCGGGGTTGTATGCGCCGCCGGTGAACGTCTCGCCGGTCTCTTCGTTGCGCCAGACGCCCGTCGAGAGTCGGGTCACGTCGTCGCCGTCGACCTGTGCGTTTTCCATCTCGCGCTCGATCTCGGCGACCCGGCGGCGGCTGACGCGGCCGTAGCGAGCGCCGAACCGGCCCGCGCTGCCCGTTCGGGCACTGTCTTCGCTCATACGTGTATTTCGGTCCGAGCCGGTCATAAACCCTGCGAGTCGCCCCGGCAACGGACTCTGTCGAAACCGCCTTCCGTTCCGGCGGGCAAGCGTACGAACCGCGATGAGTCAATCGGAGACTGTCGGTGAACGGGTGCGGCGGTGGGCTGAAGACGGACAGCTGTACGTGCTCGCTGGGGTGCTCTCGGCGCTGCTCGCTTGGCTCGTGATCCCGTTGGCCGGGATCGCCGGCGCGTACGCCGGCTACCGGGTGTACACCGAGACGGACCGCGACCGGGTCGCAATCGCGATCGGGTTCAGCAGCCTCCTCGCACTCCTCGCCCCGTTCGCGATCGTCGCGCTTGGGTGACTCCCTCGAGACCGGACGATCGGGATACCGCGATCGTCGGTCCGATCGGCGCGAGCGGCCGGGCCTGTCACCGGACGCCGGCCGAGCCCGACGGGACAAACGCGGGTTACCGGCGCGGGCCGACGTCGGCCCGGTCGTCGATCGGAAGCTCGAGCTCGTAGCCGACGGCCGCGATCGCCGCCGCCAGCACGGTCTGGACGTTCGCCCCCTCGGTGACGCTCATCGTGTGCTCGGCGTCGGGGAACTCCGGATCCGGATCGTCGACGCGGTCTAGTTTGTTAAACACCGACAGCACTGGGGCGTCGAACCGGGACTCGATCTCGTCGCGGAGCGCGCGCTGAACGGAGAGGGGATAGCCACACTCGCCGGTCGGATCGAGCACCACGAGCACCGCGTCGGCGGCGTGGGTCAGGGCACTGACGGCCTGGGACTCGACGGCGTTGCGCTCGGCCTCGGGACGATCGAGCAGCCCGGGGGTGTCGACAAGCTGGTAGCGGATCCGCTCGTGCTCGACGTGGCCGACGTTGATCCGCGTGGTGGTAAACGGGTAGGTAGCCGTCTCGTTTGTCGCTCGGGTGACGGCGTTGACGAACGACGACTTCCCGACGTTCGGGTAGCCGGCGACGACGATCGTCGGCTCCTCGGGGCGGATCTCCGGGAGCACGCTCAACTCGCCGCCGGCCTCGGCGATCCGCTCGAGTGCCGGGGCGACCTCCTCGACGACGTCGGCCAGGCGAGCGAAGGCCTGCTCGCGGAGCTTGCGCGCGCGGTCCGTGTCGCCGCGGAGCCGCCCCTCGTACTCCCGGCGGAGCTCGCCGGCTTTCCGGCCGGCCCACCCGATCTCGTTGAGCGCTGTCCGGAGCCGGTCGACCCCGACGAGGGCGTCCGCGAGCTCGCGGTAGAACGGGTCGATCGCGTCGAGGTCGGGCCATCCGGTCACGACGTTCTCGAGGTTATCGGAGATGACGTTCGCGGCCGTCGCGAGCATCGACTGCTGGGCCTCGAGCCCGGACTTGGCCCCGCCGGCCCGGGCAGCCCGGGAGAAGGCGGTGTCGAGGAGCTCCTCGGCGCTCGGAGTCGGCGGCAGCTCCTCGAACGGCTGAGACATACTTTGTGTTCGCCCCCGAACCGGTAAAACCCACCGGATCGGGCGCGGTCGGCCCCGGCTGGTCGTCTCTCGGGTCGGCACGAGCGGCGTGGACCCGGGGCGGCGCGACGCGGCGATCGTCGACGAGTCGGCACAGTTCGGCGTACTGCCGTGTCTCCACGTCTCCCGAGACGTCGCGGGCGGCTCGGTTGACGCCAGCCTGTCCCGCGAGCGGCCCCAGGAATCACACAGTCGGCGGCACTCGAAGGGTTCGCCACGACCCGTCCGGCCGAGTGCGGTCTCAGGACTCGACCGTTCGCCGAGTATCGGCCCCGTCGTCGGCGAGCTGAATCCCCCGAGCGACCGCGTAGATCAGGACGATCCCGGCACCGACGACGACAACGAGCTGTGCGATCAGGGTAAAGACGAGTCCGAGGGGCGATCCAAACGAAAACGCCACGCCGAGCAGGAACGGCACGGCGGCCGCCGCGACGAACAGGAGAACGAGCCCGGCGAGCGGGATCGCCTCCGAGACGATCTGTGAGGTGTCGAGTTCGTTCGAGTCCGGGTCGACGAACGGACCTGACGCCATATCGATCGGTCAGAGCCCGTTCGCATGGCTCTTTCGACGGGGGGCAGCGGCAGACCCCGGGGCGAACGACACGGCGGCAGGCTTTTTACCCCGCTCGGGGCAGGTTTGAGTAATGGAAACACGGGCCCGACGGCACCGCCGGTATCGTCGCCTCGGCGGGTTGAGAGCATTCGACGGAGTGCGCGGGGAGGCCAGACGGGGGCCCGAGCGTGCAGTTTGAGTCGTTCGTGCTCGCGGCGAGCACAGACGACCTGCGCCGAGCCGACCGGGCGCGAGACTACGCCGACGCGATCGAGTATCGGGTCGATCTCGCAGAGGAGGGGCTCGGGCCGGTCGAGAGACACACCGGACTCCCCGTGATCGTCACGAACCGTCTCGAGAGCGAGGGCGGGGCGGCTCCGGCGGGATCGGAGCGGCTGTCGACGCTCGCGGCGGCCGCGGCGGAGCCGGCGGTCGCAGCCGTCGACGTCGAACTCGCGACCGTGCGCGAGGGCGGCGCAGAGGCGGTCCTCGGAGCGGCCCGGGACCACGACACCGCAGTGATCGTCTCGACACACGACTTCGAGGCGACTCCGCCGCGCGATCGGCTCCGATCGCTGCTCGCGACCGCGGCCGAGCACGGCGACGTCGCAAAGCTCGCCACGTACGCCGACGGCCCCGACGCGGTGCTTGATCTGCTCGCCGCGACGCGGGCGGCGACCGCGGCGGGCCACCGAGTGGCGACGATGGCCATGGGCGAGGCGGGCCGACACTCCCGGGCGGTCGCGCCGCTGTACGGCTCTCTGATCGGGTACGCACCGCTCGCGGAGGCCGAGGCGACTGCCCCCGGGCAGTACGATCTCGAAACGCTACGGGAGCTGATCGCGGCGCTGGGCGGTCCGGACGGGCCCGAGCCACAACGTTGAATTGGCCGCCGAAAACAACATTCTGTGATGACCGAGACGGCCGCCGGAGATGGCTCAAGAAAGCGCCCGTGGCTGGCGGCGGCGCTCGCGGTGCTGTACCCGGGGTTGGGACACGTGTACCTCCGGCTGTGGGGCCGGGCTGTCGGGTGGTTCGTCGCCATCGTCGCCGCGGGCCTGGTGCTCGTCCCCGACGAGGCCGTTCCGGAGTCGATCTCCCCCGAGACGGTACTCGAAGCCAGCCGGGCGCTCCCACTCGAGGTGAGCCTGGCGATCCTCGGGCTCTCGGTTCTCAGCGTCGCCGACGCCTACTGGATGGCCGGCAGGCTGAACGACCGACAGGTATCGGACGGCGTCACGGAGTGTCCCGAGTGCGGTAGGGAGGTCGACGAGGACCTCGAGTTCTGTCAGTGGTGTACGACCCGGCTCGAGGACGGCCCCGAGGACTCATCGGCCGGCGACTGACTACCGTTCGATGACCGTCTCGTCGACGGCCTCGCCGAAGTGACGCGCCGTCTGCTCGTGGTAGACGAGCACCTCGTCGCCCGCCTCGAGCTCGGTGACCGCGAGCGGGCCGTCGCGGGTGTGGAGCTTGATCGTCTCTGCGTTCTGTAAGAGCGTCTCGACCGGATCGCCGTCGACGGTCGCTCGGACCCGGAACATCGGCCGGCGTTCGATCTTTGCCCGGCCGACGATCGCCTCGCGGGTCTCGCCGTCGGCGCCGACGACCTGGACGGTGTCGCCGCTCGAGAGTTCCGAGAGGTACCGCGTCTCGCCGCCCGGCGTGCGGACGTAGGCGTGAACCGCGCCGGCGTTGACCCGGAACGGGCGGGGATCGACGTACGGGGAGTCGTCGGTCTCGGCGTGGATGAAAAACAGGCCCCGGCTCATCGAGCCGACGAGCATCCCCTCCGTGTCCTCGAGCAGCGAGCCGGTGTCGATACAGACCCGATCGGCCGAGCCGGTCTGTTCGACCGCCGTCACCTCGCCCCACGAGAGATCGAGGTGCTCGCGGTCGATCTCGTCGCGCAGCTCGACCGTGGCCCGGATCTCGTCGGGGTCGTCCGTATCGAGCAACACAGCCTCGGCGCCGATCTCGAGGGTCTCGAAGGCGGTCCGCGCCTCGGCCGCGTTCCTGACCCCCGCTACGAGGGCGGTCTCCTCGCCGATGCGGGCGATCAGGTTTTCCAGGGGGATGATCTGCCAGTCCTCGCCGACGACGATCGTGTACTCGGCGGCGGTCGCGACCTCCTCGGCGAAGGCTTCGTAGTCCGGGTCGAGGATCTGCACGTAGCCGCCGGTGACCTCCCCGCCGTCCTGGCGGAGCAGCGAGAGGTCCGCGGAGCCGGAGAGATCCGGCGGAAGATCGACCGTCCCGTCGCCCTCCGCGTTCTTGCCGACGACCGTCGCGTCGGCGTCGACCGACTCCGACTCGGCCTCCATGACGTGGACGTCGTCGCCGGCAAACGCCGCGACGTTCACCCGGCCGAGCTTGCGGACCCGGGGGACGTCCTCGCAGTCGACCAGTACCCAGTCGACCCCGGCCTCGATGCCGGCGGTGATCCGGCGCTTCCGGGTCTCCCAGTCGCCGACCGCGTCGTCGGCCTTGAGCCAGACGCTCCGTGTCATATCCGGGAGTCAGCGGCGGCGGGCTTGAACGTGGCGGTCATGGGATCGTCACTCCGTCCTGCGATCGAGCGCCTCGGCGACGACGGCGTCGGGGCCGGCGTAGCCTCGTCGGGCGGCGAACGCGTCGATCTCCTCGAGGAGATCCCGAGGGAGTCGCACGGTGACCTCGATCTCCGTCTCGGCGGCACAGTTGGCGTTGCACATGTGTCGACCGATCCCCGCCGAGGGCAAAAGTCTACCGAGCCGTCGGACGGTCGTCCGACGCGACGGAGGGTCAAACCGCCGTTGAACCCGAACGGAACGGGCTGGGGAGAGACTCAAAGACTCGTCGGACGGACGCGCCCGGGTGATTGACCACTCCGACACTCGTCGGGCGTTAGCCCCACGAACTCGGCGCAGTCCCCGACTAAAACGACCGTTTGTGCGTAGACTACGGTTTTAGTCACGGGGCACTGTACGAGAAGATACCATGGGTAGTCTCTTTCCGATCAGAGACTCGGTGTCCGTCGACGAGGACCGGGAGCCGCGCCTAGTCGATCTCGACGAGGAGACCGCGGACGAGGTGTTCGAGGCGCTCGCCGCGGGCACGACCAGGGAGATCTTTCTCGCGCTCCACGAGCAGCCCCAGGCGGCCTCGGACCTGGCCGAGGCGACCGAGACCTCCGTGCAGAACGTCCAGTATCACCTCGAGAAGCTCACCGACGCCGACCTCGTCGAGGTGGTCGACACCTGGTACTCGGAACGGGGCTCGGAGATGAAGGTGTACGCACCGACCGACGAGTCGCTGGTCCTGTACGCCGGCCGGGACAAACAGAGCTCGCTCCGGGCGGCGCTCCGGCGCCTGGTGGGCGCGTTCGGGGCCTTGGTGCCGGCGAGTCTCGCGGTCGGCTGGCTCGCCACGCAGGTGGACACCGACGGTGGCGATTTCGCGGAGCAGTCGGCCGAGTTCACTGCACGGACCGACGGCGGCGAGACGACCGGGGGCGCTCCCGACGCCGGCGACGGGAGCGACGACACCGGCACGGCGGGCGGCGACGACGGGGGCGTCGGAACCGCAGACGCGGACACCACCGAAGAGACCGGCACTCAGATCACCGACCTTGACACCCTCCGGGAGCAGGTGGGCGAGATCAACGTCGCCGAGGAGGACGTGCTCGTCAGAGCCGGTGATCGGTCCGTGAACGCGACCGCCGACATCGAGCTGTCGGTGGACGGGACGGTGCTCGCGCTCGATCAGGGGGACATCGCCGCCCTGGTCGAGGCGTCGGGCGCCGATCCGAGCATCGGGCTCGTCAGCGGACTGGCCTTCTTTTTTGGCGGCCTGTTCGTCCTGGCGGCCACCGCGGCCTGGTCGGTCTGGAGATGAGCGAGGCCGGATCGCCGTCTCACCGCTCGTCGACGGGGAAACGGTCAGGCGTCGCCGTAGACCGGGACCGCGGCGCCGCTGGTCGGCGCAGCCGCGTCACTCG
Organism: uncultured Halobacteriales archaeon; assembly: GCA_964426325.1. Lineage (GTDB taxonomy): Archaea > Halobacteriota > Halobacteria > Halobacteriales > Haloarculaceae > Halovenus. The sequence goes on along the minus strand of CAYRQD010000010.1, from coordinate 37,507 downwards.
AGAGAAACAGAACGACCGCGGCGATCTCGGCGGGATCGACCCACGCGGCGTGGTCAGCGTCAGGCATCATTTCCCGGTTCATCGGCGTGTCGATGACGCTCGGTAGCACGGCGTTTGCCCGGACCGCGTCGTTCTCGGCGTCGGCGCTCTCGGTGAGCAGCCGCACGCCGGCCTTGCTCGCCCGGTACAGCGCGTCGCCAGAGCCGCCCTCAAGCGAGGAGCGCGAGGAGACGGTGACGACCGAGCCCGACCGCTCCCGGAGGTGCGGCAGGGCGTGTTTCGCGGCCAGGAAGGTCGTCTTCAGGTTGACGTCGAACAGAAAGTCGAAGATCTCGACGTCGGTCTCGTCGACGGGATCGCCGCCCCGCCAGGTCCCGGCGACCGCGGCCAGCGAATCCAGGCCGCCGTGGGTCTCGACGACCGACCCGAGGACGTCCGCGACGACCTGCTCGTCGGTGAAATCTCCTTGGTAGAAGTCGATCCGGTCGGGCTCCTCGAGCAGGAACCCGTCATCCTCGGGCGTGGCGATGTCCGCGCCACAGACCGTCGCGCCGGCCTCGAGAAACCCCTCTGCGACGGCGCTACCGAGCGCGCCGCCGACGCCGGTCACGAGCACCACCTCGCCGTCCATGTCGAACGAAACTGACATACCCAATGTTCGGCGCCGACGAGTAAAAGACCGCCGTCCGAACGCGGTCGTCCGCGAGCGGTCACCGGAGGGTACGGCGGTAGCGAGGCGAAAGCCCACGACTTTCGTCGTGGGGTGAAGCCGACAGCCGGCGAAACGTCGATTCTCTCGGCGTTCGTCGGCCGTGGGGCCGAGTCCGGGGCACGGATGCGCACCCTTCGCGGGGGTAACTGAAGCCCGCTATCTCGGTCGGGGGCCGAACTGGGACGGCCCACAACCCCACCGCGTACGAATGGGGAACCTCCCGTCGTGGACTGCCCGGCCCGTGGTCGGGACCCCCACGGTTTTGCCCGTGGGAGGAGTCAGAACCCCTCGAACTCGGGCGTCTCGTCGTCGAAGAAGGCCGCGATGCCCGCCTGCATGTCCTCGGTCCCGAGCAGGTGTCCGAACGCCTGTGCCTCGACCTCGAGTCCCGCGTCGAGATCGTCCCGGCCGGCGAGCATCGCGCGCTTTACCGACTCGTTTGCGATCGGCGGCCCCTGCCCGAGTCGCTCGGCCAGCGCGAGCGCGCGGTCTGTCACGGCCTCGGACGGGACGACCTCGTTGACGAACCCGTACTCGGCCAGCTCGGCGGCGTCGTACCGGTCGCCGGTGAGGACGATCTCCTTCGCCCGGCCCTCGCCGACGATCCGGGCGAGCCGCTGGGTGCCGCCCCACCCGGGGATGAGCCCGAGCGCCACCTCGGGCTGGCCGAGCTCGGCGTCCTCGCTGGCGACCCGCAGGTCGGCACACGCGGCCAGTTCCATCCCGCCCCCGACCGCGACGCCGTCGATCGCCGCGACGATCGGGAGCGGGCTCTCCTCGAGTCGCGCGAAGCTCTCCTGGCCCTCTCGGGAGCGGTCGCGGCCGTCGAGGTGTGAGCCGCTGTCGGCGAACGCCTGCACGTCGGCGCCGGCCGAGAAGACCCGGTCGCCGGCGCCTTCGAGCACGACGGCGCGCACGGCCTCGTCGGCCTCGAGTGCAGACAGCGCCGCGGGCAGCTCGGCGAGGACGGTCCGCGTGATCGTGTTCAGCTGGTCGGGCCGGTCGATCGCGAGCCGGGCGACGTACTCCCTGTCCGCGGGTCGGTCGATCTGAAGCGTCTCGAACTCCGACATGGCCTGGCGTCGGCCGGAGCCGGCTTCAACGTTGCCCCGTGGACTACTCGGGGGGCGAGAAGTCGCGCCCGAACTCGTCGAACTGCTCGATGTCGGGCGCGGGGTACTCCACCCGGCGCTGGTCGCGGCGGTCGACGTTTGCCTCCTCGACGGGCGTAGCGACCGACTCCCAGCCGGGCTTGATGCCGATCGACTCGGCCGGGACGCCGGCCGCGATGTGGTGGACCGGAACGTCGCGCTGGGCCATCGATTTTGCCGCTAGAATCGCGTTCTCGCCCACGCGGGTGCCGGCTCGGACCAGCGAGTCGTAGGTGAGCCGGGCGTCGTCCTCGATCACGGTATGATAGTTGCGGACCTCGGTCTGGTCGACGACATCGTGGCTGTGGCTGTAGACGTGCACGTCGTCGGCGATCGAGACCCGGTCCCCGATGGTTAGCTCGCCGCGGTCGTCGAGGTGGACATCATCGTGGATCACGACGTTGTCCCCGACAGAGATGTTGTGTCCGTAAGTCATCGTGATGCCCTTGAAAAACCGGCAGTTCTCCCCGCAGTCCGCGAAGAGGTGCCGGGCGAGCATCTGTCGAAACTCAAGCGCGAACGCCACGTTGTCGGCGACCGGCGTGGCGTCGAACTGCCGCCAGAGCCACTGGAGCTGTTTCGAGCGCTCGAAGGCCGGTTGCTGCTCGAGTTCGGCGTAGTACTCGCTCTCGAGGGTAACCGACCGGGGATCGTAGCTCCGGAGCCGTGCCCGGGTCGCCGGGGAGACCGACCCCTCGGACTCCCGTCGGGCTGCCTGGCGGTCCCCGTGTAAGTCGACGAGAACGTCCCGCACGACCTCGGCGGTCGGCTCGTCGCTCCGGAGCCGCTGGTCGACCTCGTCGACGAACGCTCGTAGGTCCTCGCCCACGTCGGCGGGGAGTGAGACGTGTCGCTTCACAGCCCGGGTTGAACCGGGACCGTCATGGGGATTACGAACGCGGCGTCTCCGGTTGCGGGACTCGGGAAGCTATAAGCCCCCAAGCGTCGTCGGTCAACCCATGGAGCAACGTGACCTCCGGACGGTCGTCGTCGACACACCGGCGGTCGCAGAGACCCTCGACGGGGAGATCGACGTCGAAGCCACGGATGACTTCGAGCGCGCACGCGAGAAGGCACGCCCGGGCGATATCGTAGTGGTACCGCCCCGCGGCGTGGACGCCGAGGCGTTCGCGGCGGCCGTCGCCCCGGCGGCCGTGCTGTACGTCGGGGGATCGGGAGAGACCGTCGAGCAGATCGCGGGCGCGGCAAACGCCGACTGGGTCCCCGCAGCGGCGGCCGAATCCCAGAGCCGGATCCGGACACGCGTTCGTGAGCTCGCGGAGCGAACGGAGAACGCGCGGGCCCGAGAGCGTCACGAGGCGTTCGTCGAGCTCGTCTCCCATGATCTCAGGAACCCGTTGCACGTCGCACACAGCTCCGTCGAGCTGCTCGAGTCCGCCGAGGACGAGAACGTCGACCGGCTTGACCGGTCACTCGATCGGATCGCCCGGCTCGTCGAGGACGGCGTGACCTTCGTCCGGCAGTCGCCGGCGAAAATCGAACCCGCCGCGGTGTCGTTCAGGGCGATCGCCCGGCGGGCCTGGCCCGGAGGTGGGGAACCGGAAGGCGAACGCGAACGCGAACTCGAACTCGACGGGGAGTCACCGGAGACATCGTACCTCCGGGCCGACGCCGACGCGCTCGAGGAGCTCCTCTCGGAGCTGTTCGAGAACGCGATCGAACACGGGTCCTCGCCAGTCACGGCCGGCCGGACCGCGGACGGATTCTACGTCGCAGACGGTGGCCCGGGAATCGACGATCCCGATCGGGCCTTCGAACCCGGCTACTCCGAGACCCCCGCCGGAACGGGGCTCGGGCTCGCCATCGTTCGGGAGGTCGCCCGAGCGCACGGCTGGACGGTCTCGGTTTCCGACGCCGACGGGACTCGAGTCGAGGTGCGCGGCGTCGCGGCCGACTGAGACCGGACTCGTTATTGGCTGGCCGACCTAACTACGACAAATGAGTTTCTCGGGTGCGATCGTGGATCTGGACGGGACGGTCTACCGCGGGGACGAGCTGCTCCCCGGTGCGGCCCACGGGATCGCCGCGCTCCGCGAGGCAGGACTCGATGTTGTGTTCTTTTCGAACAACCCGATCGAGAACGGTGAAGCATACGCCGCCGATCTGGCGGAGTTCGGCGTTGAGGTCTCCCCGGAGCAAGTGTACTCGGCCGGCACCGCGACGGCTCGGTACCTCGATGAACACCACACTGAGAACGCCCTGCTCGTGATCGGCACCGAGGGACTCAAGACGCAACTGCGCGAGGCGGGACTCACGCTCACGACCGATCCCGAGGCTGCCGAGGCCCTCGTGGTCTCCTGGACCGACGAGTTTGACTACGACGATCTGCAGGCCGCGCTCGCCGCCGGCGAGGTACCGTTCTACGGGACCGACCCCGACCGCGTCGTCCCGACCGCGGACGGACGCATGCCCGGCTCGGGGGCGATCGTCGACGCCGTCGCCGCGACGATCGGCCGCGAACCGGACGCGATCTTCGGAAAACCCTCTCCGGTGGCCCGTCAGCTCGTCCTCGATCAGCTTGAGGCCGCCCCCGAGGAGTGTCTGGTCGTCGGCGACCGGCTCGACACCGACCTGCTGCTCGGCGACCGAGTCGGGATGAGGACGGTCCTCGTGTTATCCGGCGTGACCGACCGGGCGGCGATCGGGGACGGACCGGTCGACCCCGATCACGTGCTCGCCGGGCTCGGCGAGATCGGGACGGTGCTCGACGACGCCGACACGGCGGAGGCGGCCGACGACCGCGCGACCTGACGGCTCGGAAACCAGTGTCTGACACGGCCCCGTCCCTGTGTGTTTACGTGGATGTTGCCACGTCTCAATATATTTGGGCTGATACACATTAGCACAGTTACACTGACATCAAAAGCGTTATAGACGTGCCTGCAGCATTCTGAGGTGATGCCTGAACAAGGCACGAACCGGCGGCACACACGGCGTCGCTTTCTGACCACAACTGGCGTTGCGGGGACAGCACTGCTGGCGGGGTGCGTTGGCGGAGACGACGACGATACTGACGACGGTGGAGACAACACTGACCAGTCTGACAACAACGAGGACAGCGACACGGGGGGAGACGACGAAACGCAGGACCAGCTGACCTTCGGCGGCGACGGAGAAATTAACTTCGGGATCTCGCCGAGCGTTCCACAAGAAGATCTCGAAGTCCAGTACGGACGTCTTCTCACCCACATCGGAGACTATCTGCAGGAGAATCACTCGGTCGCAGACGGACTGTCGGTCGATGGGACTGTCACAGACAACTACAGTGCAGTCATCCAGTCACTCGGACAGGGCACTCTCGATGTCGCAGAGACGGGCCCGTTCGCAGCTGCGCTGGGTGTAAACACGGAAAACGCTGAGATCATTCTCCAGCGGTACGGGTACGGCTCGTGGACTTACAAGAGTATTATCGCAACCCCGAACGACAGCGATATCAACGAGCTTGCTGATCTTGAGGGCAAGAGCGTTGCGTTCTCCGATCGGCTCTCGACAAGTGGTGCGCTGTATCCACTACGGGCGATCTCGCAGGCAGACGTTGATGTCGGCGAGCTCCCCGAAGGAAACGGCTCGCAGGCAGCCTTCGACGCCCGTTTTGCCGGCGGACACGTCGCATCGTTCGAGCAACTCCGTCAGGGGGTCGTTGATGCTGCCGCGATGGGCGGGTTTGTCCGCGATACGAGCACCGGTCCGACCCCTGATGCGTGGCAAGAGGTTGCAACCACGCTTCACGAGGACGACGGGCTCCCGAGAGCTCCAATCGTTGTCTCGCCGGACCTGAGCGACGAAGCACAGGAAGCGGTAAAGCAGTCACTGCTCGAAGCGCCCAATCAGGCTTATCTTGGCCAAGACGGAGAGGAAGGCGGCGGTGACGACCTCTGGTTCGGTCAGGTCCGGGAACCGCCGGAGGGCACCTACCAGTCAGTCGTAGATGTCGCCAACGAGCTAAACGTTGGGCCTGAGATCTTTGAGCAGTAACTGACCTACGCCGTCCCTTCCCGCCTCCCTACAACGCATGCCACGAATCGAGTTTGACAGCGTAACCAAGCGGTACGGCGAGGATACAGTCGCGCTTGATAACATCTCGTTGATAATTGAGGAGGGCGAGTTCGTCATCCTGCTCGGGCCTTCGGGGGCCGGAAAATCAACGATATTGCGCGTACTGAACGGCCTGACCAGTCCGACCGATGGAACAGTCACAATCGATGGCGAGTCCGTCACCGGCGGGAACGAGAGTGATGTCGGCATGGTCTTCCAGGAACATTACCTCATCGAAAGCAAGAGTGCTTTCGGCAACGCACTATCCGGGGCCTTGTCGCGTAACGGACTCATCAGAAGTATACTCGGGCTCCAGTCTGAAACGGACAAAACCAACGCTTTAGAATCACTCGACACAGTTGGTCTCCTTGATGAGGCCGCACAGCGTGCCGAGTCGATGAGCGGCGGACAGAAACAGCGAGTCGGGATTGCTCGCGCACTCGTTCAACAACCGGAGCTGCTGTTAGCCGACGAACCTGTTGCAAGTCTTGACCCGAAGGCGGCTCGAGACGTGATGCGTTATCTGCGGAAAGCCGCCGACGAGCAGGACCTCACGTCGGTGACAAGCCTTCACCAAGTGAATATCGCACGGGAGTTTGGTGACCGATTTATTGGTATTCGCGACGGTGAAGTGATTTTTGATGGTGACGAAGAGGAACTCACGATGGACGCAATGGAAGAAATTTATTATGCAGACCAGCCAGCAGATGGTAGTACTGCGAGGAATCCAAAGACGACAGGAACGGATATTGTTGATGTTGAAAATGACGGAGGCGTTGACACAGAGACTGGCGTCGGACCAACGGCCGCAGACGGGGGAGACGGCGTATGAGCAAGCCGACCGACTCAACGGATCAAGTCCAAGAAAAGCTTCAGTCACTTGATCGGCTCCGTCGGATCAGGTATGTGCTATACGTGTTGTTAGTGGTTGGCGTTATTGGGATTGTCTACTGGGGTCTCGGGTTTATTGGCTTCCAAGCTGGGGTTGTTGCACGGCGGTATCCAGAGTTTATCGATTTCCTCGTCGGAGGGTTTCTTCCACCAGATTTCACTAATTTTACCATCTACACGAAAGATAACAACATCGGTGGCCTCACAGCGTTAGTAGAGAGCTTCAGCGATCCTACCCGGATCATCGACAGTCTTCAGAGCGAACGGCTCTCACTTGTTCGTGCAACGGTAGTTACACTACTATTAGGATTTTTAGGAACGGCACTGTCATTCCCACTCGCGCTCGCACTCGGCGTGCTTGGCAGCGAGCGTGTGACTCCGTTCCCGTTCAATTTCATTTTCCGCGGTCTGCTGTCGGCCATCCGCTCGATCCCGGCCATTGTCTGGCTTATTCTCTATACACCTATTGGGCCTCCCGGCCAAGTGACCGCTGTGCTTGCAATTGCGACAGATGGAATCGGGAACCTCGGTCGCCTGTTCACAGACGAGCTTGAGGAGGTTGATGAGGGACCGATCGAGGCAATCCGGTCGACTGGGGCGTCGAGTACCCAGACGGTCAGCTTCGGTATGCTCAGCCAGGTCTCACGCTCGTTTATTGCATGGACGTTATATATTCTTGAAATAAACACCCGAATTGCAATCTCGCTGGGTGTCTTGGGCGCTGGTGGGCTCGGTCTGGCGGTAACAAACTCGGTTGACTTGTTCCGCTATGATCAGGCGGCTGCAGCACTGATTATGGTGTTCATCACTGTGATCAGCATCGAGTTAGTCTCTTCTCGAATCCGGGCACGGCTACGCCCTGGCGAACACGAGGGCAAAGGACTCATTGAGGCAATCCGTGATCTTACCAACCCTGGAAAGTGGCTCGGTATGTCCGGCCGTCGCGAGTAAGATCGTCGACTAAGCAGCTTCTCTGCAGGCGGAACAGACCGAGCGCCTCGGGACATGACCCCTGAGGCGGTTCACAGTACAACATATTCTCTCGATTGCAATGTTCCGCTCTCGCGGGTGGACAGATAGTAGCTGCCCTACTACCGTTCACTGTTGTTCGCAGAACACTCAGCGTTCTAGTGCTATCTGTAGAACATGGAGCGTCTCGTTCTCCTCAGCCTGAACAGGCGTGGTTCTGTTCGCTATGTGTCAGGATGATGCACTGTCGATCTCACGTGCGGCGGCGAGGACGGCGTCGTGGGCCCGGTCGTTCGAGGCGACCAGTCCGTGGCTGTCGTACCGCCAGGGCTCGCCCTCGAGATCGGTCACGCGGCCGCCGGCCCACTCGACCATGGCCGCGCCGGCGACCGTATCCCACGGCGAGGCGGCGACGTTCGTGATCGCCCCGTCGAGGCCGCCCGCGGCGACCAGCGACAGCGTTGCCTGCGCCGACCCGGTCCGACGGAGGTCCCCGAACCGCTCCAGGATCGCCCGGACGGCGGCAGTGTACTCCTCGCGCCGGTCGAATCCCCACCAGACGATCGGCGCGACGGCGAACCGGCTCGGATCGTCGCGCTCGCTGACCGCGACCGGTTCGCCGTTTCGGGTCACCGATCCGGGACGGCCGACGTAGCCGTCGCCCAGCGACGGGAGTCGGTTCGCGGCCGCAACCGGCTCGCCGTCCTCAAGCCGCGCGACGCTCGTTGCCCACCGGCGGTTGCCTCGGACGTAGTTTTCGGTGCCGTCGATCGGATCGACGATCCACGCCGTCTCGTCGGGCGGAACCGCGTCGGCGGTACCGGTCTCCTCGCCGACGATCGTCGCGTCGGGGGCCGCCTCGCGGAGTCGGTCGACGACGGCGGCCTGTGCGGCCCGGTCGAGTTCGGTGACGGCCTCGTCGCCGGCCTTGCGCTCAACGTCCAGGGCGGTTCGAAAGCGGTCGGCGGCGACCGACGCGCCGGCGGCGGCGGCCGTTTCGGCGAGTCGGGCGAGCTGATCCGCACTCATTCCCGGATCTGTGACGGCTACTTAGATAAGTACCCCGAACCCTGACGCCGGCACACGCCGGCCCAGGCGTTAACACGGGAGCCGTTCGTAGTAGAGGTATGGGCGAATCCGACGGGACGACGGAGTACGAGGTGGTCGTCGTCGGCGGCGGGCCGGCCGGCCTGACGGCGGCGCTGTACACGACGCGACTCACCCACGACACGGCCGTCGTCGACCGCGGCGGCGGGCGAGCGGCGATGATGCTCGACACGCACAACGTCATCGGCGTCACCGAGGAGATCTCGGGCAACGAGTTACTCGCGACGGCAAAAGAGCAGCTCGAGGGGTACGGGACCGACCTTCGCCGCGGAGTCGTCACCGACGCGAGACGGGTCGACGGCCGGTTCGAGCTGTCGAGTTCTGAGGGGACTCTGACCACCGACGCGGTCGTGCTCGCGACGGGGTTCTCCGACGGCCGCCCGGACCCGCCGTTGCCCCGGACCGGGCGAGGACTGCACTGGTGTCTCCACTGCGACGGGTATATGTTCGTCGACGAGCCGGTGTACGTGATGGGCCACAACGACGCGGCGGCCCACGTTGCGATGATCCTGCTCAACTTCACCGACGAGGTCGACCTGCTGCTGCGGGGCGCGGAGCCAACCTGGAGCGAGGAGACCGAGGCCCTGATCCGGGGGCATCCGGTCGAGATCGTCGAGGCGGAGATCGAGTCGATGTTCAAAGACGAGGAGGACCCGTCGTGGCTCGGCGGCTTCGAGTTCGCCGACGGGCGGCGCCGGGAGTACACCGGCGGCTTCGCGATGTACGGCGGAGAGTACAACGCCGAGCTCGCCGACCAGCTGGGCTGTGAGCGCACCGACGACGGCCGGGTCGTCGTCGACGAGGACGGCCGGACGAGCGTCGACGGCGTCTACGCGGTCGGCGACCTCACGCCCGGAAACAAGCAGATCCCGATCGCGATGGGCGAGGGCGCGAAAGCCGGGATCGCGATCCACAAGCAGCTCCGGACCTACCCGAAGTCGGGAGAGCAGCTCCGCGAGGGCGCAGTATCGGCCGACGACTGACGGCCTTCGCCGGGCTTATGCCCGGACCCAGTGTAACTCAGCCATGCCCGAGTCGGTCCCGATCACCCGCAGGGAGACGCTTGCCGCCCTGGGTGCGGCCGGCCTCGCCGGCTGTCTCGAAGCCCCCGCAACGACGACAGAGATCCCCGACCGGCTGACCGTCGGCGTCCTCCAGCCGCTCTCGACGCCCGGGCGAGCCTACGGTGAGCAGGGTCTCTCAGGGTTTCTGACCGGACTGGCCTACGAGACCGACGGCGAGCCGGGCCCGCTTGAGCCCGGCGAGTACGACTACACGCTGCGGGCGACAGAAGCGAACGCCGAGGACACGGCAATCGACGTGCGGGTCCGGGACACCGAGTTCACCGCCACGACGGCCGTCGACCGGGCGAGCGAGCTGGTCACCCAGGAGGGGGCGGACGTGCTTTACGGAATCGCAAACGCCGGGGGCGTCTCGAGCGTCCGGGAGGCGGTCGTCGCGGAGTTCGACGTGCCGCTGATCGTCTCTCCGGCGGGTTCGGCCGCGCTGACCCGCGAGGCAGGGCAGTGTCACCCGCAACTGTTCCGGACGACCGCCCACGCGGGGATGGCCGCACGCGCCGGGGCGGCGTACCTCGCCGACAGCGACGTCGACCGGATCGGGCTGGTCGTCACCGACAGCGAGTTCGGCGAGACCGTCCGCGATGCCTACCGGGCGGCCGCGGCCGGCGAGGGGAGCGGGACCGTCGAGATCGTCGGCGAGCAGACCGTCGAAACGGACGCAGAGACGGTCGACTGGACGAGGGTCCTCGAACGGGCGGGGGAGACCGACCCGGAGGTGGTGGTCGCCGGGGTTACCGACGCGGGGGTAGCCGCGCTGACCGAGCGGACCCTACGCGAGCGGCCGTCCTTCGGGCTGCAGGCGAGTTTCGGGTCGGGCCCGGGGCTTCGCGAGCTCGCCGCGGCGGTCGAGGATCCGGGAGCGGTCTCCGGGGGGGTCGGGCCGTTCGTGAGCCGGTATCACTGGAACCAGTACGACAACCCGGTCAACGACGCGTTCATCGAGCGCCACGAGAGCGCGTACGGCGAGCTTCCGGACCTGTTCACGGCCGGGGGCTTCGTCGCCGCGTCGGCGCTCGTACAGGCGCTCGAGACGGCCGCCCCGACGGCCGGCGAGGTCGCCGAGACCCTCCGCGGGATGACCGTCGCCGAGACACCCAAAGGCCCCGAGGCCTACGCGTTCCGGCGTCGAGACAACCAGGCTCGCTCGCCGGTAACGATTGCTCCGCTGGCGGCCACCGACGAGCCCGGGACTCCGGCGGCGATCGGCCCCGGAGAGCCGGTCGCGCGGATCGCCGGCGACCGGGCCCTCCCCGAGACTCAACAGAGCTGCGACCTGCGGTAGTCCGAGGGGACCGGTTCGGTCACGTCTCGTCGGAGTCCGCGTCGTCGCGGTCGTCTTTCAGCGACCTGAGCTCGGTTTCGACGTCGATGTCGACGGCGTCGGACTCGGCGTCGCGACCCGAATCCGCGTCGGCCCGCTCCTGGTCGGTCCCGACCGTCTCCTCGAGGTCCGCCTGGAGCTCGCGGATTCGAGCGACGAGTTCGTTGGTCTGATCGTCGCCCTCGAGAGCGGTCTGGAGCTGTCCGAGCCGATCGTCGAGGGCACCAAGGGTCGTGGTGCCGAGTCGCTCGGCCCGGGCGCGCGTCTTCGAGTCGGCCTGGTCCGGATCATACCGGTCGTTTGATATCCGCAGGGTGCGCTGGAACAGCTCGAGCAGTCGGATATTCGTCCGAAGCAAGACGACGAGGGCCGGAATGGCCACGTCGCTCGTAAACAGCGTCAGCTCCCGCCGCGTCGGCGGTCGCAGTCCTCGGTCGGGGTCGAGCTCGTCTTGGAGCGTCCGCAGCTCTTCGAGTAACTCCGCGACGAGCTGCTCGGTTTCGTCGCCGGCGTCGGCGCCGCTCATACACCCGGTACGGCCCCGCCGGGAATAAGTCTGGCCGGAACGCTCCGACCGGAACGCTTTTTATTTTAGGTCTACCTAACAAACTCGATGAGAGACGAGCGCGGCGACGTACTCGAGAGGCCGGTAACCGTCCACCGGAGCGCCCCCGATCGTGCGGTGTTCGTCGAGGAGGGGAACGCGGACGGGTGGATCGCGAGCGACCGGACGGTCCCGATCGAACGGTAGAGTAACGGTTCGGGCCGGGCGCTCAACGGCTCCGCAGAGAGCACCAGCCCGACCGATCGGAACCGGACCGCCCGCTGGCCTGCGGTTCCCGTCAACGCGGTCGAGGCGCCCATCGCCCGATTCGGCGACCGATCGGGCGAATCAATTATTCTGTTCGGTCCGGTGAAAGCTTACAGCGGGAGAACGATCGCGCTGAGCGCGCTCGCGCGCGAGGAGTTCAGGGGGGCCCACTGGCGCCGCGAACACCGGCAGCGCAGGGACGGGGAATGGCTGAAACACACGATGTTGCGCTGGAACGGCGGCGAGCCAGAGCTGTATCACGTCCCGGTCGTCCTCGAAGGTAACGACCGGACCTACGAGCCCGCCGAGCGCTCGTACTGATGGGCTTTCGAGCCTCGTGTCGCCGACAACCAGCTTAATTCGAAATAGACACATTCACCTTTGTTTTGAGATATTCCGTTTCCTGACAACTTATCCCACTTTATCCGGAATGTCAAAATAAATAAGAATTTTATAAATTTCATACACATAGTTTCGTACCAGATCCGATAGGTACTCTCAGTCAACTCACTCAGGTCTGAAACTCTCGGGTCAACAATTCCGCCCTACTTCGCCCGGGGCTGACGCCCGCCCGCTCATAGAGGGCGCGGGGGTTGTCCGTGTTCTCGCTCTCGACTGCAGTAGTGTTCGATACTGCAGTAGTGTTCGATACTGCATGGGCAGTCGACCCGCACTCAGGATCACCGTTCCGAAGTTCGGGGCACGTTGACTGGTGCTCACTCATCCGAACAACCGTTGGCTCGGATGAGTATACTTATTATTTCGTTTCCGAAGTCTATTGAGTGTACGGCTTTCTTCCCGCCATACTGCGGGTTTCATCCGCTTGCGCGGACTGCAATACGCTGTGAGGACGGGGACTCCGCCTGCACAAATTGGAGTCAGAGAGTAACAGTTTCGTGCGATCACAGTCGCTAGCCAACTCTCGCAGGGCATCGCTGTCGGGGTCGGGTAGTATTGTCATGCTCTCTGGCTATCCCCACACGAGCCGCCAGCTACCATCGTCGGTCGCTAGCAGCCACTCCACAACCTGGCTGCCGGGCAGGTCAGTGTCTGAGGCCTCTGAGTCGGGAGCGAGCGATACACGTAATAAGGCGTTCTGTTTCGAGATGGCTGCAAGTTCATCGCTGCGACCCTCGGCGAAAAACGGTCGTAACTCTTCCCCAAGAAACCCAACCCGCTCAATTAGCTCATCACTCTCAAGACCCGTTCCAACCACCTGCATCGTCTCAACCGTAGCACGTCGTGCCCGCTGCCAGTAAATGCGCTCAGTATCGACCCGGAGCTTCAGATCGAATGTTGATACACTATGTACGAGTGGAGTAGTACGGTCAAGAAACAACTCTCGTGTGTCAGCCTGGTCAGCAGCGTGGTAATACCGGATTACGACCGCTTCTGGAGTATTCGTTAGACTCGCTGGGTCGCCGCTGCTGGATCCAACACATCCGGCAGCCGCTCCGAGGACCGCTGATGCACCCGTGCTGAGTAGTGTCCGTCGATTCATGTAGATGTAAATTCAGCCACGGCTAACACTGTGGGCTTTCACCATGGACTCCTGCTCTGGCCGAATCCGGCAGGCGTTTGACCCCGTTCGCGCTCAGCATCCCGGTGTTCACATGCACACCTACGGGTGCGCCTCCCTCGCCCCCGGTTTGGTTGGGAAAGAGTCGATAGCCAGTGTTCTTCGCCGCGTTGTAGTTCGCGTGGTTCTCATACCCACAGGGCTGACAAAAAAACGTGTCCTGTACCCGGCGGTCGTCCTCGTGGGTGAATCCACACGATGAACACCGCCGGGACGTGTTCTTCAGGTTCACCTGCTCGACTCGAATACCGCGCTCTTCAGCCTTGTACGAGACGTACTCGTACAGACGATGGAACGCCCACTCGTAGAACCGCCGGGCGTTGGGCATCCGGTCACGGATGTCAGTCAACTCCTCGAAGGCTATCACCGTACAGCCGTTCTCGGCGGCTTCCGCGACGAGTTCGTTCGCCACACGGTGAAGGCACTGCTCGAAACGGCCCGTCTCCGTGCGTCCGACCGCTTGGACGTTCTCCTGGGCCCACCGCGACCCGCACTCTTGGAGGGATTTGCGGCGCTCAACGTACTCCTGCCGCCAGTGGTTCAACTCGTCGACAGACCAGAACACGCCGGTCGAAGTGACAGCGATGTTCTCGACCCCAAGGTCCACGCCCAGAACCGTTCCGTTCTCGACTGGGGCGGGGTCGTCCACGTCCGCCTCTGTTCGGACGTGGAGGTAGAAGTCGCCACGGCGGCAATGGAGTGTCGCACCGGTCGTCCCCCACCCCTCAGAGTGCAGGTATTCCGAGTGGGGCGTGTCACGGATTTTGTCGGGTAAGACGTACTCGGCAGTGACACGCCCATCGACGGTGAACAGCGAAGCGTGGCCGTCGTAGAACATGACGTTGCGCTGGTTGTATTCACAAAACGGTGTGGTGAACGTCGGCAACAAGATGTGTTCACCCTTCGACCACTTGACGGCCACGCTATCGAGCGCATCAACAGCACAGTTACAAGCCGATTGGACGTGGTCGCTGTGGAGTCGGGTCTGCTCGCGCACCTCGTCGTAGGTTTCCTTGTGGAGAACAAACGTGCGGGTTTCAGCCCACTCGCCGTTCCGCGCGGCATTCACGACGTAGTTCGCGGCCCACAGGAACTCGTCAACCGTCTCCTGAAGCAGGTTCACCTGTTCGTCGGTCACATCGAGTTTGACCGGGACAGTCCGGCGAACCTCCATACTAATTACAACACGAGCTATGATTAAAAGTATTAATACAGCCTGACAGGGGAGAGTCGGCCTGCCACTGGCAACGGCAGTAGTGCATTCAAGCGAACGCGCTTCCTCCCGCGCTTGAAGAGGTAGGTTTCCGCGCTGTTACCGCTATGAGCGAGTCAGGTCGTCTCGGAACAGCGCCTCTTTTATCAATCCGCCGATCAGAGAAACTGTGACAGATCGACTTAGCGAATCAGTTTTTTATTTCGTGAGAAGCCCGTCGCTTGCGAGACCGAAACAATCAAGCGCCGGAGTTAGCACATACATACATGAGCGCGGAGGAGCAGCAGGCGCTCCGGTGTCTGGTTGCCAAGGTCGGGCTCGACGGTCACGACCGGGGGGCACACGTCATCTCGCGGGCGCTCAGGGACGCCGGCTTCGAGGTGATCTACTCCGGACTCCACAGAGCTCCGGAGGAGATCGTCCAGGCGACGGTCCAGGAGGACGTCGACGTGCTCGGGATCTCGATTCTCTCGGGGGCACACGACACGCTCGTCCCGGAGATCCTCGAGGGACTCGAGGAGTACGACGCGCTGGCGGACACGCTGGTCGTCGTCGGAGGGATCATCCCCGACGAGGACGAGACGGCGCTGCGCGAGGCCGGCGTCGCTGAGATTTTCGGTCCCGGGACGTCGATCGACGCGATGGTCGAGTACATCCGCGAGCACGCCCCGGAGCGATGAGCGACCCGGAGCTGGTCGAGCAGCTGCTGGCGGGGAAACACCGGGCGCTGGCCCGCGCGATCACAAACATCGAGGACCGCGAACCGGGCTACCGGGAGCTGGTGTCCGCGCTGCACCGCCACACCGGCGGCGCGGACGTGATCGGCGTGACTGGCTCGCCCGGGTCAGGCAAGTCGACGCTGGTGGATAAGCTCGCCGCGACCTACCGCGAGCGGGGGCTGACCGTCGGCGTGATCGCGATCGACCCGTCCTCGCCGTACACGGGCGGGGCCGTGCTGGGCGACCGGATCCGGATGGGCTCGAACGTCGGCGACATGGACGTGTTCTTCCGGTCGATGTCCGCGCGGGGATCGCTGGGCGGGCTCTCGACGGCGACGGCCGACGCCGTGACCGCCCTGGACGCGTTCGGCAAGGACAAGATCCTCGTCGAGACCGTCGGCGCCGGCCAAAACGAGATCGACATCGTCAAAACCGCCGACACGGTGACGGTGCTGGTTCCACCGGGCAGCGGCGACGACGTCCAGATGCTCAAGGCCGGCATCCTCGAGATTGGGGACGTGTTCGTCGTCAACAAGGCCGACCTCGAGGGCGCCGACCGGACGGTCCAGGAGCTGCGGGAGATGATCGAGTACCAGGAGGGTGGCGTCCCCGGGACCGCAGGCCATCACGGCGCGGTCGCGAGCGTCGAGGGGGGCGGTGATTCGCCGTCCGACGGAACGGGCGAGCACTGGCAGGCGGCGATCGTCGAGACGGTCGCAAACCGCGGCGAGGGCGTCGAGGAGCTACTCGAGACCCTCGGCGAACACCGGGCGTACCTGGACGCGTCCGGGCGACGGGAGACCCAGGCCCGGCTCCGGTACGCCGAGAAGATCCGAACGCTGCTCCGGGAGGACACGAACGAGCTGCTCGCCGAAGAGATCGAGCGCCGCGGCGGGCTCGACCGGTTCGTCGATCGGGTGCTCGCCCGCGAGACCGATCCCTACGCGGTCGCCGACGAGCTGCTCGAGCCGGTCGAGGCGTGTCTCGACGGCCGTCGCGGCCGCGAGTGACGCTGGATATAATAGCCGGGGCTGCGAACTGAGCGTATGAAGCTCCGAAACGCAGCCGCGGCCGCGGTCGGGGCCGTCGGGGCGACGGCGGCGGCGAACCGCGCGCTCGCCTCCCGGGCCGAACCGTTCGAGCCGTTCCTCGACGGCGACCGTGGGACCTACCGGTGGCGCGGGTTCGACATCGGCTACGCCGAGCGCGGCGACCCCGAAGATCAGGATCTACTGTTGTTGCACGGGATCAGCGCGGCCGCGAGCAGCCACCAGTTCTGGCGCGTCCACGACGAGCTGAGCGAGGCGTATCACGTGATCGCGCCGGACCTGCCCGGGTTCGGCCACTCGGATCGGCCGCCGCTCCTGTACTCGGGGTCTCTGTACACCACCTTCGTCGAGGACGCCGTCGCCGACCTGGTCGACGATCCGGTCGTGGTCGCCTCGTCGCTGACCGGCGCCTACGCCGCCGAGGCCATCGACGACGAGGCCAGCCGGCTCGTGCTCGTCTCGCCGACCGACGACACCCCCGGCAGGGGACGGTGGCTCCGGGCGCTGCTCCGGTCGCCGGTGCTCGGCGAGGGACTGTTCAACCTGCTCGTGAGCGAGCCCGCGATCCGACGGTTCAGCGCCGACCACGGGTACGCCGATCCGGCCAACCACACCAACGCAGTCCTCGAGTACGAGTGGCTGACCGCCCACCAGGACGGCGCCCGGTTTGCCCCCGCAGGGTTCCTGAGCGGCGACCTCGACCCGGAGACGCCGCTCGCCGAGAGCCTCGCGGACGTGGCCGCGCCGGTCGTGCTCGTGTGGGGCCGGGACGGACGCGCGACGCCGCTCTCGGAGGGGCGACACCTCGCCAGGGAAGCCGGCGCCGGGCTCGTCGTCTTCGACGACGCAAAGCTGCTGCCCCACGTCGAGCATCCCGAGGCGTTCGTCGAGGTCCTCGGTGGCGACCTGACCGCGGCGACGGCTTAGTCGAGGATGTCGGCGACCCGTTGGGGCTCGCCGGAGAGTGCCGGCTCGCGCTCGATCAGCTTGAGCACCTCGTGGTCGGTGACCTCCGGGTAGGGCTTCTCTGTTGCCTCCTCGATGAGATCTTTCTCCAGGCGGAACTCGGTGCCCTCGTAGACGACCTCGACGCCGTCGTCCTCGAACGACAGGACCGTCATACCACCGGTTGCTCCCGAGCGGACAAAAATCCGCAGGCCGCCAAAGAGCTTTGCCTGGGGGCGACCGACGCCCTGCATGCGCCTTACCTTTCTCGGCACCGGGAGCGCGATGCCGGCCGGCGAGCGGTTCCAGACGGGGCTACTCGTCGAGGCCGGCGATCGGACGCTGCTTGTAGACGCCGGCAGCGGGGCGCTTCACGGGGTAGCGCGGACGAGCGTTGGCTACGAGGGCGTCGAGACGGTGCTTCTCACCCACCACCACCTGGATCACGTCGCCGACCTGCTGCCGCTGCTGAAAGCCCGATGGCTGGCCGGCGAGACCACCCTCGAGCTCGTCGGGCCGCCCGGGACCGAACGCCTCATCGATGGGCTGCTCGAGGTCCACGCGTACATGCAAGACCGGATCGACCTGACCGTCCGGGACCGGCCGCTCGGGGCGGGGACGTTCGAGCTGGCGGGGTTCCGGGTCGGACACCACCCGACCGAACACTCGATGGACGGGCTGGCCTACCGGCTGACCCCGGTCGACGGGGAGGCCAGCCGGGAGGCCGGCACCGGCGACCGAGCGACGGTCGCCTACAGCAGCGACTCCGAGGCCGCGACCGGGCTCGTCGAGTTCGCCGACGGCGCCGCGGTGTTCGTCCACGACTGCTCGTTTCCCGACGACGTAGACGTCTCCGGACACCCCACGCCCGCGGAGCTGGGGCGTGTGCTCGCGGGCGCAGACGCCGCGCTGGGACGGGTGTACCTCACACACCTGTTTCCGCACACGCAGGGCCGTCACGAGGAAATGCTCGCGTCGATCGGCGAGCGCTACGACGGCGACGTGCGGATCGCCCGCGACGGGCTGACCGTCGAGGTTTCCTGATCACTCGAGCCGGTACCGGAGCAGGGCGCCGACCCCGCCGAGGTTCGCCAGCTGCTGGCCGGGCGCGAACTCCCGCGAGAAGACGGTCACCTCGCCGCCTTTCTGCTCGGTCTGCTCGATGACGGCGTCGACGTCGATCGCCCAGTCGCTCTCGCGGCGCTCCCGGCGGAGCCGCTCGTCGACGATCAGCAGGTGCTCGATCGCGCCGTACTCGGCGGCGGTCGCGACCGACTCGGGGCCGTACGCGACTTCGGCGCCCTCGGCGATCCGGTCGGTGAGCTCGTCGATCAGCTCGGCCTCCCGGGCGATCCGGGTCTCGCGCTGGATCTCCTCGACGGCGCCGCGCTTGAGCACCTCGTGGACGCCCCGGTCGCCGACGCCGGCGGTATCGACCGTCGTGATCGTCGCTGCGAGGTCGGGGGCGGCCTCGGTGATGTGTTCAAGCGCGTCCCGTTTCGTAAACCCCGGTCCGGCGAGCACGACGGCGTCTGCCTCGAGCCGCTCGAGGACCGTCCGCAGCTCCTCGAACAGCTCCGAGCGTGCGCGGGCGTACTCGCCCTTGCCGGTCGGACCGGTGAGCCGGGCGCGCTGTTCGGCGGCGTGTTGGGCGACGGTGTGGACGTACGCCTGGCCCTCCTCAACGGTCGCGATCGCGACGTCCGGGGCCTCGGCGGCCTCGACGGCCGACTCGAGGCGGTCGCGCTGGTCGGGCTTGAGCCGCTTTTCCAACTCGATCTCGTCGTGTTGCTCGACGTTGATCGTGTGGTGGTTCCCGATCTGATCCTCCCGCGAGCAAGCCTCGATCGTTCCGCCGACCCGCAACCGGTTCGCGAAGCGGGCGAACTCGACGTCCGTCACCGACAGTTCGGCCCAGATGTGCTCGCGCTCGCCGCCGGTGTCCCGGAGCCGGTCGTCCGTTCGCTGGATTCGCCGCTCGGTGTCGCCGGCGACCCGGTCGCCGGGCTCGATGATGTGCGAGAGATGCCAGAGATCGTCGACGCTCTCGGGGACGAGGGTGAGCCGCTCGCCGCCGCTCTCGACGGGCTCACGGTCGGCGATTCGCATACCCGATCTGCGGGACTCGCCGGTAAGTGACTGCTGGTTCCGGCCTGGATGAAAGAGGTAGCGTCCGGGTGCGGCCCTCGCCGGCGCGTCGGCTCTCGGCTGTCGGGCACCAATCTGTTCGACTGAGAGACACGCTTATTCCTCTCCCTGGTCAAGCGTAGACATGACAGACGAAACGGTCAGCGAGACGACGGAAACGCGAAGCCGACGAGGGATCGGCGCCTTCCTGCGCAGGGTCGCAAACGCCTTTCGCCGGGGCGAGCCGGTGCCGGCGGACGTCGAGCAGACGGTGACGGTCGATCCACCGGAGCAGCCCGAGCTGTCGGTGGCCGTCGAGCGCGAGGCAGGAACCGCGGAGCTCGAAATCGAGGTCGCGTGGCCCGACGAGGCCGGCGAGATCGAGACGGAGGCCAGCGCGAGTAAGGCAACCTTCGAGCTGTACGAGGACGCCGGCGGGCAGTGGCGCTGGCGGCTCGTCCACACGAACGGCAACAACATCGCCGACTCCGGGCAGGGGTACGCCTCGAAACAGAAAGCCCAGCAGGGGCTTGAGAGCGTGAAACGGACGGTTCCGGACGCTGTCGTCGTCGATCAGTCGAGAGGCGAGACTGCCGACCCGGAGGGCGCCAGCGAGGCGACCTTCGAGCTGTACGAGGACGCGGAAGATGGCTGGCGCTGGCGGCTCGTCCACACCAACGGGAACATCGTCGCCGACTGTGGGCACGGGTACGCCTCGAAGCAGAAAGCCAGACAGGGGCTGCGCAGTGTCACCGAAAACGCACCCGGCGCCGGATTGACCTCTTCTCTGCGCTGAATGGCAAAGGTTCCCACGTTAGACGTTTCAGGCCTGCAGTCCGGTTGGTGTAACCGGACTGCTGGCTGGGCCACGCCACCGGTACTCCTATGCCCGGATAGGGATTCAGAGTTCCCGTGCGCGCTCGGAATCCACAGCCAGCGGTCTGAAGCGGATTCGCTCTGACGGAGCGCGCAGCCAGCGGTCTGAGGCGGATTCGCTCGGGCGGAGGGCGGCCCAAATCCCGATAGTAGTCGTTTCCTTGGACGGCTGAACCGCCTCGTACAGTCACATCCACGTTCCGAATCAAATATTATGGTTAGAACGTCAAAGTCGTCGTGTGACCGTGGTTTGACGATCTGAGTGAGGGCACCTGTCTACGGCCTGAGGGCCGTGGGATTGCGCCTGCTCTATTTATCAACACTATTTTTTGTTTGAAGATATCTATGGCGAACTGATGGAACCGCTTGAGATTGGGTTGCGGATCCTCGGTGGAGTTATTCTGATTGGGGCGAACGCGTATTTCGTCGCGATTGAGTTCGCGCTGACCCGAGCTAGACAGTACCCTAAGTCCGAGTTCGACACGCCCGGACTCGAGTTGGCGTGGGAGATGACTAACGATCTGGAGTTTTACCTGACGACGTGTCAGGTCTGGATCTCTGGAACCAGTATTGCGCTGGGGATTATCGCCGAACCCGGGCTCGCAGCCCTGTTAGAGCCGTTGTTCGCGAATACCACCCTTGCCTCAATCGGGGCTGGCTCGCTTCTTGCGTTTCTCCTGATCAATCTCGTTCATCTCACACACGGCGAACAGACACCGACGTACCTTGGCGTTGAGCGCTCCAAACAGGTCGCCAAGTATGGGGCACGTCCACTCTACTGGGTCTCGAAAGTACTCGCTCCAGCCATCTGGGTTGGTGACTCCGTTGCGAAGGGAACACTCGGCTTGTTCGGCATCGAGATGACCCAATCATGGACCGAGACCGGCGAGGACGTCATCGAGACTCGCGCAGACCTCCGGAACCAGCTTGGAACTGTTCTAGAGGAGGGCGAGTTGACTGAGGACCGGCGTGAGGAAGTGATGAACGCCCTAACGATTGGTGAACAATCGGTGGCAGAGGTTATGATCCCTCCTGAGGAGATTGTGGCGCTCTCTACCGAGGACGACCCAGAGGCGAACTTCCAGAAACTCGAGCAGCACCCGTACACACGGTATCCGTTGATTGGTGAGGATATGACTGAGTTCCACGGCGTCGTGTACAGTCCGGCGCTGTTCAGC
This sequence comes from uncultured Halobacteriales archaeon, assembly GCA_964426325.1. Lineage (GTDB taxonomy): Archaea > Halobacteriota > Halobacteria > Halobacteriales > Haloarculaceae > Halovenus. The sequence continues at coordinate 15,721 of CAYRQD010000010.1, read as the reverse complement.
TACCGTGAAGAGTTGTCGACCGGGGCCCGAACGTTCAGGGAGCTAGCCGCACCAACGATGACACTCTCACCGGACACGGACGTGAGCGATGCGATCGACCAGTTCCAAACTGAGCGACAAGAGCTCGCACTCGTCATTGCGGATGGTGACGTGGTCGGACAGGTGACAGTCACGGACCTATTGGAGACAATCATCGGAGACATTCAAGACCCACTCGATGAAGCGGACTCAGCCATGCCAGACCAGGCAAGCAGATCAACAAGCGACAATCTGGCCTGACTGATAGGATTGAATGCATACTTTGTCAGCTACCCACCGATTAAATCGGTGGGCTTGTCGGTAGACTCCCGTTCTGCCGACACAGATGTGTCGGACGCCAGGCTGGCTTCGTACAGCGCCCGAAGTTCGTCGGCGGTGAAGTGGTCGCGCTCGCTGTCGTAACTGCTCTTGATCGACCGTCGGTAATCCCATTGAATGTTGTCGTTGTTCGTTGCGTTCCGGTAGTTGAACAGGATCGTGATGGTTTTCTTGTATTCTGCGACTTGTGGCTCGGGAATGTCGTCGTATTTTATGAGGTAGTCGAGGAACGTGCTGGCGTCGTCAGGAGAGAACTGCCAGGTATATCGGTTCCGGTCTTGCCATATCCATCTGAGGATGCGCTTGATTTTGTAGTGTGTTTTTTCACGGTGCGTGGTGAGTAGCCGTCTTTTGTGAACGGGTCTTTGTCGACGCGCAGGAGCCACAGGAGCAAGGCCCGCGTGTTGTCGCGGTAGTCTTGCCGCGCACGCGGGCCGAAGCCGCCGAGCGTCATTTTGGTTTTATGCAACTATTGCCTTTGCAGACCCGAGACGCTGAAGTTTTTCGGTCATTCTGTGTGACTACTTTTAGCGGCAATATTTGCGCGAGCTAATCGCCGGACGGCGTGGGAACGGCTGGGAACACCCGCCCCGGGTTTGTGTAGGGACATTGGTCGGGGTGCTATTCCGGCGGTAGAGGGCCTGAGAAGCGGATGTGCGCTGGCCGGGATTTGAACCCGGGTTAGGACCGTGGCAGGGTCCTGTGATACCACTACACCACCAGCGCGCAGTACAGTCTACCGGCGATAGCAGATAAAAGCGTTCCGAAACCCCGGACGACCGTCGAGTCCCGCGGCCACGCCGGCCCCGGCCCACGTGTGTCAACGCCTGTCAGCCGCGCGCGCGAAGCGGGGAGTTTTTACCTCCGGGTCTGGGAGTAACCGGCACAGTCTAGTGGCGCGACGTGGAAGCGTCACGGCATGACGATCAGCGTGCTCGTGCCGTCGTCACTCGCCCGGGAAGCCGACAAACGCGAGGCGACCCGGAAACTCGGGTACGTGGCCCGCGCGGCCGCGGTCTTCCGGATCGACCGGCTGACGGTCTTTCCCGACCCCGAGGGGCGGAGGCGATACGGCGACGGGTTCGTCGAAACCGTACTCCGGTACGCCGCGACGCCACCCTATCTCCGAAAGGAGGTGTGGGACGAGCGGGACGAACTAGAGTACGCGGGTGTCATGCCGCCGCTCCGCGTGCGTTCACAGACCGGCTCCGGATCGAACGGTTCGGGGTCGTTAAGACAGGGAATCGTGACCGAGGTCGGAACTGATGGGCGCGTTCGGGTCAATTGCGGCTTGCAACACCCGATCTCGCTGCCGGTGCCAGACGGCATGACCGTCGGCAGGCGAGAGCGCGTGACCGTCAGGGTCTCTTCGCGAGAGCCGGTCCGGGCGAAACTCGTCGACGAGCCCTCGCCAGGGTTCGTCGTCGACCGCGCGGACCTGGATGCGGTGCTGGCGCGGGCGGACGGCCTGACTGTCGCGACGTCGCGACACGGGCAGTCGCTGACGCCCGGTCGGCTCGGCCGACTGGGAGCACGCGCCGACGGCCGGTTCGTGGTCGCGTTCGGAGCCCCCGAGCGCGGCCTGCCGGCGGTGCTCGGGGTCGACCCGGCGACCGTTCGCGGAGACGGCCACGGCGAGACCGGACGGTTTGACCTCTGGCTCGACACGGTTCCGAACCAGGGCAGCGAGGTCGTCCGAACGGAGGAGGCGATGTTCGCGACGCTCGCCTGCCTTGGGCTCACAACGAACCGTCCGGAGACGGACACCGAGCAGGAGTAAGCATGCCACAACCAGACAGACCACGCAAAGGCTCGATGGGCTTTAGCCCCCGCAAGCGCGCGGCCAGCGAGACGCCGCGGTTCAACAGCTGGCCGGGCGACGACGGCCAGCCGTCGCTGCAGGGTCACGCCGGCTACAAGGCCGGGATGACCCACGTCGTGATGATCAACGACGAACCTGACTCCCCCCGCGAGGGGATGGAGGAGACGGTTCCGGTGACGGTACTCGAGACGCCGCCGCTGCGGGTGGTCGGCCTGCGAGCCTACGAACAGACCCCATACGGACTGCGTCCGCTGACGGAGCTGTGGGCAGACGAGCCCCACCCGGCACTGGGTCGGGCGCTCGATCTCCCGGAGGAACACGACGCGGACGCCGCAGAAGAACAGATGCGCGAGGCGCTCGCGGACGGTCGCCTGGCGGATGTTAGGACGATCACGCACACGCTGCCGGGCGCGGTCGGTGGCGTGCCGAAGAAGCGACCGGACGTGATGGAAAACCGGATCGGCGGCGGCGCGATCGCGGATCGACTCGAGCACGGGGTCGAGCTCGTCGCAGACGGCGAGCGCGGGATCAACGACGTGTTCCGGGCCGGCGAGTACGCCGACGTCGCGGCCATCACGAAAGGGAAAGGCACCCAGGGCCCGGTCAAGCGCTGGGGCGTCCAGAAGCGCAAGGGCAAACACGCCCGGCAGGGCTGGCGTCGCCGAATCGGCAACCTGGGGCCGTGGAACCCCTCGCGGGTCCGCTCGACGGTGCCCCAGCAGGGCCAGACCGGCTACCACCAGCGGACCGAGCTCAACAAGCGGCTCGTCGACATCGCCGACGACTCGATGGCGGTCGACGGCGGGTTCAAAAACTACGGCGAGGTCGGGAGCGAGCACGTCCTCGTGAAGGGCTCGGTGCCCGGGCCGGCAAAACGGCTCGTCAGGCTCCGCCCGGCGGTGCGTCCGCAGGACCAGCCGCGCCTCGATCCCGAGGTGCGGTACGTATCGACGGCATCGAACCAAGGATGAACGCACCAGTACACACACTCGACGGCGAGGCCGACGGGAGCGTCGAGCTGCCGGCGGTCTTCGAGACGACCCACCGGCCGGACCTGATCCGGCGGGCGGTTCTGGCGGCACAGGCAAACAGAAAGCAAGACCAGGGCGCCGACGAGTACGCGGGCATGCGAACGCCCGCAGAGTCGCCCGGCAGCGGCCGGGGCATGGCACACGTCCCTCGGGAGAACGGGCGCGGTCGGCGCGTCCCCCAGACGGTCGGGGGCCGATCGGCACACCCGCCGAAGGCCCAGGCCGACCGCTCGCGGGAGCTCAACGACAAGGAGCGCAAGTTCGCGGTCCGGTCGGCGATCGCCGCGACAGCCGACCCCGAACTCGTCGCCGAGCGGGGCCACGAGTTCGACGAAGAGCTGGCGCTGCCGGTGGTCCTCGAGGCGGGCTTCGAGGAGCTGACCAAGACCCAAGACGCGCTCGCGGCCTTCGAGGCCGTCGGGATCGCGGCGGACGTCGAGCGCGCCGAGGACCGGACTGTCAAAGCCGGACAGGGCTCGGCGCGGGGCCGAGCGTACCGGCGGCCGAGCTCGGTGCTGGTCGTGACCAGCGAGGAGCCCTCGCGGGCGGCGCGCAACCTCGCGGGCGTGGACGTCGCGACGGCCAGCGGCGTGGACGCAGAGGCGCTCGCGCCCGGCGGCGACCCGGGCCGGCTCACGCTGTGGACCGAGCCGGCGATCGCAGAGGTGAGCGACCGATGAGCGGCGCGATCATCCACCCGCACGTGACCGAGAAGACCGTCGACAAGATGGACTTTCAGAACAAGATGGTGTTCATCTGCCGGTCCGAGGCGACCAAACCCGAGATCGTCGCCGACGTCGAGCGTCGGTTCGATGTCGAGACCGAGGACATCTCGGCGATGGTGACGCCCGACGGCCGCAAGAAAGCGGAGGTACAGCTGACCGACGAGTACGACGCACAGGAGATCGCCTCCCGGATCGGGGTGTTCTGAGCGTGGGACAGCGCATTCGCGGACAACGGCGCGGTCGCGGAACGCCCACGTTCCGGGCGCCGTCTCACCGGTACAAGGCCGAGCTGTCTCACCCCGCCGCCGAGAAAGACGACGAGCTGGTCGTCGGCGAGGTTGTCGGACTCGAACACGACCCGGCCCGCAGCGCCCCGGTCGCCGAGGTGGTGGTCGAGGGCGAGCGACGGCTCGTGCTCGCCCCCGAGGGGATCGCGGTCGGCGACGAGATCCAGATCGGCGTCTCGGCCGCGATCGAGCCGGGGAACACGCTGCCGCTGGCGGGGATCCCCGAGGGTGTGCCGGTCTGTAACGTCGAGTCGAACCCCGGCGACGGCGGCAAGTTCGCCCGGGCCTCGGGCGTGAACGCCCAGCTCGTCGCCCACGACCGGTCGGTCACGGTGGTCCAGCTGCCGAGCGGCGCAGTCAAGCGGCTCGACCCGGACTGCCGGGCGACGATCGGCGTCGTCGCGGGCGGCGGCCGGACGGAGAAGCCCTTCGTCAAAGCCGGCAACAAGTACCACAAAGTCAAAGCCCGCGGGACGGTCTGGCCGCGGGTGCGCGGGGTCGCGATGAACGCCGTCGATCACCCCTTCGGCGGCGGCGGCCGCCAGCACCCGGGTCGACCGAAAAGCATCTCGCGGGACTCCCCGCCGGGACAGAAGGTCGGAGACATCTCGTCGCGACGCACCGGACGAGGTGGTGACACGTGAGCTCTGAGTATCAAATCGGTCACGAGGGTGAGTTCACCTACCGTGGCCACACGCTAGACGAGTTGCAGGAGCTGTCGATCGACGAGGTCGCGGAACTGCTCCCCGCACGCCAGCGGCGAACCATCGAGCGCGGTCTGTCCGTCGAGCACGAGAAGCTGCTCGAGACTGCCCGGAATGCCGATCCAGAGGAGACGGCAAACGACCCGATCCGGACCCACCTGCGGGACATGCCGGTCCTGCCGGAGATGGTCGGGCTGACCTTCGCGGTACACGCCGGCCAGAGCTTCGAGCGCGTCGCGGTCGAGCCCGAGATGCTCGGGCACTCCCTCGGCGAGTTCCAGCTCACCCGACAGCAGGTCGAGCACGGACAGGCCGGCATCGGGGCGACGCGCTCCTCGAAGTTCGTCCCACTCAAATAACATGGGAATCAGCTACTCAGTCGACGCCGACCCCGAGACGACCGCGAAAGCGATGCTCCGGGAGCGGCAGATGAGCTTCAAGCACAGCAAGGCGATCGCTCGCGAGATCAAGGGCATGACCGCCGGCGACGCCGTCGAGTACCTTGAGGAGGTAATCGCGGAGGAGACGGCCGTCCCCTTCCGACAGCACAACAGCGGCGTCGGCCACCGATCGGACATCGAGGGCTGGGACGCCGGCCGGTACCCCCGGAAGGCCGCCGAGGGCTTCGGCGAGTTGCTCGCAAACGGGATCGGCAACGCAGACCACCAGGGATTCGACGGCGAGGCCATGACGATCGCCCACGTCGCCGCCCACAAAGTCGGCGAGAGCCAGGGGCGCCAGCCCCGGGCGATGGGCCGGGCCTCGGACTGGAACACCCCCGAGGTCGACGTCGAGTTGATCCTCGAGGAGCCGGAGGGTGAGGAGTAATGGCCGACGAACAACAGTTCATCGAGAACGGCCTCCAGCGGACCCAGATCGACGAGTTCTTTGCAGACGAGCTGGGCCGGGCCGGCTACGGCGGGATGGAGCTCGCGAAGACCCCGATGGGCACCCAGATCGTGCTCAGAGCCGAGAAGCCGGGGATGGTGATCGGCAAGGGCGGAAAGAACATCCGCAAGATCACCCAGACTCTCGAAGAAGAGTTCGGCCTCGACGATCCGCAGGTCGACGTCCAAGAGGTCGAGGAGCCGGACCTGAACGCACAGATCGTCGCCGACCGGCTGGCAAACGCCCTCGAGCGGGGCTGGTACTTCCGCAACGCCGGGCACACCACGATCGACCGGATCATTGAGGCCGGCGCCCTGGGGGCAGAGATCGTTCTCTCGGGGAAGGTCACCGGCGCGCGCTCGCGGGTCGAGAAGTTCAACCGCGGGTATATCAAACACAACGGCGAGCCCGCCGAGGAGATCGTCGACAAGGGCGTCGCGACCGCGGTGGTCCAGCTGGGGACGATCGGCGTCCGGGTGAAGATCATCCCGCCGGGCGCGGAGCTGCCGGATGACTTCCAGGTCTACGCGGACATGGAGGTCGACGATTACGTCGAGGACACCGACGGGCTCGACGAGCTGCTGGCCGGCGAGCCCGACACCGACGGCGAGACGCCCACAGAGCCGGCGGAGGCAGAGTCCGCGGCGACGACCGAGGCCGACGCCGAGACCGAACCGGTCGAAGAGGTCATCGAGGAACCGGCAGAGGGCGTCGACGACGAGTTCGATGAGCCGGCCGTCGAGGAGGAGCTGGCCGAGCTCGACGACGCGGTCGCGGAGGAACTCGACGAGGAGACCGAACAGGAGGCCGAACAGCTGATGAACGAGATGGACGACGCAGCCGCCGGAGGTGAGGAGACGTGACCGTTATTCACCCCGAGGAGGTCCGCGACATGACCCCCGCCGAGCGGGAGGCGGAACTTGAACAGCTCGAGACCGAGTTGTTGAACGCCGAATCGGTCAAGGCCACCGGTGGCATGCCGGACAATCCCGGCCGAATCAAGGAGCTCCGGCGGGCGATCGCCCGGATCAAGACGATCCAACGCGAGCTGGGCGATCTCGAAACACCGGCGGAGGGATCGTGATGGCCCTGACCCCCGAGACGCTCGCGCGCCACGAGCTGGTCGGGCTCGAGGTCGCGGTCGTCGCGGCCCCGAACCCGGATCTGGTCGGCCTGGCCGGCCGGGCCGTCGCCGAGACGACCCGGACGATCGGGATCGAGGCCGAGGACGGCTTGGCGGTCGTCCCGAAGGCAGAGACCACCTTCGAGTGGACCCTCCCGGACGGGGAGACGGTCCGGACGGCCGGCGAGCGCCTGCTCGCGCGGCCGGCCCGACGAACGGAACGAACAGGTGATTCACCATGGCGATAGGACTCGACGTCGCACGGCCACCCGAGCCGGACGACCCGGAGGAGTACGACTACGAGACGTGCCCGTTCTACGGCGAGCTGTCCGTCCGCGGACAGGTCATCGAGGGCGAGGTCGTCTCCGCAGCGATGGACAAGACGGTCGTCGTCGAACGCGAGTACGACGTCCCGGTGCACAAGTACGATCGGTATATGAAACGCCGATCGCGGGTCCCGGCCCACGTGCCGGGCGTGCTGGCGCCAGTCGAGGTCGGCGACACGGTGAAAATCGCCGAGACGCGGCCGCTATCGAAGACCAAGTCCCACGTCGTCGTCGAAGTCAACGGCGGTGAGCGGTGATGGAGGCGATCAAGGCCGACGTCACCCAGGGCCTGGAGAAGGGCTCGCTGATGCGGTGTGCGGACAACACCGGCGCCCGCGAGCTCAAGCTCATCAGCGTCGCCGGCTACACGGGGCGGAAAAACCGCCATCCCAAGGCCGGCATCGGTGACAAGGTGACCGTCTCGGTCACGAAGGGCACCCCGGAGATGCGCCGGCAGGTGCTCGAGGCGGTGATCGTCCGCCAGCGCAAGCCGATCCGACGCCCCGACGGGACGCGGCTCCGGTTCGAAGACAACGCCGCCGTGATCGTCGACGACAACGAGGATCCGCGCGGCACCGAGATCAAGGGTCCGATCGCCCGCGAGGTCGCCGAGCGGTTCGGCGCGATCGCATCCACGGCAACGATGATAGTATGACACGACAACCACGCAAACAGCGGAAACGCACGGAAGAGGCGCCGCTGCACGAGCGACACAACCAGGTCCGGGGGACGCTGTCCTCGGACCTGCGCGAGGAGTACGGACAGCGCTCGGTCCGGGTCAACCAGGGCGACACCGTCGAGGTGTCCCGCGGGGATTTCGCCGGCCAGGAGGCGGAGGTCGTCGACGTCGACCTGCGCGCGGCCGCGGTCCACGTTGAGGGGGTCACTCAAGAGACCGCCGACGGCGAGGAGGTGCCCCGCCCGGTCGACGCGAGCAATCTCAAGGTGACCGAGCTCGAGCTCTCGGACGACAGGCGCCGCGAGCGCCTCGAGGAGGGCAGCGATGAGTAACCATCAAAAGCGGCTGTCGGTGCCGAAAAGCTGGCCCGTCGAGCGCAAGACAGAGACGTTCACGGTCAAGGCCGGCGCCGGTCCACACGGCGAGGACGGCGTTCCCCTGCTGATCGTCCTCCGGGACGTCCTCGGGATCGTCGACAACCGGAAGGAAGCCCGGTACGCGCTCGCAGAAAACGGCGTTGTCATCAACGGCGAGCCGGCAAGCGACGAGGAGCGACCGATCGGGATGTTCGACATCCTGGCGCTGCCCGACCGCGAGGAGTACTACCGGGTGTTCCCGGACGAGGGCGGGCGGCTTTCGCTGACGCCCATCGACGAGGACGCCGCGGGCAGCAAGCTCGGGAAGGTGATCAACAAGCACCACGTCTCGGGCGGAGAGATCCAGCTGACGCTGCACGACGGACAGACGCTGTTGGCCGGTCCGGAGTACGACACCGGCGACTCGATCGTCGTCACCAACGACGACGAGGCGATCGTCGCCCACTTCGAGTACGAGGAGGGCGCGCTGGTCACGGCCGTCGCCGGGGCCCACGCCGGGCAGATCGGCCGGATCGCGGAGATCCAGGTGACCGCCGGCAGCGCCGCCAACAACGTCCTCGTCGAGCAAGACGACGGCGACGGGTTCGAGACCACCGAGGAGTACATCGTCGTGATCGACGAGAACTTCACCGGAGGTGACCAGGAGTGAGCTCGGAGACCGACGGCGACGCGGCGACCGGCGAGTTCCACGAGATGCGCGAACCCCGCGTCGAGAAGGTCGTCGTCCACGCGGGCGTCGGCCAGGGCGGGCGCGAGCTCGGCCGCGTCGAGGAGATCATCGCCGAGGTCACCGGCCAGGAGCCGGTGCGAACGACCGCAAACGCCACCGAGCCGGACTTCGACATCCGGGAGGGTGACCCGATCGGCGCGAAGGTGACCCTGCGTGCCGATCGGGCAGAGGAGTTCCTCGAGACGGCCCTCGGGCTCGTCGAGCTCGCGGCGAGTCAGTTCGACGAGACGGGCAACTTCAGCTTCGGGATCGAGGAACACACCGACTTCCCGAGCCAGGAGTACGACCCGACGGTCGGGATCTACGGGCTCGACGTGACGGTCAACCTCGTCCGGCCGGGCTACCGGGTCGCAAAGCGCGACCAGGCTAGCCAGCCGATCCCAGCGAATCACCGACTCGACGTGGCCGACGCAGTCGCGTACGTCGAGCAGCAGTACGACGTGGAGGTCAGGGCATGAGCGAACGCGACGGCGAGACCGGCGAACAGGTTGCGAAACGAACCGGACAGCTCGAGGAGTGCCAGCGCTGCGGGCGCAAGCAGGGCCTGGTCGGGAAGTACGACATCTGGCTCTGCCGGCAGTGCTTCCGCGAGGTGTCCAGGAGCATGGGCTTTAAGAAATACTCATGACCGGAACGGATCCACTGGCCAACGCGCTCTCGGCGATCGACAACGCCGGAGACGTCGGTCATCTGACCGAGCGGGTACGGCCCGCCTCGAACGAGATCGGCAGCGTGCTCGGAGTCCTGTACGACCGGGGCTACATCGACGGGTTCCAGCGCGTCGAAGAGGGCACCACCGAGGAGTTCGAGGTCGAACTGAAAGGAGCGATCAACGACTGCGGTCCGATCAAACCCCGGTACGCCGCGGGCGCGGACGAGTTCGAGAAGTGGGAAAAGCGGTACCTCCCGGCTCGAGACTACGGCACGCTCGTGGTGACGACCTCGGAGGGCATCATGACCCACTACGAGGCCCGCGACCGGGGGATCGGCGGTCAAGTGATCGCGTACGTCTACTAACGATGCCACGAGAAACAGTTCAGATACCGGAGGACGTCGACGCTCGGACCGACCACCTCGACCTGGTCGTCGAGGGGCCCAACGGGTCGGTGACCCGGCGGCTGTGGTACCCCGACGTCTCGGTCGGGGTCGAGGACGACGCGGTCGTCATCGAGAGCGACGCGGAAGACGCACAGACGCTGTCGACGATGGGAACATTCCACAGCCACGTCGAGAACGCCTTGTACGGCGTGACCGAGGGCTGGGAGTACGAGATGGAGGTGTTTTACTCACACTTCCCGATGGACGTGTCCGTTAAGAACGGCGCGGTCGTCATCGAGAACTTCCTCGGCGAGCGCGCCCCCAGGCGCACCGAGATCCACGGCGACACCGAGGTCGAGGTCGACGGCGAGACGGTCGTGTTGCGCGGCCCTGACATCGAGGATGTCGGGCAGACGGCCGCGGACATCGAGCAGCTGACCCAGGTCACCGACAAGGATGTCCGGGTCTTCCAGGACGGCGTGTACGTGACAGAGACGCCACAGGGAGGTGACGCCTGATGAGCGACGACGATCACGAACAGGACCAACAGACAGACGAGACCGAACGGACGGCCCCCCAACAGGAGACCGACAGCCTGACCGAGATCGGCGGCGTCGACGAGGAGACCGCCGAACAACTCCGCGCGGCCGGGTACGAGAGCCCGGGGCATCTGAGCGCGGCCAACCAGGAGCAGCTCGCCGCCGTCGACGGGGTGAGCACCGCGCTTGCCGCCCGGATCAAGGCCGAAACCGACGCCCTCGAGGTCGACGAGGAGATCGAAAGCGAGGTCGACGAGTCCGAGGAGTCCGAGGAAGACTCAGACGAGAGCGCGGAATCGGGCGCAGACGAGACAGGCGAAACAGAGGATACCCCCGAGATCACGGAGCTCACCGACATCAGCGGCGTCGGCGAGGCGAAAGCCGAAGGGCTCCGCGAGGCCGGCTACGCGACCGTCGACCAAGTCCGGGGCGCCGATCAGGACGAGCTCGCTGACGTCGACGGCATCGGGATGGCACTGGCCGCCCGGATCAAGGCCGATGTCGGCGATGTCGAGATCACAGAGGAAGTCGAAGCCGAGGTCGAAGAGGAGGAAGAACCCGAAGAGGAAGATCTCGAGACCGAACTCCGGCCCCGCGGGTTGGTCGAGAAGACCCCGGACCTGGACGAGGAGACAGAGCGGCTGCTCGCACAGCGCCGGGGCGTCGAGAACCCCTCCTTCGAGCGCCAGGACCACCACAAGAAAAAGCGCATTCCGAGCTCCTGGCGTCGGCTCCGCGGCGACCGCTCGAAGCGCCGTCGCGGAGTCAAGGGCAAGGGCGCGGACGTCGATCCCGGCTACCGCTCGCCCGAGGCCGTGCGAGGACTGCACCCCTCCGGATTCGAGGAAGTGCGGGTCCACCGCCCGGCGGATCTCGACGGCGTCGACGGTGACCGGCAGGCAGTCCGGATCGCCGCCTCGGTGGGCGCGCGAAAGCGCGAGCACATCGAAGAGCAAGCAGAGGACGCCGGCATCCGGGTTCTCAACCCCACCTACGAGGAGGTGGTCGTCGAATGACTGACCTGAGCGCACAGAAGCGGCTGGCCGCGGACGTGCTCGGCGTCGGCGAGAACCGAATCTGGCTCGATCCCGAGCGACAGGGCGACATTGCCGAGGCGATCACCCGGGAGGACGTCCGGGAGCTGGTCGAAGAAGGCGTCGTCCGAGCCGAGGAACCGGGGGGCAACTCCCGGAGCCGGGCCCGCGAGCGCGAGGCAAAACGCGCCTACGGCCACCAGAACGGCGCCGGCAGCCGCAAGGGCGAAGCCGAGGCCCGCAAGAGCGACACCGACGACTGGGCGTCGACGATCCGAGCACAGCGACGGCGGCTGCGCGAGCTCCGCGAGGAGGGGCGGCTCAGTCGCTCGCAGTACCGCGATGTCTACGACAAAGCCGGCGGCGGCGAGTTCGACAGCGTCGCGGACCTCGAACGGTACATCGACGAAACTTACGGTGATACATAATGGCAACCGGACCACGATACACGGTACCGATGCGGCGACGCCGCGAGGCCCGAACCGATTACCATCAGCGGTTGCGCCTGTTGAAATCCGGCAAACCACGCCTGGTTGCTCGCAAGGGCAACAACAACGTCAGGGCGCAGCTGGTCGTTACCGGGCCGCTCGGCGACGAGACCGTCGCGAGCGCACACTCGACGGACCTCCGCGAGCACGGCTGGGAGGCCCCGACCGGAAACCTCCCGGCGGCGTACCTGACCGGCCTGCTCGCCGGACAGCGCGCGGTCGAGGCCGGGTTCGAAGAAGCGGTGCTCGACATCGGGCTGAACTCCCCGACGCCGGGGAGCAAGGTGTTTGCGGTACAGGAAGGTGCAATCGACGCGGGGCTCGAGATCCCGCACAACGACGAGGTCCTCGCGGACTGGTCGCGGACGCGCGGCGAGCACATCGCCGACTACGCCGAGCAGGAGGACGGGCTCTACGCCGGCGCGTTCGACGCGACGGAGCTGCCCGCACACTTCGACGAGACCCGCGAGCGGCTGCTTGGAGGTGACCAATGAGCGCAGAGGAGGGCTGGGTCCCACAGACCCGGCTCGGCAAGCAGGTCGCCGACGGCGACATCGAGACCATGGAAGAGGCGCTGGCCACCGGGCTCCCGCTCAAGGAGCCGGAGCTGGTCGACCAGCTCGTTCCCGGGCTCGAAGACGAGGTGCTCGATATCAACATGGTCCAGCGAATGACCGACTCGGGGCGCCGGGTGAAGTTCCGGTGTGTCGTCGTTGTCGGCAACCGCGACGGACTGGTCGGGTACGCGGAGGGCCGCGACGACCAAGTCGGCGGCGCGATCGAGAAGGCCATCGACATCGCGAAGCTGAACCTGATCACGGTCCCGCTCGGGAGCGGCTCCTGGGAGGACCGTCCGGGCGGGACCCATTCGCTGATCCGGAACGCCGAGGGCAAGGCCGGCAGCGTCGTCGTCCACGTGATGCCCGCCCCGAAGGGTCTCGGCCTGGCGGCCGGGGAGACCCCACAGAAGGTGCTCGAACTCGCGGGCGTCGAGGACGCCTGGACGGAGAGTCACGGCAACACCCGGACGACGGTCAACCTCGCGAAGGCGACGTTCAAGGCCCTGCAAAACGCCGCCGAGGCGCGGGTCCCCCAGCGGGTCCGCGAACGGGAGGTCGAGCGATGAGAGCGCTCGTCCAGCTGCGCGGCGAGGTCAACATCAGCCAGGACGTGCTCGACACCCTCGAAATGCTCAACCTCGGGCGGGTCAACCACGCCACCTTTATTCCCGAAGAGCCCACGTACGAGGGAATGGTGACGAAAGTAAACGACTACGTCGCGCACGGCCAGCCAAGCGAGGCGACCGTCGCGACGCTGCTCGAGCGCCGCGGCGAGACCGCAGACGGCGAGCCCGTCACCGACGCGCGGGTCGCCGAGACGACCGACTACGGCGACGTCGACGAGCTAGCGGCGGCGCTGATCGCCGAGGAGACGACCCTGCAGGACGCGGGCCTGTCCCCGACGCTGCGCCTGCACCCGCCCCGGGGCGGCCACGACGGGATCAAACAGCCCGCCACGACCGGCGGGCAGCTCGGCGTCCACGAGCCCGAGGCGATCGACGACCTCCTGGAGGCGATGCGATAATGACAGACAAGAGCAAACGACAGCGCGGATCGCGCACCCACGGCGGCGGCTCGCAAAAGAACCGGCGCGGCGCCGGCCACCGCGGCGGCCGCGGCGCCGCGGGCAGAGACAAACACGAACACCACAACCACCCGCCGCTCGGAAAGTACGGGTTCGACCGGCCGGAGGCCGTAACGGACGACGTCGCGACCGTCGAGCTGCGCGAGCTCGACGAGGACGCACCGCTGCTGGCCGCCGACGGGCTCGCCGAGGAGACCGGGGGCGGGGCGGGGTATCGGATCGACGCCCGCGAGCTGATCGACGAGCCCGTCGACCAGGTCAAGGTTCTCGGCGGGGGCCAGGTACGACGCGAACTCACCGTCGTCGCCGACGCATTCTCCGAGAGCGCCCGGGAACGACTCGCCGCGGCCGGCGGCGAGGCCGTCGCGGCCGAGACGGACTCGGAACCGGAAACAGAACCGACCGCCGACGCGGACGCGTAACACAACAGACCACAAACACCAATGAGCTGGAAAGACACCGCGGAACCGGTGCTCACGCGGATGCCGTCGGTCAGGCGGCCCCAGGGACACGTCCCCTTCCGACGGAAGCTGGGCTGGACGGCCGGCATCCTCGTATTGTACTTTTTCCTGACGAACGTCACCCTCTACGGACTCGGCGCCGAGTCAGACGTGTTCGGCCAGTTCCGCTCGATCCTGGCCGGCGCCTCTGGCTCGCTGATGCAGGTCGGCATCGGGCCGATCGTCACCGCGAGCATCGTCTTGCAGCTGCTGGGCGGGGCGGACCTGCTCGGACTCGACACCCAGAACAACCCCCGCGATCAGGTGCTCTACCAGGGCCTGCAGAAGCTGCTCGTGGTGATCGTGACCGCGATGACCGCCTTCCCGATGGTGTTCGCGGGCTTTCTCAACCCGGATACGACCCTCGGGATCGCGCCGGGACTGCTCGAGTGGATCCTGTTCGCGCAGGTGTTCGTCGGCGGGATCCTCCTCCTGTACATGGACGAGGTGGTCAGCAAGTGGGGCGTCGGGAGCGGTGTCGGACTGTTCATCATCGCCGGCGTGAGCCAGCGGCTGGTCGGCGGACTGTTCGCGACCCCGACTCTCGGCGGCGACTGGGGCATCTTCCCCCAGTGGGGCCGGATACTGCTCGGGGCCGCCGAGACCCCCGCACTGACGAGTCCGGCTGGCATCGAACTACTGTTGATCGGCGAGGGCCAGTACGGCCTGATCCCGATCATCACGACGATCGGGATCTTCTCGATCGTCGTCTACGCCGAGAGCGTCCGGGTCGAGATTCCCCTCTCGAACGCCCGCGTGAAAGGCGCCCGCGGACGGTTCCCGGTGAAGCTCATCTACGCCAGCGTCCTGCCGATGATCCTCGTGCGGGCGCTTCAGATGAACATCCAGTTCATGGGCCGAATCCTGAACCGCCAGCTCAGCGGTGGAATGCCCGCGTTCTTGGGCCAGTACGCCGAGGGGCAACCCACCGGCGGACTGTTCTATTACCTGGCGCCGATCCAGAGCCCGCAGGACTGGATGTGGTTCATCGACGAGGGCGGGGCGAACAGCCCCCTCGAGATCATGACCCGGGTGTCGATCGACCTGACGATCATGGTCGTCGGCGGGGCGATCTTCGCGATCTTCTGGGTCAAGACCACGAACATGGGCCCGGCCGCGACCGCCCAGCAGATCCACGGCTCGGGCATGCAGATCCCCGGGTTCCGGCAGAACGTCAGGAGCATCGAGCGGGTGCTCGATCAGTACATCCCACAGGTGACGGTCATCGGCGGCGCCCTGGTCGGCCTGCTTGCTGTCGCGGCGAACATGCTCGGCACGATCGGCGGAGTCACCGGGACCGGATTGCTGCTGACGGTCTCGATTACCTACAAGCTCTACGAGGAGATCGCAGAGGAGCAGCTCATGGAGATGCATCCGATGATGCGCCAGATGTTCGGCTGACTCTGCCTGGGACTTCTCACCACCCGAG
>CAYRQD010000009.1:51575-79465 GCA_964426325.1 uncultured Halobacteriales archaeon | reverse complement strand
ATAGCCGCTGTTGCGGTCTGGGGTATTTGATTCGTCCGACTCGGGTGGCTGTCTCCGAGACTGGGTTATCTCAGCCCCGTGTCGTAGAGTTGTACACGATCGACCAGTTGCCCCGTGAACTGCCGCTAGTTCGTGACGGGTTTCGCCTGTCTGCTGCACGCTGTGCAAGATAGGGAGCGCAAGTGCGGCGCAGCCAGCCCCAGCTTCACGAACGCCAGCCTTTGCGAGTCGCTGACGACACTATTCCCGATATCAGGTCAAAAATGCCGTGGGAATAATAACATCAAGGAAAAAGTGAATTATCCAAGCGACGACGATACTGCGGGTTTCTATCATCAGCTTCGCGAGTACACAGTCAAGAACACGCCCACCGGCCCCCTCGGGGTGCCCGAGTAGTGAGACAAGCCAAAGAACACCGCCAGTATCAGCAGCGCCTCCGACTTACCGAACGTATCTGTCAGCTCCCTGTGCGGGAGCGCCACGAACAGAGTCCGCTGGATAAACGAGTTCATCGCTGCTGCAAAAAGGATCGCTGGCACGATGACTACAAGAACCGCTATTCAACAGAGCATTTTAATCGAGTTCAGTCATAAACAAGGGCCCGATGCTCGTGACGGATACGGCTATCCCAAGGAGAATTAGACCGAGGTATCCAATTGCTATGGACCCCATATCATAAATGTGTGAGTTCCATTTATTCGTTACGTGCATAAATAATAACAGGGTGCCTATAATACTGATCACAAGCCCTGCTCCGTTCGCTAACAACCCTAATTTTGCCATGTTATCGGCTCTCTCAGCTCAACTTTCATACAATGTTCCATACGAACGAAAATAAATTACCCCGGGTAATAAGTAGATTCCCGAAGCTCAAATGACTGTCGAACTCACACCCTGTATCTTGCACAGCGTTGTTATCTGTTTTTATCCATTCTGTAACCCATCGTAGCTACGCCACTCACTCGTCATATAACCTGCCGATCGAGGAGACGGATCGTGTGGTTGGTTCTCCAACCCGAGGAGTCACCGGGAGCAGTTCAGGACTGGTCTTCTTTCAGCTCTTCGAGTTCGGCGTCGACCTCGCTCTCGTCGACCGACTCCTCGAGTTCTTCGAGGTCGACGTCGGCTTCGGCGGGGTCGACCGACGACTCGACCGTACCGTCGTCGCTCTCGCTTTTGCTTTCGCCCATCTCCGATTTGAGCGTCTCGAGCTCGCGGTCGACCGAGCTGTCCGTCGAGAGCTGTTCGAGCTCGCGGTCAAGATCGCTTTTGTCCGAGACCGCGTTTTCCAAGGCCCCGCTCTCGCGCAGCTCGTCGAGCGCCGCGGCGCGGGCCTCCATCTCCTCTGTTCGCTCCTCTGCCCGTTCGATCTGGCGGGTCACGTCGCTCATCTCCTCGCCGGCGCCGGTCACGGCCTCGTTGACCCGCTTTTGTGCCTCCGCGGCCTCGTAGCGGGCCTTCATCGTCTCCTTTTTGGTGCGGAACTCCTCAATTTGCTGTTTGAGCTGGTCTTTCTGCTCGATCAGGTTCTCCTGTTTTCCTTTGAGATCGTCGATCTGGCGCTCCAGATTCTCGATCTGGTTCATTTTCTGTTTCTTCTTTTCGAGCGCGCGCCGCGCGAGGTCGTCCCGGCCCTGGTCGACGGCCTGTCTGGCCTGCTCGTTGTGTTTCTCGACGTTCTGTTCGAGCCGGCGTTTCTGGATCTCGAGGCGTTTCTTCTGAGTCGTCAGGTCCGCGATGCCCTGTTTGACGTTCTGCAGCTCGTCGCGCAGCTGCTCGTAGGAGTAATCGAGCGTCTCCCCCGGGTCTTCCGCCCTGTCGAGCAGGGCGTTGAGCTTCGACCGCACGACATACGAGGCGCGCGAGAGGATCCCCATACGTACACCAGGGTGGTCGAAACTTAAAATTCTTACATCCGGGTTGCCGGGCGTGTGTATGGCCGATCGCTCGGCGACGCCGGTTTCGCTCCCTGGGGGGCGCGACCTCCAGGCGACGCTCGACCGCGCGGCCTCTATCGATGCCCCGCGGGCGGCGGTCGTCGCCTGCCCGCCTCACCCCCAACACGGCGGAGACAGACACGACAGCCGGCTGCGGGCGGTCAGCGACGCGCTCGGCGCGCGGGGCATCGACTGTCTGCGGATCGACTACGGCGCCTTCGACGGCGGCCGCGGTGAGCGCGACGACGCCCTGACCGCCCTCGCCTGGGCCACCGACCGGTACGAGACCGTCTCGCTGTTCGGCTACAGCTTCGGCGGCGCCGTCGCGGTACTCGCCGCTGCCGAGGCTCCGGACCGGCTGGGTGCGGTCTCCGCGCTCGCCCCGGCCCGGCGGCTCTCGGCCGGACTGGACGTTCTCGGCGCGGTCTCTGCGCTGACGGTCCCGCTGCAGGTCGTCTACGGCACCCGCGACGACACCGCGGACGCCGCCCCGGTGGCAGACCGGGCCCACGAGCGCGGCGGGTCCGTCGAGACGCTCGCGGCCGATCACTTCTTTGTCGGCCAGCGCGAGCGCGTCGGCGAGCTCGTCGCCGAGTTTTTGTCCGCTGGCTAACCACCTTCCGATCGGCGCGCTCCCGGGATTTCGCGCTGTCGAAACGGTTTTGCCCGTGCCCGGCACACGGTCGGTATGCCAACAGACGAGTACGACCCGAGCCTGGGGGAGAAGTTCGTGTTCGTCACCGGGGGGGTGATGTCCGGCCTGGGCAAGGGGATTACGGCCGCCAGCGTCGGGCGCCTGCTCGCGACCGCCGGGTTCGACGTGACGGCGGTCAAGATCGACCCGTATCTCAACGTCGACGCCGGCACGATGAACCCGTTTGAACACGGCGAGGTGTACGTGCTCAAGGACGGCACCGAGGTCGATCTCGACCTGGGCAACTACGAGCGGTTCCTGGGCGTGGACATGACCGCCGATCACAACGTCACGACTGGCAAGGTCTACCAGCACGTGATCGACAACGAACGGGCCGGCGAGTACCTGGGGCGGACCGTCCAGATCATCCCCCACGTCACCGACGACATCAAGCGCCGGATCCGCGAGGCCGCGGGCGGTAGCGACGTCTGTATCGTCGAGGTCGGGGGCACCGTCGGAGACATCGAGGGAATGCAGTATCTTGAGGCGCTGCGGCAGTTCGCCCACGAACAAGACGAGGAGGACATCATGTTCGTCCACGTCACGCTCGTGCCCTACTCCCAGGCCGGCGAACAGAAGACGAAACCCACCCAACACAGCGTCAAGGAGCTCCGGAGCATCGGCCTCCAGCCCGACGCGATCGTCGGCCGGTGTGCCGACCCACTCGAGCCCGACACACGCGAGAAGATCGCCCTGTTCTGTGACGTTCCCACCGACGCGGTGTTCTCGAACCCCGACGTCGAGGACATCTACCGCGTGCCGCTCGTCCTCGAGTCCGAGGGCGTCGACGAGTACGTGCTCGCCGAACTGGCGCTGACCGGCGCCGCTACGCCATCGAACGACCGCGAGACCACCTGGCGCGACCGGATCACCCGCGAGGCGACGACGGAGGCCCGGATCGCGCTCGTGGGCAAGTACGGCCTCGAGGACGCCTACATTTCGGTCCACGAGGCGCTCAAACACGCCGGCCTGGAGCGGCGGGTCGCGGTGGGCCGGGAGTGGATCCACGCCAAGGAGCTCGTCGACGGCCATGACGGCGAACTCGACGGGCTCGACGGCCTGGTCGTCCCCGGCGGGTTCGGCGCCCGGGCGACCGAGGGCAAAATCGAGGCGATCCGGTACGCCCGCGAGACCGGACTCCCCTTCCTCGGGCTGTGTCTGGGCTTTCAGATGGCCGTCGTCGAGTTCGCCCGCCACGTCCTCGGGCTCCGGGACGCCCACTCCGCCGAGCTGGCAGAGGGGACTCCCCACCCGGTGATCGACCTGCTGCCCGAACAGGAAGGCCTCGACGAGCTGGGCGGCACGATGCGCCGGGGGACACACGACACCGAGATCGACCCCGAGACCCTCGCCAGCAGCCTGTACGGCGACCGGTGCGAGGAGCGCCACCGCCACCGCTACGAGGTCAACCCCGCCTACATCGAGGAGTTGGAGGCCGCCGGGTTGGTCTTCTCCGGGCGGTCTGGCCCGCGGATGGAGATCCTCGAGCTGCCGGAGCACCCGTACTTCCTGGGCACGCAGTTTCACCCCGAGTTCCGGTCGCGACCGACCCGGGCCAGTCCGCCGTTCGTCGGCCTGGTCGAGGCGGCCACCGGGGGTGGTGTCTGATGGTCGAGACCGAGGCGTTCATCGAGGAGGCGGTCGCGGAGATCGCGGCGGAGATCGGCGACGCGAAGGCGGTGATCGCCCTCTCCGGAGGGGTCGACTCCTCGACGGCCGCGGCGCTGGCCTACGAGGCCGTCGGCGACCGGCTCACGCCCGTCTACGTCGACACCGGACTCATGCGGAAAGGCGAAACAGAGGGAATCCGCGAGACGTTCGCGTACATGGACTCGCTGCGGGTCGTCGACGCCCGCGAGCGCTTTCTCGAGGCGCTGGCGGACGTGACCGATCCCGAGGAGAAACGGCGGGTCGTCGGCGAGCAGTTCATCCGGGAGTTCGAGACCGTTGCCCGCGAGGTCGGCGCCGACTACCTGGTCCAGGGGACGATCTACCCCGACCGGATCGAGAGTGAGGGGTCGATCAAGTCCCACCACAACGTCGGCGGGCTCCCGGCGGTGATCGACTTCGACGGGATCGTCGAGCCGATGCGCGATCTCTACAAGGACGAGGTCCGCGAGGTCGCCCGGGCGCTCGATCTCGAGACCAGCGAGCGGATGCCGTTCCCCGGGCCGGGACTGGCGGTGCGGGTCCTCGGGGAGGTCACCGAGGAGAAACTCCGGGTCGCCCGCGAGGCCACCCACGTCGTCGAGGAGGAGCTGACCGAGTACGAGCCCTGGCAGGCGCTCGCGGCCGTGCTCGGCCGGGCGACCGGCGTCAAGGGCGACAACCGCGTCCACGGCTGGGTCGTCGCGGTCCGGTCGGTCGAGTCTCGGGACGGCATGACCGCCCGCGCCCAGGAGATCGACTGGGGGACCCTCCAGCGGATCCAGTCCCGGATCACCGGCGAAAACGAGTCGGTCTCGCGGGTGGTCTACGACGTGACACATAAGCCCCCGGCGACCATCGAGTACGAGTGATGAAGATCGTCATCGGCGGCGCCGACGACCGCGGGCTCGCGCGAGCGCTCGACGCCCACGACCTGACCCACGCGACGACCGCCGACGCCGCCGGCCTCGAGTCGGCGGGGATCGACGCGGCCGACGCGTTCGTGCTCACCGACCTCGAACAGCCGACGGCGATCCCCGTCGCGAAAGACCGCAATCCGGAGCTGACGGTGTTGGTCTACGCCGACGGCTCGCTGCCGGAGTTTGTCACCCGACAGGCCGACAAGTTGCTCGATCCGGCGCTTTTCTATCCGGACGCGATCACCGACGCGCTCGAGTGATCGGCGCCGATCCAGTCTCCGTCCGCTCGGGTCGCTCGGGGTGCCCGGCTAAGCGTCCGCGTCTGTTTACCGCGAGACGTTGCTGCGGTAGGTCTCGGCGTCGAGAACGCGATTGACTGCCTGGACGTAGGCGGCCTCGCGCCAGGTGCGGGCGTTGCCGTTGCGGATCTCCCTGAGATCGTCGAACGCCGAGCGCATCTGGGTCTCCAGTTTCTCCTGAACCATGGACTCCTCCCAGTACTCGTGGGTGGTGTTTTGGATCCACTCGAAGTAGGAGACGGTGACGCCGCCGGCGTTCGCGAGGATGTCCGGTAGGACGGGGACGCCCCGCTCGGCGAGCCGCTGGTCGGCTGCGCTGGTGGTCGGCCCGTTTGCCATCTCCAGGACTGCGGTCGCCCGAACGTCTTCGACGTTTTCCATCGTGATCTGATCCTCGACGGCCGCGGGGACGAGCACGTCTACGTCGAGCGCGAGCAGCTCGTCGTTCGTGATCCCTTCGGCGTCGGGGGCCGACAGCTCGCCGCCCTCGGCGTGGCGGTCGTACACCGCCGGCACGTCGAGCCCGTCGGGGTCGTACAGCGCCCCGGCGACGTTGCTGACCGCCACCACGTCGTAGCCCCGCTCGTCGAGAAAGAGCGCGAGGTTCGCGCCGACGTTGCCGAATCCCTGGATCGCGATCGTCTGGGCGTCGATGCCCTCCGCGTCGACGAACTCATCGAACAGCACGGCCCCGCCGTAGGAGGTCGCGGTCCCCCGCCCCTCGCTGCCGCCCAGCTCGACCGGCTTGCCGGTGATCACGCCCGGCGCGGCCTCGCCGGTGATGTGCTCGTACTCGTCGAGCATCCAGGCCATCACCTGCTCGTCGGTGTTCACGTCCGGCGCCGGGATGTCCTTGTCCGGGCCCATGATGTCGTGGTACTCCCGGACGTACGCCCGCGAGAGCCGCTCGAGTTCGCCCTCGGAGAGTTCGTCGGGATCGACCTGGATCCCGCCCTTCGCGCCGCCGAGGGGGATGTCGACGACCGCACACTTGAGCGTCATCAGGAAGGCCAGCTGGTCGACCTCGTCTTCGTTGACGCTCGGGTGGAATCGGAGTCCGCCTTTCGTCGGCCCCCGGGAGCCGTTGTACTGGATCCGGAACGACGGAAAGACTTCCACCGAGCCGTCGTCCATCCGCAGGGAGATGTTCGCGTTGACCCGGCGCTTTGGCTGGCGCAGCAGGTCGAGCTCGCGGTCGGTCAGCAGCTCGACCTCGGCGATCCGGTCGAGCTCGTTCGAGCAGACCTCACAGATCGCCGCCGTACCGTAGGAGCCGAGATCCGAACTCATACTCCGAGTACGGGCCGGTAGACAGTTAATCCGTTCGAAACCCCGATTACCGGAGCTCCGCGACCGCCGCGGCGACGCCGGCCGGGGTCGCCGCGACGGCGGTCCCGGCCGCTTCGAGGGCCTCTATCTTGCTCGCTGCGGTGTCGCTTCCCGATCCCGAGACGATCGCGCCGGCGTGGCCCATCCGCGTCCCGGCCGGCGCGGTCCGCCCCGCGACGAACCCGACCACCGGCGTGTCGATCGACTCGAGGGCGGCCGCGACGCGTTGCTCGCCGGTCCCGCCGATCTCCCCGCAGAGGACGATCGTCTCGGTCGCCGGGTCGGCGTCGAGAAGCTCCACGGCGGTCGGGAGGTCGGTCCCGACGATCGGATCGCCGCCGACGCCGATCGCCGTCGACTGGCCGAACCCCCGCTCGGTGAGCGCGTCGACGATCTCGTAGGTCAGCGTTCCGGACCGCGAGACGATCCCGACCGAGCCTGGCGCGAAGATCTCTCCCGGCAGGATGCCGACCTTCGCTGCCCCCGGAGTGATCACGCCCGGTGTGTTCGGGCCGATGAGTCGGGTCTCGGCCGCCGCGAGCCGGCGCCGAACCCGGAGCATCTCCTGGATCGGGATTCCCTCGGTCACCGCGACGACAACGTCCAGTTCGGCGTCGATCGCCTCGAACAGCGCGTCGGCCGCCGCCGCGGGGGGCACGAAGGTCACGGCCGCCGTCGGCTCCCGCTCGCGGACGGCAGCTGCGACGGTGTCGTAGACCGGCACGCCGGCGGTCTCGGTTCCGCCCCTGCCCGGGACGACCCCGGCGACGACGTCAGTTCCGTACGCCCGCATCCGCTCGGCGTGGAACCGTCCGGCCCCGCCGGTGATGCCCTGAACGAGCACCCGCGTGTCCTCGTCGACGAGCGCGCTCATCGATCCGCCTCCCGGGTCGAGTCTGTCCCCTCGCGCTCGTTCCCGCCGGCCGCCGCCGCGATCGCCGCCTCGACGGCCCCCTCGAAGGAGCGTTCGACCCGAAGCGTAGAATCGAGTAGCTCCCGTCCGGCCGCGGCGTTCGTCCCGGCCAGCCGGACGACGGTGGGCTTGGGCGCGCCGCCCAGCGCCGCCAGCGTGTCGTTGATTCCTCGGGCAACCTCGTCACACCGGGTGATCCCGCCGAAGACGTTGAACAGCACGGCCTCGACGCGGTCGTCGTCGTAGACCACCTCCATCGCGGCCGCGACCCGGTCCGCGTCCGCGCCGCCGCCGATGTCGAGGAAGTTCGCCGGCGCTCCGCCGCGGTGATCGATGAGATCGAGCGTGGCCATCACGAGCCCGGCGCCGTTGCCGATCACCCCGAGGCTCCCTTCGAGCCGGACGTAATCGAACCCGTGCTCGGCCGCCCGGGCTTCGAACTCGTCTCCGCGATCGGCTGCCCGCGCGGCGAGCTCCGGGTGCCGGTACGCGGCGTCGTCGTCGAGGGAAAACACCGCGTCGGCGGCGACCACCCTCGGAGCCTCCAGGGTAGGGTCGGCCTCGGCGTCGCCGTCGGTGATCATCAGCGGGTTGATCTCGGCCTCGCGGCCGTCCCGCTCAACCCACAGCTCGTACAGCGCGGTCAGGACCGAGGCGACCTCGCCGGCGACCGTGCGGTCGAGCCCGGCCTCGTGGGCGGCCCGTCGGGCCTGGTAGGGGTGTAATCCGAAGGCTGGATCGACCGGCTCGCGGGCGATCGCCTCCGGCCGCTCGGCGGCGACGGTCTCGATCTCGACTCCGCCCTCCCGGGAGACCATCGCGACCGGTCGGCCCGCCGCGCGATCGACGGTGATCCCGACGTACGCTTCGGTTTCGGCCTCAACGGCCGCCTCGATTAGCACGGACTCGACCCGGCGGCCGCCGATCTCCATCCCGAGGATCCGCTCCGCGGCCGCCCCGACCGCGTCGAGGTCCCCGGCCAGCTCGATTCCGCCGGCCTTGCCGCGCCCGCCGACCCTGACCTGTGCCTTCACCGCGACCGGGGGACCGACCTCCCTCGCGGCCGCGACGGCCGTCTCGACGTCCTCGGCGAGCCGCGACTCGGGGACCTGGATTCCGGCCTCGGCGAACAGCGCCTTGGCCTGGTGTTCCTGGAGTCGCATACTCGGCGGTTCTCCCGAGGGGCTGTTAGATCTACCGACACCGGCCTCGACGCCGCCCTACCCGAGCAGCGCCGGCAGCTCGTTGACCGATTCGACGACTGCGCTCGCGCCGGCCTCCTCGAACAGCTGCCGGCCCCGCTCGCCGCCGAGCCCACCGGTGAGGACGCCGATCCCGTGGTAGCTGCGCCCGTCGGTCCCGTCGGCCCGCACCGCCGTCCCGACGTCGTCGAGGGTGTCGCCGGCGAACCCGATCCGGTCGACGCCAAGCGCCGCGCCGAGCCGACGGAGCCCGTTGGGGGCGGGCTTTCCCGGCTCGGGGTCGTCCATGGTCACCCGACGATCCGTCGGCACCGATAGCCCCACCCGGTCGAGCGCGATCGACGCCTCGGCGGCCGGCCGGCCGGTGAACACCCCCAGCGGCACCGTCGAGAGTCGCTCCGCGGTCTCCGCGGCGAGCAAGACCGGCTCGTCGTGAACGTACCCGTCGGCCTCGATCGGCGGATCGCCCCCTTCGAGTTCGCGGTACAGCTCCCCGCCCAGGTACAGCGCCTGGAAGTGGTCCTTGAGCCGGTCGCCGTCGAGCGCGGCGAGCGCTCGCTCGCTCTCGCGCGGAAGGGCCTCCGAGACGACCGCCCGCGCTCCCTCGAGCCCGCCGCCGGCGCCCCCGATCGCCTCGGTGAAGGCCGGAACGTCCGCGAGCGGCGCCGGCCGGTCGCCGGCTTCTCGCCGGGCGAGCAGGTACAGCGCGGCGGCGCTGGTCAGCTCCCAGTCGTTCGTGAACCCGCCGGCCTCCTTGAACCGCTGGACGTCCTCGCGGGCGATCGTGTCTCCGTAGACCCGATCGATCGACTCGACGATCGCCCGCCGGTATGACTCGGAGACGTCGACGAGCACGCCGTCGATGTCGAGGACGAGCCCGTCGAGTTCGAGTTCGGACTGCACACCCGGGATCGCGGCGTCGCCGGCTTGTGCCTTTCCGTCCCGGTCGGTCACCGACGGGCCCGGTACAGCGTCTCGGCCGGCAGCTGCTCTCGTCGGGCGGGCACCACCGCCGGGTCACCCCCGAGCGTCGTGAACAGGCACGCGGCCTCGACCACCCGGGCCAGTTCGACGGTCGGGCGCTGCAGCTCCGGCGGCAGGTTGCGCGCATACAGCACGTCGGCCCCGGCGTAGACCGCGCGTCGCGGGTCGGTTACGTCGTCGCGGACGAACCGCACCTCCTCGGGGACCGACCGCTCCCAGAGGTCGGTCGCGGTCACGGCCACGCCCCGAGCCGCGAGTCCCGCGGCGACCTCGGGGCGGCGCCCGACGCCGATCTCGACGGCCCGATCGGCCCCGTCGAGACGATCGCAGAGCGCTCGGGCGTTTGGTCGCACACAGACTTTTAACCGGGCGACCGTATTAGAAATTCGTATGCGCGTCGACATCGTGCCGGTCGGCGAGGTCGACCCCGTGGTCAAGCGGGAGGCCTCGAACGGGCTCCGTACGATCTACGACTCCGAAGTCAGCGTCAGCGACGCCCACCCGGTCCCCGAGGGCGCCTACGACGCGGACCGCGAGCAGTACCGCGCCGAGGAGTTCATCGACCTGGCAAAGCGGGTCGGCCGCGGCAGCAAAAACATCGCGATCACCCCCGAGGACCTGTACTACCACCGGCGCAACTACGTGTTCGGGCTGGCGTACTTAGGCGGCAGCGGTAGCGTCATCTCCACCTACCGGCTGCGGACCTCCTCGGACGGCGGCTTTTCGGATCGCTCCGCCGACGAGATCTTCTCCGACCGGGTCCGCAAGGAGGTCGTCCACGAGATCGGCCACACGTTCGGGCTGGAACACTGCGACAACAACCGGTGTGTGATGAACTTCTCGCCGACCGTCCGCGAGGTCGACGTCAAAGAAGAGCGGCTGTGTGGCTCCTGCCAGCGGGACGCGTTGTGACCGTTCCCGTCTCCTTGCGAACCCGACAGACTGCCTGCCTCGAACGATCAGTCTCCGCCGTTCGTGACCGCGGGGTACGAAACGGGGAGGGCTTGATCGTAATCGATCGTCGGCGCGCCTCACGGAACTGAGAGCTGCTCGCGGCGCCCGTCGAGCAGGTCGAACCGCTCCCCGCGGCGCCGTTCGAGCCAGTACAGCAGTCGCTCGGCCCACGCGAGTTTCCGGCGTTTCTCCGCGGAGACCTCGGCGTCTGTAACCGTCCAGCCGGGGAAGACGAGCCGATCGGCCCCGAACGCGTCGGCGAGAAAGGCCGCCCGGTCGCCGTCGGTGAACCCGCCGACGTTGTACACGCGATCTGTCGGCGCCGCCTGGGTGGTCGGGAGCACCGCCGCCTCGAGTCGGGGCACCCACCGTTCGATCGCCGGGCGGTTGTCGCCGTGTGCGTGGACCGCGACCGGCGTGCCGGCGTCGGCGAGTTCGGCGGTCCGCGCCGGCTGGCCGTCCAGATCGGTCACGATCCAGTCGACCGCGATCTCTCGATCGTCCAGGCGGGCGGCCGCCGAGGAGGCGGCGACGACGGCGTCTGCCGCCCGGACGACTCCGAGCTCGTCTCCGAGGGTCGGGCCGGCGCCGGCGACCGCGACCTGTCCGGACAGCGACGCCGTCGCGGGGTCGACTGTCCGCCCGACGAGCTCGCCGAGCAGGTCCCGAGAGCGCTCGTCGCCGGCCCGGTCGTAGCCGAAGTCGGCGAGGATCGCCTCGTAGACCGGCCCCCACTCCGCGAAGGGGAGTCCGGCCATCTACCCGTCGAGGCCGGCCCGCAGCGCCGCCGCGACCGTCGACGCGTCGGCCTCGACCCGCGCCGCCAGTTTCCTGAGTTCGGCGACCGTCCCGCCGACCAGGACCGGGCTCCCGTCGGCGACCAGACAGTCCCCTGCCCGAGTTTTGAGGGTCTCCCGGTCGGCGGCTCCGAGCCCGGTCAGCCGGTAGAGCTGGGCCACGGTCCGCTCGGGATCGCCGCCCTCGGGGAGGTATCGGTCGGCCTCGCCGACGGCCGTAACGTCGAGTTCTTCCACCTCGATCGCCTCGACGGTCCGGCGGACCCGATCGCGGCCGAGCTCGGCGCCGATCAAGGCGGCGTCGCGGGTCTCGGCGACGTCGTGGGTCCGGATCACGTGTGCGCCCCGGTCGACGGCCATTGATGTGGCCGCGAGCGACACTGGAAGCGCCCCCTCCGTGTCCCGGCCGGCGATCGACCGGAGGAAGTTCTTCCGGTTGATCGAGACCAGGATCGGCTGGCCGTGGGCGCGAAACTCCCGGAGCCGGCGGAACGTTTCCCGGTCGTCGGCGACGGTCTTGTCCTCGCTCCAGCCGCCGAAAGCCGGGTCGACGATCGTCTTCTCCGTGAGCCCGTTGCGGGTCAACGCGTCGTAGATCTCGTCGACGTCCTCGATCGCGCCGGGCCGTTCGAGATCCGGCGGACTCGCCATCTTCCCGACGGCGACGTCGTACTCCCGGCAGACCCGGGGCATCTCCGGGTCCGCGAACCCGCAGATGTCGTTTACCATCTCGAACCCGCGATTTAGCGCGGCCTCGGCCACCTCGTGATAGCGGGTCTCGATCGAGAAGACGGCGTCGCCGCTCACGCTCTCGATCGTCTGGACGGCCGTCTCCAGGCGGTCGAGCTCCTGCTCGGCCGAGAGCACCTCGAAGCGCTTGTTGGCCGACTCGAGGCCGACGTCGACGATATCGGCCCCCTCGTCGATGAGCCGGTCGTCGACGTAGGCCGCCGCCTCGCCGGGGTCGTCGTAGACGCTCGGGTCGTACGGGGACTCTTTGCTGACGTTCAGTACGCCCATGATCCGCGGCGGGTGATCGTCGCCGATCGCGAGCCCGGCCGCATCCACAGTCTGCATGCTTGTCCCACGGGCAGGCGCTTCTAATAGGCACGGAAACCACTCGCCCGCCCCAGCCGTCGCAAGCGCTTTTTTGCGCCGCCGCGAACGCTCGTCGATGAGCGATCGCCCCCGGCCGCCGGCCGTCGCGGTCGTCGAGCCCCAGACGCCGGGCAACGTCGGCACGATCGCCCGCGCGATGAAAAACTTCGGCTTCGAGGAGCTGCTGGTGATCGACGGGCCGCCGCTCGCTCCCGACGGCGAGGCCTACGGCTTCGCCGGCCAGGCCCGCGAGGACATCCTCCCGAACCACGCTCGGCCGAGCTTCGACGAGCTCGTCGACTCCTACTACACGGTCGGGTTCACCGCCCGGACGAACCAGGACGCAACCAGCCACGTCCGGTTCCCGTTCGTTCCCGTCGGCGAGCTGGCCGCGGAGCTGGCCCCAGTCGATGCGGAGGTCGCCCTGGTGTTCGGCCGGGAGGACAACGGGCTCACCAACGCCGAGCTGGCCCGCCTCGACCGGGTCTGCTCGATCCCCGCGAGCGCCGCGTACCCGTCGCTGAACCTCGGCCAGGCCGCGACGATCGCCCTGTACGGGACCCAGGAGTTAGCCCGCGCGGAGAGCCAGCTCCCCGACCCGAGCCGAGACCGGGCCGACGAGTCCGAGATCGAGCGCCTCTACGACCGGATCGAACAGTTCCTCGTCGCGATCGATCACCCCGAGGAGAAACGGGCCAAGACGATGCGGCTCGTCCGACGCCTGATCGGCCGGGCCAATCCGACCGACCGCGAGGTGATCACGCTGACCGGCGTCTTCCGGCGAGGCGCGCGGCGGAGCGAGGCTGAGGAGGACTGACACGTAGCGAGCGAAAGCCAACCCCCTTCGGGAGTGGGTCCGAGCGACACACCGTTCAAATCACGCCGGCAGACTCCGCCTACGACCGCCGCTGGATCTCCTCGCGGAGCACGTCGCTGACGACGTCCCCGTCTGCCTTCCCGCGGAGCTCGCCCATGCACTCGCCCATCAGCGCCGAGAACGCCCCCATCCCCTCGCGTTCGACCTGCCCCGCGTTGCGCTCGATCACCGCCCGAACGGCCTCCCGGACCTCGCTCTCGCCGGCGCTGCCCAGTCCCTCGCGGTCAGCGGCCTCGTTCGCCGAGAGCTCCGGCTCGCCGGCGAGCGCCGCCAGCAGCTCGGGCACGCCCTCGGTCGCGAGCTCGCCCTCGACGACGAGCTCGAAGGTTCCGAGCAGCTGCTCGTCGGTCAGCTCCGCGACGGGCACCCCGTCCCGGCGGAGCTCGGTGAGCGTCGACTCGAGGGTACTCGCGGCGAGCGTCGGGTCCGCTCCGAGTCCGACGGCCCGCTCGAACAGCGGCATGTGCTCGCCGTAGGCGACCTGCTCGGCCAGATCCGGGTCCAGACCGTGTTCCTCGCGGTAGCGCTTGGCCCGCTCTGTCAGAAGCTCCGGCGTCTCGACCGCCGAGGGGTCGGGCTCGACGGGGGGTACGTCCGTCTCAGGGTACATCCGCGCGGCGCCGGGGAGGGGCCGCAGGTACCGGGTGGTGCCGTCCTCGTTCGCGCCGCGGGTCTCCTCGGGCACGCCGTCGATCGCCGTTCGAGCGCGCTCGGCGACGGCCTCGATCGCCAGCTCGGCGGTCTCGGGGTCGTCGGCGACCAGTGCGACCGCGTCTTCGGGGTCGGTCGCGACCGCCTCCCGAACCGCCGCGAGTTCGCCCTCGGTGATTCCGTATGCCGGGAGCTCGTCGGTGTGGAAGATCCCGCCGGCGCCGTGGCGCTTCGCGTGATCGGCCAGCTCGGTCCCCAGCCGGCGGTCGGGGAGCAGCTCCCGACCCACGAGCCCGTCGAAGCCGGCCAGCCGAACCGCACGCACCACCCCGCCCTCGGCCAGCACCGACTCGATCACGCCGCTGTCGGTGTCGGCAAACAGCTCCGTGACCTCCCTCGGCTCGCCGACCGCCGCGTCGCGCTCCTCGAGTCGGTCCGCGATCTCGACCAGCGTGGCCTGTCGGCGGACCTCGTTGCGTACGATGTCGTCGATATCGTCGAGGCTCTGGACGCCCTTGATCTCGACGCGTGCGCCCTCGGCGATCGAGACGTTGACGTCCTGGCGGATCGTCCCCAGGCCGCGCTTGACCGACCCCGTCGAGCGCAACAGCATTCCGATCCGCTCTGCGGTCTCGCGGGCCTGGGCCGGCGAGCGGATGTCCGGGTCGGTCCCGATCTCGACCAGGGGGACCCCGAGCCGGTCGAGGCTGTACCGGACGCCGCGGTCGGTTTCGGCGACCCGCTGTGCACTCTCCTCCTCGAGCATCAGGTCCTCGATCCCGACCGGGCCCTCGCCGGTCTCGACGACCCCGTCGCTCGCGAGCAACATCGTCCGCTGGAAGCCGGTCGTGTTCGAGCCGTCGACGACGATCTTGCGCATCACGTGGGCCCGGTCGACCGGGGTCATTCCGAGCAGCTCGGCGATCTCGAGGCCGACGGTCAGGGCCTCCTCGTCGACCCGCCGGGGCGGCTCGTCGTCTTCCTCGACCAGGCAGGTCGTGTCGTAGGCGAGGTACTCGAACTCCCGGTCGACGCGGCTCTCCTCGACGGCCGCCTCGTCGAGCTCGCCGAGCTCACTTCGGGTCGGGTGGAGCCGGCGGTGGAATCGCCTGTCGGCGTCCTCGGGCTCGCGCAGCTCGGTCGGACACCCACAGAACAGCTTCGTCTCGGTGTCGAGCTGTTGGTGGATCTCGAGCCCGGCGACGAGCCCGAGCCCCTCGTAGTCGTACTCGGCGTCCCCGGCGGTCGCGGGCGCGTCGGCGCTCATTGTCTGCCCTGACGCGCCGACGGACAAAAAACCGTACTATCGTCCGGTACCGTCTTGCCCGAGCGCTCCCAGTAGGCGTCATGGAGCACGGGTTCACCGTCGGCGACGCAATCGATCGGATCGGTGCGGTCGGGGGTGCCGCCGACTTCGTCGAGTTCGGCCTCGCCGAAGCCGCCGACGTTCCCGGGGCGATCGACGGGGACCGGCTCGCCGCGGCGCTCGATCGACACGGGCTGGAGCTTCTCGTCCACCTTCCCTTCGAGCAGGTGATCGCGACGCCGATCCCGGAGATCAACGACGCGATCGTCGCACACCAGCGCCGGCTGCTGTCCTGGGCCGGAGAACTCGGCGCCCGGAAGGCGGTCCTACACGGCACTGTCCGGGATCCGTACGACCTTGATCAGCGCTCGGCCGCCTGCGACCAGATCGCCGCGATCGCCGCCGCGGGCCGCGAGCACGGCGTCGAGGTCGTCGTCGAGAACGTCGGCCACCAGCGCCACGGCCTCCAGCTGTCGGTGCTCGGCGAGATCGCGGCCGAGACCGACACCGCGGTCTGTTTCGACGTCGGGCACGCCTACGCCGAGGACGGCGGCGACGGTATCGACCGGTTCGCAAAAGAGTACGGCACCTCGATCTCACATCTTCACCTCCACGACGTGCGCCGCCGCGGAGACACGCACCTGCCGCTTGGCGCCGGCGAGATCGCGTTCGACCAGCTCGTCGACCGGCTGCCGGCCTTCGACGGGACGGTCGCGATCGAGGTATTCACCGACGATCGGCGGCTGCTCGAGGACTCGATCGGACGGGCCCGGCGGCTACTGGGCTGAGTCGCCCCCTCCGGCAGACGGCCGGTCCCGGGTCAGATCTCGGGATCGGCGGCGATGTCCCGGTAGATCCGGTAGGCTCGGTCGAGGGCCTCGATCGAGACGCTCTCCTCTGCCGTGTGGGCCTCGCCGCGCTCTGCCGGCCCGCAGACGGCGCATGTCGTTCCCGCCCGCGCGAGCCAGCCCGCGTCGGTGGCGTGAGGTTTGATCACGTCTGCGGGCTCGTCGGACTGTGCGTCGGCGGCGGCCGCGAGGATCCGATCGGCGAAGGCCGGTTCGTTGCAGGCCATCGGTGGGAGGTCCTGGTCGATCTCCCACTCGACCCCGGGCAGCTCTGCGACCCGGTCGAGCGGCGCCCGACCGTCGGGGACAGTCCGCTCGTCGAGCGTGATCGCACACGACTCGGGAATCACGTTCCAGGCCGATCCGCCCTCGATCTCGGTGACGACCAGCGAGCCGGTCACGTCGTGGCCCAGCACCGTCGTCTTGGGCGCGGGGAGCGCGCGGATCTCGTCGATCGCGTCGTTCGCCCGGTAGATCGCGTTCGTGCCGGCCTCGGGTTCGCTCGCGTGGGCGGCCTCGCCGCGGGCCCGGATCGTGCTCCCCCGTCGCCCGCGGTGTGCGACCGCGACGTCGGTCACGCCCGGCTTCGAGTATCCCGTCGAGCCCTCCCCGACGACCGCGTACGTCGGGGCGAAGCCGTCCTCGATCGCCCCCCGGGCGCCGACTCCGCCCTGCTCCTCGCCGGCGAACGAAACGAAGGTAACGCCCTCCCGGTCGGTGTCGCGAAACGCACACATCGCGGCCGCGACGGCGCCTTTCATATCGGCGGTCCCGCGGCCGTACAGCCGACCGTCCCGGCGCTCGAGGAGGTACTCTCCGTTCTCGTTCCCGCCCCCGTCCCTGTCCCCGTCGGCGGCAACCTGCGAGGGATCCGGCGGGACGACGTCGTGGTGGCCGACCAGCGCGAGCCGGTCCGCCCCGCCCTGGCGCGCGAAGACGTTGCCGTGGCGATCGCGGGTAACCGTCGCGTCGGTGTGCTCGCGCAGCCAGGCCTCGATCGCGTCGCCGGCCGCGGTCTCGTCCTCGTGGCTCGGGATCGCGACCAGCTCGCGGGTCAGCTCGACGACATCGCTCATGCCTCGACCGGGAGGCCCGGCAAAAAAAGCCCGTCGACCCCCCGCCGTCACCGCACGCGGTTGCGAAGCGGCTCGCCCGCCTCAAGGGCGGCGACGTTTTCGGCGAGGATGTCCGCCCGCCGCTCGTAATACGCCGGGGTGTGTCCGGCGTTGTGGGGTGTGATCAAGACGTTGTCGAACGCCCAGAGGGGGTGCTCGCCGGGCAGCGGCTCGGGGTCGGTCACGTCGAGAACGGCGCCGCCGATCCCGTTCCAGCGCAGCGCGGCGACCAGCGCGTCGGTCTCGACGACCCCGCCGCGGGCGACGTTTACGAGCACCGCTCGGGGGGGCATCGTCTCGAGCAGCTCGGCGTCGACGAGTCCCCGGGTGGTGTCGGTGAGCGGACAGGCGAGCACGACGTACCCCGCGTCCGCGACGGCCGCGTGGATCTCATCGAAGCCGTACACGGTCTCGGTGGGACCGCCCTTCTCGGGGGTGTACCGCACCCCGACGGTCTCGACGCCGAACGGTGCCAGTCGGTCGACGATCGCCGTCCCGATCGCCCCCAGTCCGACGACGGTCACCGTCGATCCCCGGAGCTCGGCGGTCCGGTAGCTGCGCCACTCGCGGTCGCGCTGTCGGGCCCGGGCCTCCCGGAAGCCCCGCGCGTGAGCGAGCATCCCGCCGATGGCGTGCTCGGCGACGTTCGGTCCGTGGACGCCCGCGGCGTTTGTCACCGCCACGCCCGCGGCCTCGAGCCCGTCGAGATCCAGGTGGTCCGTGCCGGCGTACACGCAGGCAAACAGCGAGGCGTCGGCCCCGAACAGCGTTTCCGGGGGCGCGGCCCCGGTCACCACCGTCGCGCCGTCCACGCCGGCCCGTTCCTCGGCCGGCGTCGAGGCGAGGGCGATCTCGTGGTCGGGCAGCCGCTCGCGGAGGGCCCGCGCGTACTCGGCGGCGTCCATCCCGTGGACGTGCCCGCGACAGACGAGCACTCGCATGTGTGCGTCCTCGACGACCGAGAGTAAAGTCCTGTCGGGCGATCCGGTCGCTTATGTTCCGGCGCGCACAACCGTCCGCATGGAAATCGTCCCGGACACGAGTGCTATCATCGACGGCCGGGTCTCAGAGCGAGTCGAGGCCGGCGAGTTCGCCGGGGCGACCGTCGTCGTTCCCGAGGCCGTCGTCGGTGAGCTCGAGTCACAGGCAAACCAGGGCCGGGAAACCGGCTGGGCGGGCCTCGCCGAACTCCAGGAGTTAGTCGAGCTCGAGTCGCGCGGCCGAGTCGAGCTCGAGTACGTCGGTCGCCGCCCCGGGGATGCCGAGAAACGCGGCGCCGACGAGGGTGAGATCGACGCGTTGATCCGCGAGGTGGCCGCCGACCGCGGCGCGACGCTGCTCACGAGCGACGACGTTCAGGCCGAGGTCGCGCGGGCAAAAGGCTTCGAGGTCGAGTACGTCGAACCCGAGACCCCGGACGTCGAGACGCTGGCGATCGAGGAGTATTTCGACGAGCAGACGATGAGCCTGCACCTCCGGGTCGGGGTCGCGCCGATGGCAAAGCGGGGCGCGATCGGGGAGATGCAGTACCAGACCATCGGCGAGAAGCCCCTGACCGAGTCCGACCTGCGGGAGTACGCCGCCGACATCGAGGAGGCGGTCAGACACAGCTCCGAGGGCTTCGCCGAGCTCGACGAGCCCGGCATGACGATCGTCCAGTTTGGAGAGTTTCGCATCGCGATCGCCCGGCCGCCGTTCAGCGACGCCTTAGAGATCACGGCCGTCCGGCCGATCGTCAAGACTAGCCTCGACGAGTACGACTACGCCGACGAGCTCCGCGACCGGCTCCGCGAGCGCGACCGGGGCGTGCTGATCGCCGGCTCGCCGGGGGCTGGCAAGTCCACGCTCGCACAGGCCGTCGGGGAGTTTCTCGTCGACGCCGACAAGGCCGTCAAGACGATGGAAAAGCCCCGGGACCTGCAGGTCGGCCCGGAGATCACCCAGTACACCGCTCTCGACGGCCAGATGTCGAAAACAGCCGACTCACTTTTGATGGTTCGCCCCGACTACACGATCTACGACGAGGTCCGCAAGACCGACGACTTCGAGGTGTTCGCGGACATGCGGCTGGCCGGCGTCGGGATGATCGGCGTCGTCCACGCGACCCGCGCGATCGACGCCCTCCAGCGGCTGATCGGCCGGGTCGAACTGGGCCTGATCCCGCAGGTCGTCGACACCGTCGTCTACGTCGAGGCCGGCGAGATCGCGACCGTCTACGACGTCACCACCGAGGTGAAAGTCCCCGAGGGGCTGATGGAGGAAGACCTCGCTCGTCCGGTGATCGTCATCCGGGACTTCGAGACCGGTCGCCCCGAGTACGAGATCTACACGTTCAACCGGCAGGTCGTGACCGTTCCCCTCGATGACAACCCGGGCGGCGAGTCCGGCGTCGACCAAATTGCCAGAGAGGAGATCGAACGCGAGATCCGTTCGATCGCCCGCGGGGGCGTCGAGGTGGAGCTGCGCGGACAGAACGCCGCGGTCGTCTGGGTCGAGGAAGGCGACATCTCGACGGTCATCGGGAAGGGCGGCAGCCGGATCTCCGAGGTCGAGGACCGGCTCGGCATCGACATCGACGTCCGAACGCTCGCAGAGAAAGACTCACAAGACCGGGACGGCGGCGGCCAGCGCCACGAGAGTTCCGAGGGCGACATCGCCG
This sequence comes from uncultured Halobacteriales archaeon, assembly GCA_964426325.1. Lineage (GTDB taxonomy): Archaea > Halobacteriota > Halobacteria > Halobacteriales > Haloarculaceae > Halovenus. Next base: position 59,235 of record CAYRQD010000009.1, on the reverse strand, counting down.
TGACGCCGGACGTGACCGACCGGCACGTCGTGATCCCGCTGGCAGAGCACGCCGGCGAGACCGTCGAGGTGCGGGCCGACGGGGAGTACCTGTTCACCGCGACGGTCTCCCGCGGCGGAGAGATCCAGGTCTCTCGGGGTAGCGCGATCGCCGAAGAACTCGAGCGGGCGATCGATCGCGGGCGGACGGTGACGGTCACCCCGTCCTGAGAGAGCGAACGAGCTGTCTGCGCCGCCTACGTTCCCGCCGATTCCCGGCTCGCGGCGAACTCAACGGGCTCGGCCCGTCAGTCCGACACCGCGGGCTCGGCCTCTTGTGGGTCGATCTCGTAGAGGTTCTGTCGCGCGTCGGCGAAGTATACGTCCTCCTCGACGGCGCCGATCGTCTCGAGTCGCTCGAGCGCGTACCGGACCGTCCGCGCCGAGAGCATCGACTCCTCGACGATTCCCTTCTGCGTGAGCGGTCCGTTGTACTCGAGTACCTTGTACACGAGCTTCGCGCTCGGCGGCAGATCTGCGATGCCCTCCCCATCGGTGTCCGTCATCGAGTAATCGTGAGGCACGCCGGCTGTATAAAGATTGACCTGGCTCGTCGCCCCGGAGTCACCCGTCGGTCGCGGCCGCGCTCTCGCCGACCGGGACGGCGAACACGCCGACGAGCCCGGCCGCGACGCCCAGCCCGCCGTACAGCAGCCCCACGACGAACAGGCCGTGCCACGGGGCGGTAGCCAAGAGTACGACTCCGGCCGCGACCAGGTACGCCCCGTACAGCAGGAGGGCGGTCCCGGCAGCCCCGCCGACCGAGGTCACCTCGGAATCGGAATCGACGAGCGCGTCCCGGCCGGCCCACGCGATCAACACGGCCGCCCCGAGACCGTTTGTCCCCAGCGCCCGGAGGACGCCCCCGCCGGTGACGACCGCGAGGACGAACCAGCCGGCCCCGCCGAGGAAGATCGCCCCGCCGAGAGCAACCCACCACGCCGACGGGCCGTCAGCGGTCGACATACCGGCCGAAGGCGCCCGGACGGGATAAATTCGCGGAACGAACTCCTTTTGATCCCCGCAGTCCCATACTACGTATGGCGACGGAAACCAGCGACGGCGATCCGGGGGCCGAGTCCGAGGCCGGGGCCCCGACGGGAGGTGTTAGCCCGTACATCCGGTCGATCACCGTCACGACGACGGCGACGCTCGGCGGGATCGCCGCCGGCGTCGCCTCGACGCTTTTCGTCGAGGGGTCGGGCGGGCCGATCGGGCTGGTGATCCTAGCGGCTGTCATCGTCCTCGAGATCCCCATACTGCGGCTGGTCGGGATCGACACCGGAGACTTCGGGACGAAAGACCGGCTGTACATCGGCTTCATGAGTTTCGCCCTGTGGTATATCACCTGGGCGATCTTCCTGACGACCGGTGCGCTCCAGTAATGGCCGACGACAGCATCGCGGTCGTCGATCTGGATCAGTGCCAGCCCGACCGGTGTAACTACGAGTGTGCGAACTTCTGTCCGCCCAACCGCACCGGCAAGAACTGCATCGTCACCCGCGAGGAACGCTACGAGGCCGACGAGCCCTACCAGGGGCGTTCCGACCAGGTGTGGATCTCCGAGGAGATCTGTTTAGGCGAGTCCTGCGGGATCTGCGTCGAGAAGTGCCCCTTCGACGCGATCACGATCCGCAACCTCCCTCAGCAGCTCGATGAAGACCCGATCCACCGGTACGGCGACAACGGCTTCGCCCTGTACGGGCTGCCGGCCCCCCAGGAGGGGCGGGTCACGGGCATCCTCGGCCCGAACGGGATCGGCAAGACCACCGCCGTCCGGATCCTCGCCGACGAGCTCGCCCCGAACCTCGGCCGACCCGGCGAGGAACCCGGCTGGGACGCGGTGCTCGAGGCCTACCGCGGCACCGAACTGCAGGAGTACCTCGAGGCGGTCCGGGGCGGCGACCTGACGGTCGCGCGCAAGCCACAGTACGTCGACCGCATCCCCGATCGGTTCGACGGCACCACGAGGGAGCTGCTCGCCCGCACCGACGAGCGAGACGTGTTGACGGAGCTGATCGAGCGGCTCGAAATCGCGTCGATCGTCGATCAGCCGATCGACACCCTCTCTGGCGGCGAGCTCCAGCGGGTCGCGCTCGCGGCGACGCTCGCCCGGGACGCCGACTTCTATTTTCTCGACGAGATCACGCCGTACCTCGACATCGGACAGCGGATGACCGCCGCGCGGCTGATCCGCGAGCTCGCGGACGCCGATCGGTCGGTGCTGGTCGTCGAACACGATCTTGCGATCTTGGATCTGCTCACCGACACCGTCCACGTGGCCTACGGCGACCCCGGGACCTTCGGGGTGATCACGCCGCCCAAGTCGGTCAAAAACGGCATCAACGAGTACCTCTCGGGCTATCTCGAAACCGAGAACATGCGGATCCGGGAGACCGAGATCGAGTTCGAGGAACACGCCCCCCAACAGCGCGTCGGCGGCGAGCCGATCGTCTCCTATCCCGCACTCGAGAAGGCCTACGACGGCGGGTTCTCGCTCGAGGTCGCCCCCGGCGAGATCCGGGAAAACGAGGTGCTTGGGGTCGTCGGGCCCAACGGGATCGGCAAGTCCACGTTCGCGAAGCTGCTTGCCGGTCGGCTCGAGCCCGACGCCGGCTCGATCGACACCGCTCTCGAAGTCGCCTACAAGCCCCAGTACGTCGAGATTGACCAGCCGATGCGGGTCGACGCGTTCCTCTCGACGGTCACCGACGCCGTCGGTACCTCCTACTGGACCACCGAGATCGCCGAGCCGCTCAGCCTCGGGCCGGTGATGGACCAGAACCTGACGGATCTCTCGGGCGGCGAGCGCCAGCGGGTCGCGATCGCGGCCTGTCTCTCCCAGGACGCGGACCTGTACCTGCTCGACGAGCCCTCCGCGCACTTAGACGTCGAACAGCGGGTGCAGGCGACCTCGGCGATCCGCCGGTACGCCGACGCCAACGACGCCACCGCGCTCGTGATCGATCACGACATCTACATGATCGACATGCTGTCGGATCGACTCCTGGTCTTCGACGGCGAGCCCGCCGAACGCGGCCGGGCCGCCACGCCCCAGGGCATGCGTGCGGGCATGAACGAGTTCCTCGCGAACCTCGAGGTCACGTTCCGTCGAGACGAACGCACCGACCGGCCCCGGATCAACAAGCCCGGGAGCCAGCTCGACCGCGAACAAAAGCAGGCCGGCGAGTACTACTACAGCTCGTAGTCCCGATCAGTCGATCTTTCCGGGGTCGCCCCCGTCGGGACCGGCGCCGTCGAGCGCGTCGTCGAGTCCGTCCGCGACCGCCTCGTCGATCTGGTTCTCGTCGCGCAGCTCCCTGTTGTCCCCCTCGCTGTCCTGTTGTTCGGTCACCGACTCGTCGCCCGTCACCGAGACGAAGATCTCGCTGAGCTCCTCGGTTCGGTCCGCGTCTTCTCGCTGGGTCTTGCTCATCTGTCTCTCTACATAATAGCCGTATCAGTATATCGGGTGTGCCAAACCTGTTAGGTACCCCTGGTGGGGCTCGCTGGTCGTTCGCAGCCGGCGGCTACACCACCAGCGCGAGCGCCTCGACGGGGACACAGACGACCGGCAACAGAGCCGTGCCGACGTTCGCCCGGAGACACGGCCGCGAGGAGCCGCCGCTCGACCGTCGGCTCGTCGCTACCCATGGCCTGAGCCGCTCGGGCAGGCGTCGGCTCACCCGCGCCGCCGCGACCGACGGGTTGGCCCCGATCCAGCACGAACTCCTGACGAGCCAAACGGCGGCTCGATCGACCGTGCCGAACAAGCCCGCCACGGGGCCGACCGTTCCGCGACCGCGGTAACACGACAGGCGGGTGTAGGCGACATCGTGGTCCGGGGCCCGACCGCCCCGGGGCCGTTGCTCGTGGCACGCTCGACGGCGCGGGCGACGGTCTCGCGGAGCGTCTCGGCGGGTGAACGCACAACGAAACTCCGACGTGTCATGATCACGCCGCCCCCGCGTGACTCCGAGCGCGACCGTCGATGATAGTTGCGTGTGCGGGCCGATCACGGATTTCGCGGAAACCCGATCAGGCTTCACCGACCGAGTCGCGCGACTCGCGCTGGCGGTGGACCAGTCCCTGCATGTCCGCGGTCGTCCGGACGAACGACCGGAACCGGTCCGCGGTCTCGCCGTCGCCGAGAACGATCGGCTCCGGGCTCGTCCGGACCGCGGGGTCGAGCGGCAGCTGTCCGAGGAAGGGAACGTCGCCCTCGCGGGCGAGCTCTCGACCGGCTCCCTCGCCGAAGATCCCGTGGTCGGTCCCGCAGTCGGGACACCGGAAGCTGGCCATGTTCTCGACGACGCCGAGCACGGGCGTGTCGTGTTTGCCGAACATCCGCAGGCCCTTCCGGCCGTCGTCGAGGGCCACGTCCTGTGGCGTCGTGACGATCACGGCGCCGGCAACCGGCACGGTCTGGAGTACCGACAGCTGGGTGTCGCCGGTGCCCGGCGGCAGGTCGGCGATCAGATAGTCGAGCGTGCCCCACCGGACGTCCTCGACCAGCTGGGTGAGCACCTTATGCACCATCGGCCCCCGGAAGATGACCGGGTCGTCCTCGCCGACCAGAAAGTCCATGCTCATGATCCGGACGCCGAACCGCTCGGGGGGCAGCAGCGTCTGGTCGTCGGTCACGGCCGGGGGTTCGTCCCCGCCCAAAAGCGTCGGCGCGTTCGGGCCGTACACGTCGGCGTCGAACAACCCCACCCGCGCGCCCAGATCGGCCAGTCCGGCCGCGAGGTTGCTCGCGACGGTGCTCTTTCCGACCCCGCCCTTGCCGGAGGCGACCGCGATCACGTTTTTGACCCCCGGGAGCGGTTCGACCCCGCCGTGCTCGACGCTCGCCGACAGCTCCGGCTCGTAGGCCAGCTCGGCGAGCGCCTCGCGGACGCGCCCGGCGATGGCCGTCTCGGCCGGCGAGTACGGCGCACCGAGTGCTAGGTCGATCGCGATCCGGTCGGCCCCGTCGTCGATCGCGACGTCGTTTACCAGTCCCAGCGACACGAGGTCCTCGCCGAGCTCAGGGTCTTCGACCGATCGGAGCCGCTCTCGAACCGCCTCGGCGTCTACGCTCACACACTCGATAGATCGCGCTCCAGCGAAAACCTTCCGACCTCCGTCTCGTCTTCCCGCGAGACGGCGACCGCTCGCGGACATCGAGCCTGGCGGTCAGCGGAGGCCCCGGAAGACGTACCGCATCAGGATTCGCTTGGTGAGCGTCTGGTGTTCCAACAGCTCGCCGGAGTAGACGAACACCGTCGTGCCCTCGTTGTCGAGCCCGGCCCCGATCGTCGGGGTCGGCCGGAGCCGCTGCCAGATGGTCCTGATATCCAGTTCGGTCACGAGCACGTCGGTCTGCCGGGCGAGCCGCTCGGCCTCGCCCGCCGGATCGTCGGTCTCGATGACGTTCGTGCCCGTCGTGGGCGCGACCAGCGCCTCCCGGATCGCCTCGAAGTACGCCTCCGCGCGCTGACGCTCCTCGCTTGCTCCATCGCCGACGAGATAGGTGAGATCGAGGTGGGCGCTGTAGGTGGCCGCGATCGCGTCGGCGAGGAGTACCTTCGCCGGCGCGTAGGTCGGGCCCTTCGAGAGCAGCGTCACCTTATCGACGCTCTCCGGAGAGCCCCCCGTGAGGGCGATGCTATCACACGGGGCGTTCTCGATCGCCCACTCGAGATCGTCGTCGGTGACGCCTACGCCGGAGTCGGGAACGAAAGCGTGGGCGACGAGATCGACGTCATTGTACGTCGCGTACTCGACGATCGACTCGCGGACGTCGCGGGCGGTGATCTGACGGTAGGAGACGTCGTCGTAGACCTCGATCCAGGGCGGGTCGTCGGCGTCGATCTCGGGGTGTTCGATGTCGAACGACTCCTTGCGGGCCCGCTTGAACTCGACGACGTCGATCGTGAGATCCAGCCCGTGGCTATCGAGCGTGGACACGATATCCAGCAGATCGTCCTTGTCGTCTCGGTCCCCCTCGCCGGGGTTCCACAGGGCGATCAGCACCCGGTACTGTCCCTCGCGGTTGAGCAGCGAGAGGGTCTGGTTTTCGGCCGTCTCGACGAGCTCCTCCCCGAGCTCGGTCTTCACTGCGCCCTCGCGTTGGCGTTGTATCCGGGAGTAGGCGTAGTAGTAGACGATCGAGAGTGCGGTGATGACTATCGTCCCGACGAACGCGAGCAGGCTCAGCTGGGTCAGCAAGAGGACGCCACTGAGAACGCCGAACAGCTGGAGGTACGGGTAGGCAGGCGAGAGATACGAGGGGGTGTAGGCCTCGGGGTCGGCCTCCCGGAAGCCGATGACCGCGAGACTGACGAGCATGAAAATGATGATCTGGAAGGCCGCCCCGAACCGCGCGACGCTGTCGACGGGCAGGAAGACGACCATGAACACCACGGCCGCCCCGGTCGCGAGGATGGAGATCACGGGCGTGCGCGTCTGGGGGTTGATCCGGCCGAACTCGCGGTTCGCGAGCCCGTCCCGGGCCATCGCGAACGGGTACCGCGAGGCCGAGAGGATCCCCGAGTTGGCCGTCGAGGCGAGCGCGAGCAGCGCGGCCGCAACGACCAGCACCGCGCCGACGGTTCCGACGATGTTCTCAGCAGCGATCGCGATGATCGCTCCCTCGCCGGCCGAGTCCAGTCCGCCCTCGCTGACCGGAATGTCGCTTCTGACCAGCCCGCTGATGTCGACGGTCTCGACGGCGATGTAGGTGATCGCGACGTAGATGAACGTCGTGACCGCGAGCGAAATCACGATCCCCCGGGGGATGTTTCGGTCGGGGTTTTTGATCTCCTCGGCGACGCTGGTCACCTTGATGACGCCGGCGTAGGCGACGAACACGAGTGCCGTCGCCGCCAGGAAGCCGTTCGGTTGGATGTCGGCGACCCCGCGGGGATTCGAGTTGGCGAGATCCGGGAGGCTCACCAGAATAAACACGCCCAGCACGATCATCATTATGACGACGATGACGTTCTGGGCCTGCCCGGCGCTGTCGGAGCTGGCGACGTTTATGAACGTAAAGCCGGCCGTCAGAACCACCGACAGCACCACGACGGCAGTAAACTGTAACGGGCCGAGCGACAGCCCGAACTCGCTGATCCGCGGAAACAGAAAGACGAGATACGGCAACCCGCCGATCAGGGCCAGCGCTGTCTTGAAGTTCAGTACCATCCAGTTCCCGACGCCCGCGACGGTTCCGACGACCGGCCCCATGCCACGCTGGATGTAGGTGTAACTACCCCCCGATTCGGGGATAGCCGTCGCCAGCTCCGCGGCACTCAACGCCGCCGGGATTGTCAACAGCCCGCCGACCAGGAAGGCGAGCACGACACTCGAGGTCTCTCCAGCCTCTAAGTACGCCACACCCGGCAGAATGAAGATTCCGCTCCCGATCATCGATCCCATGGCGATGGCGATGACGGCAGGAAGCCCGAGATTGCGTTCGAGATCCTCGTCAGACATTCGAATATCCGTTTTGGCCCACGCTTTGTAAACTACCCCATTTCCGGACGCTGCCGGGTTCGCCGGGAATCGTTCGAAGGCCCCGAACGGCGCCCCGAACCGTCCGTCTGCGATCGCCGACCGCCCGGTCGCCGAGCTCGGACCCG
>CAYRQD010000009.1:0-51475 GCA_964426325.1 uncultured Halobacteriales archaeon | reverse complement strand
GCCCCGAACCGTCCGTCTGCGATCGCCGACCGCCCGGTCGCCGAGCTCGGACCCGAGCGGTCACGGACGGGCGTAGACCATCTCCATCGGGAGTCCGGTCGGATCCCGGGGGGGCTCCTCGGGGAGCGTCCGGAGCGGTCCCGTGCGGTCGCTCGCGGTGAGCGCGAGCGCGAACGCGTCGAGAAGATCATCGAGGCCGGCGCCCCCGCCGAGATCGCGTCCGGCCGTCCGGACGCGCTCGAGCGCGTCGGCGTCGGCGGCCTCGAGCCGATCGACCCGCTCCCAGACGGCGGCGGCGGGCTGGCCGGTCTTCGAGTACCGCGTCGGCTCGCCGCCGGCCAGCGCCCAGAAACAGACCTCTGGGTGGGCCTCCCGGACCGTCTCCCGCGCTTCTTGAGTCTCCCGGAGGAGGTCGTCGAGCTCGGCGATCTTGTCACAGATCGCCCAGGTCTGCCGGCCCAGGCTCCCCTCGGTGTGCCGTTCCTGGATGAGCTTGGCGCGCTCGTAGTCCGGCGCGTGGGCCGCCGGCCGGATCGGCGCCGGAAAGACGCTGTTGCCGCGCCGACCGAGGACCTCGCGGGCGGCGGTATCACAGGCGCGGGGCTCGGCGCTGTCTGCCCGGAGCCCGATCGGGATGTCGACGAGGATCGTCTCCGCTCGCCCGTGGGCCGCCCACAGCTCGGCCGCGGTCTCGAAGACCCGACACTCGGCGGGTGCCTGCTCGTAGGCGACCGCGACCCAGCCGCCCGGGCAGCCGTCGACGCCGACGACGGTCATGGCCGTTCTTTCGGCCCGGGCCGCGAGTGCCTTTCGGCTCACGACCGGCGTGGATTTAGGTACCTCCGGACCCTATGAACGGTAGGATGCATCCAGCCGCCGACGAGACAGACGACCCGAACACAGCCGCGCCGTCGTACGAGCAGATCGACCTGTCGGTGCTCGTGATCGGCGCGGGCGCGGCGGGCGCGAGAGCCGCGATCGAACTGGCCGAGCGCGGCGTCGAAGACCAGCTCGTGATCGGCAAGCGCAGCCACGGCGACGCCCACACGACCTGGGCACGCGGCGGAATCAACGGCGCGCTCGGAACCCACGACCCCGAGGACAGCCCGGAGATCCACGCCGCCGACACGCTCAACGAGGGACACTTCCTCAACGACCCGGCGGCCGTCGAACGGGTCGCACGCGACGCGCCAGCGCGACTCCGCGAGCTCGACGACTGGGGAATGCCCTACAGCCGCACCGCGGACGGCGAGCCCGACCAGCGGTACTTCGGCGCCCAGTCGTTTCGCCGGACAGCGTTTGCAGGCGATCACACCGGCGAGTCCCTGCTCGAGACGCTGATCGACCGCGCGCAGGATCTCGAGATCCCCTACCGGGAGAACGTGATGATAACGAAGCTGCTCTCGGACGGCAGCCGCGTTTACGGGGCGCTCGGGTACGACATGGACGAGGGAACCTACCTCCTGTTTAACACCGGCGCGGTGATCCTCGCGGCCGGCGGGTACACCGCCCTGTACGATCGCCACAGCTCCCGGGACGACGAGAACACCGGCGACGGGCCGGCGCTTGCCTACGAGGCCGGCGCGACGCTCGCCGACATCGAGTTCGTCCAGTTCCATCCGACGGGGATGGTCGGCGACCGGTACGGCGAGGAGTGGGACGGCCGGCTGGTCACCGAGGCGGTCCGCGGCGAGGGCGGGCGCCTGTTCAACGCCGAGGGCGAGCGGTTCATGGAGGAGTACTCGCCCGATCAGATGGAACTCGACGCCAGGGACGTGGTTGCCCGCGCGATCGAAGCCGAGATCGAGGCCGGCCGCGGAACCGAAAACGGCGGCGTCTACCTCGATATCTCCCACCGCGACCGGGCGTTCATCAAGGAGCGACTCCCGCGGATGTACGAGCGGTTCGACTCGCTCGGCGTCGACATGGCAACGGAACCGGTCGAGGTCTCGCCGACGGCGCACTACGGGATGGGCGGGGTCGTGACCGACGAGACCGGCGAGACCGACGTTGCGGGGCTGTACACGATCGGCGAGACGATGGCCGGCGTCCACGGCGCCAACCGGCTTGGCGGGAACTCGCTCGTGGAGACGGTCGTGTTCGGAAAGGTGGCCGGCGAGGCCGTCGCCACCCAGGTCGACGGCCCCGGTGAGCTGCCTGCGCCGCTTGGCACCGACCTCGCCGAGCGACACCTTGCCGGGCTCGACACGATGGCCGGCGCCGACGGCTCGCTTACGCCTGAGGAGGCGCTCACGGAGCTGCGGATGATCCTCGAGACCCACGCGGGCATCCGTCGTCACGAGACGGAGCTCCGGGAGGGGTTAGACGAGCTTGCGGACCTGCGCGAGCGGGCTCGCGACCTGGCGGTCGGCGACCGCACCGCCCAGAGCTTCGAGTTCGCCGTCGACCTGGGCTTTGCCTTTACTGTCGCCGAGGCGCTGCTCCGTGGCGCGCTCGAGCGCACCGAGTCCCGGGGGGCGCACTACCGCCGGGATCACACCGATCTGGATCCGAACTGGCGCCGGAACATCCAGTACCGCCGGACTGCTAACGGCGAGATGCGCACCGACACGGCCACCCCCGGCGAGCCCAGTCCCGCGATCCAGGAGGCGGTCGACGCCGACCACGAGCTTGATTATCACCAACTCGAGTGAACGACCTCTGTCGTCCCCGGCGCCTGTCGGCTCGGCCCTAACGGGAGCTTGAGATCGGGGTCGAGTCGCCGGCGTGGGTTTTAGTTTCGGGATGTCCACCCGAAGGTATGGCGACGATCACCGAGACGCGCATCGAGAACCACGAGCGCGTCCAGCCCAACGACACCAACAACTACAGCTCCGCACACGGCGGGAAGATTGTCAAGTGGATGGACGAGGTGGGCGCGATGTCGGCGATGCGCCACGCGGGGACGACCTGCGTCACCGCCCGGATCAACAGCCTCGATTTCCGGCGGCCGATCCCGCAGGGTGACATCTGCGTTATCGACTCCTACGCCTACGCCACCGGCCGGACCAGCATCCGGGTGCGGATCACCGCCTCGCGCGAGGCGCCCCGTACCGGCGAGCGCGAGCAGACCACGGACTCGTATTTCGTCTACGTCGCCGTCGACGACGACCACGAGCCGACGACCGTTCCCGAGCTGGCCGTCGCGTCCGACGCGGACCGCGAACTCAAGGCGGCGGCAGTCGACGGAGAGGCAGACGACTGACCGCCGAGAGCCGATCAGAGTCCCCAGAGCCTGCGAATCACTCGGCGTCCGCGCCCGACCCGTCGGTCTCGACCGACGGGACGGCCTCCTCTGTCGCGGTCTCGTCTCTATGCGCCTCGAGTTGCTCGACGGCCCCGCGCAACAGCCCGTCGAACAGCTCCGGCAGCGTCGGGTGGTAGGCTCTGTCCGGGACCGACCGGGCGTCGAGCCCGAGCTCGACGAGCACCTGTGCGGTCTTTGCCATCGTGTCGGCGTGGTAGTGTAGCCCCTGGTAGCCGAGCACGGTCCCGTCCGCGCGGTCGACGACGAGCCGGGCGAGTCCGGCCGGGACGCCCTTGGACTTGAAGATGCCGTCGTCGCTGGCCCGCCGGGTCGCGACCGCGATCTCGTGGCCGGCGTCGCGGGCACTGGCCGGCGTGTGGCCCACGCGGGCGAACGGGTACACACCCAGCCCGGAGAAGACGACGTGGTGGTGGACGTTCTCGTAGGGACGAAGCGACTCGCCGCGCAGCTCCCGGCGGATGTTTTCGGCCGCGGCGTGGCCCTGCTCCTTTGCGACGTGGAGGATCGGCTCCTTGCCGTTCGCGTCGCCGACGACGTACACCCGGTCGTTGTCCCGGGCCCGCATCGTCTCCTCGACCCACGCTCCCTCGGTGTCGATCCCGGCCGCGTCAAGCCCCAGCCCGTCGACGTTCGGTCGGCGCCCGGTGAAACAGAACAGCTGCTCGGCCTCGATGACGTCCCGTCCCTCCGGAGTCGACAGTGAGAGTCGGACGCCGGTCTCGGTCGGCTCGAGGCGTTGTTCCCGGGCGTTCATCAGCACCTCGATGTCGAACTCCTCGCGGTAGATGTCGAGGATCTCGTCGCCGAAAGCCGGATCGGCCTCGTCGAGGGGCCGGTCGTCGTGTTCGACCACCGTGATCTCCGTCCCGCCGGCCTCGACGAGGTACGGGGCCATCTCCAGCCCGACGTAGCCGAAGCCGATGATGATCCCCGAGTCGGGAAACTCGGTCGCGTCGAGCACGTCGGCGCTGGTCATGTGCTCGACCGCGTCGATGCCGGGGATGTCTGGCACGTTCACCCGCGAGCCCGTCGCGAGGACGACGTAGTCGGGCTCGATCCGGGCGTCCCCGACGACCAGGGTCCGGTCGTCGACGAACCGTGCGGGCTCGCGATAGAGGTGGACGTCCTCGCGCTCGGCCCACTCGTGGACCTGCTCGCGGCGGTGGCCCGCCCAGCCGCGCGTCCGGTCGTCTTTCTGTGCGACGGTCTCCGCGAGAGACACTTGGGGCGGATCGCCGACCAGCCGGTCGTCGTGGCGGGCCTGGTACCGGTGGGCCGCGGCCGAGAGTAGCTCCTTCGAGGGCATACACCCCCGCAGGATACAGAGGCCGCCGCCCGGGTCGCCGTCGTCGATGAGGCTGAGTTCGATGTCGGGCTCGTCGACGAGCCTATCGGCGACCGCCGAGCCGGCGCTGCCGTAGGCGCCGACGATCGCCACGTGTGTGCTCATACTGTACGAAGGAGATCAACCCGGTTAATCATATCGGGGGCGTGTGCGGCCGGGACACGCGCCGTCTCACTCGACGTAGGGCCGACAGACCCGCTCGACGCCCTCCTCGAACGGAACGATCGGTTCCCAGCCGGTCGCCTCCCGGAGCTTCGAGATGTCGAACCGCTGTTGGTAGTTGTAGTTTCTCAGCTGGACGGGCTCGTACTCGGGCTCGATGTCCGTCCCGAGCGCGTCGTTCAACAGTGTGACCGTCTCGTTGAACGAGAAGTTCCGCCCGGTGCCGACGTTGTACGCCCCCTCCAGGCGGGCGTCGGCGACGGCTTCCATCGCCCGCGCGACGTCGGAGACGTGGACGTAATCCCGGGTTTGGGTGCCGTCGCCCCACAGCACCGGCGGCCGGCCGTCTGCCATCTTCTCGGCCCACTGAGAGACGGTGTTCGCGTACTCGCCCTTGTGGGCCTCGTTGCCGCCGTAGCCCTGATACACCGAGGAGAACCGCGTCGAGGCGACGTGGACGTCCTCGTAGAAGTTGTTGTAGTACTCCATGTACCGGTCGCGGGCGAGCATCGACGCCTCGTAGCAGGTCGCGGCCTCGACGGGGTCCGTCTCCCGCGAGGGGAGCTCGTCGTCGTACATCGAGGAGGTGCCGGCGACGACGATCGCCTCGGCGTGCTCGCGGGTGCGCTCGATGACGTTCACCATACCCTCGACGTTGACCCTGGTGCCCTCCCGCGGACGATCCTCGAGCATCGCCCGGGAGGACAGCGCCGCCAAGTGAAAGACCGCGTCGACCTCCGCCGGCCAGCCCTCTCCGAGCACCGACCGGTCGAGAAACTCCACGCCGGGGTCGAGGTTCTCGGGGGTTCCGAGCGAGCGGTCGTCGATCGCGATCACGTCGTTGTCCGCCGCGAGGCGGTTCGCGAGCGTCGAGCCGATGAACCCGGCGCCGCCGGTGACCAGAACGCGGCTGTCGTCCATGCGCCGCCGTTGCTCCGGGGCTCGCAAATGGCTGTCGGTCGCCGGTTACTGGTTCGGCGCCGACCCGTCCGGTCGCGCGTCCGCGCCGCCGTCCGCGGAGTCGCCCGGGTCGGAGCCGAGTTCCGCGTCGGTCAGCTGCTCGCGGAGCCGCGCGGCCCGCTCGCGCAGCCGCTCAAGAGTTTCGCCGTCGCGCTCGTCCGGCGGGAGTTCCCGCTCTAACAGCGAGAGCTTCGCCCGGACCTCGTGGTACTCGGTGCGGGTCTCCCCGCGATCGAGCCCGACCTGCCTGTCGATCGCCGCCACGAGCTCGTCCTTTGCGACCGGCTTCGTGATGTAATCGTCGAAGGACATCTCGACGACCTCAAGACCCGGATCGACCGCGGTGAGCATGATAACGCTCACCGCCAGCCCGCGCTCGCGGATCGCCTCGAGGATCTCCCGGCCGGACAGCTCCGGCATCCGACGGTCGAGCAACACGACGTCGATCCCGTCGTCGACCGCCTCCAAGGCGGTCCGGCCGCTGTAGGCGACTACCGTCTCGTACTCGTCTTCGAGCCGGAGTGCGTACACGTCGGCAGCGCTTTCCTCGTCGTCGACGATCAGGACGGTCGGACGGTCACTCACGGTACCTGCTCGCGGCCCCAGGGTGATAAGTCTACTTCGCCCGTGTCAGACCCTTCACCGACTCCCGGCAGCCGCGCGGCAGACGGGTCGCAACCCTTTTTCCGTCTGGCGGATCATCCATACGGGAGTACACGATGACCGCGTTGGGCGAGTTACTGACCGGGCTCGGCGCCGATGTTCAGGCCGTCGTAGCGTTCACGCGCGAGCAGTCGGTCATCGACCGGCTCGAGGAGGACGACCGGCCGGTGATCGTCGTCGCGGCCGAGGACGGCGCCGGCGATCACTTCGTCGAGTTGCCCCTCGAGTTCGCCTCGCTGCGCGACCGGATCCGGTTCGGCCTCGAGGGGGCGCTGCAACAGGGGATCCTTCGAGAGGGTGACGAGGTGGTCTGTCTCACCGGGCTGTTCGACGGCGGCGTCGACACGGCCCTCCGAGTTGCCGCCGACGAGTTCTCGCCGGCCGGCGCCTACGACCTGTTCGTCAACTCCCGACCCGACGCCGACGTGGTCCGGGACGTTCTCGACGTGGTGATCGAGCTCGGCAAAAAAGGCCAGAAGGGAAAGCCCGTCGGGGCCCTGTTCGTCGTCGGGGACGCCGGGAAGGTGATGAACAAGTCCCGGCCGCTTTCCTACAACCCATTCGAGAAGTCACACGTCAACGTCGGCGACCCGATCGTGACGGTGATGCTCAAGGAGTTCTCCCGGCTCGACGGCGCGTTCATCGTCTCCGACAGCGGCAAGATCGTCTCGGCCTACCGGTACCTGGAGCCCGGCGCCGAGGGCGTCGACATCCCGAAGGGGCTGGGTACCCGGCACATGGCCGCCGCCGCCATCACCCGCGATACCAACGCCGTCGCGATCGTGCTCTCGGAGAGCGACGGGCTCGTTCGGGCGTTCACGGCCGGCGAGAAGGTGCTTGAGCTCGATCCGGAGGAGTACTGACCGATGGTCGTCGGCATCGACCTCTCCGATGTCCGACGAACGGTCTCCGAGGAGACGGCGTTCGTTCTCGCGGTCGCGGTCCTGTTGATCGGGGTGGCAGTTTCCTATCTCGTCTGGCGTCGGGTCTCCCGGACCATGGCCGCATACGGCGTCCCCGAGCTGGTCGAGGGGACCCCCTTCGAGCGATCCGTCAGGCGGCTGGGCACCTCCACGGTCGGGATCGTCTCGACGCTGACGGCGGTGTTCGTTTACGCCGGCGTGATCGTGCTCGCCTTACAGCTCACCCGGCTGCTTGAGGCGACGGTGTTCTGGGAGCGGCTGGCGCGGTACCTGCCGCGGCTGTTCGTCGCGATCCTGGCGGTGATCTTCGGGCTGATCGGGGGCGATAAGGCCGCCGTCGCGGTCCAGGAACGGCTCAAGTCGGTCAAACTTCCCGAGGCGGCGCTGTTACCCGAGCTGGTCAAGTACAGCGTCTTCTACATCGCGGCACTGGTCGCCCTGAGCCAGGTCGGGATCGCGACCCAGGCGCTGTTGATCCTGCTCGGGGCCTACGCCTTCGGGCTCGTCTTTCTCGCCGGCATCGCGTTCAAAGACCTGCTCGCGGCCGCCGCGGCCGGGGTCTACCTGCTGCTCTCGGAGCCGTACGCGATCGGCGACGAGGTCCGGGTCGACGACCGTCGCGGCGTCGTCCAGGAGATCGACATGCTCGTCACCCGGATCGAAGCCGACGGCGAGGAGTACATCCTCCCGAACCACCGGGTGTTTCGCTCGGGGATCGTCCGGATCCGGGACTGACGCGTCCTCGACCTACCGGTCCCCGCGCAGCGCCATCCGGGCGACCAGCTCCGCGCCGGACTCGCCGGTCCGGATCCCCTCGAGTAAGGCGAAGGCGTCGCCGGGCGAGAGGAAGTGTCGGGTGACCGCCCGGCCGAGCGGCGTCGGTTCGAGCCCGTCGATGAACCCGTACTCGAGTAGCTTCCCGAGGGCGTGTTTCGTCGGCACCTCGCCGACCATCCGGTCGTTGAGCAGCTTGGCCCCCCGGCCGGCGACGGTGACGTTCGCGAGGGTCTCCTCGACGGCGGCGGCCTCGTCGTAGCGGGGTCGGACCGATTCCATCTCTCCCTTTAGTAGGGTGAACGCGACCTCGTCTTCGGTGCGCTCCTGGCTGGCGTGGTACCGCCCGTCGGGCTCGACGAGCACGTACACCCGGCCCTTGTCGTGGTAGTCGGGTCGGCCCGCCCGGCCGAGCATCTGTGAGAACTCCTGCACCGAGAGCCACTCGATGCCCATCGCCAGCGAGTCGAAGATCACCTGCGAGGCCGGGAAGTCGACCCCGGCTGCCAGCGCCGCTGTCGTCACCACCGCGGCCAGCTCCTGCTCGGCGAACTCCCGCTCGACGCGCTTGCGCCGGCCGTTGTCCAGGCCGGCATGGTACGGCGCGGAGGCGTACTCGAGCCGGCGGGAGATCTCGTGACACCGCCGCCGGGCGTTCGTGAAGATGATCGTCTGACCGCGATACCCCTTGCTCGAGGTCTGGTCGAAGGCCCGCCTGACAAGGCGGTTCTCGACGTCGACCTTCTCGCGGTCCTCGAGGAAGGTGACGTGGCGCTCGATCGGGACCGGCCGCTCCTCGAACTCGATCAGCGTCGCCTCGAGCGCCTCCGCGAGCGCCCCGGGGTTGCCGACCGTCGCGGAGAGGTAGAGCCACTGCGTCGACCCGTCCCGGCAGTAGTGTTTGAGTCGGCTGATCAGCCCGTCGAGTCGGTGGCCGCGCTCGCCCTCGCCCAGGGTGTGGACCTCGTCGATAACGACCGTGCCGATCGTCCCGAGATCCTTCCCGGTCCGGAGCGCGTGGTCGATGCCCTCGTAGGTGCCGACGACCACGTCGGCGCCGGGATCGAACTGCTGGCCGGTGTCGTTGATCCGGCTGGCTCCCACCCGGAGGGTCACGTCGACGAGATCGCCGTACCGCTCCTGGAACGTTCCGTACTTCTGGTTGGCGAGCGCAACCAGCGGCACCAGAAAGAGCAGCGTTCCCTCGCCTCGTAGCACCCGGTCGAGACCGGCGAGCTCGCCGATCAGGGTCTTCCCCGTGGCTGTCGCGCTGACGACCAGCTGGTCGGTTCCCTCCAAGGCGCCGTTCTCGACGGCGAGGGTCTGAACCGGCAACAGCTCGTCGAACCGCGACTCGACGGAGGACTGCAGCTCCGGGTGCAGCCCGAGCGCGCTCGTCTCGATCGGGTCGATCTCGTCGACGGTGGCGCTGATCTCGTCGAACTTGGTCAGCTCGGGATCGAGCTCGCCGGCCAGCAGGTCCGTCACCCGGTCGAGGTCCTGGACTTCGAACAGCAGCTCCTCGAGGCGCTCGCGGGCGCTCCCGGAGATACCCCCGGCGTAGGCCAGCTCCCTGTCGAGCCGTTCGCTGGCACAGTCTCGGCAGATCTGCTCGCCGTCGGCGTCGATCGCCGTCTCGCTCGTGACCGGCGCGTACCGCCCCGCGTCGGCACAGTGCCGGCAGGTCCGGACGACCCGCGCCTCGAGCTGGTAGCCGTCGAGCATCGCCCGCAGCTCCGCGCGGCCGCTCGCCGAGGTCTGCTCGGAGATCCGAATCCGGTCGGCCCGCCGGGCGAGCTCGACGAACTCGTCGGGGCTGCGCCGGTCCTCGTCGGAGCCGTCGCTGACTCGCATCCGGGCCGGCCGGGGGCCGGCGTCGGTCTGTTTGAGCTCGAGCCGGCCCTGGAACAGCCGCTCGCCGTCGCGACGGACGACGAGCCGGTACTGCCCGTCGCGCTCGTGGAGAAAGACCGTATCCACCCGCGGCAGCTGCCGTGACACGCCCATCGGTAGATCGGCGACCCCCTTGAGTTGCCCGACTCGCCGCCCGAAAGGGCTATTGGCTCGGTCGGCTATCCACCGTCGTGCACGACCGGACGCTGTCGTACCTGCGCGGGCGGTTCGGCGATCACTACCGCCGGACGACGATCGATCCCCCTCCGGCGGCGAACAGACGCGAGTGGGGCTATGTCGTCTGGACCGCGAGCGGCGGCGAGACGTACGTCCGGCACAACTCGCTTCTCGATCTCGGCGCAATCGAGCAGTTTCTGCCCCGCGAGCGCCCGCGACACGTCTACTTCTCGGCCGGCCGCTACGACGACCCGGGGGCGACCCGGATGGACGCGAAGGGGTGGCGGTCGGCGGATCTCATCTTCGATCTCGACGCCGATCACCTCCCGGGAACCGACGAGGGGGACGGCTACGCCGAGATGCTCGCCGCCTGCAAGGACGCGCTGGAGCGGCTGCTTGATTTTCTCGAGAGGGATTTTGCCTTCGAGGAGCTCTCGATCGTCTTCTCGGGCAGCCGGGGCTATCACGTCCACGTCCGTGACGAGGGGGTCAACTCCCTCGACAGCGACGCCCGCCGAGAGATCGTCGACTACGTGCGCGGCGCGGGGTTCAGCCTCGACACACACGTCCGCGAGGAGACCGTCGCCGGCTCGGCCGGCCGGACCAGCCCGGCGACGAACCGATACCTGCCGACCGACGGAGGGTGGGGCCGGCGGATCCACGCGGCACTGACCTCGCTGCTCGCGGAGGTGGCCGAACTCGAGGAGGACGCGGCGATCGACCGGCTCACCCGATACGACGGCGTCGGCGAGAAGAAAGCCCGGACGGCCCACCGGTTCGCCAAAGACCGGTTCGTCGAGATCGAGCGGGGCAACCTCTCGGCGCACGCGGTCTTCGAGACGCTGGCCCGCGAGCTCGCCGACGAGGTCCTCGAGCGCGACGACGCGCCGATCGACGAGCCGGTCACGACCGACACGAACCGACTCATCCGGCTGCCCGGGAGCCTCCACGGCGGCAGCGGACTGGCGGTTACGCCGATCGACCGCGACGAGCTCTCGGCGTTCGACCCGCTCGTCGATGCCGTCCCGGAGACGTTCCGGGGCCACGAGATCGCGGTCGAGGTCACCGAGGGCGGTCTCGTCGAGCTCGGCGGCGAGCACCGAACCCTGAGTCCGGGCCGCCAGACCGTCCCCGAGTACCTGGGGATCTTTCTGATGTGTCGCGGGCGTGCCAAAAAGGCCCGCGAGTAACGGGGCGATCGATCGTCGGCTCGGCGGGGCGCGGGCGATAGCTTTACACTCCCCGGGAAAATGACTTCGGGTCGGGCACCAGTCGATCGGCCCTGTGCTCGCGGGGATCTACCACGATGCGACTCGAAGAGCTTCAATCGGTGCGCGACAGCGAGCGCCGGAGCGACAGGCTCCAGGAGCTCCGGGAGTCGTTCTACCAGGACGCCGGGGAGTACATCCGGCAGCTCCGCGCCGAGCGGAAACGCATCGCCGAGCGCGCGGACGATCCGTTCGACGAGCCGGAGGTGAGCCAGCTCTCAGACGAGATCGACACCGCCGAGAGCACCGTCGAGGCCATCTACGAGAAACGCGTCGGGAAGATAGTCAAGGACGCGTCGCTCGCTGCCGCCGACATGCCCTCGAACGCAGACGAGATGACCCGCGAGGAACGCGAGCTGTTCGAGACGCTCGTCGCGGCGATCAAACAGAACCGCGAGCGGGTGTTCGACGTCATCGACGGAACCGACGAGGTCGACGACACCCCCTCGAGGGACTCGTCGGGCGGTCAGCGCCGGAAGCAGACGGATCGCGCGGCGTCGGCGACTGACTCGATGAGCGTCGCCGATCTGATGAGCGAGGGCGGAGCAGCGACGCACGAAGAGCCCGAGCGATCGGCTTCGACCCCCACCGACGGGGACCGAGACGCGGAACGCGACGGCCCCGCAGGCGAGGGAGGTTCCTCGACCCCGCCCGGGCGAGACTCGGAGCCGACCGGCGACCGGGTCGATCGCGAGCAGCCGGTCAGAAACGACGGCGGCACCGCGGCGGTCGACCGACGGACCGTCAGGATCACGGCCGACATCGAACCGTTCGTCGGCTTCGACGACAGGGAGTACGACCTCGCCGCCGAAGATGTCGTCAGCTTGCCGGCCACGAACGTCGGCCCGCTCGTCGAACGGGGCGTCGCGGAGCCGTTCGACTGATCGCCAGCCCTGCGCAACCCCTCCCCCGGACTGTCCGCGCCGACGCCGTCACGAACAGAGCTACGGCCGCTCGCCGATCGTCAGCGACACCGTCCGGCGCCGGCCGTCCCGGATGAGCTCGATCTCGATCTCGTCGCCGGGCCGGGTTTCGAGCGCCAGATACGCCGAGAGATCCTCCTGGTCTCGTATCGTCCACTCGCCCATGCGGACGATCACGTCCCCGCCCACCGGCGCGGTGGTCGAGGGGTCGAGACTCCCGACGCGGCTCCCCTGGAGGACGCCGTCGGCCGGCGTGTCCTCCTGCACGTCGTCGATGTACACGCCCCAGGTCACGGGCAGATCGTTGTTCTCGATGACCGTCGGCGTGACGTCACCCAACAGCACGCCGAGATACGAGTGCTCGTACTCCCCGTCCTCGATCAGCTCCGGCACCACCTGGCTGACCCACGGCGACGGGATCGCGAAGCCGATCCCCTGTCCCTGACCCGCGCTCACGACGCCGACGACGACACCGTCGTAGGTGAGCAACGGCCCGCCGCTATTGCCGGGGTTGAGCGCGGCGTCGGTCTGGAGCGTCGGCGAGATCGAGAACTGCCGCTGCGGGATCCGAACGGTCCGGTTGCGCCCGCTCACGACGCCGGCGGTGAACGATCCCTGGCGGCCGAACGGGTTTCCGATCGCGGCGACCGGCGTTCCCACCGCGGGTTGCTCCTCCGCCAACTCGAGCGGCGTGGCCGACTCCGGGCGGTCCTCGATGGAGACGACGGCGAGGTCGCTGTCACGGTCCTGTCCGAGGACCTCGCCCTCGCGCCAGCCGGCCTCCTCGAAGCGGACGAAGATGTCCGTCGCCCCGCGGACGACGTGTTCGTTCGTCACCAGCAGGTCGTCCTCGTAGACCCAGGCGGTTCCCGCCCCGGTCCCGCCGTCGACCTCGACCTGGACCGACGCCACCGAGTCGATAGCCCCGCGGTAGGTCTCCGACAGAGCCGTCGTCGTCTGTGGCTGAGGACCGGCCGAGCCCGCCGTCCCGGCGTTGGCCGGGAACCCGTCCGTGTCGTCGGTGCATCCGGCGACCGCGGCCGAAAGAACGGTCCCGGCGGCCGCGAGCACTCCGCGCCGCGATACCGACTTCTCCATGTGGTATCCTGGGGTGCGAGAGGAATAAATTCCCTGCCCCGGCACGCCGGAGGAGAAATTAAGTGCGTTACGGGCAAACGGTAGGTATGGAGCTCACCTGGCACGGCCACTCGACGTGGGGCATCGAACTCGGGGGGACGAGCCTGCTCGTCGATCCGTTCTTCGACAATCCGCTGACCGCCGTCGCACCGTCGTCGCTCGACCCCGAGTACGTGTTGTTGACCCACGGCCACGGGGATCACGTCGCCGACACGGGAGCGTTCGACAGCGCGACCGTCGCCTCGACGCCGGAGCTGACCGCTTACGTCACCGACGAGTTCCACATTCCCGAGGGACAGACCATCGGGTTCAACATGGGCGGGACCGTCGAACTCGGAGACGCCTTCGTCACGATGGTCCGGGCCGATCACTCGAACGGGTTCAACACCGGCTACGAGGACTCGGGGGGCCCACCGACGGGATTCGTCGTTTCCGATACCCATCCCACGGAGCTCGACGCCGGGGCGAGTTCGTTCTACCACGCCGGCGACACCGCCCTGATGAGTGAGATGAAAGACGTGATCGGCCCGTATCTCGAGCCCGACGCGGCCGCGCTCCCCGCAGGCGATCACTTCACGATGGGCCCGCGACAGGCCGCCATCGCGGCCGACTGGGTCGACGCCGACGTCGTCTTTCCGATGCACTACGACACGTTCCCGCCCGTCGAGATCGACACCGACACGTTCGAGCGGGAGGTCACCGAGCGAGCGGACGCCGAGCCGGTCGTGCTGGCCGGCGACGAGACCTACGTTCTCGAGTAACGCTCTCGGCTCTGACGGTAGTACGCCGGCTGCCCGCCCGGTGGTCGCAACGGTTTTGCGGGTGTCGCCCTGAACGATAGTATGGCAGACATCGAAGTCACCAGCACGAGCCAGAACGGACTCGCGACGCGCAACGTGGTCGGCGACTGGGAGCTGACCGTCGACGCGACCCAAGAGGAGGGTCCGGATCCGATCCAGGTACTGGTCGCCGATTATGTCTCCTGTTTCGTCCCCGCGTTCAACGTCGGCGCCAGGCGCGAGGGTATCGAGGAGCTCGGGACGATCGAGGTGACCGCGACCGCCGAGCTCGACGAGGACGACGACCTCGCCGCCGTTGCTTTCGACATCGCCGTCGAGGCCGACCTCGGGGACGCGACCGACGCGGTCATCGAGCGCGCCGAGGGGCTGTGTCATGTCCACGACGCCCTGCGCGAGGAGCTCCACGCCGAGGTGTCCGTCACCGACGACGCTGACCTGTGAAACGCTCTTTAGCGTCCGGCCGGTAACGGAGCCATGGACAATCGGTGGACGGACTACCTCGCCGGCGCCCGTATGCAGGTCGATCAGGAGTTCTCCGAGCGGGTGCGGGCCTCGGAGTTCACCAACCAGCAGTGGGGGTTGATCATGACCGCCGTCGAGTTCGAGATCAGCGAGCCCGCCGATCCCGAGCGGGCCGAGCTCGTCGCAAACACCGACGACGTCGAGGCGATCATCCCCGAACTCGACGCGATCGAGCGCCGGAGCCTCGGACCGGGCGGCACCGACGATTCCGGCGGGTCCCTGCTCGACCGGATCCGGGGGTACTTCTCCGGAGACGCCGAGGGCGACGATCAGCAGTACGAGCAGGCGGTCGCGCTCGTCGACGAGTACACGACCCAGCTCCAGGCGCGTCTCCGCGAGGAAGGGCGGTGGCAGGAGCTGTGTACCGCCGCGGCCGAGGCCGAGCGCGCGAACGCGTCCGACCGGTGAGCCACCCACCGGTATCGGCTGCCGTCCCGGTCGTGCCGGCGTCACTCGGGGTGGGACAGCGTCAGCTCCTCGGCTTCGTCGTAGCTCCGCTCGTCGACGCCAACCCGTCCAGTCTTTGACCGTCTCCTCGGAGACCGTTAGGCCACAGCCGATCGGTAGATCGACGAACGTAGCCGTTGCCCGTCACTCGCCGACGAGTCGGTCGACGACCCGCTCGGGGTCGAACCGTTCGAGATCGCCGTAGCCCTGGCCAGTGCCGAGAAACAGGATCGGCTTGCCGGTCACGTGCGCGACCGAGATCGCGGCGCCGCCCTGGGGGTCGGCGTCGGCCTTCGTCAGGACCGTCCCGTCGATGGCGGCCGCCTCGTCGAACTCCCGGGCCCGGTGGACGGCGTCCTGTCCCGCGACGGCCTCGTCGACGAACACCACCATGTCCGGGTCGATCACGCGGTCGATCTTCTCGAGCTGGTCCATCAGGCCGTCGCTCGTGTGCAGGCGGCCGGCGGTGTCGGCGAGCACCACGTCGACGCCGTTTGCCTTCGCGTACTCGACGGCGTCGTAGATCACCGCCGTCGGATCGGAGCCCTGCTCGTGTGTGATGAGCTTCTTGTCGAGGGCGTCTGCGTGTTCCGCGAGCTGTTCGTTAGCGCCGGCCCGGAAGGTGTCGCCGTTTGCGAGCACCGTCTCCAACCCTCGATCCTCGAGCCGACGGGCGAGTTTCGCGATAGTCGTCGTCTTGCCGACGCCGTTGACGCCGGTGAACACGAGCACGACCGGCGCCTCCTCCGTCTCGATGCGCTCCTCGAAGTCAAACTGCCCGACGCTGACGACATCGTACAGCGCCTCCCGGAGCGCGTCCCGGGCGAGACTCCCCGTGCTCTCGAGGCGGCGGCGGGCGCTGCCGACGAGGTTTTCCTCGACGCCGTCGATGATTTCCTCTGCGACCGATAGCTCGACATCGCTCTCGAGCAGGGCAAACTCAAGATCCTCAAGATCGTCCTCGAGGTCGTCCTCGTCGATGACGGCCTTCCCGGTCGCGAGCAGCTTCGCGCGCTTGCCCAACCCTGGGGCTCCCGACTCGCTCTCTGATCGATCGTCCTCTTCGACCGCTCCTCCAGACGCGGCGCTCGGGTCGTCGGCGCCTTGGACACTCCCCTCGGCGGAGCGTTCTGCGGGCCGGTCGTCGACCTGGGTCGACTCGTCCCCGGGTGGCACCGCCTCGGCGTCTGTCCGGTCGAAATCCTCCTCGAGGTCGTCTTCCTCCTCAAGATCGTCTTCAGTCTCGGCTTTTTCATCGACATCGTCGGTGAAGCTGGTGAGCTTTTCTTTGAGTCCGTCGAACATGGGCGGAAGTGTTCTACTCGCCCTGTTGTTGCTGGAGCTGCTGGGCTTGGAGCTGCTCGGCGCGCTGTCTGAGCTGGTCGGACTCACTCTCGACCTCGGCGATCTCTTCGCGTACCTCCTCGATGCGATCGTCGACGGTGTCTCGCTTCGAGTCGAGAGTCTCGACGGCGCCGTCTTGGTCGCGCTCGGCGGCGTAATCGGCTCCGAGCTCGACGATCACTTCGTCGATGTCCTCGACGGTCGCCCGGACATGCGCGCCGCCGCCCAGGGGCACCTGAACCGTGTCGCCGCTGTCGAGCCGTTCGATCGCCTCGATGGCCTCGCCGATCGCCGCCTTCTGTGCGGACAAGCGCTCGATTTCGGCCTCCAAGGTCTCCTGTCGTTGTTCGAGCGCCTCGAGTTGCTCGGCCAACTCCTGCATCTGGGGGTTACCGCCGACGCTCATGCCGAAACCTCCCCGATCTGGACCTGTGTCCGTTTGAGCCCGTGTTTCGAGCCGAACTCGGCGTAGGTGTACTCGACGGCTACCGACTCGTTGTCGGCCTCGACCGTCTTCTCGAACGCCAGCCAGCCGTCCCGGGCGTTCCACTGTCCGGTAACGGTATACTCTGTCATATCTTCTGGTCGGGTGCCGACGCGGAAGAATGTTCCTACTTTCCCACCCTAGCCCGCCTTGCGGCCGTCTCAGTCGTGTCCGCTCACCCGGACCGGCTCGTAGGGCTCTTCTAAGTACTCACGGTCGCTGGCCGACAGGGACAGCTCGACGGCTTCGACGGCCTCCTCGAGGTGCTCGACGCTGGTCACGCCGACGATCGGCGCGGTCACCGACTCCTGGTGGAGCAGCCAGGCCAGTGCGACTTGGGCCATCGAGACGCCTATATCCGCCGCCAATTGCTGGACCCGCTCGTTGATCTCCCGCCCGCCCCCGTCGAGATACGGGTGTCGCCGGGCGTAGGAGTCCGATTTCCCCCGTGCGGTCGCCTCGATGTCCTCGTGTGGCCGCGCCAGGTACCCCCGGGCCAGCGGGCTCCACGGGAGCACCCCGATCGACTCCTGCTCGCAGAGCGGGAGCATCTCGCGGTCCTCCTCGCGGTACAGGAGGTTGTAGTGGTTCTGCATCGTCTGAAACCGCTCGTAGCCCGCCCGGTCGCTGGCGTGCAGCGCGGTCGCGAACTGGTAGGCCCACATCGAGCTCGCGCCGACGTGTCGGACGTGTCCGCGCCGGACCGCGTCGTCGAGCGCCGCGAGCGTGGTCTCGATCGGAGTCGTCTCGTCCCACCGGTGGATCTGGTACAGGTCGATCGTGTCTATCCCCAGCCGCTCGCGGCTGGCGGCCAGTTCCTGCTCGATCGCCTTCCGTGAGAGGCCCCCCGAGTTCGGGTGGTCGCCCATCTCGAAGT
Organism: uncultured Halobacteriales archaeon; assembly: GCA_964426325.1. Lineage (GTDB taxonomy): Archaea > Halobacteriota > Halobacteria > Halobacteriales > Haloarculaceae > Halovenus. Next base: position 33,508 of record CAYRQD010000009.1, on the reverse strand, counting down.
AACACTTCGTCGCAACGACCGCCTCTTCTCGGTGACCGGACAGTGCGTCCCCCAGGATCCGCCCTGACTCCCCGACGGAGTACATGTTGGCGGTGTCAAAGAAGTTGATCCCCAGCTCGATCGCCCGCTCGATGATCTCGTGGCTTTGCTCCTCGCCGAGAACCCACTGGCGCCACTCCGGGGTCCCGAAGCTCATACAGCCCAGACAGATCCGACTGACCGTCGTGCCCGTCCCGCCGAGCGTGGTGTACTCCATGCGCTCGCCTTGCCCGGCGCATATAAAAACGCTGCCGCCGGTTCATCGCTCGCGCGCGGATTCGACCCAATAGACTTATTAAATCCCACGCCGGGAAGTGTGGTATATGGTATCAACCAAAAAGACCGGCAACGACTCCGGAGCCGTCCGGCGCCGCGCGTTCATCAAGGCAACCGGTGCGGTGGGCGCCGTCGGAGCGTTCGCGGGGTGTGTCGGCGGGGGGGACGACGGCGACGACGGAGACACCGGCGACGGCGGCGACGACGACAGCGGCGATACCGGAGGAACGTTCACGATCGGGTTGGCAAACTCCGTAACTGGTTCGTTGAGCACGTTCGGTGAGCGCAACGACCGCGGCAAGCAGCTGGCGCTCGAGGATATCAACGACGTCGGGCTGCGCGGCGGCGAACTGGAGATTCAACAGGCAGACACCGAGAGCACCGCCAGCTCGGGGGTCTCGGCGGCACAGCGGCTGATCAATCAGGAGGGAGTCCCGTTGCTGATCGGCGCGGTCAGCTCGGGGGTATCCGTGGCGATCTACGAATCGGTCGTTCAGGACACCGACGTTGACCAGATTTCGCAGAACTCGACGAGCCCGGACCTGACGAACTTCCCCGAGCTCCTGCGGATGTCTCCGCCAGGACGGTCGCAGGCAACCGCAATCGCGGACCTCGTCGCGCAGGACGATCACGACTCCGTGGCGGTCGCGTACGTGAACAACGCCTACGGAAACGGGGTCGCCAGCGTGTTCGAGGAATCCTTCGAGGGCGAGATCGTCTACTCCGAGTCTCACTCGCAGGGGGAATCCTCGTACGCGAACGTTGTCACCGCGATGAACGATTCCGGCGCGGACGCTTGGGTGTTCATTACCTATCAGCCGGAGTTCACGACGATGGCCCAGGAGTCGTTCGACCGTGGCTACGCGCCGCCGGTGTACGGCGCCGACTCCATCACCGGTCCGGACGTACTCGACCAAGCGCCCGCGGAGTTCCTCGAGGGCTCGAAGGCAGTGGTTCCGTCGGCGGCGATTTCGACCGACTACTACCAGGACTTCGCCAGCCGATTCGAGGAGACGTTTGACACACAACCCACCTCGTGGGCGACGTACTGCTACGACGCTATCGTGACGGCAGCGTTAGCGATCGAGGCTGCCGATGAGGTGTCCGCCAGCGCGATCACCAACGAGTCGATCAAGGAGATCACCCGTCCCAGCGACGGGAGCGAGGAGGTCAACTCCTACGAGGCCGGCCACGAGATCCTCGCCAACGGTGGCACGCCCAGCGATCTCAATTACAACGGTATCAGCGGCCCGATCGATCTCGACGAGAACGGGGACCCTGCTGCGTTCCTCGAGGTGGTTCAGGTTCAGGACGGCGCCTACGAGTCCATCGATACCATCAGCGGCGGCGGCAGCTGATCCGACCGATGGATTCCCGATCACCTGGGCTCGGTGACATCACAGCGTGACGAACGGTTGATCGATGAACGGGAAATCGCTACACCGGGGGGCACATGCCACGTTGGGTCGAAAGAACACCCGCCGGACTGCTCCCGGACGGTCACAGGACACCATGCGGTACGAAGAAACTGCCACATCGTATGGTTGATCTCCTACAGTTTGCTTACAACGGCCTCGTTTACAGCAGCATCGTTATCCTCGCCAGCATCGGATTGTCGATCATCTACAGCATCGCGAACTTCGCCAACTTCGCTCACGGCGATACGATGACCATCGGCGCGTACGCCGCACTGGTCGTCAGCGGGGGCATCGGCGGCCTCGGCGTCGAGCTGCTGGGGTTACCGGCGGGGTTTTTTGCCGGCCTAGTCGCGGGAATCGTCGTTGCGGCCGCGGTCGCCGTCCTCACGGAACTGGTGGTCTACCGGACCCTCGAGGTGGACTCGCTGAGTATGCTGATCGCCAGCATCGGCGTCGCATTCATCTATCGAGCGATAATTCAGGCGCGGTTCGGGGATAACTTTCGTCAGTACGGGATCGATCGCAGCGGCCCGCTTTCCTTTTTCGAGGAGGCGATCGGGTTGTCGGTCACCGAGCGACAGATCGTGATCATTCTCAGTGCTGCCGTGCTGGTCGTTGGGCTGCACGGTCTGTTGCAGTACACGACCCTGGGCAGAAAGATGCGAGCGACCGCGGACAACAGCGATCTTGCGCAGGCCTGCGGGATCCGCACCTTTCGGGTCCGGCTGGCGACGTGGATCGTCGGTGCCGGCCTCGCGGGCGCCGGCGGCGTCTTTCTCGGGCTGTCGAACCAGATCGACCCACGGATGGGATTTGATCTCTTGTTGATTATCTTCGCGGCGGTTATCCTCGGAGGGATCGGCTCCGTCTACGGCGCGATGGCCGGCGGACTCATCATCGGCATGATTGTACAGTTGACGCCCGTGCTGTCCAGTCTCGGCGAACTCCTGCCGATCGTCCCCGACGGATTTGGTCTGCCGGTAAGTAGCAGCTACGGACCGGCGATCGCGTTCCTGACTCTGGTTGCTATTCTGCTCGTCCGACCGCGCGGGATTGCGGGGGGAGGGGGCTCATGAGCGACGATCCGTCAGCCCCCGACGACGAGGACCGGCCGACTGGAGACGGTGGTACCGACGGGACCGCCGTCGAAGAGACGACAGAAACGGACCACGAGGGTGGCGCCCGTCGGGGCGCAGACGAGGCCCTCTCGACCACCGGGGCTCCCGGACGCCGGTGGGGCCCGCTCGGACGGCTCTATCCGGAGGAGCGGGCGGCCGGGATCGTGGTGGTGATCGCCGCCCTCCTGTTGGGGGCGGCGGTGGTCGGGGGATACCTCGATCTGACCTATCTACTGTTCCTGTTGACGCTCGGCGGAAGCTACGTTCTCCTGTCACAGGGACTGAACGTCCAGTGGGGATACACCGGACTGATCAATTTCAGCGTCGCCGCCTTCTTTGGAATCGGCGCATACGGCGTAGCGCTCGCGACCAGCACCGCCTCTCCGATCGCCGGAGACCTCTCGCCGGTCGTCGGACTGCTGATCGGAATGGCCGCTGCGGGCGTATTAGCGCTGTTGATCGGGCTGCCGACGTTGTCTCTGCGGGACGACTACCTCGCGATTGCCACCCTCGGGCTGGCGGAGGTGGTCCGTCTGATACTCAAGACCGAGAGCCAGTGGACCAACGGTACGGCCGGACTGTACGGGATCCCCGCGTTGTACGAGGACTGGCCGTTGTTGCGCCGAGCGAGCGAGGGGACGCTGATCGGCGGTCGAGAGTTTCTCGGACCGATACTCGAACAGCGCATCGTCGATCTCGGACTGGTCGTAGTCGCGGTCGTGGGCGTGTGGCTGTTGTTGCGTCGGATCCACCGCTCGCCGTGGGGGCGGACCCAGCAGCTGATCCGTACCGACGAGGACCTCGCGGAGGCACTGGGGAAAGACACCTATCGCCTGCGGCTACAGTCGTTCGTGATCGGCAGTCTGATCATGGCGCTTGCTGGTGGGCTGTTCGCGAGCGCTCGGGGGATAACCACTCCTGGTCGTCTGCTTCCGATCTACACCTTCTACGCGTGGATTGCGGTCATTATCGGCGGTACCGGCAGCGACCGAGGCGCCATCCTCGGCGGATTGCTCATCGTCGCGATCCGCGAGGGCACTCGCTTTCTCAGCGAGCCGTCCCTGTCGATCGACCTCGGGGGATTCGAACTCGCCTTCTCGCTGGACATCGGGGTGGGGCCGATCCGACTGTTTATTATTGGCACGCTGATTCTACTGATTATCCACTTCCGGCCACAGGGCGTGCTTCCGCCCCGCCGGGAGCTCATATGGTCAGACACCGCCGAACACGATCGGAATCGTCGTACCTCTGGTGGGACGACCACGGCCGCTGCCGGGTCTGATGCCAGTACCGACGGCGGGACCCCCGCAGCCGAGAGCGGCCCTCCGGAAGAAAAACATGAGTGACGCTGATCGGACCACAGAGCACGCTGACGGAGACGCAGCCGCCGAGGCGACGGCCGAGCACCGACCGGGATCCAAAGCCAGCCCCGCGGCGGAGTCGCGCGGGTTCAGCGACGACGGTCACACGACAGACCCGGATCCGTTCCTGCAGGTTGAGGGAGTGACCAAGCGCTTCGGTGGGCTCACTCCGAACGACGATATCACGATGGAAGTCGCCGAGGGCTCGATCACGGGGCTGATCGGCCCGAACGGCGCGGGCAAGTCGACCCTGTTCAACTGTATCACCGGCTTCTACGAGCCCGACGCGGGGTCGGTGTACGTCGCCGGAACGGACGTGACCGGAATGGCTCCCCACGAGATCGCCCAGCAGGGGCTGGTACGATCGTTCCAGACGCCCCGCAAGCCCGAGGGCATGACCGTTCGGGAGGCGGTGATGGTCGCCCCGAACGACCAGACCGGCGAGTCGATCCTCCCGCTGTTTCTCGACGGTGCGACCGTCCGCCGCGAGGAGCGCGAACTGCTCGAGCGCGCCGAGCGCACCCTGGAACGGTTCGAGATTGGCCACCTCGCAACCGCACCCGCGACGGACCTCTCGGGCGGTCAGATGAAGCTAGTCGAGCTCGCCCGGGCGACGATGACCAATCCCGACTTGTTGTTACTGGACGAGCCGGTCGCCGGGGTCAACCCGACGCTCGCAGAAAAGCTAAAGCGGTTCCTCCGCGATCTTAACGACGACGGGGTCACTTTCCTGATCATCGAACACGACATGAATTTCATTATGGAGCTTGCGGATACCGTCGTCGTGCTCAACCAGGGCTCCGTGCTCACGACGGGCCCGCCCGACACGGTCCAGAGCGACGAGCGCGTGATCGACGCGTACTTAGGGGGCCCCCGAGCGTGAGCGCTGACAGCCCGTCTGAAACGCTCGACGCGGAGGCTGGCAGTGACGAGACCGCCCCGCCCGACGACCACGCGCCCGAGGGAGGTGATCACGTGCTCGCAGTAGAGGGGCTCACCTCGGGGTACGGCGACGTGCGGGTGCTAACCGACCTCACGATGTATCTCAACGAGGACGAGATCGTCTGTCTGATCGGTCCGAACGGGGCGGGCAAATCTACGGTGCTCAAGACGGTGTTCGGCTATCTCGACGCCCATGAGGGATCGATCCGGCTGCGGAACAACGACATTACCGGACTCGACCCAGAGGATGTCGTCCGTGAGGGCGTCGGTTACGTCCCGCAGGTCGAGAACGTGTTCGGCTCGCTGTCAGTCGAGGAGAACCTCCGGATGGGCGGGGTTGCTCGCTCTCGGGGTGTCACCGAGACGATCGAGGAGCTGTACGACCGGTTCCCGCTGTTGGGCGAGAAACGAAGTGACCGTGCGCGCACCCTCTCGGGCGGGCAGCGACAGATCCTCGCGTTTGCGCGGGCCCTGATGACCGATCCGGACGTGTTGCTGATCGACGAGCCCTCGGCCGGGCTCTCGCCAAGCGCCGCCGAAGACGTGTTCGACCGCGTTGAGCAGGTCAACGAGACCGGGACCGCGATCCTGATGGTCGAACAGAACGCCCGGGCCGGGCTTGCGAGTTCCGATCGTGGCTACGTCTTGGATCAGGGAACTGTTCGGTACGAAGGCCGTGCCGACCGCTTGCTGGACAACCCCGACATCGCCGAGCTGTATCTCGGCGGCTGAGTAGCCCGTCTCAGTATCTGTTACCGGGTCTCACGCCGTGTGTGGCTGTCGTCGGCGGCGGGATCGTCGGGCTGGCCGCCGTTCACGCCCCGGCCGACCCCGAGGAGGACGTATCCTTGTTCGAGCGCGACGGGCTGGGCACCGGCAGCACGGCCCGAGCCGCCGCCGGCATCCGCACGCAGTTCGAGACGGAGGTCAACGTCGAGCTCTCGCGTGCGAGCAAGCAGGTCTGGGACTCGTTTGCCGAGCGGTTCGGGGTCGACATCGGTCACGGAACGACCGGCTACCTGCTGCTCGCTCGTAGCGACCGCCGGAGGCGGGCGCTCCGGGCGGACGCGGCGATGCAGCGCCGTCTGGCCGCCGAGACGAAACTGCTCTCGCCCTCCGAGGCGCGCGAGCGCCGTCCGGGACTGCGTCTCGGGCCGTTCGTCGCCCCGACGTGCAACCCCGATGACGGGATCGCGGACCCGAACCTCCCGGTAGGGGTACGCGTCGGCGGCCCGCGAAGCCGGCGCGACGATTGAGACCGACGACGGCCTACTCGAGGGAAACGTCGTCTGACCGTCCCGTCCGTCCCGGCGCTCGAGTCCGCTCGGACCGCGCCCGGACATGAGAACGTAACTTCCCTTTGTCGCCTCTCCGACGACGCCCTCCATCTCCGACCGGACGAACCGCCGGAGACGATACCCTTATTATTGTGTGCAGAAATGTACAACATAACGCGAATCAATACATCGGTGTCCACAAATGAACGAATTCATCCGGACGGTCACGGACGGAACGGAGTTGACACAGGCGCAGGCCCGGCAGGCCTCGCGGGCGGTCTTCGAGGAGGCGACGGAGGCCCAGATCGGGGCGCTGCTGGCCGGGCTGCGGACAAAAGGCGAGACGGAAGCCGAGATCGCGGGCTTCGCGGAGGGGATGCGTGAGGCCGCCCGGACGATCGCTCCCGACCGGACGCCGCTCGTGGACACCTGCGGGACCGGCGGCGACGACTACGACACGATCAACGTCTCGACGACCAGCGCGATCGTCGCGGCCGGCGCGGGCGTGCCGGTCGCGAAACACGGTAACTACTCGGTGTCGTCGTCTTCGGGAAGCGCGGGCGTCCTGGAGGAGCTCGGGGTCGCGGTCGAGGCCGAACCCCCGGCTGTCGAGGACGCGATCGAGCGGACCGGGATCGGGTTCATGCTCGCGCCGGTGTTTCACCCGGCGATGAAGGCCGTCATCGGGCCCAGACGAGAGCTTGGCGTCCGGACGATTTTCAACCTTTTAGGCCCGCTGACGAACCCAGCCGGGGCCGACGCGCAGGTCGTCGGTGTCTACGATCCGGAGCTCGTTCCCGTGTTGGCGCGGGCGCTGTCCCGGATGGGCGTCGACCGGGCGCTCGTGGTCCACGGCTCCGGACTCGACGAGATCGCGATCCACGACGAGACGGTCCTCGCCGAGGTCGACGGCGAGGCGGTCGAACGGTACCGACTCACCCCGGAAGAGATCGGCCTCGAGCGCTCGGAGATCGCGGCGGTCGCCGGCGGGACGCCGACCGAGAACGCCGCCGACCTGGAGGCCGTGGTCACGGGCGAGCAAACGGGTGCGAAACGCGACATCATCCTCGCGAACGCCGGCGCGGCGATCTACGTCGCCGGCGGGGCCGACTCGATCGCAGACGGGGTCGAGCGGGCCGGCGCGGCGATCGACGGCGGCGACGCGGCCGAGAAACTCGACCAACTCCGCTCTCCGGTTCAGACACGATGACCGACTCCTCCCGAACCAGAGCCAAGGTCTGTGGGATCACGAACACCGCGGACCGCGACCTGGCGGTCCGCGCGGGCGCCGACGCTTTAGGCTTCATTACGGACGTTCCCGTCGACTCCCCCAGAGAGATCGCTCCCGACCACGCCGGAGCGTTGATCGCAGACGTTCCGCCGTTCGTGACCGGCGTCTTGGTCACGATGCCCGAGTCGGTCGAGCGGGCCGCTGAGCTGTGTACGCGGACCGACGCCGACGCGATCCAGGTCCACGGTCTCTCCGACCCGGAGTCGATCGCCGCCCTACGCGAGCGCGCTGGTCTGCCGGTGATCGCCGCCGTCGACGCCGACGAGCAGGTGGTCGCCCCCGCGAGCGCCGCAGACGCCGTGCTGGTCGACTCCGCCGGCGAGGGCGGTGCCGGCGGGACCGGCCGCACCCACGACTGGTCTCGGACCGCCGGCCTGGCGGCCGAGCTCGACGCGCCCGTGATCCTCGCGGGCGGGCTCGCCCCGGAGAACGTCCGGGCGGCCGTCGAGACGGTCGACCCGTTCGCAGTCGACGCGGCGAGCGGTCTCGAATCGAGCGGCGGTCAGAAGGATCCGGCCGCTGTCCGGGCGTTCGTCCGGGCGGCCGCGGGGAGGGTCCGGGCGTGACCGCCTTCGACCGGGATCGCGAGGAGTTTCGCGAACTCGCCGACGGGGAGCGCCCCGCCGTCGTCCGGGCCGAGGCGACCCTCGAGGTCGACGCCGATCCCCTCGCGGCCTACGCCGCCCTGACCGGTCGGACGACGGACGAGACGCCGGCCCCGTACACGTTCCTGCTCGAGAGCGCCGAGAAGGTAGCCTCGAGCGACCCCGACGGCGCGTTCGCGCCCGACCAAGAGACTCGCCACGCCCGGTACTCGTTCGTCGGCTACGACCCCGCGGGTGCGGTGACGATCGACCCGGACGACACCGCAGTCGAGCTGTTCGACGACCGGTATGAGGGACTGCTCGCGACCGACAAGGGCGGCGACGTTCTCGACCGACTCCGGGACGGCCTGCCCGACGCCGAGCCCCGCGGATTCCCCGACCGGGACCGCCAGCGGCTGGACGGCGGGCTCGTCGGCTTTCTCGCCTACGAGGCGGTGTACGACACCGCGCTCGCGGAGGTCGGACTCGACCGGCCCGACTCACCGTGTCCGGACGCGCAGTTCGTGCTCACGACCCGCACGCTCGTGATCGACCACGCGACCGGCGCCTGCTCGCTCGTGTTCACGCCTGTACTCCGGGCCGGCGACGACGCGGCCGCCCGGTACGACGAGCTCGCCGCAGAGGCCGACCGAGTCGAGGACACACTCGCCGACGCGGCCTCTCTGGAGGTCGGCGGGTTTCGCGAACGCCGCTCGACCGCGGGTTCGCGGGACGACTACGAGCGGGCCGTCGAGAGCGTGCGCGAACACGTCTACGACGGCGATATCTACCAGGGCGTGATCTCCCGCAGCCGGGCGCTGTTCGGACGAGTCGACCGGCTGGGGTTGTACGACTCGCTCCGGTCGGTGAACCCGTCGCCGTATATGTATCTCCTCGAGTACGGCGACCGCGCGATCGTCGGCGCGAGCCCCGAGACGCTGGTGTCTGTCACCGACGAGACGGTCGTCTCGAACCCGATCGCCGGCACCTGCCCGCGCGGCCCGAGCCCTGTCGAGGACCGCCGACTGGCCGGCGAGATGCTCGCGGACGAGAAAGAACGCGCCGAGCACACGATGCTGGTCGACTTGGCGCGAAACGACGTCCGCCGGGTGGCCGCGCCCGGCAGCGTCCGAGTCGCTGAGTTCATGAACGTGCTCAAGTACTCGCACGTCCAGCACATCGAGTCGACGGTAACCGGACGGCTCGCGGCCGACAGCGACGCCTTCGACGCCGTCCGCGCGGCCTTTCCGGCCGGCACGCTCTCGGGAGCCCCGAAGATCCGCGCCATGGAGATCATCGACGAGGTGGAAGCCACCCCGCGAGGTCCCTACGGCGGCGGCGTGGGTTACGTCTCCTGGAGCGACGACGCCGACTTCGCGATCGTGATCCGGTCGGCCACCGTCGAGGACCGCGGCGACGAAGACCGGATCGCCGTCCGCGCGGGCGCCGGCATCGTCGCCGACAGCGAGCCCGCCGCCGAGTACGAGGAGACCGAACAGAAAATGGACGGCGTGTTGGCCGCCCTCGACGCGATCCGCCTGGACGACACCGGCCCGGAGGCCGAAGGAAACACCGACCCCGCGACGGAGGCGCGGCGATGAGCGCGAACCGCGACGACCCGCCGGGACCGCTCGCGGACGAGACCGAGTCCGCAAACGGGACCGAGCCCGATTCCGACCGGCGGCGTGTGCTCTTCGTCGACAATTTCGACTCGTTTACCTACAACCTCGTCGAGTACGTGAGCCAACACGCCGAGACCCGCGTCCGCCGCAACACGGCCTCGCTGGCGGAGCTGCGCGCGCTCGAGCCCGACGCGATCGTGATCTCTCCCGGCCCTGGCCACCCGAAACGCGACCGGGACATCGGCGTCACCCGCGAGGTACTGCAGGAGCTCAGCCCCGAGGTTCCGACCCTGGGGGTCTGTCTCGGTCTCGAGGCCGCGGTGTACGTCTACGGCGGCAGCGTCGGACGCGCTCCCGAGCCGATCCACGGCAAGGCCTACCCGATCGCCCACGACGACGACGGCGTCTTCGACGGCCTCGAACAGGGCTTCCCCGGCGGACGGTACCACTCGCTGATCGCAACGGACGTCCCCGAAGCGTTCGCCGTGACCGCCCACGCGGACGCCGGCGGCGAGCGGCTTGTGATGGGGATCCGTCACCGCGAGTATCCGATCGAGTGCGTGCAGTTTCACCCCGAGAGCGTTCTCACCGCCGCCGGCCACGATCTCATCCGAAACTTCCTCGCGCGGGTCTGAGGCGTCTCGGCCGCCGTTTCGACGACCGTCTCTGCCGGCCCCGCGGTCGTCGCGTCCCGACTCGTACCCCCCGATTTCGCCTCCGTTCTGGCTCTCGTCTCCGTGATCACCGTCGGCCAGTCCACTTTCACTCCGGTACGGTCAGTATTAAGTATCGTTCCGCAGAACGTTCCAATCCCGAGCGCAGGTCGACGGCCCCGGCTCTAATCCACGCCCACGTATCCGAGCAGTGACATCCACGATCGTCGAAAAAACCGCCCGACGAAAGGGTTTTTTAGCCGGCGCCCGGATACAATTCTCGTCTGAAATGATAGAAAAACAAACGCAGAGTCCGGTCCGGTCCGGCGGCCAGCGGCGGCGCCCGGAGGGTCGTGCATGAGCAGCGAGATCGATATCGACGAGGTGACGCTTCCGGTCAAGCGCACCGACGGCGACACCATCGAGGAGCGACTCACAGCGAACGCGTATCACAACATCCTCCCGGCGCGGTACCTGCGAAAGGACGCCGGGGGGAACCCGGTAGAGGACCAGGAGGAACTGTTCGAGCGGGTCGCGCGAAACGTCGCGCTGGCGGAGGCGGTCTTCGAGGCCGACCGGCTCGGTCTGGAGGTGCGTGTCACGCCCGAGCAGATCAAGCCGACCCACCCCCGGCGGGGCGAGCTCGCCGCAGAAGTGTTCGGCTACGACACTCGGATGGCGAGCGACGTCGAGTCGGTTCCCGACGACATCGAGGAGGCCCGCGAGTACCTGCTCGACCAGGAGATTCGGCTGACCGAGGACAACGTCAACAAGTTCGCCTACGAGACGGTCGTTCCGGAACTCCCGGCGGAGGTCCGCGAGCACGTCGAGGGCATCGCAGCGCAGTTCCAGGCGGTGATGGAGCAACTCGGCTTCATGCCCAACAGTCCGACGCTGATGAACGCCGGCGACGAGCTCCAGCAGCTCTCTGCCTGTTTCGTCGACAGTCCGGCCGACGACATCGACGACATCCACCAGACCGCCAAGGAGGCTGCACAGGTCTTCCAGTGTCTCACCGAGGAGTCGACGGTGATGGTAGAGGACAGGGGCGTCGTCAGCGTCTCCGAAGTCGAGGCTGGTGACCGCGTCGCACAACGCACCGAGTCCGGATTCCAGTACAAGCCGGTCGAAGAAACCCACGCATACGAGAACGCCGAGACGTTGACCGTGTCACTCGCAAACGGACTCGATGTGCGAGGGACGCCGAACCACCGACTCCTGGTCGACGACGAGTGGACGCGTCTCGACGCGATCCAGGCAGGCCAAGAGGTTCATTACGCGCTCGGCTGGATTCGGGAGACGACCCGCGAGCAGCCGGCTCTCGTGTCGGTCGACAGCGGCGGCCAGTGGGGTGCCAACAGGACCGTCGAGAACGCTGAGATCCTCGAGCTGTATCGGGACGGGCTCAGCGACCACGAGATCGCCGAGCGGCTCGACTGTGGAAAATCGACGGTACAGCGGCGGCGGAGCCACGAGCTCGACCTTCCGCCGAACGGGACCGGCGGGCGAGACCCCGGGTCCACGTCGTTCGACGAGACGACGGCACGAGAGCTGTACGAGCAGGGCCATAGTGACGCAGAGATCGCGTCCGAGGTCGGTGTCTCCCAGCGGGCAGTCGCCCGGCTGCGGGCCCGCGAGCAGCTCGCGCCGAACGGAACCCCGGTCAAGACGGTCCAGCAGCCCGACCAGCTGACCGAGGATCTCGCAGAACTAGTCGGGCTGTGGGTCGGCGACGGCTCGTTCCACGAGGACGGGATTCGGTTCCACGTCGGTCGCGAGAGCGTCGCCGAGTATATCGACGAACTGTCTCGGCAGCTGTTCGACACGCCCACCTCGGTCTCGTTTGCCGACGGCTGCTACGAGGTCGGGGTCAACAGCCACGAGATCAAACGGTGGTGGGCGGCGAACTTCGACTGCAAGCCGGAGGGCGCACAATCGGCCCGCGTCCCGCAGGTCGTCAATCGAGCGCCCGCTGACAGTATCCGGGCGTTCCTCCGGGGGTACTTCACCGCCGACGGAACGCTGCTCGACGATACGTACCCGAAACTGTACAGCGCTTCCGAGCAGGCGATCGACGACGTCGCGACGCTGATGATGGGACTCGGCTACCCGGTCAAGAAATCCGTCATCCGCGACGAGGACGCTCACCCGTACTACGGGCTCGTCCCGACGACCGGCGACGGGCGGCGGGCCTTCCTCCGTGAGGTTGGCTTTATTGACGAGCGGCGCGAGACTGGACTCGCGACCGCCGAGTCCGTGACGGCACGGGATTCGTACACGGCCGGCGAGGAGCACACCGTGACCGTCGAGTCTGTCGACGAATCTGACTCCGCGACCGTCTACGATATCACCGTCGCAGATAACCACGAGTACGTCACCGACGGAATCGTCTCGCACAACAGCGGCGGCGGTATGGGCTATGCCTTCTGGCAGCTGCGCCCCTACGGCGACCCGGTCGGCTCGACCGGCGGGATCGCGAGCGGTCCGATCACGTTCATGCGGACGTTCGATCAGATGTGTTTCCCGCCAGGGACAGACGTTCTGACTCCTGACGGGCAGCGCCCCATCGAATCGCTGGGGGCTGGCGATCTAGTCGTCGACGAGAACGGTAACGAACAGCCGGTCACAGACACGATGGAGCGCCACGTTGACGAAGACCTCGTCGAAATCGTCCCGGAACGGCTGAACGAACCGATCCGCGCCACCGGCGAGCATCCATTCAAGATCGTTCGAAAAGACGGATTCGAGTGGGTCGATGCACGTGACCTCTCGGAAGATGATCTGCTCGTTCTCGGGCACGCCACCGACGAGAACGACCTCTCGGTAGACGAGACAGTTTCGCTCTCGGAGCTGGCATCCGGGCCACTCGTGTTCGCCGACGGCGGCGTGCGGATTAATCGCCAGTACTACGCTGCCGACAAGGGACCACAGCCGCGGGCGATTGCGGCAGAGGTGCCGGTGTCGGCACTCGCCACGGTAGCGGGCTGGTATCTCGCGGAGGGATGTGTCGTCTATCGCCGTGGCATTCCGAACGAGGTTACCTTCACGCTCCACGCAGACGAGCGAGAATCGGCCGAAGAGATACTCGACGCGCTCGAAGCGTTCGACGTTCCCACTCGGGTCGAGGTCGTCGAGGATCGGAACACGCTCCACGTCCACGTCGAAAGCGTGAGCTTCGCACAGTTCGTCGAGGAAGCGTTCGGGACAGGTGCTACCGAAAAAGCCGTTCCCGAGTTCCTCTGGAATGCACCTGTCGAGACACAGGCCCGGGTGGTAGAGAGCCTGTTCGACGGCGACGGGACGATGGAGACCCGCGGGGACAGCCAGCGGGTACAGCTACAGCTGACGTCCGAGGAAATCATCGACTGGGTGTTCCAGGTCGGCCTGCGCTGTGGCATTCAGTTCTCGCGGCACAGCAGAACGCCCGACAACCGGCAGCCGACGTACTGGGTAAGCGCGAGCGTCAGCACCGCGCTCGGAACGCCACTCGAACGGCTTTTTGACGACGTGGCGGACGATTTCCGGGCGGTCGACAGGACGAAGCAGGCAAACGGCCACGAGGTCGTCGCCATCGACTCCATCGACCGGGTCCCGTACGAGGGACCAGTGTATAATGCGGAGGTCGCCGAGACGCACACCTACGTCGCGGAGGACATCGTCGTTCACAACTGTGAGACAATCGCCCAGGGCGGCGCCCGCCGGGGCGCACAGATGGGCGTCATGCGGGTCTCCCATCCGGACGTCATCCAGTTCATTCACGCCAAGAACAAGGACGTCTCACTCGCCCGGACGCTCCGCCTGAACGACCCCGACGATTTCACCCACACTTCCTTCGCCGAGGCCCTGGAGGAGGCCCGCGAGCTGATCGACGAGGACGGACGGGTGCCCGAGCACCTCCGCAACGCCGTGGAGGGACACCTCTCGAATTTCAACATCTCGGTGGGCATCACCGACGAGTTCATGGACGCCGTCGAGAACGACGAACAGTTCACGTTCACCAACCCCCGGACCGGCGAGGCCCACGTCGCCACCGAGGAGACCGCCGAGCTGTACGAGATGTTCGGGCTCGGCGAGCACGTCGAGGTCGGCGAGCCGCTGTCGGTGCCGGCCCGCGAGCTCTGGGAGGACATCGTCGAGGGCGCCCACGAGAACGGCGAGCCCGGGGTGATCTACCTCGAACGGGTCAACAAGCAACACTCCTTCGATGTCGAGGAGCATCCCGACCACCGGGTGCTCGCAACAAACCCCTGCGTCACTGGCGACACACTGATCAGCACCGAAAACGGGCTGATTCCCGCCGAGGAGCTGTACGAACAGGGCATCGCGCAGAATATCGTTGTCGACGGCCGGCTTAGTGAAGGCCGTGTCAAAGAGGCGAGCAGCGTCTACAAGACCGGTGAGAAGGATGTCTACAGGCTGACAACTCAGGAGGGCTACGAACTCCGGTTGACTGCTGATCACCGCGTGATGACCGACGACGGCTGGATTAAGACGCAGGATCTGAATGCCGGCGACACCGTTCACATTCAGAACCGCAAAGGCGAGTTCGGCCAGCACGGGACTGCCGCTGAAGGGCGCGTGCTCGGCTGGCTTGTCGGCGACGGTCACCTGAAGCACGGCGAGGAACGCGCCGTCCTGAGCTTCTACGACGAGGACGCCGCCGTCTCTGCGCAGTTCGCTGACGACGTCAACGACGTCATCCGCGAGCCGCTGAGGAACGCAGATTACGAAGTAGGCGTCAGCGAGATCAGTCGCAGCGACGACTATCGGGGGCCGCAAGCTGTCGAGCAGCGGATTCGCTCGGCACGGTTGTACGAGATGGCCGACGAGATCGGTCTCACCGACCAGAAACTCCAGGTGCCCGATGCAGTCATGCGCGGAAGCGAAGAGATGGCCCGTGGCTTCCTGCGTGCGCTGTTCAGCGCTGATGGAAGCGCTCAGGGGAGCGTAAAGAAGGGCATCTCGGTCCGCCTGCCGAGCGTTAACCGGGAATTCCTCGGCGAGGTGCAGCAACTCCTCCTGAACTTCGGCATTCCGAGTACGGTGTACGAGCACCGCCGCGACGCCGGTACCCGCGAACTTCCCGACGGTCACGGCGGGACCGCAGAGTACGAAACGCAGGCGGAACACGAACTCGTAATATCGAGTGCTCACACGGTCACCTTCGAGGAAGAGATCGGATTCGTGCGTGAGGACAAGAACGAGGCACTAGAGCAGCGGCTTGCCGAATACGACCGTGGGCCGTACAAACCGTCCTTTGATGCGACCGTGGAGTCGGTCGAGTACGACGGCCACGAAGCGGTGTACGATCTGACCGAGCCGGACACGAGTTCGTTCGTTGGAAACGGCATCGTCGTTCACAACTGCGGCGAGCAACCGCTCGAAGAGTACGAGGCCTGTAACCTCGGACACATCAACCTCTCGACGCTCGCGGCCGAGGACGGTCCGGACTGGCGCCGGTGGTCGGCTCGACACGGCGCCGACTACGAGACCGAATCCGAGGCCGTCGCGGCGTTTCTCGAGGAGGCCATCGACTGGGAGGAGTTCGACCGCCGGATCGCCGTCGGCACCCGGTTCCTCGAAAACGTCGTCACGATGTCTGATTTCCCGATCGAGGAGATCGAACAGAAGGTCGGCCAGATGCGCAAGATCGGCATGGGCATCATGGGGCTGGCCCAGCTGTACGTCCAGCTCGGGATGCGGTACGGCAGCGACGCCGCCAACGAACTCGCCCGCCAGCTGATGACTCACATCAACCACGAATCAAAGTGGGTCAGCCACGAACTCGCCGAGGAGCGGGGCTCGTTTGCCGAGTGGGGAGACTCGAAGTACGCCGATCCCCTCGCCTACCGGGAGTGGTTCGAACACCACACCGGCCTCGACGCAGAGGAGTGGGCTGCTGGCTTCGAGATCCGGAACCACAACACCACCACGATCGCGCCGACGGGCACGACCTCGATGGTCGGGAACACCACCGGCGGCTGTGAGCCGATCTACAACGTCGCCTACTACAAGAACGTCTCCGACGACGTCCAGGGCGACGAGATGCTCGTCGAGTTCGACGATTACTTCCTGCGGACCCTCGAGGCAAACGACATCGACGTCGAGGCGGTCAAACGCGAGGCCCAGGAACAGATGGCCGCAAACGAGTTCGACGGCGTCGCCGGGCTCGAGACGGTACCGACCGAGATCGGCGAGCTGTTCGTGACGACCGGGGACCTCTCGGCGATCGAGCACGCCTCGATCCAGACGGCCCTACAGGAGGGCGTCGACTCGAGTATCAGCAAGACGGTCAACGCGCCCAACGACTCCACCGTCGCGGACGCGAAAGAGGCCTTCGAGTACATCTACGAGCACGGCGGCAAGGGCGTCACCTACTACCGGGACGGCACCCGCTCGAAGCAGGTGCTCACGACTCGCGCCCAGAACACCGAGTTCGCCGACATGGACGAGGCCGAGGTCGTCGAGCAGATCGAGGAGCTGTTCGGCGGGCTCGATGCGTTCCTCGACCACGAGGCCGTTCGGGAGGCCCTCGATTCGGAGATCGAGACGATGCTCGGCGCCGCCGACGGCGAGGAGGTTGGCCGCAAGCGCCCCCGCCCGGCCGTGCTCCATGGCGTGACCCAGCGCATCGACACCGGCTACGGGAAGCTGTACGTCAACATCAACGAGGACCCCGAGTCCGACGAGCCGTTCGAGCTGTTCGCGAACATCGGCAACTCCGGCGGCTTCACCGCCTCGTTCACCGAGGCGCTCGCGAAGACCATCTCGACGGCGCTGCGGGCCGGTGTCGATCCGGACGAGATCGCGAGCGAGCTCCAGGGAATCCGGTCGCCGAAGGTCGCCTGGGACAAAGGCGAGCAGATCCAGTCGATCCCGGACGCGATCGGCACGGCGATGCGGCGGTATCTTGAGGGCGACATCGAACCGGCCCACCCACAACAGCAGACCCTCGAAGAGACCGCGGAAGACGCCGCCGATGAGCGCGAGCGACTCCAGTCCGAACCCGACGGCGGAACCGCGACCGCGCCCCCGAGGGGTCCCGAGCCTGACGACCAAAGCGTGGCCTCGACGACGGGGAGGACCGACGCCGATCAGGAGGAGCTGATCGCCGCCGGCGAGAGCCCCGAGTGCCCCGAGTGTGGCTCGCTGTCGCTGTACTACTCCGAGGGGTGTAAGACCTGCGAGAGCTGTGGCTGGTCCGAGTGCTGAGCCCGGCGGGGTCGACTCGCCCGACGCCGAGGGGCCTCGGTGTCCGGCCTGCGGCGGGGGGCTGTACACCCGCCACTGCAAGTACGTCTGTCCGCGCCACGGTGTCGTCTTCGACTGCTCGGATCCGTTCTACTAACGCCGGGTCCCGGCGTCGCTACCCCCGGCGCGTTCGCCCTCATTATCTGTCTCCGGACCGTTCTCCTCGACTGAGCACGTGCTCGTAGGCCGGACCGGCGAGGACGATCAGCGCCGCGACCGCGAGCACGAGCACCAGCGCCGGCCCGGCGGTGACTCCCTCGACCGACAGGGTCCGCATCGAGGTCCCGGCGAGGACGGCGGCCGCCGCCCAGGGGATCTCGCCGACGACGGTCCCGGCGACGAACGGGCGGGCGGACACCCCCGATAGGCCGGCCCAGTACGAGACCGCGTCCCCCGGCACCGGCGAGAGCCGCGCCGCGACGACGCTTCTGGTCTCGCCGACGGCTCGCGCCGCCCGCGCGCCGGAACTCCCGAGCGAGCCGAACAGTCCCGCGTCGGTTTCGACGTGCCGTCCGATCAGGAACGGCGGCAGGGCGGTGAGCGCCGCCCCGGCCAGTGCCAGCCCCATCGCGGGTGCCGGCCCGTACAGGTACCCGAGCGCGACCGCGACGGAGCTGACCGGCCACAGCAGGAACGGCCGGATCAGGTAGACGCCGGCCAGCGCGGCAATAAACGAGATCGGTCGGTCGGCAAGCGCTTCGAGGGCTCTGACCACGCCGGCCGGCGAGAACAGCAGCGCCGCCCCGGCCGCGAGCGCGGCCAGCCCGGCGACACCCACGAGCTGTCGCCGCGTCGCCGTCTCCATACCGGTAGACCCCGCGGTCGGAGTAAACGCCTTGTGGTCTCGGCCCGCCCGCCCGGGGCGACAGACGTTTGCTGATCGAACCGCAACCGACGTCCGTGCATCCGGAGGACCCGGCCCGTGATCCAGAGACGGTCGTCGAGCTCGGCGTCGACCTACTCGCACATCTTGAGCACGAGCAGCTCCCGCTGGCCGCCGTCGTCGATCGCATCGAGACGATCACGACCGATCCGGCCCTCACCCGCGAGATCCTCGACACCGCCGAAACCAGAGGCCTCATCGAGCGCGAGGACGGGCTCGTCCGGCCTCGTTCGGCGGCGTTCCTCCGACTCGACGGCGACGTCGTCGCCCGCGAGGGAGAGTTCACCTGCCGGCGGTGTGGCGCGTCGCTCTCGACGGGGCATTTCATCCGGTTCGAGGCCGGCGAACACGGTCCGTTTGGCTCTTCCTGTATCCGGAAGGTCACCGGGCGGGACTAGCGGAGCTCCTCGACGAGCCGCTCGATCGTCTGCTGCTGGCGCTCGAGCAGCTCGGACTGTCGGTTGACCGCCTCGGTCAGCTCCGCGACGGTCTCTCGAAGCGCCGCCACGTCCGGCTCGCCGGCTGCCGCCGGCTCCGGAACCGGCCCCGGCGCGTCGACGGCATCCGCGAGTGGGTCGCCCGCCGTCCGCCCCTCCCGTCGATCGGACGCTTCACCCACATCGCCCGTGTCGTCGCCGTCCGCGTCGGCCTCGCTCGCGGCCGTTCGTCGATCCGAGTCCGCCCCTCCGGACGGCCGCGCCGACGCTGCCCCGGAGTCGCCCGTCCCCTTCGACGGCGTCGGCCGTTCGGAGGCGGTCTGACCGGGGTATTCGGACGCGTCGGGAGCTTCCCGGTCGTTCGGACCGCCGGGTTCCTCGTCGGCGTCGCCGCCGTTCTCGACCAGCGGCGCGATGCCCTCGTCTAACTCGAGTCCGTCTCGCTCCGCCGGGGCCGACACTGAGTCCCCCGCCTCTGCACGCTCGTTGAGCTCGGCGATCGAGTCGACGCCGTGGTAGGCACACAGCGTGGTAGTGAGCGCCTCTCGGAGTACGGCCGCGTCGTCGCTCGGCGCCTTGATGCGGTGTGGCCGCCCACCGCTCGAGAGCACCAGCTGGGTCGCCACCTGTCCCTCCTCGAACTCGAGACCGGTCACCTCGTCGTAGGGGAACTGCTCGTAGTCGGGGCCCCAGACCGAGGCGCCGACGTGTTTCGCCAGCCGTCGGTCGGTGATCACGACGGTGAGCTCGCTGAACCGGAACGCGTCGACGACGGTCTCGTCGGATTCGGTGACGCCCCACGCCTCGAGCACGCCCGCGAGCAGGCGCGTGAGTACCGCCTCGGCCTCGCCGGCCGGAACGCTGAACGATTCGGTCCGGTCGACGTACGCGAGCTCGAAGGTCGCCTTCCGCCGTCCGGTGGTAAGATCGAGTCGCTCGATGTCGTGCTCGTAGGCCGAGACCGACTCGTCGGTGAGCAGCCCCTCGCCCTCGTAGACCAGCGTCCGGGTCTCGGTGAAACAGACGGCATCGTCGCCCCCGAGATTGACCGCGCCGGCGACCGACTCGCCGCCGAGCCGGTCCGACAGGAGCTCCGGTATCTCCATACGTACAATCTCCCCGCCGGAAAAATAAAACCGCGTGCTCGCTCAGGCCAGCGCGTCGGCGATCGTCGCCCGCAGCTCGGCGATCTCCGCGGCCGACAGCGACGCCCGCCGTTCCCCAACCGACAGCGACAGCGTCCCCGATCCGTCGGCGCGACCGAGCCGTCGAACGGGGGCGGCGCCGTCGACGGCCGCCCGGACTGACTCGGGATCGGTCGTCTCGATGATCACCCGCCCGGGACGTTCGGAGAACAGCCGCGGCCGGTCCGCGACGGTCACCGACGCTCCGGCCCCGTCGGTGACCATCTCGGCGAGCGTGACCGCGAGCCCGCCGTCGCTGACGTCGTGGATCGCCCTCGTTTCCGGCAGCTCGGCAACCGTCGCGACCGCCTCGATCAGTGCCGCCGGCGACGCGGACAGCTCCGGGAACCGATCGCGCCCCCCGAACTGATCGAGATACACGGAGCCTCCGAGCCGATCGGACGGAGCGCCGACCAGCAGCAGCGTTCCCTCGCCGGACAGCGACAGCGTCGGCGCGGCCGGGCCGCTCCGGGTACCGACGACGGCGACGGTCGGGGTCGGCGGGATCGGGCCGCCCGGGGCGTTGTTGTACAGCGAGACGTTCCCGCCAACGACGGGCACCCCGAGCGCCGCGAACATCTCTGCCAGCCCGTCGACGGTCGCGGCGAAGCCGCCGTAGACCGACGCGTCCTCCGGGTTGCCGCCGTTGAGACAGTCGACGGCCGCGAGCGGTCGCGCGCCCTTCGCGGCGACGTTCGCGGCGTTTTCCAGGGCCACAGCGCGGGCGCCCTCGTAGGGTGCGGCGGCCGTCCACCCGGGCTCGGCGCCGGCCGCGAGCGCGAGCTCGACGTCGTTGGCCGCCTCCCGCAGGGCGAGCACGGCCGCGTCGTCGCCGGGCCGGAGCACGGTCCGGAGCCCCACCTCGTGGTCGTACTGTCGGTAGACCCACTCCGCGGAGGCCGCACTCGGCGCCGCGAGCACCGTCTCGAGGGCCGCCCGCAGCTCCGGCGAGGGGGGCTCGCGGGCGGGCGACCGGTCGGGTGACACCCGTTCGCGGTCGTGGACCGGGGCGCCCTCTGCGAGGAAGGCCGGGGACGCCGCGACCGCGCGCTCGCCCTCGAACCGGCAGACGTAGTTCGACTCGGTGACCTCGCCGACGACCGAACAGCCCAGGTCGAACCGCTCGGCGATCGCTCGGACGCGCTCCGTATCCTCGGGCTTGACCTCGTAGCAGATCCGCTCCTGGGACTCCGAGAGGAGGATCTCGGCGGCGGTCATGCCCGGCTCCCGCAGGTGGACGGCTCCGAGGTCGATCCGCGCGCCGAGTTCGCCCTGTGCGGCCATCTCCGCGGTCGCGCCGCCGAGCCCCGCCGCGCCCAAGTCGCGGGCGGCGACGACCAGCCCCTCGTCGAGCAGCCGCTCGTTGGCCTCGATCAGCCGCTTCTCCGCGTAGGGGTCCCCGACCTGGACGGCGGGGCGGGCCTCGGTTTCGGTGTCCTCCTCGATGTCCTCGCTCGCGAAACTCGCCCCGCCGAGCCCGTCGCGGCCGGTCGCGTTGCCGAGCAAGACCAACTCGTCGCCCGGCCGCTCGAGCGCGCCGCCAACGAGCCGGTCCGCGTTCGTCAGGCCCACGCAGGCGACGTTCACGAGCGGATTCTCCTCGTAGCCCTCGTGGAAGGCGATGCTCCCGGCGACCGTCGGCACGCCGATCGCGTTGCCGTAGTCGCCGATTCCCTCGACGATTCCCTCGAACAGGTACCGCGAGCGCTCCCGATCGAACGGCCCGACGTACAGCGAGTCGGCGAGCGCGATCGGGTACGCGCCCATCGACAGCGTGTCTCGGACGATCCCGCCGACCCCTGTCGCGGCGCCGTCGTGGGGGTCGACGTACGAGGGGTGGTTGTGGCTCTCGATCCCGAGCGTGATGTACGTCTCGCCCCCGTCCGCGTCCGCTTGTGCGTCTCGATCGGCCGTCGGCTCGTCGACGGGGACGGCGACCACGGCGGCGTCGTCGCCGGGACCGACCACGACGGCATCGCCGTCGGTCTCGAAGGCCGCGAGCAGCCGCCGCGAGGACCGGTACGCGCAGTGCTCGCTCCAGAGGTTCTCGAACAGCGCGGCCTCGGGTTGAGTGAGCTCGCGCCCGAGCTCCGCGACGATCCGCTCGCGGTCGGCCTCCGGGATCATGACCCCCCTTGCTCTACCGGCGATAAAGTCCTTTCCGTGGGGCCTCGAGGACGAACAGCGCGTGCCGAAGCGCCGGCAGGGCGGCGTGGGCCCGCCGGATCTGTGCCGTGACCGCCGCCGGATCCAAGCCCCGCGCGGCGAGTGCTCGTTCGATGAGTCCGCCGACCGGGCTCGCGAGCAGCCGGAGGTACAGCCCTGACCAGCGTCGGAACCGCCCGATGCTGTAGGCCGTGAGATCCGCCACCGTGTGCACCTCGAGTCCGGCCGCCTCGATCATCGACCGGTACTCCGCGACCGTCCCCGGCCGCTCCATGTCCCAGGCGGTCGCGAACGCCTCGACGGCGCCGCCGGCCCCGTCCGTGGCGACGAGATCGGAGATCACCGCCGCTCCGCCCGGCTCGAGCACCCGGCCGAGCTCGTCGATCGCCGCGGCCCGGTCGGGAAAATAAACGAACGCGTCGACGGCGACGGCTCCGGCGACCGCCCCCGAGGCCACCGGCAGCGCGGTCGCGTCGCCGACGCAAAACGAGGTCGCCCCCCCGACGCCTCGGTCAGCGGCTGTCCGTCGCGCCTGTCGGGCGTTGTACGCCACGAGGTCAACGCCGAGCACCTGCCACCCGTACCGATCGGCGAGGACCGCCGCCGGACCACCCCGGCCACAGCCCACGTCAAGGACCCGCACGCCCTGTCTCGTCGGGAGCCGAGCGGCGAGGCTGCGGCCGACGCGGGCGGCGAGCCGGCCCTGCGGCGAGCCCAGCGCGTGGGGCTGGTACCACCGCGAGTACCCCAGGTTGAGGTACGCGTCGGTGTCTAAGAACAGCTCCAGCCCTCGCCAGATGTCCGCGCGGTCGCCCAGGTAGGAAAACTGCGCCGCGATCCGCCGGCGCACGGACTCCTCGTGGGTCACCGTTCGGGTGGGTCCGGTCGCTCGGCCGCCCGAGACACCTCGGAGTAACAGTACTCGGAGGCCCCGCAGTACGCCAGCCGCGCACAGCTCCGCGGGCGCTGGTAGTCGATGTCTCGGTGCCGGCGGAGGTAGGTTACGTACCCGTCGTCGACCCGGTCGAGGATGTCGTGACAGAGCCAGTGTCTGCCGACCCGTCCGGCCGCGAGGTTCCGGTACGGGCAGAGAAAGACGGTACGCTCGGTCGCGTCGACCGTCGGGGTCTCGACGATCCGCACCCCGACCAGCCGGTAGGCGATCCGTAGGCGTCTCACGACTGCCTCGGGCGTGTGGGCGCCGAGAAAGAGCACGTGTGCGAACAGATACCCGACCGCGTGGAGCGCTCGCCGGATCATCGACCTACATCGAGGGTCCGAGGAAAAAATAGGTTGGGCCCGTCCGGCCGCCCGAGAACGATATCTTTTAGCCGGCTACCGTCCCAGTTGATCGTATGGTGAGCGTACGGCGGGCGGGTGACTCGCGGTGCAGCTGACCTACCTCCAGTTCCACGCGGTGTTTGTCCTGCCGGTACTCGTGGGACTGTTGTACCTGCTGCCCCGGTACGAGCCGACCAGACGCCGCCGGGGTGCCGTCGGCCTCGGCATCCTCGTCGCGATCGCCTTCGCGTACACGACCCCCTGGGGGAGTTTCATGATCTCACAGGGAACGTGGTGGTACGGTGACGGGGCCGTGTTCGTCCGTCACCTCGAGATCCCGCTGGGCGAGTACATGTTTTTCAGCCTGCAGACGCTGATCGTCGGGCTGTACCTGTACGTCCGCGGGTTCGACCCGACATACCGGGAGGGAGACTTCGCTCAACTCCCCCGTCTCGCCGGCGTTCTCGTCGGCCTGGCGATGCTCGCTGGCGGGCTCTACCTGGTGACTCTGGGCGACTCGTATCTGTACCTCGGCGGGCTCGTCGCCTGGGTCGGACCGGTCGTCGCGCTCCAGTGGGCCGTCGGCGGCGGCTACCTGCTCCGGGAGTGGCGGCCGTGGCTCGAGGCGACGCTGGTCCCGTCGGTGTACTTCTGGCTCATCGATCGGACGGCCATCGAGATGGGAACGTGGGTGATCTCGAAACAGTACACCAGCGGCCTCGCCGTACTCGGGCTCCCGATCGAGGAGATGCTGTTTTTCATCTCGGCCAGCCTGATGACCGTCTTCGGGCTCGTGTTGTTCGAGTGGGTCCTCGATTACGACGACCAGACAGGGACGCTCGATCGGTACGTCCCGTCGATGATCATGCGCCGGCTCACTCCCGGCCGCGTCGACGAACCCGATCCCGAGGTCCGCGGGTCCGGGTCGGGCTCCGGCTCGGGAAGCTGATCGCCGCCGTCTGCGGATCGCGGGGATCGACGACCCTACCCGGATCGGTCGCGCCGACGCCGGGCGGCGCTCTCCGCCGGCCGTCGATCGCTCCGGCCGACCCCCGGCTGCCCGCTCGCGGCCGGTCACATAGGCGTACGACTGTCTATATAGCCGTAATATAACAGTATTTCCCACTCGGTCGAGTACAGTCGGTACCGATACCGTCTTCCGAGGATCCATGAGCTCACAGGAACGGCCCCGGCGGATCGAGCGGGACTCGACCGGCGACGCTCACGCGCAACCGACCGTTATCGGAGCACAGAATCTCGACGTGTACTACGGCGAGACCCAGGCGCTTAGAGACGTCACCCTGGAGATTCCCGAACGGCGGGTGACGGCGCTGATCGGCCCCTCGGGCTGTGGGAAGTCTACCTTCCTCCGCTCGATCAACCGGATGAACGACCGCATCGAGAGCGCCCGGGTCGAGGGGGAGCTGTACTTTCTCGGCAGGAACGTCTACGCCGACGACGTCGATCCAGTCGCGCTCCGCCGGAAGATCGGGATGGTGTTTCAACAGCCCAACCCGTTCCCCAAGAGCGTCTACGACAACGTCGCCTACGGCCCGCGCGTCCAAGATACTGACGCGGATCTCGACGCGATCGTCGAGCGATCGCTCCGGCGGGCCGCCCTCTGGGAGGAGGTCGAAAATCAGCTCGGGAAGAGCGCGACCGCCCTCTCTGGGGGCCAACAACAGCGGTTGTGTATCGCGCGGGCGATCGCGGTCGATCCCGAAGTAATTTTAATGGACGAGCCGGCGTCGGCGCTGGATCCGATCGCGACGGCGAAAATCGAGGAGCTGATCGCCGATCTGGCCGAGGAGTACACGGTCGTGATCGTCACCCACAACATGCAGCAGGCCGCCCGGATCTCGGACCGGACGGCCGTGTTCCTCACGGGCGGCGAGCTCGTGGAGTTCGACGACACGCAGAAGATCTTCGAGAACCCCGACGACGACCGCGTCGAGGATTATATCGCCGGCAAGTTCGGCTGATCGTCGGCTCGAGTGCCGACCGGTGACGGAACCGTCTTGTCCGTCCGGACGATACCGGACCCATGATCGCCGAGGGCGACCGCCTGCCGACGGTAACCGCGCCGCTGGTTGAGGACGAGGTCGCGCCAGTCGCGCTCGACTCGCTCACGGACGGGGTGCTCGCACTCGCCTTCTTCCCCGGGGCGTTCACGAGCGTCTGTACCCACGAGATGACCCACCTCGAGGACCGCCGCGACAGACTCGCCGCCGACGGACGACTCGTCGGGGTCAGCGTCGACCTACCGTTTGCCCTCCGGGCGTTCCGGGAGGAACTCGGGCTCTCCTTTCCGCTCATGAGCGACTCGAACCGCGAGCTGGTCCGGGCCTGCGGGCTCGCGACCGACTTTGAGGAGACCGGCGTCCGCGAGATCGCACAGCGGGCGGTCGTCGTCGCCGACGAGGACCGCACGGTCACCCACGTCGAGGCGGTCGATCCGGGGACCGAACCCGACTACGACGCGCTGCTCGCGGCGGTCGAGGCGGCCTGAGCCCGCGGCGGCCCCCGTCGGTCGAGTAGCCGTCGAACCCGTCCGGACAGCTTTTTGTCTCGGGGGGATCTATCAAAGAGGATGACCGACGACTCCGAGCCTGCGGACCGAGCCGCGAGCGATTACAGGTACGACCCTGACGCGACACACGCCTTCCCCGACGAGCGACTCAACGAGATCCTCGCCGCCGTCGAGGGCGACACCGAGATCGAGACCTACCTCTCGGCACAGAACGTCAACCCGGTCGATCGGATGCGGTACAACGACCACGGGGCGAAACACGTCGAGATCGTCCAGAACCGCGCGCTCAGGCTCTACGAGCTGTTGAAACGCGGCAGCGTGGAGTTCAACGGCGCCGACGATCAGGGGCTCGACGAGGCCGACGAGCCGGTGATCGTCGCCCTCGCGGCGCTGTTTCACGACATCGGACACGTCGTGCACAGACACCGCCATCCGTACTACTCGGTACCCCTCGCGGCCGATATGCTCGATCGAATCTTACCGGAGTTTTACGACACCGAGGCGGCCGTCCGGCTCAAAGCCGAGATCCTCCACGCGATCATCTGTCACCACACCGAGGAACAGCCGCTGACGACAGAGGCCGGCGTCGTGCGGATCGCCGACGGCCTGGACATGGAGCGGGGTCGGTCGCGGGTCCCCTACGAGCTGGGCGGGCGGGGAATCAACACCGTTTCGAGTCAGGCGATCGAGGCCGTCCGGCTGGTCGAGGGCGTCGACGTGCCGGTGTTGGTCGAGATCGAGATGGTAAACGCCGCCGGGGTCTACCAGGTCGACAGCCTGCTCAAGGCAAAAGTCGAGGACTCGACGCTGGAAGCCCAGCTCCGCATCGAGGCGGTCAACAGCCGCGAGGGCGACGGCCAGATCGTCGAGCGGATCGATCTTTAGGCGCCGAGCTCCGCGCGCGCCTCCCTGACCGCCCCGAGCAGTTCTTCCGACGAGGCTTCCGCCCCCGGAAGCGTGACGTGACCCATCTTCCGGAGCGGCCGAACCTCGCCTTTCCCGTACCAGTGGAGTGCGAGTCGGTCGGCCGCGAGCGCGCTCGCCCGACCCTCGAGGGTCGCCGGCCGCGGCTCCTCGACGGCCCCGAGGAGGTTGCTCAGCGCGGTGGGACACCGCCGCTCGGTCGTCCCGAGCGGGAGCCCGGCCACCCCACGGAGGTGTTGCTCGAACTGCGAGGTGTGACAGCCCTCGATGGTCCAGTGCCCGGAGTTGTGCGGCCGCGGGGCGATCTCGTTGAGCAGGATCTCGCCGTCGGCTGCGAACAGCTCGATCCCGAACACGCCCCGCCCAGCCATGACGGCGAGCACGTCCCGGGCGACCTCGTGGGCCCGCTCGCGGACCGACTCGGGAACTCGCGGCGGCGAGACCGTCTCTCTGAGGATCGCCGCCTCGTGGATCGTCTCGGTGACCGGGAAGGCGTCTGTCTCCCCGTCGCCGCGACAGCCCATCACGGCCAGCTCGCAATCGAAGGGAACGAACTCCTCGACCATCGCCGGTCCCTCGATCGTCTCCATCGCCGCCGGCGCTTCCTCGGGGCCGTCGACCCGGGCGGTTCCGCGGCCGTCGTACCCGCCCTCGCGGGCTTTGAGCATCACCGGCGCCCCGAACGCGTCGATCGCCTCGCGCAGGTCGTCGACCGACGCGACCGGGCGAAAGGCCGGGACCGGCACGCCGGCCTCGGCCAGGCGCCGCTTTTGTACGAGCTTGTCCTGGATCAGGCGGAGCGTCTCCGGGGCGGGGTGGACCGGCGTCCCGGTCTCCTCGCCGACCCGTTCGAGCACGTCCGGGTCGGCCAGCTCGATCTCGTAGGTGAGCACGTCGGCCCGCTCGGCGAGCGCGCGGACGGTCTCCGGGTCGTCGAACCCGCCGACGAGCTGCTCGGCGACCCGTGCGGCCGGCGCCCCCGGCGTCGGGTCCGAGACGACCAACTCGATCCCCAGCGGCGCTGCCGCCTCGCCGAGCATCCGGCCGAGCTGTCCCCCTCCGACGACGCCGACCGTGTCGACGGTCATGCCAGCTGGTTGCGCCCGCCCGGGATTAACCGTTACCGTTGGTGTCGTCCTCGCCCGAGGAAGTACTTCGATGGCTCGCCTACGCTGCGGCGTGATCGTCGTCGCGACCGAGAACTCCGAGCTCTACTAAGAACTCCTCGGGGAGCTCCGCGATCGGGACCTGCAGTTTAGCACCGTCGAGTCAAGTGCCGACCTGCCCCCCGAGACCGCCGTTGTCATCACCGATCCCGGATCAATCCCGCTCTCGACGCCGGTACCGACGGATGTCGAGCGGGTGCTCGCACGCCCGGACGCCCCCGACCGGCCGTCGAGGGGGCGACCTCGCTGCTCCGGGGCGAGGGCCGGACGGTCGTCGGCGTCGATCCCGGCGAGCGGCCCGGGGTCGCCGTCCTGATCGGCGACCGCGTGGTCGCGGCCCATCAGTCCCCCGAGGAGGTCCCTCGCGTGATCCGAGACGCCGACGCGCCAGATCCGCTCGTCCGCGTCGGGGACGGCGCCCGCCTGGTCGGCGCTTGCCTGGTCGAGGAGCTCGAACTCCCCGTCGAGCTCCTCGACGAGACCGGGACGACCCCGCACCTCGGGGCCGGCGTCAGGGGCGTCGCGGACGTCCTGGCCGCGGTCAACATCGCCCGGATCGACGGCGAGCGCGTCCAGACACGCCCGGTCGAACCCACCGACTGAGGGCTCACCAGACGTGATCCACCCCGGGATCGCAGCGAGACCACCCGAGCGATCGACGCCGGGCCCGCCCTTAGGCAATCTCACGCTCGAGCAAGCCCTCGATCGCCACCGCGAGTCGGACTGACCCGCCGCCTCGGCCGCTACGTGTCGGCGTGTTCCGCGCGGACCCGCTCCTCCGCGCGTCGCATGATCGCCCTGATCGGGCGACCGGTCGCGGCGGCGACTCGACTCGCGTCGTCGAACTCCGCGCTCACGTCGAAGACGGTTCCGTCGTCGGTCCGAGCGATCTTCACCGCGAGCTCGTGGTCCTCGCCGTCGACCTCGACGGTCGTCCGCTCGCGCATCCGGTCGGCGACGAACCGGTGGGTGGCCGGCGTCGCCCGGACGCCCAGTGTGCCAGTCTCCTCGGCCAGCCGGACCGCGACCTGCTCCGCCTCCTCTCGGGGGACGATCGCCTTCACGAGGTGCCCGGGGCGGGACTTTTTCATCGTCGCCGGGAGGATCGAGACGTCGACGGCGCCCGCGTCGGTGAGCGTCTCCTGCAGTCCGCCGAGCAGCTCCGGCGAGGCGTCGTCGAGGTTCGTCTCGAGGACAGCGATCGGCTCGCGTTCCAGTCCGCTCGCCCGACCGAACAGCGCCCGAAGAACGTTCGGGCGGTCCGGCAGCGACCGCGACCCGGCCCCGCGGCCGACCGCCGATACCGCCATCGCCGGGATCGCCTCGACGCCCTCGGCGACCGCCGCCAGGATCGCCGCTCCCGTCGGGGTGAGCAGCTCCGCCCCGACCGGCCCGCCTCGGAGCTCCCAGTCGGCCCGGGCGGCCACCTCGAGGACCGCCGGCGCCGGGATCGGATAGGTCCCGTGAGTCATCTCGCGCTCGCCGCTCCCGGCGGCAAGCGGCGTGGCGACGATCCGATCCGGAGCCAGCGACTCGAGTAGCAGGCAGACCCCGACGACGTCGGCGATAGCGTCGTCGGCCCCGACCTCGTGGAAGGCCACCTCGGTCCGGTCCGTGCCGTGGACCGCGGCCTCGCTTTCCGCGAGGATTCCAAAGATCCGCTCGGCGCGGGCCGCGACGGGCTCTGGAACCCCGAGCGACTCGACGATCCCGACGAGTTCCTCGTACCCGCGGTGTGGCCCGTGTCCCTCCGTCCGGTCGTCTGCCTCGCCTCCGTCCCGGACCGTCACCGCCGTCGCCCCGACGCCGGCCCGCGTGGTCTGCCCGATCGCGTACTCGACGTCCAGCCCGTCCTCCACGGGCGCAAGCGCCGCCCTGTCTGCGCCCGCCGCGAGCAGGGCGCCGAGCAGCATGTCGCCGCTTGCGCCCGTCCGGCCGTCAATCGCGAGCGTCTGCATACCGCCGTTCGTCCACCCGCCGACAACAGTCTGTCGGCCGCGCGGATCCGATGGGTTCTTTGAGCATCCGGCGGTACCTTTAGTATGGCTCAACTCAGCCGACGCGCGGCGCTCGCGACCGGCGCCGGCGCGGCGACCTCGATCGCCGGCTGTCTCGGGTTCGGGTCGGGATCCGGCGCCGACCTGGACGATCTCGATCCCGCCACGCGGCCGACACTCGGGCCCTCGGAGGCGTCGGTTCGGGTCGTCGCCTTCGAGGACTTTTCATGTCCAGGCTGTCGGGCCTTTCAGACGAGCATCTTCCCGGCCGTCTCCACTCGGTACATCCAGCAAGGCGCCGTCGAGTACTACCACGCCGACTTCCCGATCCCGGTCGACGAGTGGTCTTACCCCGTCGCCAGCGCGGCCCGGGCGGTGTTCGAGGAGGCCGGCGACGAGGCGTTTTTCGAGTTCGTCGCCGAGATGTACGGCCGCTCGGGGTCGTACTCGCTCGATTTAATCGAGACCGCCGGCGAGTCGGCCGGCGGCGTCGGAGCGGCCGCCCGAAGCGCCGCCGAAGACGAGACATACCGCGAGGCCGTCGAGGCAGACAAGGAATTGGGTTCGGACTGGGGCGTCGAGGGGACCCCGGCGGTGTTCGTCGAGGACGAGTCGGTCGATCCCGCCGAGCTGCTCGACGTGCTCGCCGACCGGGTCTGACCACCCGGCCCGCGGCGGTCCGTCCGGGCCCGCAAGCGACACGCACTAACCCCCGGCGGTCGCACGGCCTGCCGTGACAGACGGGGACGCGATCTACGTCATCAGCGACCTCCACATCGGCGGCGACGAGCAGCTCGAACACGTCGATTTCATGGACGAACTGCTCGGGCTGCTCGATCGACTCGAGTCGGAAGGCGCGGCGGAGCTGATCATAAACGGCGATGCCTTCGGGCTCTGGGAGTTCACCGAACTCGAAGGCCCCGCGAAGTTCGACGCGCTGCTCGAGCGGTACCCCGAGCTGTTCGAGCAGCTCCGGGCGACCGGCGAGTCCGTCCAGATCACGCTCATCCCCGGTAACCACGACTACGAGCTCGCGGCCTACGACGAGTACGTCGACCGGTTCGCCGAGTACAACGTCGATCTCGTCCAAGAGCTGTCGATCACCCGCGAGGTCGGCGGCCGCACAGTCTGGTTCGAGCACGGCCACCAGCACGACCCCAACAACCGCATCGAGGACTTCGGCACCCCCCGCGAGCGGCCGCTCGGCTACTACTTCAACACGCACGTCACCAGCCGAGCGGGACGATCCTCCGAACGGGGCCGAGGCGAGTACGGCTGGCTAAAGGACATCCAGGCGGTCACGCCGACCGAGCGGGTGCCAGTTTGGCTCACCTCGAAGTACTTCTACCGGGAGATGAACCCGCTCATCCGGTATGCCTTCGTTCCCTTCCTGCTCGTGTTCAACGTCAGCGTGGTACTCGCGATCCTCGCGGGGCTGGATCTCACCGGGATCTGGTCGGCCCCGGTCGAGACGCTCCAGGGCTGGCTGGCGGCCTTCGGCCCGGCCGGCTCGACGGCGTACCTGCTCTTTGCCGTCAACGTCGCGGTCGTCGGGCTGCTCCTGTTGGTTTGGCTCCCGCTACGGGTGCTGGTCGACGACGTCCGGAAAACCCTCGACCGGTTCGGGGTGTTCGAGGCCGATCTCACGGTCGATCCCGACCAGACCTACGACGACGCCGCCCGGGCGGTCTTCGAGGCCCACCCCGAGGTTGCGGCGTTCTGTTACGGGCACACCCACCGTCCTCGGCTCGACGCGGTCGACGACCGACTCGTAGTCAACACCGGCACGTGGCTGAAACGACTCCACCGTCGGGAGGCCGTCGCTGGGCGGCTCCCGCCGGTGTTTTATCCGTCCTACCAGCTGTACGCCGTCCGGATCGAACCCGCCCCGGCAGACGCCGGTCGGGGCGTGGCCGTCACCTTCGAGCCGATCACGAAGCTCAGCCCGAGCGGCGAGGAGCTCACCCGGACCGAGCGACTGCTCACGATCGGTCGCGAGCCCGACCCGACGGTCCCCGACCCGGCCGTGGTCACCGACGACGGCGTCGAACGGGGCTAGCTCTCGGGCGCGGACCCGGGTCGGAGAGACTTTTGTGATCGGCGGCAGACGTTGAGGCGTGCAGTCACCTTCGGACCGGTCTCGGAGCCGCAGCCAGCTGCTCGAGGCCCTCGCTGCCGGCCCCGCCGGGCTCGCCGCGCTCGCCGACCGAACCGGCCTGTCCCGGGCCGCGGTGCGCGACGGTCTCGCCGCGCTCGAGCGGGCTGGCTTCGAGTTTCGCGAGACAGAGACCGGCTACGCCGTCGATTCGGTTCCGGAGTACGGCGGCGGCGCGATCGAGTACGGCCTCTCGGTGCCGGTCGCGGTGGAGTACCACGACCGTCTTCCGAGCACCAACGCCCGCGCCCGGGAGCTCGCGGCCCGAGGGGCGAGTGACCTCGCGGTCGTGGCGGCCGAACAGACCGGCGGTCGGGGCCGTCGCGACCGGAGGTGGGCCTCGCCGCCCGGCGGGGTCTGGCTGTCGATCCTGCTCCGGCCGGCGGCCCCCGCGGCCCACGCGCCCGTCTACACGCTGGGCGGGGCCGTCGCCGTCGCCGACGCGGTTCCCGCGGCGGTCGGGGCGCGGATCAAGTGGCCAAACGACGTCCTCGTCGGGGAGCGCAAGCTCGCCGGCGTGCTCACCGAGACCGCGACGACCGGCGGCGAGCTCGACTGGGTGATCGTCGGCATCGGGCTCAACGCGAACGTCGATCCCGCGGACCTGCCGGGCGAGGACCCGACCAGCCTCCAGGCCGAACTCGGGCCCGTCGACCGCCGTCAGCTCGCACAACGGATCATCGAGCGGACCCACGAGCTCGCCGGCGCGCCAGAGGAGATCCTCCCGGCCTGGCGGAAACTCGCGGACACGCTCGGTCGTCGAGTCCGGGTCGAGACCGACTCCGAGACGATCGTCGGCGAGGCCGTCGACGTGACCTTTCCCGGCGCCGTGGTCGTCGAGACCGCAGACGGCCGCCGGACCGTCGCAGCCGGGGCCTGTGAACACCTCCGGCCGGCCGATTCCGGGTAGCCGATCGGGGAGCGGTCACTCCCGTCCGAGGGTGTAAAACTCC
>CAYRQD010000008.1:0-82520 GCA_964426325.1 uncultured Halobacteriales archaeon | reverse complement strand
AGCGCGCGCTCGTCGGCGTCGATGTCGATCAGCCGCTTGTGAACGCGCATCTCCCAGTGGTCCCAGGTCGCGGTCCCCTCGCCGTCCGGGGACTTCCTGGCGGGCACCTCGAGCGTCTTGGTCGGGAGCGGCACCGGCCCGGAGAGCTTGACGCCGGTCTTGTCGGCGATGTCTTGGACCTCACCGCAGATGCTGTCGAGGTCCTCGGGACTGGTGCCGGCCAGCCTGACGCGTGCCTGCTGCATTATCGCTCGTCGACGGACATGACCTGTCCGGCCGCGATGGTCTGGCCCATGTCCCGGATCGCGAACGAGCCCAGCTCCGGAATCTCGCTGGCGGGCTCGATGCTGAGCGGCTTCTGCGGGCGAACGGTCACGATCGCGGCGTCGCCGGACTGAATGAAGTCCGGGTTCTGCTCGGTCACGTCGCCGCTCGCGGGGTCGATTTTCGCGTCGATGGACTCGACGGTGCAGGCGACCTGTGCGGTGTGTGCGTGAAAGACCGGCGTGTAGCCGGCGGTGATCACCGAGGGGTGCTGCATCACGACGACCTGTGCCTTGAACGTCTCGGCGACCGTCGGCGGGTCGTCGGCGGGCCCGCAGACGTCACCGCGGCGGATGTCGTCCTTGCCGATCCCGCGGACGTTGAACCCGACGTTGTCGCCGGGGTTTGCCTCGGGGACCTCCTCGTGGTGCATCTCGATTGATTTGACCTCCCCGCCCACGTCGCTGGGCTGGAAGGAGACGTCGTCGCCGACGTTCATCACGCCGGTCTCGATCCGGCCGACCGGCACCGTGCCGATCCCCGAGATCGTGTAGACGTCTTGGATCGGCAGCCGCAGCGGCGCGTCGGTCGGCGTGTCCGGCTCGGGCAGGTCGTTGAGCGCCTCAAGGATCGTCGGCCCGTCGTACCAGGGGGTGTTCTCCGAGAGCTCCTCGACGTTGTCGCCCTCGAAGGCCGACGTGGGGATGAACGTCGCGTCGTTGGGGTCGAACTGGACTTGCTTGAGCAGCTCCTTGACCTCGGCGACGCTCTCGTCGAACTCGCCCTGGTCGTACTCGACGAGATCCATCTTGTTGATCGCGACGATCAGCTCGTTGATCCCCAGCGTCCGGGCCAGGAACACGTGCTCTTGGGTCTGGGGCTGGACGCCGTCGTCGGCGGCCACCACGAGCACGGCGTTGTCGGCCTGGCTCGCGCCCGTGATCATGTTTTTCACGAAGTCGCGGTGTCCGGGCGTGTCCACGATCGTGAAGTAGTACTTGTCGGTGTGGAACTCCTGGTGGGCGATGTCGATCGTGACGCCGCGCTCGCGCTCTTCCTCCAGGCTGTCCATCACGTAGGCGAACTCGAAGCCGCCCTTGCCCTGCTCTTCTGCCTCTTCTTTGTACTGCTCGATGACGTGCTCGGGTACGTTCTCGGTCTCGTACAGAAGCCGTCCGACCAGTGTACTCTTCCCGTGGTCGACGTGGCCGATGATGGCCAGGTTCTGGTGTGGTAGGTCCTCGCTCATTGGTGTCTCACGCGCAGAGGCGCTGTATCGCTAAGTTAGCGCAGTTGCTCATAAAACCATTACGATACTGCCCGCCTGCGATTCCGACGCCCTCTTGCGGTTTTGTGAGTGTCTCGCACGCGACAGGCACTCACAGGGGCCGGTCACGGGTCGAGGCGGGCGAGGTCGGCGAAAATCGCCGTCGCGGTCGCGGGCCCGCCGGCGCCCCGGCCGGAGCTGTTGAGCAGACCGGCGTGGGTCGTCTCGAACTGGACGATGTTCCGGGTTCCAGAGACCGCGAGCGTACCGTGTTCGGGCACGAGCCGCGGGCCGACCCGGACGCCGTCCGCGACCTCGCCGATCAGCCGAACCGTCTGGCCGTCCTCGGCGGCCAGCTCGAGGGCGCTAACCGGCAGGTCCGCGATCCCCTCGACGCCGACGTCCGCGAGGCCGTACCCGCCGCCCTCGAGGACGTTCGCGACGATCGCGCACTTGAGTGCGGCGTCGGTTCCCTCCACGTCGAAGCTCGGATCGGCCTCTGCGACGCCCAGGTCCTGGGCCTCCGCGAGGGCCTGGTCGTAGGCGAGCCCCTCGGCGGCCATCCGCGAGAGGATGAAATTCGCCGTCCCGTTGAGCACGCCCCGGACCGCCCGGATCTGCTCGGGACCGCGGTCCTCGATCGTCGAGAGCACCGGGATCGCCCCGGCGACGGTCGCCTCGAACCGGATCCGGCCGGCGCTCTCTTCTGTGAGTTCTCTGAGCTCGTCGTACCGCTCGGCGACCGGGCCCTTGTTCGCGAGCACGGCGTCCCGCCCCCGCTCGAGGGCGGCCCGGACGTGGCCGTAGCCCGGCTGGGCGTCTCCCAGCGTGGTCGGGGTCGCCTCGACCAGGGCGTCGTAGGGCGCCTCGAGGGCGGCCTCGCGGGGGCGGTCGCCGACCCGGCCCTCCTGGCCCTTGCGCTCGGCGACGGCCGCGGCGTCGAGGCCCCCCGGGTCGACCGCGGCGCCGGTCGAGTCGGCGATCGCCGTCACCGCGTGGCCGTACTCCCCGGCTAGCTCGAGGACCGCCCGCCCGACCGCCCCGGCGCCGACGACCGCGAGTCTCATCGCTCGCCCTCCGAGAGCGGCTCGATCACGCGCAGGTTCTTCTCGGCGGCGATCGACCGCACGGTCTCCATCACCGCGTCGGTCCGGTCGGCCTGTGTCGCGAGCCGGAGCCGGGCGCTCGAGGGCTCGTCGGTGCCGGCCGGCGTCGACAGCGAGAGCCCCTGGACCGATCCGCCGGCCGCCGCCTGGATCGCCGCGAGCGTCTCCGATAGGTCCGTCTCGACGAGGTGGCCGACCAGAAGCACCGTCAGGCGCTGGCCGTAGCGTTCCTCGCCGGCCCGGATCACGTCGATGCCGGCCTCCTCGAGGGCGGTCACGATCCGGTCGAACTGCTCGGCGGTCGCCCGCAGGTCCACCTCGACGGGGATCTGCCCCCGCGGGGTGACGCTGCCCCGCTCGTGGAGGATCGCCCGGAGGTTGCCGCCGTGGGTCGCGATCGGCTCGAGTGCCCGGAGCAGCTCGCCGGGCCGGTCGGCGAGCTCGAGCCGGACGGTGTAAACGCCCGTCGCCGCGTCGCTCACGGCTGCCTCCGGCGTCTGTCCATCATGCCTGCGCTCGGTCGGCCGGCCATATGAATCGGACGTTTCAATCCTGGGAGTCGAGCCGGACGGTCACGCCCAACTCGCCGCCCTCGGAGACGGTGTCGTACGGCCGGTCACGCCCCTCGGGCGCGGCCGTGTCGAACCCGAACCGTTTGTCTCCGTTCGTGTCGAGGTGGGGGACGATCCGGACATCGGTCCCCTCGAGCTCTCCGTCGAGCTCGATCGCGATGTCGCTGTGAGCGCCCTTCGCGAGGTACTCAGAGACCCCCAGCAGCTCGCCCTCGAGGCCCTCCTCGTCGTACACCGCGACGAACCCGCCCTCGGAAAGCGACGCGCCCTCGACAGTGACCGTCTGTCCGTCCGAGACGGTGTCGGCCACCGCGAGCGAGGCGACCGGCGAGGACAGCAGGATGAACAGCCCGTAGGCGAGTGTCATCATGATCGCGGCGTGTTTGGCGCCGTCCCGGAGCGTGCCCTCGCCGAGCTGTCCGGCGACGAACCCCGCACAGGCCCCCTGAATGAGCGCGGCGTGAAAAAAGACGAGCGTGTAGGCCGGCTTCTCGACCTGGCCGAGCTGTTGGAAGGTGTCGACGCCGGGGCCGACACGCCCGCCGGCCCCGTCCTCCGGGGTCGGCACCGCGTCGGGCAGGCTCGGAACGAGTACCTCGTTGACCGCGACGATGATCACGAGAAAGACCGCGAAGGCGACGTAGATGACGATCAGGTAGGTCAGCATCTCCTGGCGGCGCTGGCGGCGCAGTCGGATCTCCGCGCGGGCCTGCTCGCTCGCGATCCGCAACACCGGGCCGATCTCGCTGCTCGCCCGCATCGCGTTCGTGACCAGCGTCACCACGCGAGTGATCGCGGTCGTCCGGACCCGCCGGCCGAACCGAACCAAGGCGTCGTCGACGTTCGCGCCGTACTCGATGTCCCGCCAGATCCGATCGACCTCGGGGCCCAGGGCGTCGAGGTCCCCGCCCCGCACGCGGTCGAACCCCTGGACGACGGACATCCCGGCCTCGTTGAGACTCCCCAGCCGCTCGAACAGCTCCGGTGCGGCCGCCTCCAGCCGGTCGATCCGGCGCTTGTACAGGTACCTGACGATCGCGTAGCCCCCGACGACCAGCAGCACCGACTGGATGAGCAGATCGTCGAGCACCCGCACCGTGATCTCGTCGGCCGCGAGCGTCGACGGCAGCCGCACGATTACCCCGAGCGCCGCGATCGGCCCGAGGACCCACAGCACGCGGGTCGGCTGCCGGAGCAGCGCCCGACCCGGGTTCCGGATCGTCCGCTTGAGCCACGCCAGCCGGTCGTGATAGGCC
Source organism: uncultured Halobacteriales archaeon (assembly GCA_964426325.1). Lineage (GTDB taxonomy): Archaea > Halobacteriota > Halobacteria > Halobacteriales > Haloarculaceae > Halovenus. Next base: position 78,055 of record CAYRQD010000008.1, on the reverse strand, counting down.
AGCAGCCGCCGGTTCTCGGCGTCTCGATCCTCGCCTGCGAGTGCGCCGCCGTCGGCCCGCCGGCGTTCGACGGGCGGCTCTGCGGGCACCGGCGTCTCGGCCGTGAGCGTCGAGAGGACGTCGCCCCCGCTCCGGCGGGCGATGCCCAGCGCGTCGAGTTGCTGTGCGACGAAAAGCGCGAAGCCGGCGTTGGCAAGCGGGATGATCGCGTACACGAGCAGCTGGACGAACAACAGCGTGTCCGCGACGGTTAGCCCGAACACGAGCAGGATGGTGAGAAAAAAGAGCATCCCGGCGACGAAGACGGTCACGTACGCCTCGGCGATCGTCGCGAGCAGCTCGAGGACCTCCTGTTGGCGCTGTTCGGCCTCGTCGCGGAACCGCTCGTACTGCGCGTTGAGAAACGTCGGGAGGTCGCTCCCGCTCTGGAGGACACTCGAGAGGTTCTCGGCGAAGGTTTTGAACTGGTCGCTGGGCGTTCGCCTGGCCATCCGGCGAAGCGCGGTGACCATGTCCCGGCCGAACAGCTCCATCTCCCGGGCGGCGACGCTCAGCTCCCGCGCGGGCTCGCCGTAGACCCGCCGCTGGGCGGCCAGCAGCGCCAGGATCTGCGGGAACGCCATCCCGCCCCGGGAGAGCGCGTACATGAACGCCGTCGTCCGGGTCATCCCCTCGTCGATCCCCCGCTGACGGACGACGGCGTCGCTGGCCGGGAGCTGCCACCGCGCGAGGTAGGCGACCGCTCCGGCCGCGATCCCGGCGAGCCCGCCGCCACCGAGCACGATCGTCCACCACGACCGGTCCGAGAGCACGAGCGTGAAATCCGACCGGATCCCGACGGCGGTCGTGATCGTCCGCGGGAGCCCGGCCAGCGCCCGGACGATCGCGTCGAAGACCGCCAGCACGCCCGCGAGCAGGTATGCGCCGGCGACCGCGCCGGCGACCAGCGCGAGCGCCGCGAACAACAGCGTCTTGGCCGCGTAGCTGCGGTAGCTCGTCTCGATGTATGCCGACCGGATCCGGGACTCACGGTCGGCGTCTCGCTCGATCAGGTCGCCGAACAGCGCCGTCGCGATCCGGTCGAGTCGGCGGTCGATCCGCCGGCTGAGCTTCCCGCCGACGTAGGCCCCGAGCGCGCCTGCGACCACGACGAGCGGCAGAACGGAGAGTGGGGTCATCGACCCGTTCGTCTCTCTTGACGAGCTCCGCGCCGGGCCGACCTCGGACCTCTGGCCCGACGGAGCGTGTCCCCGGACACGTCAGGCCTCGCGGGGCTCGCCCGGTGTCTCGACGCCGGCGGCGTCGACCCGTCCCATGACCTCCTCGGGGTCGGTGTAGTACTTCCGGATCATCGCGGTGAACCGGCGGTAGTCGCTGACCTCCTCGGCCTGGAGGTAGGCGAGAAACCGCTTCCGATTGCGCAGCTCGTCTAACAGCTCCGACCGGGTCCATCCGCGCTCCTCCTGGATCTCATCGAGCAACGCGGAGTCCCGCCGGGAGAAGGTGTCCTCGGGGGCGTTCCAGGCGAAACTCGTCGAGTAATCCAACTCGCCGGTCCGCTGGTCGACCCCCTCGATCTCCGCGAGCGTCTTGGCTCGGCGGACCCGCTCGCCCTCGGAGCGGGTCAGCACCTGCACCCAGAGCAGATCCAGCGAGGTGACCATCGGCCGGGGGACGTTGATCGGCTCGTTTTCGAGCCGGTTGATCACCGTCTGGACCGAGTCGGCGTGCATCGTCGAGAAGGTGGTGTGGCCGGTGTTCATCGCCTGGAACAGCGTGATCGCCTCCTGACCGCGGACCTCCCCGACGATGATGTACTCCGGCCGGTGGCGCAGCGCGGAACGCAGGAGATCGTACATCGTGATGTCGTCCTCGCCGGCCCGTTCGCGGGTCATCGCCGACAGCCAGTTGTCGTGGTACAGCGCCAACTCGCGGGTGTCCTCGATCGTGATCACCTTCGACCGGGGCGGGATGAACATCGAGACGGCGTTCATCGTGGTCGTCTTTCCCGCGGCAGTCCCGCCGGCAAACAGCAGGGACTTGTTGTGCTCGATCGCGAGCCAGGTGTAGGCGAGCATCTCCGCGGAGACGGTGCCGTACTCCAGGAGATCGATCGGAGTGAACGGCTCCTCTGCGTACTTCCGGATGGTGAAGGCAGACCCCTTCGGCGTGACCTCCTCGCCGAGGGCCAGCTCGACCCGGGAGCCGTCGGGCAGAGTCGTCGAGACCATCGGGTCCGAGACCGAGACGTGCCGGCCGGATCGCTGTGCGAGCTGGCTGACGAAATCCGACAGCTGGTCGGTCCCGAAGGTAACGTTGGTCTCGATGTCGGTGTACTCGTCGTGATACAGGAAGATCGGCAGCCCGGGCCCGTCACAGGAGATATCCTCGATGTGGGGGTCTCTCATTAGCGGGTCGATTTTCCCGTAGCCCAGAAACGACCGGTGGAGATAATAGTACAGCCGGAAGATCGTCTCGTCGTCGAGTTCGACGCCGTACTCCTCGAGCCGGTCCGACAGCGCCTCCTGCAGCGCCCGCTCGGGATCTTCGGCGACGCCCTCCCGGTACAACAGCGGGCCCCGGATGTCCTCGTACAGCCGATCGAGCAGCTCCGCCTCCAGGTCGGTCAGCTCGGGCTCGACGACGTGATAGACGTGTTCGGTCGTCTCCGGGTCGTAGTTGATCGAGACGAAGGCGTACGGTGCGTCGAGCCAGTAGCGCTCGCGCTCGTCGTTCCCCTCGAGGCCCGCGAACTCGACGAGTCGGCCGTGTACCCGGGGATCGTACTCCGGCACGTCGATCTCGGAGCCGACCAGCGCGCGGGCGGTCCGGGAGAGGCGCCGTCTGAGCCCCGAGAGCCGGCTCTGTTCGTCGGTCGACGCCGTCTGCGGGGCCCGTCTGTCTGCCACTGTCTTGACCAGACGTAGACGACCGGGCCACTTAACTGGTGGGAGGCGCCGGGCGAACGAGCCGTTTATACTCCGAGCCGACCGACGGCCGGACATGGAGATAAAGTCCCGCTATCACCTCCGGTCGGACGCGGTCGGAGAGCTCCGGGAGAGCCTCACAGAGCGGCTGGGGATCGACCTCGACGGCGACCGCTTCGAGTCCGTCGAGCTCGTCGAGGGCGGCGACGTCGTGTTGGTCGACGGCGAGCCGCTGGTCGCGGAGTTCGACGGCGAGGCATTTCTCACCGTCGCGGGCGCGAACGCCTACCCTCCCGAGCGGCGGGTCGTCACCGTCGACGCCGGCGCGATCGAGTTCGTCTCCAACGGAGCCGATATCATGCGTCCCGGGATCGTCGCGGCCGACGAGGCGATCGCCGCCGGCGACCTGGTCGTGGTCACCGAACAGACACACGGGAAGGCCCTCGCGGTCGGCCGGGCGCTCGTCGACGGCCCGGAGCTGACCGGCGAGGAGGGCCGGGTCGTCGAGTCGCTGCACCACGTCGGCGACGAGCTGTTCGCGTTCTCGGTCTGATCGCCCGCGAGCCCGCGTCTGACGTAAGGCCTAAACAGCAGCCGGCCGGCCGTCGTGACATGGGACTGATGAGCAAGATCCTGGGGGGCGGTGGATCCCGACGGCCCACTGATTACGTGGAGCTAACCGCCGACGACCTGGCCACCGACGAGGTCGCCGCCAACACGCGGGTCCGCATCGCGCAGCTGGGCGAGAAATCCGACGTCATCGCGATCAAAGACGCCGTCTACGACGGCGACATCGTGATCGCCGACATCACCCGCCACACCACCTCCGACCGGACGATGGAACACATTACCGACGAGCTCCGGCAGGTCGCCCAAGAGGTCGGCGGCGACATCGTCCAGAAAGACGACGACCAGCTGATCGTCACGCCCAGCGGCGTGGCCGTCAGCCGCGAGCGGCTGGACGGCTGATCAGACGTTCTCGGGGGTCTCCTCGTCCTCGACATCGCGTTTCATCGAGTCGCGGCGCGCCTTCGCGTCCCGACCGGTGACTTCTTTGAGGAACTCGTTTTTCAGGTCGACGGCCTCCTCGGCGGCCGCGACGTCGCCGCTTGCGATGACCTCCTCGGCCGGCCGCTCCTCGATGTCGAGCGCCAGCGTGTCCTTCTTGCTGGCGTACTCGACGCCGCCGACCGTGACCTGCGAGAACACCGCGTTGTCGGGCGACCCGACGACGTACAGCTCGCTGTCGTTGTACTGCTCGGTCCCGGTCACCGGGCCGAAGTACTCCTCGACGAGCCCCGCAAGATCCTCGACGCGCTCGTCGAGGTACTTTCCGCGGCCCATCTTGTACTCGCGCATGCTCATCCTTTGCCCAGGCCGTCGTATACCTTTTTCGAGCCGCTTCGAGCCGTTCCGCCCCCGCCCGAGCTCTCGGGTCGGGGCCTCAAACGACCAGCGCCCACCCGAGGGTCACCGCCGCACCCCCGACCAGCGCGCTCGCCGCGGCGTGTCCGCGGAGCCGGTCGCGGAACCAGTGGGCGTCCTCGACGCTCTCGCCGTCCGTCAGCCAGGTCTCCCCGCCGGTCGTACACTCCGGCAGCAGGTCGACCGCGACGTGGAGGAACACGCCTGCCGCGACTCCGAACAACAGCCCCCGGAGTCGCCCCGGCGGCGAGACGCCGGTGATCCCGACGGTCAGGGCGGCGATCCCGACCGCCGCGGCCGGCAACAACAACGAGAGCGGCTGGTCGCCCGCCCGGGCGAGTCGACGGGCGGCCGCGTATCCCGCCGGGGCCTTGTGCGAGATCAGCGCCACGCCCAGAAGCGAGGTCAGCGACGGCAGCGCGGTGTAGATCCCGCCGATGATCAGCCCCGCGGCCAGCGAGTGGACGGTCAGCTCCGCGGCGGTGTGCTCGATCGGCAGATCGAGGTGCGTGAACCGGTGGCCGACGGTGTGTCCGGCGTACCCCGCCAGAAAGCCCGCGGCGATCCCCAGGCTCCCGAACTCGGCGTGTTGCTCAAGCGCCTGCGGAATCAAAAACAGGGCCGTGCTCGCGATCATCGCGCCGCTTGCGAGCCCGAACCCCCAGACCGGCTCGAACGGGTGTTGGGTGCCGGTCGCTCGCGCGCCCAGCGGCGCGCCCACGGCCATCGCGGTAAAGGCCGCCCACGAGACCGCGAGCAGCTTCCACCCCACCCCGACCGCGACCCCGACCGCAGACAGCACGAGCAGGACACCGACTCCGAGCGCCCCGACGAACCACCCCTGCCTGAGCAACCCTCCCGGACGCGTCTCGCTCGCCGTTTCCACCGTTTCTCCGGCCATCCGTATCTGCTAATAACTCGTGGATTGTATTTATTAATTACTTTCGCTCTCACCGCGGAGCGAGACGGCGTCGCCGGGCTCGACGGCGTCGGCCCCGCCGGGCGGAAGCTCGACGATCCGGTCGGCCCGCGCGACGCCGATCCCCCGCCAGGGCTCGAGTCGCGCGACCCGGGTCACCTCGTCGTCGACCAGCCAGAGGACGTCAAGCGGCGTCCGGACGAACAGCATGTGGACGACCTGTCGGGAGGGCCCGAACAGGCCCTCGCCGACCTCGAGTACTAACGCGTACCCCCCGGGCAGTTCGGCCCGTCCCATGAGCCCGGTCGCCTGCGAGAGAAGCGAGTCGGCGATCTCCACGTCGGTTGCGAGGACGCGCTCGCTTCCGTCTCCGCGCTCGAGGACGATCCGGCGCTCTGACACACCGAAGGCCGACCGTCTGCGGACATACGTCTGTCGTTTCTTCGGGCCGGGGGGCGATCGATCACCACGCCTAAGACCGTCCCGGGAGTGGCTCGGAGCGATGGCGCTACAGGAGTACTGGGGGATCGGCCCCAAGACCGAGACGCTGCTGGCCGAGGAACTCGGCGTCGGCCCGGCGATCGCGGCGATCGAGGCCGCCGACGTCCGGACGCTGGTCGAGGCCGGCCTCGGCCGGGGTCGCGCGACGCGGATCCTCAGACACGCCCACGGCGGCGCGGCGATGGAGCTGCTCGCAACCCGGGACGCCCGCGACGTGTACAAGGAGCTGCTCGGGATCGTGAGCGGGTACGCAGTCACGGCCGCGGCGGCCGACCGGATCCGGGTGCTCACGCCGCTGTCCGACCGGTCGGCGATGACCGAACGCCTCGAGACTGTACTCGAGGCCCGGGACAGCTGGCGGGCCCTCGAGGAGGACACGCGCGAGACCGTCCTGACGGCCTTCGACCGGTACGACCAGACCGACAGCGAGCGCGCCGCGGTCCGGGCGGCCCTCGAACTCCGAGCGGCGGGGCTGACCGAGGGGGCGTTCGCGCCGCTCGCCGGGCTCGATCCCGACGCGCTCACGGCGGCCCGGGAGGCCCTGGGCGGCCTGGATCCCGACGGCCGGGTTCTCGCGGGCGCCGACGACCGCCTCGATACCCTCCGATCCGAGCTGGGGGCCGTCGAAGACGCGGCGGCGGCGCCGGCCGACGCCCTCGCCGCGGCCCAGGACGCCCGCGGCCCCGACCGACTCCGGGAGGCGCTCGCCCGCCACGTCGCCTCCGAGACGGGGGTCGATCCGGCGCGGACGCTGGAGGCGATGCCGGCGGAGGCGGCCGACGCCCGGTCGTTCGTCGGCGAGACCCTCCGCGCGCTCGCGGCCGACCTCCGCGAGGACGCCGACGAGCGCGAGCGGACCGTCCGCGACCGTCTCGAGGCGACCCTCGCCGACGCCCGCGAGGACGTCGACTGGGCCGTCGAAGCCGTCGACGAGATCGCCTTCGCGGTCTCGCTGGCCCGGTTTGCCGTTGCCTTCGATCTGACCCGCCCGGAGTTCGTCGACCGGCGGGCCACCGCCGTCGTCGGCGCGCGCAACCTCCCGCTCGTCGACGCCGGCGAGTCGGTCCAGCCGATCACCTACGCGGTCGGCGACCACGGGCTCTCGACCCCCGGGACGACGCCGCCGACCGGCGACCGGGTCGCCGTCCTGACCGGGGCCAACAGCGGCGGCAAGACCACGCTGCTCGAGACGCTCTGTCAGGTGCAGCTGCTCGCCCAGATGGGCCTGCCGGTCCCGGCCCGGCGGGCCGAACTCGCGCCGGTCGAGGCGATCGTCTTCCACCGGCGCCACGCCAGCTTCAACGCCGGCGTGCTCGAGTCGACCCTGCGGGCGGTCGTCCCGCCGGTAACCGAGTCCGGTCGGACCCTGATGCTCGTCGACGAGTTCGAGGCAATTACCGAACCCGGCCGCGCGGCGAACCTGCTGGGTGGGCTGGTCGGGCTGACCGTCGACCGCGACGCCCTGGGGGTGTTCGTGACCCACCTCGCGGAGGACCTCTCGCCGCTGCCCGAGGCCGCCCGGATCGACGGCATCTTCGCCGAGGGACTGACCGCCGACCTCGACCTCGAGGTCGACTACCAGCCCCGGTTCGAGACGGTCGGCCGGTCGACCCCGGAGTTCATTGTCTCGCGACTGCTCGCGGACGCGAGCGACCGCCGCGAGCGGGCCGGCTACGAGCGCCTGGCCGAGGCCGTCGGCGAGACCGCCGTCCAGCGAACGCTGGCCGACGCCGCGTGGTCGGAGGGCTCCTCCTGAGACGACCGGTGGTCAGGCCGTCGCCGCGTCGATCGCCTGGTCGAGGTCGGCGATGATCGCCTCGGTGTCCTCAAGCCCCACGGACAGCCGCACGAGGTCGTCGGTCACGCCCGAGGCCTGCTGTTCGGCGTCAGTGAGCTGTTGGTGGGTCGTGCTCGCCGGGTGGATGACCAGCGTCTTCGCGTCCCCGACGTTCGCGAGCAGGCTCGCGAGCTCGACCTCGTCGCACAGCCGCCGGCCGGCCTCGTAGCCGTCCTCGAACCCGAACGTGATCATCCCGCCGTAGGCGTCGAGGTACTCCGTCGCCGCGGCGTGTGTCTCGTGGTCCGACAGACCGGGGTAGTTCGCCCACTCGACTGCCGGGTGGTCGGCGAGGTACTCCGCGACGGCCTGGGCGTTCTCGGAGTGTCGTTCCATCCGCAGTGGAAGCGTCTCGAGTTTCTGCAGCGTGACCCACGCGTCGAACGGCGACTGCTGGTTGCCCAGGTCTCGCAGCCCGCGCGCCCGGGCCGCGTAAGCGAAGGCGGCCTCGCCGAACCGCTCTGTGAAGTTCACGCCGTGGTATGCGGGGTTGTCGGTCGCGATCTCGGGATAGCTCTCGTCCCAGTCGAACGATCCGCCGTCGATCAGCGCCCCGCCGACCGTCGAGCCGCTGCCGTGGATCCACTTGGTCGTCGAGTGCCAGAGCAGGTCCGCGCCGTGTTCGAGCGGGCGACACAGCGCCGGCGTCGCGAACGTGTTATCGAGAAACAGCGGCACCCCGTTGTCGTGGGCGATCCCCGCGAGCCGTTCGAGATCGGGGGTCACCAGCGCCGGGTTGCCGATCGTCTCGGCGTGCAGGTAGGCGGTGTCCTCGTCGATGGCCTCCTTGTAGGCGTCGTAATCGAGCGTGTCGACGAAGCGGCTCTCGATTCCCCGCCGCGGCGCGGTGTGGGTGTAGTAGGTGTAGGTCCCCCCGTACAGCGACGAGGCGGTCACGACGTTATCGCCCTCGCCGGCGAGCACGAACGTCGCCAGGTCCAGCGAGGACATCCCGCTGGCGGTCGCAAGCCCCGCGACCCCGCCCTCGAGGGTCGCCAGGCGCTGCTCGAGGGTCGCGTTGGTCGGGTTCATGATCCGCGAGTAGATGTTGCCCTCCGCCTCGAGGGCGAACAGCGACGCCGCGTGCTCGGGGTCGTCGAACACGTACGAGGTTGTCTGGTAGATCGGCGGCGCCCGGGCGCCGGTCGCCGAGTCCGGCTCCTGCCCCGCGTGGATGCTGTCGGTGTACAGGTTCTCTCGTCCCATACACCAGGATAATATACTACTCAATCTTAATGCTTGTCATTGATATCAGCGTTAGGAGAGCAGCTCGGCGAGCAGCTTCGACTGGGCGGCGTTGAGATGTTCGGTGAACGTCGAGGCGCTGATCCCGAGGGCCGTGGCGACCTCGGCGGCGTTTGCCTCCCGCGGGTACTGGAAATAGCCCATCTCGCGGGCGGTCGCGAGCACCTCACGCTGGCGGTCGGTGAGCCGCCGGAGGTCGACCGGAACGAGCTCCGCGTCCTCGGCGTCGGCTCGCTCCCGGACGAGGTACTCGAGTCGCACGTCCTCGTAGGCGCCGGTGAGCTCCCCGACCGCCTCCCGGAGGTCCTCGGCGTCGGCGGCGTGCAGCGTCACGCGGAGTCGGCCGTCCTCGGCCCGAACGTCGGTCACGGGCCCGACGGCCGCCTCGACGCGCTCGCAGAAACAGGGGTCGGTCCGCTCGCGCTCGAGCTCGTAGACCGCCTGCGAACCGTACTCGAACACCCGCTCGCAGTCTCCCCCGGCCTCGATCGCTCCCCCGGGGGACGCCTCGGCCGTCCTGAACTGCTCGGTGACGCGATCGCCGGTCCCGGTCCAGGTGACGTCGGTGACCGACCCCTCGATCTCCGCCGAGGCGGCCGCGACCGGACAGTCCCCGGGGTCCGACACTACCAGTTCCGCGCGGACGCCGCTCATGCTTGCTACAACGATCTCGCCCCGTAATAAGCCGGCTCCTTTCCTCAGGTGGCGACTGGCTACGACCTGCCGGGCTCGGGGGGCAGCACGTACAGTTGGCCCGCAGCCCGGACCACCCGAACGGCGTCGGCGTCGGGATCGAGATACGAGGGGCGGGGGACGCTCACCGTCTCGTAGCTCTCCGGATCGAGCACCTGGGCCGCGTGTGCGTCCGGGACGGCGACCAGGGTCGTCTCGACGGCATCTTCGCGGTCCGTTAGCCGCGTGGCCTCCTCGACCGGCCCGTCGTAGTCCGCGCCGGTACTCAGTCGGGTCCCGGTGAGCCGGTCGCCGGCGCTCCGGACGAGGATCGGGTCGCCGTCGCCCGGATCGACGACCGCCCCGGGCCGGTAGGTCGGTAGCCGGATCGCGTAGGTCACCCGGTACAGCTCGTTGCCGTCCTCGTCTTCGGTCACGAGGGTCTCGCTCGTGGTGTAATCGCCCCCCAGCTCCGCGACGATCCGGCGGGCGACCCGGTCGCCGAGCCGCGTCGTCGACAGCCGGATGTCCCGGCCCCCCGGCACGTCCTCGATGCCGGTCACGAACGCTTTGCGGTCTCCGTCGGCTTCGAGCTCCTCGACCAGATCGGTCGCGATCTCGGCCGCCCGGGCCCGCTCGTCGTCGTCGGGCTCCCGGTCGTGGGCCCGCAGCTGGATGGTGCTCGCGTAGGACCCGCCGGCGATGCGCCCGCACCTGGTGCACGTGCCCCGTCCCATCTTGACCGCGATCGTTCGCTCCTCGGTCACCGGGCGCCCGCGGAGCCGCCCCGCGACGCCGGCGTGGATCCGGATCGTCGTCTCGTCGACCCGCTCGGGGGCGACCTCCCAGCTGATCTCCTCGGCGTCGGCGTGAACCCCCAGCCGCTCTTGGACCGCGTCGACGGCGATGTCGACGTAATCGTCGGCGCCGACATCGATCCAGCCCGCGCCGCGCTCGACGGCGCCACACCGGGCACAGACGGTCAGCTCGATCCGATCGGGCGCGTCGACGAGGTCGTACTCGGCGAGATAACAGGCGTCACAGAGCGCGGCGTCCTGAGATGTCCGCCCGGCCGGCCGGTCGGACGCGACCGGATCGCCACACCGCGGACAGAACGCTCCCGATCGGCTCATACATTCGGTACGGTCGCGGCCGGCCTAAGCACACCGGTTTCGGCTCCCGACCGCGATCGGTGTCGTTTATCTTCTCGGCGGCGTAAGGTCGCGTATGGACTGGCCGACCGACTGGGGGCTTCGGCTGCGGATGCTCGGGACGATGCTCCTGTTGGGCGTCGTCTACGTGGTCTTCCTGGCCGTGCTCTGGGAGACGTTCCGAAACATCATCCCGATCGCCCTGCTGTTCGGGGCGGTGAGCGTGGCGCAGTTTTTCTTCAGCGACCGACTGGCGCTGTACAGCATGGGGGCCCGCGAGGTCGACCGCTCGGAGTACCCGCAGCTCCACCGGACGATCGACCGGCTCGCCCAGCAGGCCGATCTCCCGAAGCCGACCGTCGCGGTCGCGGACTCGTCGGTGCCGAACGCCTTCGCGACCGGCCGGTCACAGCGCTCGGCCGCGGTCTGCGTGACGACCGAGCTGCTCGAGGTCCTCGACCCCGAGGAGCTCGAGGGCGTGCTCGCCCACGAGCTGGCCCACGTCAAAAACCGTGACGTGGCCGTGATCACGATCGCCTCGTTTCTCTCGACGATCGCCTTTCTGGTCGTCCGGTGGGGATTCTTGTTCGGCGGCAGCCGGCGCCGCGGCGGCGGCGCGGTCGGCGTGGCGATACTGGCCTCGCTTCTGGCCTGGGTCGTCTCGTTTCTGCTCGTCCGGGCGCTCTCGCGGTACCGCGAGTACGCCGCCGACCGGGGCGGCGCGCTCATCACCGGTAACCCCTCGGCGCTGGCCTCCGCGCTGTTGACCATCGACGGCCGGATGGATCGGGTTCCCTCCGAGGACCTCCGCGAGCAGGCCGAAATGAACGCCTTCTTTGTGATTCCGATCGAGAAGGGCATCGTCGGCCGGCTCGTCCGCACCCACCCGCCGACAGAAAAGCGCGTCGACCGGCTCCGTGAGCTTGAACGGGAGCTGGAGACGTGACTCGACCCGCGCCTACCGACCACCGTCCGTCCCCGGAGGTGACTTGTGCGTGACCGGCCTCGGAGAGCGCCTCCGGCAGCTGCTGGGAATCGGCGCCGAGTCGGCCGCGACCCGCGAGGCCGATCCCGATGACCTGTTCGGGATGAGCACCGCCTACGTCACGATGGAGGCCGATCTCGGCTTCGTCCCGACCGGCGACGCGGGGCTGTGTTTCGCGGATGTCGACAGCACCGCCTTCGGCGAGGCCGTCGAGGAGACCGAGGCGGTGCTCGCGCTCGGCGAGACCGACACCGGCGGCGGTACGGTCGCGGACTTTCGCGAGGACGAGTACGGCTACCGGTGGATCGTCCTCGCGGCCGAGGACTTCGAGGACCTCGTTTCGAGCGTGTACTTCGCGGCCGACACGCTCGTCGAGCGGGACTTCGGCTCTCGCCTGCTTGCCGCGGTCTTTGCCTTCGAGGCGACCGACCGGGCCGGCGCCGACGCCGGTACCCGCGCGTATTGGATCTACTCGTTCCGGCGGGGCTCGTTTTACCCGTTCGCGCCCGCCGACGGCGACCGGGACAACGCCACCGAATTCAAACTCTCGAGCGTTCTCGACGGCGAACTCGACGTCGAGGGCGACCAGGAGTACTGGTACCCGCTCTGGCCCGACCGTCCCGGCGGCCACCCCTGGGATTGACCTCCTCCCCGTCTTGGAGCGGGGGCTTTCTCCTTGATCCTCCGTAATCTCCCGCCGATCCGTCCCGTCTCGCCGCCGCTCGTTTTACTTCCACAATGGTGTTAACGGGGTTTTATGTATCGGGGCGCACAACCGATTGGTATGTCTGCAACTGACGATCTGCAGGACTTGCCGGGTGTTGGGCCGGCGACCGCAGAGAAGCTCGAAGACAGCGGGTTCGACGACTACCAGGGGATCGCCGTCGCGAGCCCGGGAGAGCTGTCGAACACGGCTGACATCGGCGAGTCGACCGCCGCCGACATCATCACCGCGGCCCGGGAAGCGGCCGACATCGGCGGCTTCGAGAGCGGCGCGACGGTCCTCGAGCGGCGCCAGCAGATCGGCAAGCTCACTTGGGGCGTCGAGGAGGTCGACGAGCTGTTGGGCGGCGGCGTCGAGACCCAGTCGATCACCGAGGTCTACGGCGAGTTCGGCTCCGGAAAGTCACAGATCACTCATCAGCTCTCGGTCAACGTCCAGCTCCCCCGCGAGCACGGCGGACTCGAGGGCAGCGCGATGTTCATCGACTCGGAGGACACGTTCCGTCCAGAGCGCATCGACGACATGGTCCGGGGACTCGGCGACGAGGTCATCGAGGACACGATGGTGCTTCACGGCGTCGCAGACGAGGGCGACGCCGACGCGAGCGACGAGGCGCTGCTCGAGTCGCTGGTCGAGTCGATCCTCGATAAGATCCGCGTCGCGAAGGCGTTCAACTCGAACCACCAGATCCTGCTGGCGGACCGGGCCCAGGATATCGCGAGCGAGTCCCAGGAGGACGAGTTCCCGATCCGGCTGCTCTGTGTCGACTCCCTGACCGCCCACTTCCGGGCGGAGTACGTCGGCCGTGGCGAGCTCGCCGAGCGCCAGCAGAAGCTCAACAAGCACCTGCACGACATAATGCGGGTCGGCGATCTCAACAACACCGCCGTGATCGTCACCAACCAGGTCGCCTCGAACCCCGACTCGTTTTTCGGCGACCCGACACAGCCGATCGGCGGCAACATCCTCGGACACACGTCGACGTTCCGGATCTACCTCCGGAAATCGAAGGGCAACAAGCGGATCGTCAGCTTAGAAGACGCCCCAAACCTCGCCGACGGCGAGGCCGTCATGCGCGTGACAAACGACGGGGTCGTCGAGGAGTAGCGACCGTCCGACGCCCGGGGGCTGTCTCACGGAGTCTCGCCGGCGGCTACAGCTCGCCGTTCATCGCCTCGAACAGCCGCTCGTGGAGCTGCTCGCGGCCGACGCCCTCTCCAGGACCGAGTCCCTCCATGTGATCGAGCGAGAGCTGCCCGCCGCCCATGCGCGGGTGGCCGCCGGCGCCGGCCATCGGGATGTCGTCGATCGCCGCCTGGAGGGTGTTTCCCATGTGGATCCGATCGTCCCGCGAGCGGCCTTTCAGATGGACCGTCCCGTCCTTCTCGGCGAGCACGACGACGGCGTTGATCCCCTCGAGCCGGAGGAGTTCGTCGGCCGCCTGCGGGACGGCGTCGACGTTCGAGACCGCTCCGACGTCGCTGACGACGAAGGCGTTTCGCACCTCCCGCTCGTCGAACGCGCGGGCTTTCACTTCGAGTGTTTCCTCGTCGATGTCGGGGTTGGCGATCCGGTCGAGCTTGTCCTGATCGACGCCCGAGTACAGAAACGACGCCGCCCGAAACTCCGCCGCCGAGCAGCCATTGGTGAGGTTCGCGGTGTCCGACATGATCCCGTAGACGAGACCGGTCGTCACGTCGGCCGAGATCGCCGGGCGCTCCTCCTCGTCGTCGGCCTCGCCGGGGATCCACCCGAGCTGTTGGAAGTACTCGGTTATGATCGACGCGCAGGCGCCAGCGTCCAGGCGCACGTCGGTGAACTCCGATCCCGTCCCGTCTCCGGGGTGGTGATCGACGACCGCGATCGGGTCGACCTTTTCGGCGCCGGGCACCCCTCGGGGTTCGTTGTGATCGACCAGTACGACCGGCCTGTCGGTCGCCTCGTGGGCGTGTTCGATCTGCTCGAAATCCACGTCCAGCACCGTCTCGAAGGCACGGTTTTCGTGGTGTCTGATCTCCCCGGCGTAGTAGACCGTCGCCTCGGTGTCGACGTTCTCGGCGAGTCGTCGCACCGCGAGGGCACACGACATCGCGTCCGGATCCGGATCCGGGTGCATCAGCACCGATACCGCCTCGCGGGCGGCGAGGACCGATTCGAACTCCTCGCCGCGCGTGCGAAGATACCGCCGGAGCAGCCACGCCCCGGCTCCCAGGAGGACGACGAGACCGACCGCGGCGACGATCGCGAGCAGCGGATCGTCCCGGACCGCCGATACGAGGGCGCTGACGAGACTGGTCGCCTCGTCGACGGCTCCCGGTCTACCCATACCCACACTTCTGCTCGCCCACACAAATCAATATTGCTTTAGTTCACGCTCGCCAAAGCGGCTCCCGTCTGTCGGTTTTGCGCCGATCGTTCGCGGCGGGGCTCCGAACCACCGGCAGGTATCACCGCGCCTCGAGCGCCGGCGCGTACCCTTCCTGGAAGGTCGGGTAGGCAACCTCGTAGCCGAGCCTGCGGAGCTTGTCGTTTCGACACCGCTTGCTCGGCCGCCGCCGCAAGTCCTCTGGCGGCGGCTCGACTCCACACCGGTCTGCCAGCCACTCTGCCAGCAGCCGTCGCTCGACGGGTTCGTCGTCGACCGCGAGCACGAGTTCGTCCCGGGCCAGTCCCTCCCGGAGCAGGTACGCGACCGCGCCGGCGGCGTCATCGCGGTGCAACAGATTGAGCTACCCGGGTGCGACCGGCCCGTCGAGGTACCGATCGATCCGGTACCGGCCGGGCCTGTACAGCCCCGCGAACCGGACGACGGTGCCGTCGGTCCCGCGCTTGGCCGGGGCGGCGAGGGCGAGTTCCTCGGCGGCGGCCAGCGCCTCGGTGCGGTCGGTCGCCGGCTCGATGGACGTGCTCTCGTCGACGACCGCCCCGCCGCGATCGCCGTAGACGCCGGTACTCGAGGTGTAGACGTACCGATCGGGCGGGTCCGATCGCCCGCACAGCGCCTCGATTGCCGCTCGCTGTCCCTCGAGGTACGTTTCGCGGGCCCGTTCGGCGCTCCGACCGCCGGCGCTCGCGGCGAACACGACCGCGTCCGGATCGGGTACGCGGGCGAGGCTGCCGCGGTCGGTCACGTCGGCCCGCAGGCCGGTGAGTCCGGCTGCCTCGACCCGCTCGAGTCCGGCCCCCGACCGCCGAACGCCGATCACCTCGTGAGCCGATCGGCGCCGCCGCCCGAGTTCGATCCCGACGTACCCGCAGCCGAGTATCACGACCCGGCTCACCGTCGTCCCCCCACGTGGCCGTGGATCGCCGCGTAGGCCCCGAGCGCGAGCGGCTCCCGACCCTCGAGTTTCGCCCTGAGTCGGTCCGGCTCGATCGACCGGTCCAGGCTCGCCGACAGCTCCTTGACGTCGACGACGGCGGCGGCGAGTTCCACGAGGAGGAGATCGCGGGCCTCGGCCGCCAGCGTCGCCGCGTCCGGTCGGTCGGGATCGGTCCCGAGGATCGCGGCGGCCTCGGCGACGGTCAGTTCGGGGGCCTCACCGCTCGCGAGCGCGGCCAGTCGGCCGCGATCCACGCCGGTCGTCTCCGCGACCCGGTCGAGGCCCTGGTCCCGGACCGTCGCGGCCAGCCGGGCCTCGTAGGCCACCCGCAGCCGGTCCGGCGTCGCCGTCGAATCGAACTCGCCCCGGAGCACGCCCGTGCTACGCCGCCGACGTATAAGACCGTCCGGCTCCGTTCGTTCGTCAGTCCGGCCCCGGCCTCGGCCACCCGGGCGACTCCTCCGTGCGCTCCCCGTCGATGTCGCCGACGCCGCGCGGTCCAGCCGGCACGGCGACGACAACGTCGATCCGCGCGTCGAACGAAATCCGCTCGGAGGTGCCGAGCCGCTCGGGCGCGCCGTCGCCGGTCACGTCGATCCGCGCGGGCGTCCCGTCGCGCACGTAGACGAACTCGGCGCCGGGCCGGTCGGGGGCGCCGTACGGCGCTCGAACGGTAAACCGCGGGTACGTCGCCCTGGCCTCGACCGTCCAGTAGTTCGCCGTGACGACCCACGGAAACGGCGGCGCGAGAACCGGGATCCCCTGTGGGAGCGTGCTCAGCGTGTGCCCGATCAGCCGCTGTGTGGCTCGGCCGCTCGCGGCCTCGAGGCCGTCCGCGATCAGCTCCTCGGCCCGGTCGCGGACGAAGGCGCCGGCGGCGTCGTCTGCCGTCTCGACCAGCCCGACCTGCTGGCGTGCGGCCGCGTCGAGCCGGGCCGCTTCGATCGCGGCCTCGATCTCGAGCGCGAACCGGTCGAGCGTGGCCGCGGAGAGCTCCTCGCCCCACCGGTCCGCGGTCGCCGCGACGATCGCGTCGGCGGCCGAGCCGTTCGCGAACGCGAGTGCCCGTCCGGCAGGATCGTCCCAGGAGTCGACGGCGTCTCTCAGGACCGCCCGTCGGGTCTCTGCTGTTCCGAGGTCGTACTCCGCGAGCGTCTCCTGGGCCGCCCCTCGGAGGTGTTTCGTCCCCGCCCGTACCTCCCCTCGGAGCGCGTCTCGGGCCTGTACGAGCCCCGAGCCGGGGCCGGCGAGCGTTCCCTCCGTCGCGTCGATCGCGTCGCTGCGCTCGCCGGCCGCGACGGCCCGGGTCGTCCCTCTGAGCACCTCGGCGCCGACCCGCAGTTCGGTTCGCTCGGGGCCGAAGATGAGCCGCGTAAGTGCTCCCGCCGCGTCGCCGTACGGGACTGCGACGAGGTTCTCGTTGCGGACGGCGAGGGCGTGCCACTCGCGCCCGTCTGGCAGTTCAGGCACCACGTCGCTGCCGACCGCCTCGCGGGGCAGGTACGACGGGGTCGCGGCGACGCGCATCGGAACGGTCGTCGCGCTCTGGCCCGGCGGCGCCCGCGGTCGACGCGCGGCGGCCACGCCCGCCCGCATCTGCTCGAAGGCTCCCGCGGGGAGCGTTTCGGCGAGGCGATCGCGCTCCTCCCGGTGACCGACCGCTTGGGTGTCGAGCCATGCCGCGACCCACTCGAGGTACGCGATCTCGACCGCCGCCCGCGCCCTGTCGGCGACGGTCTCGTAGGTCTCTCCAGGTTCGAGGTCGGCGCGTCGCTCGCGGACCCGCTCGGCCAGCTGTGCCGGCGGGTTGACCCGGTACGCGCCGACGAGGCCCCTAGCGTTTTCCGTCGAGACGTTCGCAACCGCTGACCTGAGCGAGGCTACCTCCTCGTACAGCGCCGTTCGAAGCGCTTCGGGGTACGCCCCCTGGATCTCGATCGGATCGGTATCGAGCGTGCCGGCGACCGCCCGGCGGGCCAACTCGTCGGGGCCGCCCCGCTCCGTGACCAGCCGCTCGCGGGCCCGCTCGGGAACGTCCGCGAGGTTCGGCCCCCCGAACGGCCCGGGCGCGTCGTAGGCGGTCTCGACCGGCGCGGCCGGCGCCGGTCCGAGCGCGTGTTGTCCGAGCACCGAGAGATCGACCGCGTAGGTCTCCGTGACCGTCTCCCGGACCGTCCGGGTTCCGTTCGGAGTCTGGTACCGCGTGGTCGTCGTCTGCGTGCGCTCGACTGTCCGCGGGTAGTGTGCGTGTCTCGTCCACTCCGAATCGGTCGGCGGGGGCACGGTCTCCCGATCGCGCACAGTCGTGACGGTCTCGGTGTCCCGGCCGATCGCCGACCAGTCCGAGCCCGGCGTCGCGTTCGCCCGTCGGCCGCGCTCAAGACGGTCGACGGCACCAGCGAGCCGAGCGCGTTCGGTGAACGTCCGGTCGATCGCCGCGGCAAAATCGTACTCCGGCGGTGTCACCGCGTCGTGGGCGCGGGCGTAGGTGAGCAGGGTGTGCGTGACGTGTGAGTCGATGCCCTCGGGGCTCGCCTGGTCTCCGTCGACCCGCCCGACGTCGGCGTCGCCGAGATAGGCGAGAAACACGTGTCGGGCGCTCTCGTTGATCCCGCTCGTCACCGGGTCGTTCGGCTCGGGGTAGGTTTCGACCGCGGCGAAGTCGGCGAGTCTGTCGGCCGGCCCTTGGATCGGGCCGGCGTACTCGCGTGCCGCCTCAAGATGGTCGACTCCAGTGCGGTTGGTACCGCCGAGGAGGTCTGTGAGTCCGGTCTCGAGGGTCGCCGCACGGAGCGCCTCTCGCCCCACCGGGTCGCTGTGTCCGAACACGGATCGTTGCACTCCGAACAGCGCGCGGTTCGTGAACAGCTCGACGTGTCTGTTCCCGAGGACGTTCTGGATCGGCGCCCCACCGTACTGTGCGTACCCGCGGGCGAACGCTGCCGTGTGCAGCTGTGCGCTCAGTCGTCGGGCAAACCCCCGATCGGTAACGTCAGCCTCGAGTCGCTGCTCGAACTCCTCGATGCGGTCGCGGACGACGAGCACCGGGGAGTCGACGACGATCGTGGGGGAAACCGTCCGGTTGGCGACTTCCCGCCCGTCTCGCGTCGCGGTGAGCGTGACGTTCGCGATCCGAACCCGGAGTTTCGAGCCGTTCTCGCCCGCTCGCCCGACCGCGACCGCGTCCCTCGCAGCCCGCAGCTGCGCCGGAGTCGTCGTCTCGGGGAGTCCGGCCGATACCGTCAGCCCCTCTCGGGAGCCGCCGAGGCGTTCGAGGGAGTCTCTCGCCCGCACGAACAGCCGGATCCGGAGGCCGTCTGTGAACGCCGACTCCGGCCTGATCGCCGCCCCCATCGGCGTCTCGGCGGGCTCGGTCACCGGCGACGCGGCTGCCTCGCGGGCCGCTGTCAGGGTCGCCTCCCTGAGTGTCGTCTGGGTCTCTGCGGCCAGCCGGTCGAGTTCGCGGTCGACGGCGGGTTCCTCGGTCAGCCCCGGAACCTGTGTCGTGGTCACGACGCCCGCCGCCGCGACCAGCGCCAACACGCCGATGAGTGCGAACGGCACCCGTCCGCGATCGGTGCCGGTCACGCGTCCCACCGCCGGACGGTCACCCACACGGTCCCCGGGGTCGCGGCCGCGGCGGCCGCCGTCGGCGTCGCGAACCGGTCGCGGAGGTCCGCGCGCAGAGTGTCGGCGAGTTCGGCGGTCGCCGCCCGGTTGAGTGGCTCGATCTCTGCCCCGAGGAGTCGGTCTTTGACTCGCTCGCCCGTCAGCACGCGATACCGGTGGACGGTCGCTGCAGTGATCCCTGCGTCCCCGAGCGCGAGCGCGCCGCTCCTCTGTGGGAGCGTGGCGTCGACGATCCCCGTCGCGAGCGCGTCGGCGAGCCCGCGGTAACTCCTCGAATCCCCGTCGATTCCGGGAGCCACAGGCAGCTCGAGCGTTGCGGTCCGCACGTCGGCGCCCGCAGGGGGTTGTCCGCCGACGGCGACCGTTCCGTTGACCGGAGCGCCCGGGTAGGGCCGCCACCGTGCGGTGACCGCGGTTCGGGCCGGCAGGGCCGCGGCGACCGCCTCTGCGACCGCGGCCCGGAAACCCGCCGCCTCGGGGGCGAGTTCCGCCCCGTCGAGCTCCGTGGCTCCGATCGCCGCCCGCGCCAACAGCCCCGCAAGCGTCCCGTGTCGACGCCGGTCGTCGAGCCAGGCGGCCCGGTCGGCGAACCGGCGTTCGAGCCGCTCCGAGTCGAGTGATTCGGCCAGTCGCTCGGTGTCGAGCCGGTACTCGACGTCGGCGGTGGTCGCGGCGAGCACCGACGCGGTTTCCGCGGCCGTCTGGTCTGCGGTCCCGGCCTCGGCGCCCGAAAGCGAGAGGGTCACGATCGCGGCCGAGAGCAACAGGAGACAGACCGTCACGTCGAAGACGGTGCTGATCGCTCTCATCGCCACACGGTGATCGAGAGCCGGCCGGGACGCACGACGCCCGGAGCGGTCCGGACGGCGACCCGGCGGCTCGCCGTCCCCGTCTCACCGTCCGGCGGCGCCGGCCCGACGGCGGTCGTCCGACCGTCGACCGAGAGCGTGGCGTTGCCCCGCCATCCCGGCGGTAGCGCCTCGAGCGCACCCTCGAGTCTCTCCGGTTCGAGCACCCCGATCGCCTCGGCTCGGTCGAGAACCCGATCGATCGCGACGGCGTCGGTATCGCGCTCGTCGTCGGGTTCGACGACGCCGTCGAGGGCGCCGGCGTACAGCCCGATTGCAACCCCGACCGTCGCGACGGCGACGATCGCGGCTAGGGGCTCGACCTGACCGCGCCTACCCGACCAGCGTCGCATCGACTCCCTCCCAGCTCACGCGCCGGACTCGGATCAGTTCGGGCGCCGGCCGCCAGCCCGTGCTCTCCTGATGCGCGCGTTCGATCGCCCGCTCGAACGCGGCCGGGCTCGCAAACTGACTCGCCGGCGAGGCCCCCTGGAGAACGGCGCGTATCGACCCGTCGGTCGCCGGCACGATCGGACCGTAAGCGAACGTCGCCCGCGACCGGCCGCCGTCGTTCCGGAGGCCGATCTGCCCCGAGGTCAGCCTGTACTCCGCGGCCTCGATCGGGACCGTGGTCTGCGCCTCGTGTGGGCTCGCTGCGACTCGGTCGGTGGCGTCCGCGACCGGCGCCGCTGCCGGCGGGGTCTCAGACGGGAGCGCCGCGACCGTTCCGAAGGCGGCGACGCTCACCGCCGCGACCCCGAGCCAGGCGTACCACGCGTCGATCGACGTCTCGAACACGGGCGGTGTGGTCCCGTCCTCCCGAATAAATCCTCCCCAACCCTCAGACGAGGATCCCGCCGAGGAGGTACGAACACAGAAACACTCCGCTCGCGGCGACCAGCGACCGGCCGACCCGGTAGCCAACGAGTGCCCGGTCGAGTCCCCTCGTCAGCCCGGTCGCGAACACCGGGAGCACCGCGGCTAAGACGAGCACGTACCACCCGACGATTCCGCCGAGCCAGGCGATCTCTTCCCCGGCGAGCGCGCCCGTCTCGACGCCCTCCCCCAACGCGACCGTGGTGCCGGCAACGAGCGGCGCGAACGCTGCCCCGGTGCTGTGAAGCGTTCGACAGACGTACGCGAGCCGGTGGCGGGCCTCGCGCTCGATGTTCTCGAGCGCGTCGAGGTGTTCGGCGAACGCGAGCAGCGCCTCCCCGGCCGGCCGGCCGTCCTCCGCGGCCCGAACGACCGCCTCGAGTCCGTCCCGGAGTCGCGGACTCCGCACCGTCGGCTCGCCCTCGAACAGCGCCTTGCCCAGCCCCTCTCCCAGGCGCCGCTGGCGACGACTCGCCGCCTCGAGGAGATCGCTCAGCGGGCCGTCGAGGCTCTCTGCGGTCTCGGCGACCGCCCGCTCGGCTCCGACTCCCTCGGATACCCCTCGCCCGATCAGCGACAGCGCCTCGGGCAACGCCGCCTCCGCTGCCTCGATGCGGTCGTACACCTCAAGCACCGGTCGGTACCGGACGATCAGAGCGGCGCCGGCACCCGCTCCGGCCGCCGTCGTCGGCGCCATCCCGGTCGTCCCGAGCGCCCCGCCGGCCCACCAACCCAGGACTGCGGCCGCGCCGCCGGCGAGGAGACTCGGCCGACGCCGATCGGCCACAGACCGGTGGTCGGGCCCGAGCCCCGGCGGCGGGAAGGCGACGGGACGGCGGGCGAGCAGCCGCACGCAAGCGACCCCGAGTCCACCCGGAAGCACGACCCCGTACGCGAGCCCGACCGACACCGGAGAGACGCCGGTCCCCGCGGTCGCCGCCGCCGGAAGCAGCGCCACGAGCGCCGTCGGGAGCAACACGCCGAACGCATACACCGCGGTCGCCGGTCCGCGAACGGTGGCCGCGAACGACTGTACCTCGTCGCTGGTCCCCTCAAGCACCGTCGCGAGCGCGTCGTCGAGGACGCCGTCTCGTCTCTCCGCCGGCGTCGCCCCCGCCGCGATGACGAGCTCAAGGGCGCGCTCGAGCGCCGGAAACCATCCGCCCCAGGTCTCGGCGAACGCCGCCAGCCCGGATCGACCGGCGTGGCGCGCCCGCTCGTGGTGACGACGGAGACTCGCGGCGAGCCGTCCGCGACCGCCGCTCGCAGTAACGGCGGCGGCCCGCTCCGGCGAGGGGGACAGCCGCATCCGGAGGACGATCCGCGCCACCAGAGCCGGGGCGGCTCCGAGTGACCGGGTTCGGACGATCCTCGCACGCACTCGCGGGTACGCTCGGACCGCGTGAACGGCGAGCGCGCCACACGCAGCGGCCCCGAGCGCGGCCGAGACGCGGTATCCCGCGGGTAGGAACCTCACAGCAGCAACGCCGAGCCCGACGACACACAGTCCGACGCCGTAGCTCGCCCGGTGGACCGTCTCGGGCTCGACGGACCACCCGAGAACGGCAATCGCGCGCTCAAGATCCTCGCTCGTGGCGACGGACGCGGGGAACAGCCGTGCGAACGCTCGGAGCGCGCTCGCGGCCCTCATCGCCGCCCGGACGGGCCGGCCCCCGCTCGAACCGCCGGCGTCTCGGTGCGTCCCTCCGCGGCGAGGGTCGCGACGGTTCGTGCCCTGGCCTGGAGCCGCTCGCGCACGTCGGCGTACCGTTCGGTTGACTCCGCGAGCGCCGCAACGAGCCGGCTGTTTCCGCGGTCGATCCGCGAGGTCTGTACGAGCGCGCCGTCCTCCCGACGAAACAGGGGTGCGAACGACTCGTGACCGTGCAGCTCCTCGATCGTCCGTACGCCCCGGCCCTCGTCGACGAACCCCAGGGTCACCACGAGGTCCGTGGCCCCGAATGCGGTCGGCGAGACGCCGAGGTCGGTGACGACCCGCTCCCGGACGGACGCCGCGTCGGCGCCGTGGATCGTCCCCAACACCGCCTCGCTGTTCGCTCCGATCCGCATCGCCTCGTAGAGGACCGCCGCCTCCTCGCCGCGCACCTCGCCGACGACCAGGGCTCCGTCCCCGAGCCGCAGCGCCGTCCGCAGCGCCCGCGCCGGCGAGAGCGACTCGGGCCCGGGCTGGAGCCGCTGGACGTCCCGCCCGGCCGCGCGGAGCCCCTCGACGGGCAGTTCCGGCGTGTCCTCGATGAGCACCTGGCGGACGGCTGCCGGCACTTCCCAGAGCAACGCCCCGAGGGTCGTCGTCTTGCCGACGCCGCGGGGCCCGGCCAGAAGCACCGACCGGCCCCGCTCGACGGCGACCGACAACAGCCCCGCGGCCGCCGGCGAGAGGCCGTCCCGCGAGAGGAGCTCGGCTAATGTCCAGGCGGTCGGATCGTGACCCCGAAACGCGAAGCCGGTCCCGTCGCTCGTCGGATCGGTGACGCCGGCAACCCGGACGGCCCGGTCTCCGATCTCGATCCGCGCGTCGATGGTCGGGGCCGCCCGCGAGAACGGGCGTCCGCTCTCCAAGCGAAGCGTCGACTCGAGCGCCGAGATTCCCGCAGCGGTCGGCCTGACGTTCGTCACCAGGCGATCCCCGTCTACCGTGACCCTGAGCGGCGTCCCCGCCGGAGGCGTCAGGAAGACGTCCGAGACGGTCCGGTCGGCGAGCACGTCCTTGAGCAACCCGTACCCGTGCGTGTGCTTCGCGAGCACGCGTTTCAGCACCCCGACCGACGCCTCGTCCCCGGCGACGGCCCGAACGGCCGCCCGCGGCGTCCGCTCGCAGGCGGAGTCGCCCGCGAGCCGGTCGCGTGCCGTTACGAGTGTCTCCGTCTCGGCTGAGGAAAGCGTCGCCGCGAGCGGCTCGAGGTGGTACCGATCCGGACCCGACGGCGTCCGGTACCGGCGAACGACCGCCCCGGTGGACAGCTCGCGGTGATCGACCAGTGTCGCCGCCGGGGGCTCGGCCTCGGTCCGCCACCGGCTGATCGTCGGCCCGACCCGCGGCGTCAACGCTGTGTAGCCGTCTACTCCGTCCGCGGCGGCCGCGAGTCCGGTCTCGGTTGCGAGGTCGGCCGCCGGGCCGGCTCGGCCGGTCGCCTCTCGGGCCGCACCCAGTGGATCTCGCCGTGCGCGATCTGCGAGTCGCTCGTCGCGGTGTTCGACGGCGACAGCGAACCGTCCGGCGGCCCCGAGTAGCGCCGCCGTCTCGCCCTGGTAAACGCGCTCGCGCCCGCCAGTGACGGTTTTGACGACGCTCGCCCCGCGTTCACCCGCCGCCGCAACCGCGGTCTCCCGACAGTCGGGGTCGACGGCGAGCCGCCCCGCCCCTGGGCAGTCGGTCGCCTCAAGAACGATCTCGCCGCCGCTCTCGTCCGCGAGTCGACAGCGACACCCCTCCCCCTCCCGGTCGTCCCGATCGCCCCGCCGATCCCCGACGAGCTCGCGGAGCCGATTCCGCATGGGACGGGTGGTCGCTCCCTTCGGTATAGAGTTTCCCACGGATCGTTCCCACCCGGCGCCCAATTAGTGTGTGATCGCCAGTCGACTCCGAGGAGAGACGCGACCCGCGGACACAGCCCGACCCGGCCGTGTCCCCGTCGTCCCTATATTAATAATACAACACAAACAGAATAATAAGAATTGCGCAGAAAAAGCCAAAATATAGCAGGTAAATTAATAACCACGGGGGTAATACGACACCACGATGACCACGAGCGGCGGAGACGATGCGGCGGATCGGTCCCGTGCCCGCTCGGAGACGGGAGGATCCGACCCGACGGCCCCGGCGGAACGGGAGCGGACGTCGTTTTCGGTTCCGGGAATGGACTGTCCCTCCTGTGCGGAGACGATCGAGGCCTCGGTGGAGGAGCTTTCCGGGATCTCGACGTCCGCGGCTCGGCCCACGACCGGTACGGTGAGTGTCACGTACGATTCCTCGTCGCTCTCCCCGTCGCGGATCGTCGACGCCATCGAGAGCGCCGGGTACGAGGTAACCGATTCCACGGCGACGGGCGGAGACACCGGGATCGATCTCACCGACGGTCGGGGGAGCGTTTGGACCAGTTCGCGAGCGGTCAAAACCTGGGCCAGCGGGGGCTTTGTTGCGCTCGGACTGCTCTTCGAGTTCGTGCTGGCCGGTCGGAACGTCCTCGTCGCCGAGTCTCTCGGCCAGGCGTTACTCGTCGCCGACATCCTCTTTCTGGTCGCGATCGGTGTCGCCGGACAGATCATCTTCCGCAACGGCTACCACTCCGCACGAAACCTGACTCTCGATATCGACCTACTTATGAGTATCGCGATCGGCGGCGCCGTCCTCGCCGGGCTCGCGTTCGGCGAGTCGCTGTACTTCGAGGCCGCGATGCTCGCCGTTCTGTTCGGCGTCGCCGAACTGCTCGAGCGCTACTCGATGGATCGCGCCCGGAACTCGCTGCGGGAGCTGATGGACCTCTCTCCGGACGAGGCGACGGTCAGACGCGACGGTGCGGAGGTGACGGTGCCGGTTGAGGACGTCGCGGTCGGCGAGGTCGTCCTCGTCCGACCCGGCGAGAAACTCCCGACCGACGGAACGGTACTCGACGGGGAAAGCGCCGTGAACCAGGCCCCGATCACCGGCGAGTCGGTTCCCGTCGACAAGACTCGCGGCGACGAGGTGTACGCCGGTACGATCAACGAGGAGGGCTACCTGGAGATCAGAGTCACCTCCGAAGCCGGCGAGGACACGCTCTCGCGCATCGTCCGGATGGTCGAGGATGCCCAGTCGAACAAGACAGAGCGCGAGCAGTTCGTCGACCGGTTTGCGAGTTACTACACGCCGGTCGTCGTGGCGTTTGCGGTCCTCGTCGCGGTCGTCCCACCGCTGGCGGTCGGCGCGTCGTGGCCGACTCACCTCGTGTACGGGTTCACCCTGCTCGTGCTCGCGTGTCCGTGTGCGTTCGTCATCTCGACGCCGGTTTCGGTCGTCTCGGGGATCACGAGCGCGGCGAAAAACGGCGTCCTGATCAAGGGCGGAACCCACCTCGAAGCGATGAGTGCCGTCGAGGCCGTCGCGGTGGACAAGACCGGAACGCTCACCGAGGGGGAGCTCACCGTCACCGACGTTGTCCCGCTAAACGGCAACAGCGAGGAGGATGTTCTCCGGTGTGCCCGGGGACTCGAGTCGCGGTCGGAACACCCCATCGGCGAGGCGATCGTCGATCGCGCACAACGGGCTGCCGTCCCGGAACGCGAAGTCGATGCGTTCGAGAGCATCACCGGGAAGGGCGTCAGGGCCACCCTCGGGAACACGACGCACTACGCCGGCAAGCCGGGGCTGTTCGAGGAGCTTGGCTTCGATCTTCGGCACGTCCACGCGACGACCGACGGCGGCGTCGTCACGACGAAGAGCCGCCGGATCTGCGAGCGCAACGACTGTCTCGACCTGCTGGCGGAGACGGTTCCAAAACTCCAGTCACAGGGCAAGACCGTCGTGCTGGTCGGGACCGACGAAGAGATCGAGGGCGTCATCGCCGTGGCCGACGCGGTTCGCCCCGAGGCGACGCGGACGGTCCGGCGGCTCCACGAGCTGGGTGTCGAGCGCGTCGTCATGCTCACCGGGGACAACGAGCGGACCGCCCGGGCGATCGCCGACGAGGTCGGGGTCGACGAGTATCGTGCTGAACTCCTCCCCGAAGATAAGGTCGCCGCCATCGAGGAGCTCGACGAGCGGTACGACGGCGTCGCGATGGTCGGCGATGGAGTCAACGATGCGCCCGCGCTCGCGGCCGCGACCGTCGGGATCGCGATGGGTGCCGCTGGGACCGACACCGCCCTGGAGACCGCAGACGTCGCTCTGCTGAGCGACGACCTCTCGAAGCTGCCCTATCTCTTCGAGTTGGCCCGCAAGGCCAACGGCGTCATCCGGCAGAACGTCTGGGCCAGTCTCGCGGCCAAGGCCGCGCTGGCGGTTGCTGTGCCCTTCGGGTACGTCCCGATCTGGCTGGCCGTCCTCGCCGGCGACGCCGGCATGACGACCGCCGTCACCGGAAACGCCATGCGTCTCTCCCGGCTGCGCCCGGACGGCGGCGCCGCGGAGTGAGTCGCCGCCGGCCGTTAGTTTTACCCGACCGTCGGCGACGAGTTCGAGCCGGAGTGTCTGCCGACCGGGGCCGAGCACGAGTTCCTCGGAGACGACCAGCGCCGGTTCGGGGATCCTCCGGATCCGTTCGGTCCCGCCCTCGACCCACCACCGGACGGTCGCGGGTGCGCCGCCGGCGATCCTGACGGTGTCGACGGCTGCGGTTCCCCAACTCCCGGTCGGCAGCGTCAGCGTGAGCCGCCGCACCGCGCCCGGCGTTCCCGGCGGCGGCGGGTCGTTCCGAGCGGCGAGGGTCTCGGCTGTGGCCTCGAGTTCCTCGAGTGACGCGGTCACCCGACTCTCTGCGTGGTCGACCCGGGCCGTCTCGATCGCCGGCAGCGCGACCGCCAAGAGGGCGGCCGCCAGCGCGACCGACAGCACGACCCGGACCGTCACAGCAGGTTCTTGATCCGCTCGATTGGATCGGATCGCTCTCCCGTCCGCTCGCCCGACGCCTCCGCGTCGACGGAGCCGGACGGCCGTGCGGACTCGCCGCCGGCGGCCGATAGCCCGGCGGATCGACCGGCGTCGCGGTCGCCGCCCTCCTCGCTTCCCTCGGCGGTCAAGCGGCCGGTGCTCGGCGCAGTCGGGTGGTTCTCGTCGTCTCTCTGCCGACCGCAGGTCGGACACGCGGTGACGCCCGGCGAGCCGGTCCGAGCGTCGCCGTTGGTTTGCGCGCGATCGCTGCCATTGAGCCGATCCCGGCTGTCAGTCTCCGCCTCGGGTCCGGACGGTCCGCTCTGACGGCCGTGTCGGTCTCGACTCTCGAGTGACTCGACGGCGGCCAGGGCGGCCTCGGCCTGTCGCTCGACCTCCCGGTTGACCGCCTCGACGTTGCCGACGTACCCCCGGAGCGCCCGGGTCGCCGCGTCGAGCTCGTCGACCCGATCGGTCAGCGTCTCCACCTCCGCCTCGAGCGTCTCGAGCCGATCGGCAAGCTCCGCGTCGCCGGCCAGCGCCGAGAGGTCGTGATCTCCGCCCGTGACCGCGCGTTCGAGCGCCGCGACCCGCTCGGCGAGCCCCTCGTCCATGCCCGACGGTGCTGCCACGATCGTACTTGAACCTGCGGGCTCGTCCCGGCGAGACGTAGTGCTTATGAGTCGTGTCGGCGAACGAATCGGCGATGGAAGTCATCGGCACCGTCGGACTGCCGGGCAGCGGCAAAAGCGAGGCAGCCTCGGTCGCGCGCGAGCTCGACGTGCCGGTCGTGACGATGGGCGACGTTATCCGCGCGGAGTGTCGCGATCGTGGGCTCGATCCCGCGACCGAGCACGGACGGGTTGCACGGGCGCTGCGCGAGGAGCGCGGCCAGGGTGCCGTCGCCGAGCGGTCGCTCCCGCTGATCGAGGACGCCCTTGAGGGAGCCGATCGGGTCCTCGTCGACGGGATCCGCTCCGGCGTCGAGGTGGACACCTTCGAGGAGGCCTTCGGCGACGCGTTCACGCTCGTGAGCATCGAGGCGCCCTTCGAGCTCCGCCGCGAGCGGCTCGACAGCCGGACCCGCGATCGTGGCCAAGAGTCCCTCAGCGAGCGCGACGAGCGCGAGCTCGCCTTCGGGATGGACGAGGCGATCGACCGCGCCGACCGCACGATCGAAAACGCCGGCTCGCTCTCGGCCTTCCACGACCGGGTCCGGGCGCTTCTGACCGACCGCGCGGACGCTCCCGACGCTCGCACCGACCCGACCCGGGAATGATCTACAGCGTCGACGTCGAGGTGACCGCGCCAGTTCGGGACACTGAGCTGTCCGATCGCGTCCGCGAGGCGATTCGAACGATCTTTCCCGGTGCCGATCCCGTCGAGGAAGACGGTGAGCTCCGGGCGACCGTTCACGACCTCGAGCGGTTCTCGGAGCTGCTCCGCCGACAGGAGACCCTCGACACCGCCCGCGAGCACCTCCGCGGGACCGCCCGGGGCGACGAGTTTTCCTTCCGGATAAAAAAGCAGGCGGCTCTCGAGGGCGTCGTCACCTTCGAGGTCGACGACGCCGCCGAGCTCGGCGCGATCGCCGTCCGGGTTCGGGTTCGTGACCCCGACCCCGAGGGATTCATCGAGTACGTCACCGCACCGGCCGACGGCGACGACCGGCCCTAACCGACGATTACTCTCGGGCGGGCTCGGTTTCCAGCCGGGATTTCAGGTTCTGTAGCGTCGTCGCGAGCTCTCGTCTGTTGTACCGCTTCGCGAGCGGCTCGGCGACCGCCGATAGCACCCGTCCCGGGAGCTCGTACTCGGCGGCGTACGTGACCTCGGTGCCGCCGTCGACGGCCGCGACGGCGATATCGATCGTCCCGGTGAGCTCGCCGGACATCTCGAAGACCATCCGCTCGCCGTCCTCGTGGATCGTCTCGGTGAGCTCGCCCTCCCGGCTGACCCCAGCCATCCGGTAGGTGTAGCTGGCGCGTTTGCCGCCGTTCTCGAGTCGCTCGATCAGCTCCGACTCGGCCAGGCTGGGGCTGATCTCGGCGTGGTTTTCGGGCTGATCGAGGTACGCGTACACCACCTCGACCGGTCTGTCGACCTGAATCGTCTCGCTGACGCGGACCATACCGTCCGTACCCCCGAGACGGGAATAGCGCTTGCGCTCGCTCGCGGGCGTTCCCCGGACGCGGACCGGTCGATCGATGATCTCGGGCCCCGTCGAAAGAGTATTTGAGGTGGCTCCCCGGGCTGGCGTATGGATGTTGCCGACGCAAGCGATCGGACCGGGGCCGTCATCGAGGAGCTACTCGGCGCGATCGTCGTCGACCGGGCGTTCCTCGAGACGGTGTTGACCGGCGTGCTCGCCCGCGGACACGTCCTGCTGGAGGACGTTCCCGGTACCGGCAAGACCCTTACCGCGCGGAGTCTCGCGACCGCGCTCGGACTCGAGTTCTCCCGGGTGCAGTTCACGCCCGATCTCCTGCCGGCGGATGTCACCGGGACGAACGTCTACAACGAACGGGACGGAACGTTCGAGTTCAGTCCGGGGCCGATTTTTGCGAACGTGGTGCTGGCAGACGAGATCAACCGCGCGCCGCCGAAAACTCAGGCGGCCCTGTTGGAGGCGATGGAGGAACGGCAGGTGACCGTCGACGGGGAGACCCACGAGCTGCCCCGCCCGTTTTTCGTGATCGCGACCCAGAATCCCGTCGAACAGGAGGGCACCTTCGCGCTGCCGGAGGCCCAGATCGACCGGTTCGCGCTGAAAAGCCGGATCGGCTACCCCGACATAGACGGCGAGGTCGAGCTGCTCCGCCGTCGCGTGGGCCGGTCGACACAGAGTCCAGGCGTCGAGGCCGTCCTCGATCCCGAGGGCGTCGACGAGCTCCGACAGGTCCCGGAGTCGGTGCGGGTCGATCCCGACCTGCTTGAGTACATCGCGACGGTCACCCGCGCCACCCGCGACCAGCCGGAGGTCGACGTCGGCGTCTCGCCGCGGGGAACCCAGCGGGTGCTCGAGGCCGCCCGGGCGTACGCGACGATTCAGAACCGGTCGTTCGTGACTCCCGACGACATCGCGGCGATCCTCCAGCCCGCGATGGCCCACCGGCTGGTGCTCACGCCCGAGGCGACCGTCGACAACACGAGCAAAGCCGACATCGTCGAGCGGGTCCGCAACAGCGTCCCGGTCCCGACGATCGAACGCCCGAGCTGACCCCAATCACTCCCCGGCCCGGAGCACGGCCAGAAAGAGCAACGCGGCCAGCAACAGCGCGCCCAGTGCCGTCACGGGGTACTCCCCGCCGATCGCCGAGTAAATCGCCACCGCGACGGCGATCGTCGCGCCGACGACAGCGGTGCTCGCGAGCCCCCGAACCACCTCGGCCCGCATCGCAACCCCGCCCGCCCCGACCTGCTCGCCGAGCCCGAGGGCGTGGTGAGCTACGTCCCAGGCGACGACCGCGGCACCGAGCGCGACCGCGACCTGGGCCGGCGGCGTTCCGAACACCCCCGCGAGGCCGATCCCGACGGCCTGGAGCCCGCTGGCAAGGGTCACGTACCGACGGCTGGCGACCGCCAGCCCGGCGGCCAGCGCCACGGCGCCGACGACGGTCAGTGTCAGCCCGACCGTGACAGCCGGGAACAGCGCCCCGGCGGCCGCGAGGGCGGCAAAGACCGCGATCGCGGCGCTCGCGCGCGGCGGGCGGTGTGTCGGCTCGACGGCGGTCGGCTCCGAGGCCGCGTCCGATCTCGCCGCGCTCTCGTCGCTCATCGGGCCCACCGTTCGCTCGCCCGGGCGATCGCCGTATCTAAGTTCGTCGCCGGCGACCAGTCGACGACTCGCACCCCGGCCCGTCGCAGCCGGTCGATCCGTTGGCGCCGCTCGATCCGCGCGACCGTGTGGCCGGGGCTGTCGGTGGCCGTCGGGTCGGGGCTGACGACGGTCGCGCGGTTGCCGTATGCGTCGAGCATCCTGATCGTTCGCTCGATGCTGTCGTCACACAGCGGCGAGCAGACGACGAGCTGATCGGCCTCGGAGAGCCGCCGCCTGAGGTCGCGCACGCCGAGGATCGACCGCATCGTCTCCGGCGCGCTGTCGGTCGAGAAGGCCGGATCGTTCGCGAGCAGCTCCCGCCCGCGGGCCCTGTGGGTCGGTCCGCTCCCCGGCGCCAGCCACGTGACCTCCTCGCCGAGCGCCGCCAGCCCGACGGCGTCGCCGGCATCGAGGAAGGTCGGAAAGAGCCGGTCGACGGCCCCGAGCCCGACCGCGGCGGCGCTCAACGCGCCCTCCCCGGGACTCACGAACGCCTCCTCGCGGACGTCCGCCACGATCACCACCGACGCCGACCGCTCGGTCCGAAACTCGAGGGTCGCGAGCTCGTCGGTTTTGGCGAGCCGGTTCCAGTCGATGCGGTTCATCGGATCCCCCGGGCGATACTCGCGGGTCTGGTAGAACTCGATGCCGTTGCCCCCCCGGTCGGTCGGCAGGCGTCCGACGTGTCCGGTCGCGAGTGCGCGGACCGGCGCCGCCTCGAGCGGGCGAAAGTCCGGCGGGACAATCAGCTCGTCGGGCACCGCGAGCTCGTACTCCCGCTCTACCGTGCCGAACAGGTCCCGTGCGATGAGCACCGGCGCGCCGAACTCGTGGCGGCCGCGGCTCGCGGCGACGGTATAGCTCAGCCCCATCGTTTCGTCAGTCCGGAGTAGTCCGGCCCGACGTGCCGATCCCCCGACGACGGGAACCGTCTCCGGGGGTCGGTCGATGAGTCTGATATCCGGGAGCGTCCCGCCGGCGTTTCTGACCGTGACGGCGATCTCGAGATCGTCGCCCGGCGAGACATCGCGGTCGAAGCTCCGGTCGACGACGAGTTCGGGCGTCGGCGTCGGGGCGACACGGATCGCCCCGAGGACGCCGGCACAGACCGCGCTCGCGAGCAACAGCGCCGGGGTCGTGGTGTACACGGCGGCCCCGGCCGCGACCAAGGCTACCCCAGCGATCCCGTACCAGCGTCGCGTCTCGCGTTCCGCCACTAGTCGCGATCGAGTCCGCGCCTCTGCAGTCGCTTCGTCCGTCTCGGGACCTGTCGCCGACGGGCCTGAGTCGCGTTCGACTGTCGGGTCCCCGCCCGCCGCGTCTCCGCCCGTCCGATCCGCCGCGGTGGCCGTCCCCCGGCTCACGAGTCGGCCTCCCGATCGGTCTCGATCGCGGCGATCGCCCCGATCGCGTGTCTGGCCCAGGTCCGCTCCTGGCCGACCGGCGAGACTGCCGACCGCACGCGGCTGCCGATCGGGGCCCACTCCGGGAGCTCTCCGAGGAAGTACGCCGCCGCGTACGGATCGTCGGTCCAGGCTCCGGTCTCGAGTTTCTCCCTGGCTCTCTCCTCGGTGCAGCTGTACTCCGCGGCGACGGCCGCGACCGCCATCGCGTCGAGGCGGCGCCGCAGCCGCTCGCGCCGGCCCGTGGCGCGCACGGGACCGGTCCCCTTCGACCGCGTCCAGCTCCCCTCGAGCAGTCCGTCGACATCGTCGCCCGGCACGGGAAAGGCCGGCCGGGGTTCGGGCGCCGGCGGGTCGGCCAGCGCGATCTCGACGTTCCGACGCCCGTAGACGATCGCAGCGCCAAGCAGCGCGAGCCCCGCGCTCCCAGCGGTGACGACCGCCGCGTTGCCCGGCACGGCGGCCGCGACCGAGGTGGACACGAGCATGAGCACGCCTAGCCCGAAGGCGACGACCCCGAGCGCCGCGATCGCCGTCCGAGTCGTTCGGCGGTCCACTATCGATCCTCCCGGTCGTCGTGTTTCGCGCCGATCTCGGCGTCGATCTCGTCGCCGGCGCAGGCCGCCTCGATCCGGCGCAGCGCCTCGACCGCCCGTCGCTCCTGACCCGCCGACGGCTCGCTTCCCCCGTACCTGACCTCCTCGAACAGCGCGGTCACCTCGGTGACCTCGTCGCGCGGCATACCGGCCTCGACGGCCGCGGTGGCGAACTCGGCGGGCGTGCTCGACTCCGGGTCGTCGACCGGCAACGGGGCCGTCATCTCCGCCCAGGCCCTGTAGACGGCGTTTCCGAGCCCCTCTGCCGACTCGAGTTCGTCGGCCGCCCGTCCCGCGGCCCGCCCGATCGCCGCCCGGTCGGACTCGGGCTCGGAGGCGGTCGCCTCCGCGGTCGGTGACTCCTCGTCGTCTCTCCCCGAGAGATAGAACACCCCGAGCACGCCGACCAAGGCCCCGGCGAGCAGGACGACGGTGAGCACTGCCGGGATCGCCTCGGGCCCGTCGGCGTCGTCCCCGCCGGTTCCGACCTCGTCGCCCTCGACCTCGCTCACGCCGAGTCCGCCTCCGCCGTCGAAGGAAAGGTCCGGCGGGTTACAGCCGATCGTCAGGAGCAACGCGCCGATGACGGTGACGTAGATCGCGATCATGACCACGGCGGCCCCGAGCAGCTTCGTGCGAAGCCGCGCCACGACGCTCCCGACGAGGAGGTACGCGGCCCCGAGTCCGAGCAGGACGGCCGGATCACTCGCGGCCGAGACACACAGCGATACCTGCTGTTGGGGAAAGTTGATCGGGAGCGACTGCGTGGCCTGGCTGCTCTCGTTGTTCTCGAACAGTCCGCCGCTCTGTCCCGAGTCGCCCCCGGAGCCCGGCGAGAGCCCGCTGGAGCCGCCGACCTCAACCGTCGAGCCGAGGATCCCGGCCGCGAGGGCGATCGCGACGACCGCGAGGACGGCGAACGCGGCCCACCGAACGGTCGAACGCACGCCTTAGCTAGCGGCGAAGGCGGTGTATATCTTCCGCACCGCGCCGAGGTCAGGGTCACTCCTCGCCGGACTCGTAGCTCTCGCCGACGCCGGCCGGAATCCGCGTCTTGCCGACAAAGACCAACACGACCACGACCGTCGCGTACGGGATCACGCGGATGAGCTCGGTCGGGACCGAATAGCCCAGGTTCTGTAGCCGGAACTGGATCGCGTCGAGCCCGGCGAACATCAGCGAGCCGCCGAGCGCGCCGATCGGGTTGTAGTTCGCGAACAGGTAGGTGGCGATCGCGATGAACCCCCGCCCGCCGATGTCGGTCTCGCCGCCCCCGGCGAACGTGCCGAGCTGTCCGAGCGCGAACCCGGCTCCACCGAGCCCGGCGAACACGCCCGACAACACCACGGCGGCGTACCGGACCCGGCGGACGTCGACCCCGGCGGTGTCGAGCGCCTCGGGGTTCTCGCCGCTGGCCCGGACCCACCGCCCGAACCGGGTCTGGGTGAGCAGGTACCAGCCGACCGCCGTCGACAGGAGCATCAGCCAGACCGCCGGGTTGGTATCGAAGAGCAGGTACCCCACCACCGGCAGCTCCGACAGCACCGGGACCGTCACGGTCGAGAAGGTCGCCGCCGCCGGGAGCGTGTCGGTGTTGGGGCCGCTAAACAGCACGCGCGAGAGAAACGGCGCGAGCCCGAGCGCGACCAGCCAGACCGCCAGCCCGGCGATGATCTGGTCGGCCTTGAAATCGATACAGACCGCGGCAAAGACCAGCGCGACCAGCGTGCTCACGAGCGTCCCGACGAGCAGCCCCCACCAGTGGTTTGGGACCCCGGCGGTCGTCTCCGCGGCCCCGAGCGCGAAGGTCGCGACGATCGCAAAAAACGCCGAGACGATCAACAGCCCTTCGAGCCCGATGTTGATAACCCCGCTTTTCTCTGCGAATATGCCACCGATCGCTGCGAGTGCGATCGGGACCGCGATCCGGAGCGTCGCCTGGTGGGTGCTCTGGCTCGCGAGCACGCCCCAGATGTCCCCGACCCACGCGTTTGGGTACAGCGCCGCGCCGAGGTAAAAGACCGCCACGGCGGCCAGTACCGTGCCGGCCGCGCCGAGCTGTCGGCGGCTGAACGTCCCCGGGTCCACTCCCACTTTGGAGCTTAAGCTCATCCGTTCTCCCCGCGACTGTGCTCTGACTCGTCTGTCTGCTCGTCTCCGGCGCCGGGCGCCGCGGTTTGTTCTGTCATCGTGGTCGTCGCTCCGGTGGTGGGGTCGGTCGAGGCGCCGCCGTCGGTCGCGACGGCGGTCCGGTCGGTGCCCAGTCCTGTGTACCGCCCGAGCATCCGGAAGAACTCGGGCATCGCAACAAACAGCACGACGAGT
Source organism: uncultured Halobacteriales archaeon (assembly GCA_964426325.1). GTDB lineage: Archaea > Halobacteriota > Halobacteria > Halobacteriales > Haloarculaceae > Halovenus. The sequence continues at coordinate 42,262 of CAYRQD010000008.1, read as the reverse complement.
CCGCTGATGATCCCGACGAGATCCGACGGCACAGATGTCGCGGTCTGGACGGCGCCGCCGCCGCTGTCCAGGACACCGAACAGGAACGCCGCCGCCCCGACCCCCAGCGGGTTGTTGCCCGCGAGCACCGACACGGCGATTCCGTCAAAGCCCAGCGCGGGCACCTGCTCGAGCCACCGGCCGTGGATCATCAACACCCAGAAGGCGCCGGCGATCCCGCCCAGCGCCCCCGAGAGGGTCATGCTGGCGACGACCATCCGCTTTCCCTCGACGCCGCCGTAGGCGGCCGCGGCGGGCTGGACGCCGCTGACCCGCAGGCTGTATCCGAAGGCGGTCTGGGTCAACAGCCACGCGATCCCGACCGCCAGCGCGAGCGCAAACAGCAACGCGAGCACCGAGAAGCCAAACCGGCTGTCGAATCCGACCAGCGGCAGCGACGGGATCCGGGCGTACTCGGGCAGCGGCGTGGTCTGTGCGGTGATGCTGCCCGGATCCTGGAACCGCCAAGCCAGAAGCGTCGCCGCGATCCCCGTTGCGACGAAGTTCAGCATGATCGTCGTGATGACCTCGTTCGCGTCGGCGTAGGCTTTCAATACGCCCGGGAGCGCTCCGTACAGCCCGCCGACGATCGCGCCGACGGCGATCCCGAGGGGCACGAGCACGAGCGTCCCGGCGAGCCCGCTCGGTGCCGGGCCCGTCGCGGCCGAGACCACGGCGGCGGTCGCCAGCCCGCCGAGCACGAGCTGTCCCTGCGTGCCGATGTTGAACAGACCGGCGCGGAACGCGATCGCGACCGACAGCCCCGTGAACAGAAGCAGTGTCGTCTGCTGGAGCGTCGTTGCGAGTCTCGTGTTTTGTAGCTCCCACCCGGCCTCGAGAGGGTGGCCGAATGCTCCCAAAAACAGCTCGTAGTAGACCTGCAGCGGGTTGTAACAGAACGTCCGCCCGAACAGCTCCAGCCCGGTCGAACAGCTCGCCCCCGCCCCGGAGACGAACACGATCACGGCGCCGATCAGCATCGACAGGAGCAGGGCGCCGACGCTGATCAACAGCCGTTCGGTCACTGACGCCCGGACCAGCCGGTCGACGATCGCGTCGAGTCGGTCTCTGATCACGACTCCGCCTCCGCGTTCAGCTCCGTCTCATCCTCGGCCGGTGGCCGTCGTCCGTTCCCGTTCCCGTTCGCGTCAGTGCGTGTGTGTGTTCCCGGCCGCTCGCCGGCCATCAGCAGGCCGAGCTGTTCCTCCGAGAGCTCTTCTGGAGGACACAGCTCGGTGAACTCGCCCTCGTAGATGACCGCGAGCCGGTCCGACAGCGACCGGACCTCGTCGAGCTTCGAGGAGACCAGCAACACGCCCACCCCGCGATCGCGCAGCGCGAGCAGCTGCTCGCGGATGAACTCCGTCGAGCCGACGTCGACCCCGCGGGTCGGGTTGGCCGCGACCAGCACCGTCGGGTCGCGCAGGAGTTCTCGACCGACGACGAACTTCTGTTGGTTCCCGCCCGATAGCGACGCCGCCCCGGCGGTGGGATCTGCGGGCCTGACATCGTATGTGTCGATGATATCGTCGGTGTGGTTACCGAGGGCGTCCCAGGAGAGGATCCCGCCGCTGGTGAACGCCTCGTCATGGTGGTTGCCGAGTGCCGCGTTCTCGGTGAGGTCGAACGGCATCACGAGCCCCTGCTCTTGACGATCCTCGGGGACGTAGGCCATCCCGGCGTCGATACGCTCGCGGCGGCTCCGGTCGGTCACGTCGGTCCCGCCGAGGCTGACGGTCCCCGCCTCTGGGGTCCGGAGTCCGGTGATCGCCTCGACAAGTTCGGTCTGTCCGTTCCCGTCGACGCCGGCGATCCCGACGATCTCGCCGGCCCGAACCTCGAGATCGATCCCTGATACCGCCTCGACACCGCGGTCGTCTTCGACGACCAGGTCAGAAACCGACAGCGCCTGCTCGCCCGGCGTGGCGCCGCCCGACTCCACGTCGAAGACGACCTCCCGGCCAACCATCAGCTCCGCGAGCTGCTCGCGGCTGGTCGTCGGGTCGACCGTGCCAACCTGTCTCCCGTCCCGCAAGACGGTGATCGCGTCGGCTGCGTGGGTCGCCTCGTCGAGCTTGTGGGTAATGAAGATGATCGTCTTCCCCTGTTCGGTCAGCGAATCGAGCACCCGGTAGAGGCTCTCGACCTCCTGGGGAGTCAACACCGCCGTTGGCTCGTCGAGGATCAACACATCGGCCCCGCGGTACAGCGTCTTGATGATCTCGACGCGCTGGCGAGCCCCGACGCCCAGGTCGGCGACGGTCGCCGTCGGGTCGACATCGAACCCGTACCGGTCACACAACGCCCGGATCTCCTCGTTGATCGTTGCCCGGTCGACGGCCAGCCCGAACCACTTCCGGGGCTCGTTGCCAAGTGCGACGTTTTCGGCGACGGTCATCGGCTCGACCAGCATGAAATGCTGGTGGATCATCCCGATGCCGGCCTCGATCGCATCGCGGGGTCCGTCGAACTCCCGCTCGACGCCATCAACGACGATTCGCCCGCCCTCCGGCTTGTAGAGCCCGTAGAGAACGCTCATCAGCGTCGTTTTGCCGGCGCCGTTCTCTCCGAGTAGCGCGTGGACCGAGCCGCGGTCGACCCGCAGCGTGACCTCGTCGTTTGCGACCACGCCCGGGAACCGCTTCGTGATGTTCTCGAGTGCGACCGCGACTGACCCGTCGGGTTCGTCGCCAGTAGGCTGTGTTCTCATTCGGTTTCCGGTTGTGTAGGTGGCCTGGACGGGTATTTTTGTTTTGTTCGTCGGCCCCGATTATACTTCGAGGGGCACGTCGATCTCACCGTCGATAATCCCACTCCGGCTGTCCTCGAGTGCCGACTTGATCTCGTCGGGAACGGCGTCGCCGATCTGGTTGCCGTAGGCGACCCCGATGCCGCCGTCCTCGAGATCGAGTCTCTCGGTGCCGCCCTCGAAGTCGCCGTTGACGGTGTCCTCGACGCCGTCGTAGACGGCCTCGTTGACCCGTTTGAGCATGCTCGCGACGATGACGTTCTCGAAGTCGGTCGTGATCGACTGGTCGGCGTCGACGCCGATCGCGAACCGCCCCTCCTGCTCGGCGGCCTGGAACACGCCGATGCCGGTCGCTCCGGCGGCGTGATAGACGACGTCGACGCCCTCTTCCTGGTACATCGAGAGGGCGGCCTCCTGACCACCGGCGGTATCGGTGAAACTCCCCACGTAGTTACTCACGACCTCGACGTCCGGGTTCGCGTACTCGACGCCGGCCCGGTAGCCGGCCTCGAACTCCTCGATGAGCGCCCCCTCGAGCCCGCCGACGAACCCGACGGCCGTCTCGTCGGGCGCAGTCTCGCCGTCGCCGGCCGCGAACTCCTCGGTGGTGAGCAGACCCGCCATGTGGCCCACTTGGAACGAGCCCTGGTTCTGTGCGAACAGGTAGTTTCGCACGTTGTCGTAGGGATCGCCGTTTTCCTGTAGTACCTCGGTGTCGATGATCATGTAATCCTGGTCGGGGAACGTCTCAGCGTTGCCGCTCAGCGCTTCTGCCTGCTGGAAGCCGACACAGACGATCAGGTCCTTTTCGTCCTCCGCGAAATCCTGCTGGAGGCCGTCGAAGTCCGCGACTGCCTCGGCCTCGGCCTCCTCGTAGCTGATGTCGAATTCCTCCTCGGCGTTAATAACGCCCTGCTGTGAGAGGTCGTTGAACGAGTCGTCGCCGAGTCCGCCGACCGAGTAGATCATCCCGATCTCGGCGGCCACGTCCTCGTCGTCGCCCCCGCCGAATCCGCTACACCCGGCCAGTGCCGCCAGTCCAGCCGTTGCTGTCCCCGTCAGGAACTGCCGCCGTTTCGGTGGCATATGTCCAACTCAAAGGGCCTTCAATTAAATCGTACGGTTGCGGCCATATCTCACAGTACCCAAACGTACCGGTACGGAGTCGACGGCCACGCGGTGTCGCGACCCGGGCGGTTCAGCACGCTCTCGGTCACTCGCACTCGACTGTCACCGAGACGCTCTCTCCGACCCCGAGCCCGAGGCCCTCGCCGACGAGTTTGATCCCGAACCGATCTCGGGCACAGAACAGGGCGAGTCCCGTCACCGGGCGACCGTTCGCCCGGACGGTACACTCCCCCCAGGTCACGTTTCGCCCCTCGACGGCCCCGACGGTCGTTCCGGCAATCCTCGCGGCGGTCCCGTCCCCGAGTAGCCCACCAGCGTTGTAGTGGGGGACCCCCCCGTCGAGGACGCCGCCGCCGCTCGCGAGCCCGACGAACCGCTCGCCCGGCGCCGGATGGGTCGGCCGGTCCAGGCGGGCCCACGTCTCGCCGGCCTCTCGGACGGTTCCGGTCCCGTCCCAGGACAGCCCGCGGGGCTCGACTCCGGGCGCGACCGGGACCGACCCCGAGGCTCGGTACGGGTCGGCGTCGTGGGGTCGAAAGCCGAGGTGGACGTGGTTTGGCACCCACGGGGCGAAAAATCCGACCCTGACCGACTCCCCGAGCGGGTCACCGACGGCGATCCGGTCGCCGGGCTCGACGGCGGGGTTGACGTGGAGCAGGCGGGCGATCCACTCGCCGGTGTCGACGAGGATCAGATAATCGTGCTCGACCGCGTAGGGTTTCGGCGGCGCCCGAACCCGCCGGGTCTCGGTGACCGTCCCCGCGACCGGCGAGGGGACGGGGTCGTCGTCGGGATACAGGTCGATCGCTCGGCCCTGATCGTGGGCGACGAACGGGGAGTTGTATAGCGTGAACCGGTAGTACCGGTCTAACACGTCCTTTGGGATGGTGACCGACTCGGCGCTCACACGGATCCATCGCCTGCGGGGAGTATGTGCCCGTCGGTCCGGTCCGTACGGTCCGTCCGTCGGCCGACCGATCCCGATCCCAAACGGTTACGGTCCGGTGGCCGCCAGATCCGGTAGGGCACGTAGCTCAGTCCGGACTAGAGCGTCGGACTTCTAATCCGATGGTCGTGGGTTCGAATCCCACCGTGCCCGTTCCCACAGAGCGTCGAAACACGCCGAGTTGCGACCGGCGGAGACTCGTACGCCGGTGGTCGGTGCTCGCCTGAGTAGCCCCGCGGCGTCCGTGACCGCCGCCTCCGGCCGCCTGATTTTTGTACGCATAGCTACAGCCATCTGTCATGGGGGCGGGAACGGACGCAGGGGAGTTCACGGTGCTCTGTATCGACGACGAGCGGACCGCGCGCGCGCTCGAAACCCGGCTGTCTCGGGTCGATGGCTCCTACGAGGTCCTCTCTGCGAGCACGGCCGCCGGCGGGCTTGAGCGGCTGGCCGCCCGGGTCGTCGACTGTGTCGTCACCGCATACGACCTCCCCGACGACGACGGGTTGACCGTCGTCCGGACGCTCGCCGACCGGGGAATTTCGCCGCCGGTGGCGCTGTTCACCGACTCGGGAGACGAGGCGGTCGCCAGCCAGGCGATCTCGGCCGGCGTGGACGAGTATATCCCGAGAGACGCGGCGTCGGGCGGACTCGGGGCTGTCGTCGAGTGGGCCGAGACGCTCGCCTCGACCAGCGCTCACATCGGGAGCCGCTCCCGGCGGTTCGCGGCGGCGTTTCCGGACGTCGTGTTCGTTCTCGACCGCGACGGGCGGTACGTCGAGCTCGTCGCCACCGGGGACGACCAGCTCCTCTTCGACGACCCCGACCGGCTCCTCGGGCGCCACGTCCAAGATCTGCTCCCGACTGAGACCGCCGACCGGATCCTCGAGGCCATCGAGGAGGCGCTCGCGACCGGACGCTCACAACGACTCGAGTACCGACTCAACGTGCAGGCGGGCACCCGATGGTTCGAGGCCCGCGTGAGCCCCGCGGGCCCGGGTGAGACCGACCCGCAGGGCGAGACGGCCGACCGACCCGTGTTCCCGGCAACGGTGTACTTTATCGCCCGCGATATCACCGAGCGAAAGCGCCGCGAGCGTGAGTACGAACAGATCTTCGAGAAGGTCAACGACGGTATCGCGGTGTTCGACCCGGAAACGGGAACGATCACCGAAGTCAACCAGTCCTACCACGACCTGGTCGGCTACGAGGATCCCGAACGGATCCAGGAGCTCGGCATCGAGGGCCTGAGCGCGAGCGACAAGGGCTACACGGGCGAGCGGGGCAAGCGGCTCATCCGCGAGGTCGCCGCGACCGGCAGCCCACAGACCGTCGAATGGCGTGCCGAGCGAGCCGACGGCGAGCGCATCTGGCTCGAGGCGACGCTCGCCCCGGCAGAGATTCGCGGCGCCCAGCGCGTGCTCTCGATCCAGCGCGATATCACCGAGCGAAAGCGCCGCGAGCGGGCGATCGAGTCCCTCCAGCGGGCGACCACGGAGCTCCAGAGCGCCGAGACCACGGAGGCGGTGGCAACGACCGCGGTCGAGGCCGCGAGCGATGTCCTCGGGCTTCCGATGGCGGTCTGCTGGACGGAGCGAGACGAATCCGGCACAGACGAGCGATCCCGGCTGTCCCCGATCGCCGCGACCCAGCCGGCTCGCGAGGCGGATCTCGTCACCGGGCTCTCTCCGGACCGGTACGAGTACCAGGCCTTCCGCGCGGGCGAGGTGCGCGAGTACGTCCCCGACGACCACGCCCCGGAGAACCCGCTCGCGACCGGCGTGTTGCTCCCGCTGGGCGAGCACGGACTGATCGCGGCCGGCACCCACCGAGACATCCAGGCCGGCGACTCGCCGCTGGGACTCGCGCAGGCGCTTGCCGATCACGTCACGACCGCACTCGACCGGGTCGAGCGGGCCCGAGCGGTCCGCGAGAGCGAACAGCGGTTCCGACTCATCGCAGAACGCATCGACGAGGCAATCTACCTCGCACAGCCGGACTTTTCGGAGCTGTTGTACATCAACCCGGCCTACGAGACGATCACTGGACGACCGGTCGAGGAGTTGTACGACGACCCCCGGAGCTTCATCGACGCGATCGACCCCCGCGATCGCGACGCCTTCGAAGCCGAGTTCGAGGCCATGGTCGACGCGATCGACGCCGGGCGCGCCGACGGCCGGTACGACTTCGAGTTCCGGATCCGGCAGCCGAGCGGAGACATCCGGTGGACGAGCGCGACCGGCCACGTCGTCGATCTCCCGGAGGGACGGCAGCGATACGTCGGCATCCTCCGAGACATCACCGAACGCAAGCGCCGCGAACAGCGCCTCGAGGTGTTCAACCGGATCCTCAGGCACAACCTCCGCAACCAACTCGACGTGATCCGGAGCCACGCCGAGGCGCTCGCGTCGCGGTCACAGGACGGACACGCCGATCGGATTGTCGCTGCTGTCGACGAGTTGGCCGATCTCGGCACGGACGCCCGCGAAGCCGATCAGCTCATGTCGACGACGCCCGAGCCGACACCGGTCGACGTTGCGACACTCATCCGGGACGTGCTCGACCGGTACGCCCGAGACGACCGGACCATTCGGACCGACTTGGCCCCGGTGACGGTCGTCGGCCACGAACAGCCACTCCGGATCGCCGCCGAGGAGGCGATCGAAAACGCGATTGAGCACGCCGACTCGCGGGTCGTCGTCACGCTCCACCCGCGGTCGTCCGGCGACGGATGCGAGATTGTCGTCGAAGACGACGGCGACGGGCTTCCACCACACGAGCTACGACCCGTCCAGCGCGGCACGGAGACGGACTTCTCACACGGGAGCGGGCTCGGACTGTGGCGGCTCCGGTGGAGCGTTGACAAGCTGGGCGGCGATCTGTCCGTCCAGACAGACCAGGGGACGACCGTTCGGATCGTTCTCCCCGATCCGACCGCCGGGGGGTGACTCGCGGTCTTACAACACCCGCAGCCGGTAGCCCTCGGCCCCCGACTCGTCGGTCAGCCGGCCCGTCTCCGCGGCGGCGTCGAGCACGTCTGCGACGAACGACTTCGGGACTGCGACGCCGATGAAATCGGGGCCGTCTCGAGCGGTCGTCAGCCGGGCCATCGTTCGCTCGGTGCCGTCGTCGTTGTAGATCGTTCCGACGGTCTCGCCGTCCCGGAGGAAGTGAAGCGTCACGTCGGTGGGCTCGATCTCCTCGAAGTTCACCTCGAAGACCAGCTCGTCGCTCTCGATTCGTGCCATGAGCAGCCCGTCGTGTTCGGCGATCGTCGTCTCCATATCCGGCGGTCGGCGCCGCGGGCAAAACCGCTGTCGGTGTCTCGGGCCGACGGGCGTCGGGGGTTTATGTCGGCGCGCACCAAGGCGGAAACGTGACGGAGTTCGTGCTGTTCGGCGGCAAGGGCGGCGTCGGCAAGACGACGCTCGCGGCGGCCGCGGGGCTCAACAGCGCCCGCGAGGGCCACCGGACGCTCGTGGTCAGCACCGACCCGGCCCACAGCATCGGCGACGCCTACGAGAGCCCGGTCAGTGAGACGCCGACTCGGGTGACCGAGGCGTCGGACCTGTACGCCCTCGAGATCGATCCCCGAACGCGGTTTCGCGAGCGGTACGGCGACACGTTCCAGCGGCTCTTGGGCGATGTTCAGTCGCTCGGGCTCGACGTCTCCGAGGACGATGTCGGCGCGGTCGCCGAGCGCGGGCTCGTGCCCGGCGCCGACGAGATGGCCGTGCTGGACCTGTTCGCCGAGTACGACGAGCACCCCAACTGGGAGACGGTCGTGTTCGACACCGCGCCGACGGGACACACGCTGCGATTGCTGAGCCTGCCGGACGTGATGAACACGACCGTCGGCCGGCTGCTCTCGCTGCGCGGCCAGCTCGGCTCGGTGACCAGCCGGGTTGGCAGCCTGTTGGGTCGGTCGAGCGACCCCGACCTCTCCTACGGCGAGCAGGTCGACCGGCTCGAGGCCGTCACCGAGCGGGTCGGCGAGCGGCTCCGGGACGGCGACCGCACCCGGTTCCGGGCGGTCACGCTAGCAGAGCGCATGGCCATCGAGGAGACCGATCGGCTGCTGGCCGAACTCGCCGACGACTCGATCGCTGTCGAGGCGGTGCTGGTCAACAAGCTCCTCCACGACGCCTCTGCGGACTGTCCGACCTGCTGGCCCCGCTACCAGGAGCAACTCGATGTCCTCGCTGAGGCCCGCGACCGGTTCGCCCCGCCGGTACGGGAGGTGCCGCTGGTTCCCGACGAGCGCGGGCTCGCCCGCGTCACGGCCGTCGCCGACGTCCTCGCCGAACACGAGGCGAGCGGTTAAGCCGGCGGCGACGCTGGCTACGGTATGGCAGTCGAGGACTCAGAGGCGACCGACTCGGACGGCGACGGCGACCGGATCCCGATCGAGGAGTGGGATCGGATCGTCGCGGCGCTTGCGGAGTTCGGCGCGCCGCGGGTACGGACCACCGACGAGGAGATTCGACTCGAGTTCGACCGGGCACACCTCGCCGTCGGCCGGGACGGCGCCGTCGACGCGGGAATGCCGCTGCACGCGACAGAGACGACCGCCGAGTGGCTCGAGATCGATCCTGCGACCGACGCGCTCACGCTCGGCGCTCCGGGGCTCAGCTACACGTTCCGGCGACCCTGAGCGGGACCCGCGGCACCGCCCCCCTCTATCCCAGGAAGCCTCGCTGTCGGGCGCCCCGACGGATCGCGGACCGGACCGCCTCCTCTTGCCCCCGCTCGAAGGCGTCGATCGCCGCGTCGGTCGCCGCGCGGTGCTCGGCGTCGGGTTCGACGTCGACCAGATCGAGCGCCGCCCGCAGGGACTCGGCCTCGAGTGACAGCACTTCGGTACACCGCGGGTTGTAATACCGGGCGGCGTCGGCCAGCCGGTCAAAAAAGGCCGGAAACGACGACGACAGGAAGTCGAGATCTCCGTCGGTGAGCGCGTGTGCACCCAGGAGACTCGGCGGACAGCCGACCGCGTACAGCGCGGCCGTGTACCCGATCGCCCGGGGTAGCGTGTTCTCCCCGACCTCTCGGGAGTAGCCAAACAGCCCGACGTGGAGCTTCCGGGCCCGCCGGTCAGGGACGTACGCCGCCAGCCGGTTGACCGTCGGCGCGATCGCGTCGACCTGTTCGGCGTAGGCCGCCGCCGTCCGGTCGACGATCTCGAGGGCCCGCTCCTCGTCGATCCCCGCCGGCGGATCACCGAGGGGGGCAGTTCGCAGCGTCTCCAGCCCCTCGCGGACGGTCTCGACGGGGTAGTCGTACTTGAACGCCGACTGAACGGTGAACGTCTCGACCTCGGGGTAGGCCTCGATCACGTTCTCGACGCGGTCGGGCGCGAGATTCCCTCGGAAGGGGGCTGAACCGGTGCCCAGTATCGGGTGGATCTCGATCCCGGTCTCGGCGGCTAGCTCGTAGAGGCGCTCGAGTGCGACCTTGTTGATCAGATCGGCCGCCACCGAGCCGTAGTTCAGCGCCGGGTCCGACCGGGCCAAAAATACCCGAACCGACGCCTTGTCCTGGGCGGTCGCGTACTCCCGGACGATCTCGTCGGCGCCGAGCATCGCCTCGCGCTGTTCGATCAGCGGAATCACGTCGACGGTCGCCGGCTCGAACGGCCCGACCCACTCCTCGACGGTCTGGCCGTCCCAGAGGACCGTCTCGCCTTTGCCGGCGACGAACCGCTCGTAGTACTCGTGGACCGCGTTGAGCTGGTCGGCGCCGGTGACCATCGGGACAATCACCTCGTAGATCGGCGCAATCGCCTCGACGTCTCTGTCCTCGGCGAACAGCCGCGCGGCGTCGTACGACCGAGGAATGCTCTCTAAGATCTCTAAGAGGATCTTCGCCTCCGAGTCCTCCAGGGCGGGGTTGGGCCCGCGGACGGTGAGGCGAAACTCCCGGCCGAGGCGGTGGTCGGCGAAGTAATCGCCGTACCGCGAGAGCAGTTTCTTGACGACGTACTCGTCGCCCTCCTTGCCCTCGAAGTCCCACATCTGCTCGTCACAGCCAAGATGCGAGGCGACGTAGTAGGCCTCCTGGATCTCGTCTTCGCCCTCGATCACGTCCCCGGCCGCGAAGAACGGAAGCGTCGCGTTGTCCGGGTGTTGGGTGCTCATGAGCCGTGGCACGTCCGAGTCAGTCATGCCTCCCCGTCGGTCCCCCGGGGTAAAAAGCGCTCCTCGCCGACCCAGGGGCGACCCGCGGCGGGGTTCCCGCCCGCCCGGCTCCGAGCGCCTCCGAGTCGTCCGGTTCCCGACCCGTTATGCCCGTCGAGCCCCTCGGTTCGGTATGCGACAGCCGACGGTCGGCGATCCGCCGGAGTACGAGTTAGCCGCTCGGGACGTTCCGTGGGTGCTCGGCACGCAGCTCACGACCCGCTCGGGGCCGCTGGCCCGGGCCGAGCCCGGCGACACCGTCCTGATGATCGAGGCCCACGATTTCGCCCGCCGCAAGCCCTACCACCACCACAAGCTGACGCTTGTGTTCGCGGCGATGCGGCAGTTCCGCGACCGGCTCCGCGAGGAGGGCTACGAGGTTCGGTACATCCGAACCGATCGGTTCGGCGCCGGACTCGAGACGTTCTTTGAGGAGCGGCCCGGCGCCCGGCTCGTGACGATGCGCTCGCCCAGCTACGGCTCGGCCGAGCGGTTCGCCGAGCTGGCCGACCGGGCCGGCGGTGATCTGCGGACCGTCGACACCGAGCTGTTCGTCAGCACCGCGGAGGCGTTCGACGGGTGGGCCGGTGACCCGCCCTTTCGCCACGAGTCGTTCTACCGGTGGATGCGCAGGCAGACCGGCGTGTTGATGGACGACGACGACCCGGTCGGCGGCGAGTGGAACTACGACGATCAAAACCAGGAGTTTCCGCCGCCGGAGTGGGAGTCCCCACCGGCGCCCGCACACGATCACGATGAGCTGACCGCCGAGACTGCCGCCTGGGTTCGCGAGGAGTTCGACACCTGGGGGAACACCGACATCGACGGCTTTCCCTGGCCCGTGACCCGGAGACAGGCCTGCGAGCAGCTTCGCACGTTCATCGAAGAGCGGCTGCCGGAGTTTGGCCCCTACCAAGACGCGATGCGAACAGACGACTGGGCGATGACCCACGCGCTGTTGGGGTCGAGCATCAATCTCGGACTGCTCCACCCGATGGAGGTCATCGAGGCGATCGAACAGGCCTACTACGAGACGGAGGCCGTTGCGCTCAACTCTGCAGAGGGGGCACTCAGACAGCTGCTGGGCTGGCGGGAGTTCATGCGGCACGTCTACCGCCAGGCGATGCCGGATCTCGCGACGGCAAACCAGCTCGGCGCCGAGCACGAGCTGCCGGCGCTGTACTGGACCGGCGAGACCGATATGAACTGTCTCGCCGAGACCGTCGGCGACGTCCACGAACGGGGATACTCCCATCACATCCAGCGGCTGATGGTGCTTGCGAACTTCGCGACGCTGTGGGGCGTCGAGCCCGCCGAGCTCAACGAGTGGTTCCACGCCACCTACGTCGACGCCTACCACTGGGTGACCACGCCGAACGTGATCGAGATGGGCCAGTACGGCCAGGGCGTGTTCGCGACCAAGCCGTACGTCTCCTCGGCCAACTACATCGACAAGATGTCCGATTACTGCGGGGACTGCGAGTACTACAAGACCAAAGACACCGGCGAGGGCGCCTGTCCGTTCAACGCCCTGTACTGGGACTTTCTGGACCGCAACGAAGAGCAGCTCCGCTCGAACCACCGGATGGGGCTGATGTACAGCCACGTCGACGACAAACAGGAGTCCGGGGAGATGGACGAGATCCGCGAACGGGTCGCCCGGCTGCGCGAGATGGCCGCCGCTGGCGAGCTCTGAGCTCGGTCCGGCGATCGGCCGCCCTCACTCCTCGACGGGCCGGGAACACCGGAGACAGAGCGTGCTCGCCCCGACCCAGTTGACATCGTGGGAGCCACAGGCCGGACACCGGTAGGTATCCGTATCGTAGGCCGTCGAGCCCCGCGGCGCGGCCAGGTAGCCGTCCGCGACGGTCTGCTCGATCAACCCGGGGAGCCGCTGGCGCTTGTACTCGGCGCGGTGGGCGAGAAAGGCCCCGGGCTGGTCGGGATCGCTCCCGTGGAGATCCTCCCAGGTAATCGCGATCTCGCCGTTTGCCTGGCTCCGGGCGAGCTGTTTGAGCGGCGCCGCGGCGGCCTCGAACAGCGGCGTCGTCGCCCTCGTCTGCGGGTCGTCGATCCCCTCGGCGGCCGTCCGGTAGGCCCGTGCGGCGGTTTCGTAGGCCTCGACGGCGCCGTCGAGTCCCGCGACCGCCCGGAAGTCGGCGACGAACTCCTCGAGACAGGCTCGCTGGACCGGATCGGCACTCCCTCGCAGGTCCCGGGCGACGGCCACACCCTCGACGCCCCGACGGGTGGCGCGGGCGTCCGTTCCGGCGACCCGGTAGCCCGCGGCGGCGGTCACGAGGTGGCTCAGGCCGCGACCGACCCAGCCGCGCTCGTCGACCGCGAACGGATCGACATCCTCGCGGGGCTCGGCCAGCCCCAGCCACGCCGCTTTGGTGTACTCGTTTCCCGCCCGCTCGTAGGCGCGTTCGCCAAGCGCCGCGATCGCCGCGTCGCGATACTCTTCGCGTGTGCTCATGCCCGTTACAGGGAACCTACGCCAACAAGTCTGCCGTTCTCGTCCGGACCGAATCAGTACTTTCGATCGCCACCGACGGCGCTCGTGACGGCGGCCGACGGATGCTGACCACCGGGCCGGCCGGATCCACCGGCCGGTCTCAGACGTCCGATGTTAGCTGTCAGATCGGCGGGTCGATGGTCTCGGAGGCCGGCGGCGGCAGCAGTACCTCGGTGTCGGGGTGATCGCGGCGCCACTCTCCCCAGGTCGTGACGGTGGAGGGGTGGATCGTCATTCGCTCGCCCTGGCGCTCGCCGCAGATCGCCGCGGCGAGTATCTGCGACCAGTAGGACCCGGTCGCGGCGTCGTACATCACGAGATTGCCGTTGTTCGCGACGCCGGCCTCGTTGTCGGAGAACACCCGACCGTCTTTCTCGCTGGCGGCGCTGTGGATCCGCGGGGCCTTCCAGAGCAGCCCCGAGACATCAAACGTCGTCGTCTCGCCGTCGACACGGCGCTTTGCGACCATCCCGCTGCGACAGATCGGACAGTAGGTCACGATTACCGGCGCCCCGAACGTGTCGTTGACGATCTCGTGGACGTTCAACACTGTCCGCGGGTACGCTCTCGCGCGCTGGCCGTCGGTCAGCCCGATGACGGTGTCCTCGTCGGACAGCGCGTGGTACCCCTCCGGACCGGTCGGAAACGCTCCCGGCGTGCCGAACGCCGGCTCTCCGATCGCCTGTATGCCCCCGGAAGAGAGCGATTCCTCGCAGATCGTCGGCGGAACGCCCTGCTCGGCGAGTGTCAGCGTCTCGACTGATTCGTTGCCGGGCTCGCTGCCGGTTGATCCGTTTTCGCCCGAGGAGTCTCCCTCTGCTGAGCCGCCGGTCCCGAGCCGACCGGCACAGCCGGCGAGCGAAACCGCTCCCCCGACCGCCGCCAGTAGGGTCCGACGGTTCATGTCCAAATTTCCCTACACACACGTATCAATCATTCTCGGTCGTGTGTCTCCGTATCCCGACCGGTCTCCGGGGAGAAAACATTTATAAACGTACCTTTCGACCCTTATCGTATGCCGGAAGGTAACAAGTCACGGCGCCGGAACGTGCTGAAGGGGATTGGCGCAGCAAGCGTAGTGCCACTCGCCGGGTGTATCGGCGGCGGCGACGACGGTGACGACGGGGACTCGGGCGATTCAGACACGGGCAACGGTGATACCGGTGACTCGGACGGGGGAACCACCAACGGCGGTGACGGTGGCGTCGGCGGCCTGTTCATCGTCGGCTACCCCGAGGACGGCCAACAGCTGTTCCGGGACTACTACGGCGCCAGCGACGGCAGCGAGGAGATCCTGGTGCCGGACGGACTCCAGGACGCAGCGCTCCCGGGGCAGGTCGGCAACGATATGGCGAACGTCACCGGAACCGCGCCGGCCGCGGGCGGTCCGGCACAGGAGGCGTTCAACACCGCCTTCCAGGACCGGTACGACCGGTCTCCGGGTGTGTTCAGCTCGCAGTCGTACGACTCCGCGGCAGTCCTGATGTTGGCGAACGCCGCCGCCGGCGAGAACGACGGGACGGCACTCCGCGACCAGATGCGAAACGTCGCGAACCCCGGTGGCACGGAAGTGACCCCGGAGAACCTCGTCGAGGGAATCGAGCTGGCCGCTGGGGGCGAGGATATTAATTACCAGGGTGCGTCCTCGAACGTGAACTTCAACGAGGCGGGTGACCCGGCAAACGCCGCCTACCAGATCTGGACGTTCGCGGGCCAAGACGCCGAGTCGGTCGAGGTTTCGGAGACGCTGAGCTTCGAGGGCGACACCCCCGAGGGTGCCGGCCCCTCTGCTGACTCGATCCCTGGTGGCACCGGCCGGACGATCGAACTCGGCATCCTGCTCCCCGCGAGCGGGAACCTCGCCAGCGTCGGCGAGGACATGATCGCGTCCGCACAGATGGCAGCCGCGGAGGTTCAGGAAGGCGACGTCAACGTCGACGTCAACGTTACCAGCGAGGACAGCGAGACCCGCTCGAGCGCCGGAACCGAGGCCGCACAGCGGCTCGTCAACGCGGGTATCCCGGGCGTCTGTGGGACAGCCTCCTCGGGGGTGAACGTCCCGGTCTCCGACGGTGTGCTCGCGCCCAACGAGGTCGTCGGCTGTTCGCCCTCCTCGACGGCGCTGTCGGTGACGAACCTCGAGGACGACGACTACATCTTCCGTACCGCGCCGTCCGACATCCTCCAGGGCCGGGTCGACGCGCAGGTGATGGCAGAACAGCTCGGCGTGAGCCGGGTGTCGACGCTGTACGTCGACAACGACTACGGACAACAGCTCAGCCAGCGGTTCACCGAGGTCTTCGAGAGCGACGAGTTCGGCGGCGAGGTCGCAGATCAGATCGGGTACCCGCAGGGCTCCTCGTCGTACAGCTCCGCGGTCGAGTCGGCGCTCAACGCCTGATCCGGCTCGCCAACTCCTTGCCCGGATCACAGTCCGTCCGTGACGACCGGAAGAGTTCTCAGGGATCGGCACCCGCCGTCGGCTTTTTATGCCGTACGGGCGGAGTTCACGCTGCCTGCCGCCTCGAACGCAGCATCGAACCGACGAGAACTCCGATCGCCGATAGCTCTCAGCCGCCCAGGAAGTCCTGTCGCACCTGCTGGTCGGCCAACAGCGCGTCGCCGGTGTCCTCGTAGCGGTTCTCGCCGTCGACGAGGACGTACCCGCGGTCGCACTGCCCTAGCGCCTCCTTCGCGTTCTGCTCGACCATGAGAATCGACGTGCCACTGTCGTTAATTTCCCTGACCTTCTGGAACATCTCGTCGACGAGATCCGGCGCGAGTCCGGCCGAGGGCTCGTCGAGCAACAACAGGTCGGGGTCGAGCATCAGCGCCCGTCCCATCGCGAGCATCTGTTGTTGCCCGCCGCTCATCGTCCCGGCCTTCTGATCGGTTCGCTCTTCGAGAATCGGGAACCGTTCGTACACCTCCGCGAGCGCGTCCTCGGGCACGTCGTCGAGGATGTACGCCCCCATTTCGAGGTTCTCCCTGACGGACATGCTGTTGAAGACGTTGTCGCTCTGGGGCACGTAACCGATCCCCTCGTGGATGATCCGCTCGGGGGCCATCTGGGTGATCTCCGTTCCGTCGAAGGTGATGGTCCCGTCCATGCGGTTGGTGAGCCCGAACACCGACTTCATCACGGTCGACTTGCCGGCGCCGTTCGGCCCGACGATGGTGATGTACTCTCCCTCGCGGACGTCCATATCGACCTCCGAGAGGATCTGCAGATCGCCGTACCCGGCGTCGAGATCGCGCACCGACAGCAACGAGTCAGACCACCGCCGCACGTTCATCGCGGCGCCTCCGTCGCGGCGCTGTGTACTCGCCGCGGATTCGGTCTCGCTCACGACTCCACCTCACCTCCGAGGTACGCCTCGAGCACGCGCTCGTCCGATCTGACCTCGTTCGGCGTTCCTTTCGTGAGCACCCGCCCTTGGTGTAAGACGACGATGCGCTCGCAGTTTTGCATGATCAGGTCCATGTCGTGTTCAACGATGAGGAACGTGTACCCGCTGTCGCTCAGTTCGTGGATATGATCTAAGAGCCGCTCCTCGAGGGATGGGTTCACCCCAGCGAACGGCTCGTCCAACAGCAACACGTCCGGGTCGGTCAACAGCGCCCGCGCGAGTTCGAGCAGCTTGCGCTGTCCCCCCGAGAGGTTTTTCGCGTACTCGTCGGCTAGGTGATCGATCTCGAAAAACTCAAGCGCCTCCCAGCTCCGTTCTAACACCTCCTGTTCCTGTTCGATCACGCCACCGCGGGTACCCGGAAGGATGCTCCGCCACAGCGTCTCGCCGCGCTGGTGCATCGGCGCCAGCATCATGTTCTCGAGGACGGTCATTTCGGCGAACTCCCGGGCGATCTGGAACGTTCGAACCAGCCCGCGGTTTGCGACCTTGTGGGGGGCGAGCCCGGTGATGTCCTCGCCTTTGAGCCGGACGACCCCGCTGTCGGGCTCGTGGACGCCGGTGATGCAGTTGAACGTCGTCGACTTGCCGGCGCCGTTCGGGCCGATCAGTCCGGTGAGCGATCCCGCCGTGACCTCGAAGGAGGCCCCATCGACGGCGGTGATCCCCCCGAAAGACTTGTGTACGCCCTCGACCTGTAGCGGCGGGTCCGAGCCGTCGTCTGTCGTCTCCGAGTCGGCTGCCTGGAGCCCCCGGGAGTCGGGTTCGGCCGCCGCGTCGGCCTCCTCTCCGGTCTCGACTTCCCTGTCGGCGCGGTCGCCCTCGGCGGGGCCGTCGGTCGCGGCCTCGGACCCGTTGAGGTCGCTGTCACTCATCGGTCTGTCCCCCGTCGGTCGCGTCGGCGGCAGCCGACTCGGCGTCGGTCGTCCCGCCGTCGGTCGTCAGGGCAAAGCCCTTCGAGGAGGTTTTCTCTGGCCGGTCGAGCGACACTGCCGCGGCGTGTTCCTTCCGGTGGCCGAGCAGCCCCTCTGGGCGGTTGTGCATCAGCCAGATCAACACCAGCCCCATGATGAGCAGCTGCATATCGGAGATCCGCGAGGCGGTGTACAACAGAAGCGGCACGACGTCGAGACTCCCGGAGACCGGCGCCATCGCGGCCCCGAAGCTGCCCGGCACGTCCCCGAGCGGGGCCTGCTGGAGGTTGACGAACTCCCTGATGATATCCTGGAGGAACCGGGGGCCCTGGAACAGCACGGCGGCGAATATCGCGCCCCCGAGAACGCTCCCGGTGTTCGACCCGGCGCCGCCGATGATGAGCGCGATCCACACGTAGAAGGTCAGCTCGGGGCGGAACTGGGTGCTGTTTATGGTTCCCTGGCCGCCGGCGTTCATGAACCAGACGACGCCGGCCACGCCCATCAGTCCGCAGCCGATCATGAACACGATCAGCTTGAACCGGGCGGTGTCTTTGCCGAGCGACCCGGCCGCCTCCTCGTCCTCGCGGATCGCCTTCAGCACGCGACCGAACGGGGAGTTTGCCATCCGCCCCAAGAGCAGGTAGTAGCCGACGACGAACGCGAGCAGGATGAGGCTGTAGATGATGCCGTCTGCGACCGCCTCGGGGTTCCCGGCGACGGACCCTTCGAGAGTGCTCACCAGCCCGTCGTACACGCTCCCGAGAAAGAGCGCATCGAACAACAGCTCGGCCTCGCTGCCCCAGTCCAGCTGGAGTCCATCGCCGCCACCGAGCCCGACCGACTGCCCGCCGATGTTGAAATTCGCGAGCGAACGGTTGCGAAACACGAACCGGAGAATCTCGCTGACCGCGACCGTAACGATCGCGAGGTAGTCTGCCCGCAGCCGGAGCGCCGGCAGCGCGATCACTAGCCCGAACAGTCCGGCGACGATCCCGCCGATTATGACGCCGAGCCACAGCGGGAGGCCGAAGCCGCCGGTCGCGCCGGCCGCAGCGTCGGTTGCGACGGGCTTCGAGGCGATCGCCGTGGCGTAGACGCCGATGCCCATGAACCCGACGACCCCGATGTTGAACAGGCCAGTGTATCCCCAGTGGAGGTTCAATGCGAGCGTCACGATCGCAAAGAGCCCGATCCACCGTGTCAGGTCGATGAGCGTCCCGGCCACCCGGAGGTCCAACAGCACGGCTATGCCGGCGTACACGAGGTAGATGACCGCGAGCACGGCCCCGATCAGCAGTAAGTCGTTTTCTCTCCGGTCGAAAAAGCCCTCTTCGGAGGCCCCGGCGGATGCTTCGGTCTCGCTCATGCCGTTGACCTCCCGCGGAAGATCCCGGACGGAGCGACGACCAGCACCACGATCATCAGCGCGAACGCGGCGGCTCGGGCGAGCGACGGCGGGATGAATATCGTCGAGAGATCGAAGGTGAGCCCGATGACCACGCCGCCGACAATCGCCCCGTAGATCGATCCGATCCCGCCGAGGATGACCGCCGCGAACACCAGGAGTAAGAACAGCCAGCCGTCGAACCAGCCGAAGGTCCCGCGCCACAGCACCCAGGTGTAGCCGGCGACCCCGGTGAGCGCCCCGCCGAGGATCCACGTGAACTGGATGACCCGCTCGGTCGGGATCCCGGTTACCTGGGCGAGGTCCTTGTTATCGGCCATCGCGCGCATCGCCTTGCCGAGCTTCGACTGCTGGAGAATCAAGTGTGTCCCGAGCATCAGCGTCCCGGCGACGACGACCAGCAACAGGTCGTGTGCGTCGAAGGCGACCGTTCCGTCGACGACATTGAACGTTGTCCGTCCGGCGATGTTTTGCTGGTAGGTGTTGCGCTTGCTCGTGCCGAACACGAAGTTGACCAGGTACCGGAGCGTCAGCGCCACGCCGATGCTCGTGATCAACAGCGTGATCCCGTCGCGATCACGGATCGGCTTGAACGCGAGCCGGTCGACCGCGAGCACCAGCGCGACTGTCAGCACCGCCGCGACCAGCAATCCGACGACGATGGCAACCGGCGTGCTCGTGATCGCCATGTTGAGATCCGAGGAGTTCAGCTGTACGAGCACCAGCGCGCCGATGTCGAAGCTGGTCGCCCCGAGCACGCCCGCGACGACGAACGACGTGGCCGTCCCAATAAAGGCCCCCGCGGTGATGACGTCCCCGTGGGCGAAGTTCGCAAAGCCCAGAATGCTGTAGGTCATCGACAGCCCGATGCCGGCCAGGCCGATGACCAGTCCCCTGAGTACTCCGTTTGCGAGCTTGCTCGCGAAACTCGACACCAGCACGTCTCCCCCGATCAGCCTGACGCCGCCGAGTCTCGCCTGTGCCCCGGCGAGTTTCATCGCCAAATCGAGCAGTAGGTACGCACCCACAAAGCCAAGCAGCGCCACGAACGGCCGTTCAACGACGACCGCTACTCCCTTCTTGCGTACGTCTGCCACACCCATTGGTAGTTCCACCCTATACATGGTGATAAATAACTCTTGGCGTCACGCGCCGGGTTCAGCTGTCGGCGCGGCCCAACGACTCACTCAGCCCGCCGGCGGGTTCGTCGGGACCGGTCGGTACCGCGGTCGCTCATCTTTGAAGTAGCGAGGAAGCCCCGCCGTTCACGGCGGGTGAGGATGTCACTCCTCGGTGTGGCGACGGTCGCACCGCCGGGGTAAGAGACAGCAGCTCGGGCGCGGTCGAGAACACCCGCCAGGACTGGGATTTGAACCCAGAATCCCGTGAGGGAACACGCTCTCCAAGCGTGCGCCTTACCAGATTCGGCCATCCTGGCGCGGTCGGAGGTAGGCCCAGCGCCCGATTAAGCCCTTTCGTTCCCGGACAGGCGGACGGCGACGGCCTCGATCTCGACGTCGACGCCTTTCGGGAGGTCGGCGACCTGGACGGCGCTCCTGGCCGGGGGCTCTGCCTCGAAGAACGTCTCGTAGGCCGCGTCCATCTCTTCGAAGGCGTCGATATCGGTCATGTACACGGTGAGTTTCAGCGCGTCCGCCAGGCTCGCGTCCGCGGCCTCGAGAACTGCCGCGACGTTTTCCAGCGCCTGATTGGTCTGGACATCGATGTCGGCGTCGTCGAGCAGGTCGCCGGCGGGAGTCAGCGGGATCTGTCCCGCGGTGAACACGAGCTCGCCCGTCGCGGTCGCCTGGCTGTAGGCCCCGACGGCCGCCGGCGCTCGATCGGTGCTGACGATCTCTCGCATACCCGAGTGTCCGCACGCCCGGTATAAAATCCGTCGGGCTCTCTCAGGTCCGGTCGCTCTCTGCGGCGAGCCGGTCGGCGACGCCGCTCGCGAGCGCCTCGAAGGAGGCCCGCTCGGGGACCACGTCGACGCCGATCCCGGCCGCCGCGGCGGTCTCGCGGGTGGGCTCGCCGATCGCACACACCAGTCCGTCTCCGGGCGCCCAGCCCGCCGCGGCGGCGCGTTCGACCCCGGTGGCGCTCGTAAACACCGTGATCGCCGCGTCCCCGCGCGGAACGGCCCCGGTGGGCTCAACGGCCAACATCGGGTCCCCGAGCGGCTCAACTCCGAGCTCGGACAGCGTCGCCTCCGCGGCGGCCAGGCGGCCGTCGTCGGGACGAAAGGCCGCGACCGTCGGCGCCGGGCTCATCGCTTGGGCTCGTCGGGATCCTCGCGTCGGGCGGCCGCGACCAGCTCCGCCGCTCCACGGTCGACGAGCTCGGCGGCGAAGGTCGCCGCGGCCCGGGCGTGGTCCTCCACGGGGAGATCCCGAGAGGCCCGGATCTGCTCGGTCCCGTCCCGGGAGAGCACCCGAGCCGTCGTCGAGACGACCGCGCCGCGGAGCCGGGCGTGGATTCCGACCGGCGCGACACAGCCCCCGCCGATCTCCGAGAGGATCGTCCGCTCGACGGTCACGGCGACCCGCGTCGGCGGGTGATCGATCGCGTCGTGGATTAGCTCGGCGGTCTCGCCGTCGGGGGCGGTCACCGCGATCGCTCCCTGGGCGGGCGCCGGCACGAACGCCGTCGGGTCCAGCCGCTCGCAGGCGAGCTCCTCGAGCAGGTCGCTCCAGGCCAGGCCGGCCTCGGCGAGACAGACGGCATCGTACTCGGTCCGGTCCGTGTCGTCGCCCGATCGGGCCCGCTCGAGTGCCCGGCGTTCGATCGGCGACAGACTCTCGACCCACGCCTCCGGCGACCGCTCGAACGCGTCGTCTCCGTCGGCCTCTGGCTCGGCGTCATCCGTGTCTGTCTCTTCGACCTCGCTGTCGGCGGCGAGCCGACGGTCGTACTCCTGGGCCAGCCTGGGCCCGAGCAGCTTCTCGACTCGCGTGTCGACGTTGCCCCGCAGTCCGAGGACCTCGATGTCCGGCCGCCGGGCGAGCAGCTGTGCCCGCCGGCGCAGGCTCACGGTCCCGACGGTCGCGCCGGCCGGCAGCTCCTCGAGGCGCGTTCCCTCCGGGGTGACCAGCACGTCCGCGGCCGCGTCCCGCTCCGGGATCCCCGCGACGACCAGCCCCTCGGCCTGGTCGGTGGGCATGTCCTTCATCGAGTGGACGGCCGCGTCAGCGTCGCCGTCGAGGACCCGACGGTCGAGGTCCCGCACGAAAGCGCCGGTCGTGCCGAGCTCACTGATCAGCTCGTCGCTCAGATCGCCCGTGGTCTCGACCTCGATCAGCTCCACCGAGCGCCGCCGTCCCGCGAGGCGGTCTCGGACCAGCTCGGCCTGGCGCCGTGCGAGCGGCGACCCTCGGGTCGCGAGCCGGAGCTCGCGGTCGTGTCCGCTCATTAGCCGCTACAGCCGGCGGGCGGTGAAAAACACACAGGTCTCGGACCCGTCGATCTCCGCGAGGTCACCACGGCTCGTCTTTCAGTCCCGTCAGATACGCGAGCCCGTTCGTCCCGACGTGTAACACCGGCGTCACCACGAGGACGGTCGCGAGCACCGGGACGGTAAACACGTCCCCGAACCAGCCCGGCGCGGCGGCGGCGGTCAGGCCGACCGCGCCGGCGACGAAATCGAGCTGGTCGAGTCCCGGAAACGGCGCGCCCCGCTCCCGGCCGGTCCGGCGCTTGAGAAAGGAGGCCCCGATGTCCCCGAGCATCGCTCCCAGGGGCAGGGCGAGGACGGCCACCGCCGCGAACGCCGGCAGATCGACCGCGAGGGCCTCCTCGAGCGGACCGCCGGCGCGGTTCATACCGAGGGCGAGCACCGCCCCGGCGGCCACGCCGACGGCCGTCCCGCGCCAGGTCTTGCCGTCGCCCAGCAGCCGCCGTCCGCCCAGCTCCCGCCCGCCGTCGATCGGTCGACCCCCGCCGGCCAGCACCGCGGCGTTGTTGGGGACGTAGGCCGGCAACATCGCCCACAGGGCCGTCGCGACGACGGAGTAAAGCTCCATGTCCGCCGGTCGCCGGCCGGCCGGCTTATGTCTGATCATTGCCGTGCCCGCGGTCGGTCGCCGGGGCCGTCACGCTCATGTCCTCCGCGCCAGAACCGGCGGTATGCTCCCACCGGTGGTCGACCAGTTCGTGGGCGGAGAGACCGAGGCGGGCGTGCTCGACCGTGCCCGCCGGCTCAACGAGGACGGGATCGGCGCGATCGTCAACCGGCTGGGCGAACACTACGACGATCGGATGCGGCCCGCGGCCGACGCCCGCCGCTACCAGCGACTCGCCGCGGCGATCGACGACGCCGGCCTCAGGGCGCGGCTCTCGGTCAAGCCGACCCAGCTCGGACTGGCAGACGACGCGGCCTACTTCCGGGAGAACCTCGAGGCAGTGCTCGAGTACGCCGCCGCTCGGGACGTGTTCGTCTGGATCGACATGGAAGACCACACCACCGTCGAGGCGACGCTCGCGGCCTACGAGGAGATGGCCCCCTCCTACGAGACCGTCGGGGTCTGCCTGCAGGCGAATCTCGAACGAACCCGCGAGGACCTCGAACGGGTCGCGGCGGCCGGGGGGCGAGTCAGACTCGTGAAAGGCGGGTACACGCCGCCGGCGTCGGTGACCGTCTCTGACGTGGACGCGGCCATGCGCGAGCACGTGCGAACAGCCTTCGAAATCGCCGAACTCGTCGCCGTCGGCAGCCACGATCCGGCGATGGTCACGCTCGCGGCCGACCTCGGACAGACCCACGACACCGACTACGAGATCCAGATGCTCGCCGGCGTCCGGTCGAGTGCACAGCGGGAACTCGCGGCCCACCACGACGTCTGGCAGTACGTCCCCTACGGCACCGAGTGGGCCTCCTACTTTTACCGGCGGCTGACCGAGCGCAAGCGAAACGCAGCCGTCGCCGCGCGGGCGATCAGTCCGGTCTGACCGAGACGAACCACTCAAGACGTCCCCTCGCTAATACGACCTCGATGGCCACCTGGAAGCGGGACTTCGCGAGCGGGCTGGTCGTACTCCTCCCGATCCTTGTTACGATCGTCGTGTTGGCCTGGATCTACGGCTACCTCGCGCGGATCCCGGTGCCGGCCGGGTCGCCGGTGTTGGAGCTCGAGCCCGTTCGGGTCAGCCTCTCGCTTGTTGTGTTCGTGTTGCTCGTGTTCTCGGTCGGCTACCTGATGCGGACGGCCGCCGGCGTGCTCATCGAGGGGGCGCTCGACCAGCTGATCAACAAGCTCCCCGGCCTCCGGGTCGTGTACAACGCCTCGAAGATGGCCGTTGAGACCGCCCTCTCGGGGACGAGCGACCTCCAGGCGCCGGTCCGCGTCGAGGTCTGGGACGGCCTCCAGATGACGGCGTTCAAGACCGGCAAGACGACCGACGACGGCCGCGAGATCCTGTTCATGCCGACCGCCCCGAATATCACCACCGGCTTCGTGATCGAGGCAAAGCCCGACCGGTACACCGAGAGCGACGAGAGCGTCGAGGAGGCGCTCACGCGGCTGTTGAGCGCCGGCTTCGGCGACACCAAACAGGAGTCGGTCGCGGACATGTTCGACGACCGCGGGGGCCGGCGACAGACCCCGACCGCCGACCGCCCCTCTGGATCCGCGTCCGGCTCCGGGTCCACTCCCGACCCGGCCGGCGACGGCTCCGCGCACACCCAACAGTCCTCCGAGTGATCGCGCCCGCCGTCTCAGATACGATACGCGTAACAAATCCGGTATGCTTATGTCGAGACTCGCCCAACTTCAGGTATGTCGATGACACGGGGTTCGCTCGACGCGTCGGGGCTGGCGACGCTGAAGGAGCTCGCGCTCGTCGGTGCGATCGACGGGCGGACGAAACTCTCCTGTGCCGACCTGGCCGAGCGCTTAGACGCCTCGACGCAGACAGCCTCGCGGCGGCTGCGGCGGCTCGCCGAGGACTCGTACATCGACCGCGAGGTCGTCGGCGACGGCCAGTGGGTCCGGATCACCGAAGCCGGCACGGACAGCCTCCAGGCGGAGTACGCCACGTACCGCCGGATCTTCGAGGGCGAGCAGGCAGTCGCGCTGACCGGCGCGGTCACGGCCGGGATGGGCGAGGGCAGACACTATATCTCGCTGTCGGGGTACATGGAGCAGTTCCGCGAGCGACTGGGGTACGAGCCCTATCCCGGGACGCTCAACGTCGCGCTCGGGGAGGACAGCATCGCCCGACGGCCCCGCCTCGACGGCCTCGAGCCGGTCACGATCGACGGCTGGGAAGACGACGGGCGCACGTACGGCCCGGCGTACTGCTACCCGGCGACGATCGCGCCGGCCGACGAGACCGACGGGAGAGAACAGTTCGACCCGTACGAGCCGGCCCACGTGATCGCTCCCGAGCGGACCCACCACGGCGAGGACAACCTCGAGGTGATTGCTCCGGACAGGCTCAGAGAGACCCTCGGGCTCACCGACGGCGACGAACTGACCGTCACCGTGGAGGGACGATGAGCCCCGAGAGCCTCGCCTCCGTTGAGGCCGCGATCGCGGCGCTGGGTCGCGGCGAGCCGATCTGTGTCTACGACGCCCACGACCGGGAGGGCGAGACGGACCTGATCTACCCGGCCGGATCGGTAACTCCAGAGGCGGTGGCGCGGCTGCGTGCCGACGCCGGCGGGCTGATCTGCGTGGCCCTCGGTCCCGAGGTCGCCGAGAGCTTCGAGTTGCCTTTCGTTCAACAGGCCCTCGATCACCCGGCGACCGCGGACCAACAGCTCGCCTACGACGAGCGCTCGGCGTTTTCGCTGTCGGTCAACCACCGCGAGACCCAGACTGGCATCACCGACGAGGACCGCGCGCTGACGATCCGGGCGCTCGGGGCGGCAGCGGCCGACCCCGCAGAGACGGAGTTCGCCGAGACGTTTCGCTCGCCCGGCCACGTCCCGCTGCTCCGGGCAGCGCCCACCCTCGCCGATCGCCAGGGTCATACAGAGCTCGGCGTCGCGCTGGCCGCGGCCGCCGGCGAACCGCCGGCCGTGGCGGTCTGTGAGATGCTCGCCGACGCCGACGGGGCGCTCTCCCCGGCCGCGGCACGGGCCTACGCCGACCGGGCCGGGATTCCCTACGTCAACGGCGCGGACGTCATCGCGGCGCTTGGCTGATTGCCATCCTCCCACGGCGGAAGTCGTGGGATTCCTCCGGTGGGGATGTTGGCTATGCAATAGTGTCGTTCAGACCCACCCCTGAAGATGGGCTTCCGCTTGCTACGTGTCAGGCCAGCTCGATCCGGCGGACGAACGCGAGCCGGCGGATCTCGTTGAGCAGCTCCCCTGGAAGTTCGTCGTCGGCGATGAGATACAGCTGCGAGTCGTCGGTGAACTCCGGGTCCTCGCTTATCACCTGGCGGATCGACACGCCCCGGTCGGCGACCAGCCCGGTCACCCGCGCGACGATGCCGGGCTCTTCGGGGTCCCGGACAGTGACCGTGAGCACGGTCAGATCGAGCACCGGCGCTAAGTCCATCAGGCTCGGGATCGCTGAGATGTTCTGGAAGATCGGCCGGAGCTGGTCGTCGGCGAGCACCGCGTCGGTCGTGGCGTCGACCACCCGCCGGTCGACTTCCGCCTCGCGGGCGATGCCGGTGTCCGGAATCTCGATCCCGCCGGAGACGACCCGGCCCTCGTCGTTGACGGAAAAGCCCCGCTCTAAGAGCAGTCGGATGACCCGCTGTTGGCCCGGCGAGTCCGAGAACTTCTCCATGATCTCGTCGAACATCATGCCAACTGTGGCAGGCCCCAGGCTAAGTTGGTTGTCATAACAGCCGGTAGGTACCGCCGGATTCGGTCGCCTCGCCGGCGCGTACGAGCTTCGCGAGCGCGCGTTCCGTGTAGTCGGCCGGCACGTCCCGTCGCGTCGCGTACTCGAGGACGTCGGCCTCGGTCGGGGCATCGAGGGTCCGGACGGCCTCGCGGACGATCTCCTCGCGGCTCTTCGAGGTCGCGTCCTCCTCGGTCGCCGCGGCGATCCGCTCCGGGTCGAGTCCGGCCCCCTTGAGGTAGGTCTCGTCGTCGATGCCGGCCTCCTCGAGTCGCCCTTCGAGCTCGGCGAAAGAGTCGAGTTCTGCGAACGCCTCACCCTCTCCCTGCCGGGCGGCGAGCATCGACGAGCGGACTTCGCGGGCGTGGTCTTCGTCCTCGGTCGTGACGAACTCCCGGCGTTTCTCGTGGCCCCGGGTCCGCCCGCAGCGGGGACACTGACTCGTCTCCGGATCGCCCTCGACGATCCACAGCGCCGCACACTCGTCACACCCCACGACGGCGTACATACCGATCGGTCCGCGTCGGCGAGTAAAGAACCTCCCGGCGGTCGCGACGCCTCCGGATGGCCCACAGTTTTAGAAGCGTCCGGCCGTTCGGTGCAGTATGGACTCACAGGCACCCGCGGACAGCGAGACCGTTGAGGTCCTCGACGGCGTCTACCTCACGCAGCTGGCGGCCGGCGAGCGGACGAGCGTCCAGCGGTTTCACATCGAGCCCGGCGCGACGGTCGGCGAACACAGCCACGACAACGAGCAGGCCGGCTACGTCGTCGACGGCTCGCTGACGCTGCTCGTCGACGGCGAGAAGCGCGTGCTCGGACAGGGCGAGTCCTACGTCCTCGCTCCCGACGAACCGCACGCGGCCGCCAACAGCGGCGAGGTGCCCGTCGACGGCGTCGAAGTGTTTAGCCCGCCTCGGGCGAGCCCCCCGTGGGTCGAGGACTGACTGGCTCCGACCACCGTAGCGGTGTGCCGCGACGGCACGGTGCCGTCCGGCCGGCCCCGGCGACTGCCCGAGAGTCGTCTCGCGGCTGCCCCGTCTCCGTCCAGGCGGCGAGACGAGACACGCAGGTTAACTGTCCCCGCACACCAGTTGCGACCACTCCGCGATGACACTGGTACAAGAGGCGCTCGGAACGCAGCCGCTCGCGCTCTGGGTCGTCCTCGGCGTGATCGGGTTTGCCCTGACCTGGCGTGGTGCGAACGTCGTCGAGGCGAGCACATCGAAGATCAGCGACCACTACGGCGTCTCCCAGGCGATCCAGGGTGGCCTCATCGCCGCCGTGGCGACCTCGTTTCCCGAACTGGCGATCACGGTCATCTCGGTCGTGGTGCTCGGCGAGTTCGGGATCGGCGCTGGGGCGCTGATCGGGACGGCCATCTTCAATATCCTCGTCATCCCGGGGGTGGTCACGATTATGACCGGTGACGCCAAGATGACCAGGGGTCTCGTCTACCGGGACGCGATCTTCTATCTGGTCGCCGTGCTCGGGTTTTTCGCGGTGGTCCTTCTGGGGGTGCTCGGGACAGAGGGCCGCGAGGTGACCGAAATCACCCCCGCGATGGGCATCGGCCTTCTCGTCGTGTACGTGGTGTATGTCGTCTTGCTGGTAAACGGACGGACGGCGGCCACGCAGACGGAGAAACGCCCGACCGATCTCCGGACGCAGGCCGGTCTGTTCGCCGGCGGCCTGATCGTGGTTCTCGTCGGTGTCGAGCTGATGATCGGGATGACCCTGGAGATCTCGGCCGCGCTCGATGCGCCGCCGTTTTTGATGTCTGTCACCCTACTCTCGATTCTGAGCTCGTTTCCCGACCTGATCGTCGGTATCGAGATGGGCGAGGACGACGAGCGGCGCGCGGCGATCGCGAACGTCTTCGGAACGAACACGTTCAACCTCGTCGCCGTCCTGCCGATCGGGGTGATCCTCGCCGGCGGCGTCGCGCTCGGGTTCCTGACCGCGGTGCCGCTTCTCGTTTTCCTGTTTTACACGACGCTCGTGGTCGTCGTGCTCGGGGTCACGGACTTCGAGCTCACACAGCTCGAGGGCGCTGCACTCCTCGGACTGTACTGTCTTTTCCTGGGATGGATGATGACCGAAGCAGTCGGGATCACCGAACTCCTCACCGAGGAGACGCTACGGAGCATCATCTGACCGCCGCACGGTCAGAACCGGGACCGGCGCCGATCGGACCGTCTTCTCGGCAACGCTGCCCAGCAGGATCCGATCCGTGCCGCGTCGCCCCGTCGCGCCCATCCCGACGGCGTCGATCTCGCTCGCTTCGAGATAGGCGAGTATCTCCTCGACGGGTTCCCCGTGTTCGACGCGCGTGACGGTCTGGGTCACGCCTCGGTCGCTCGCCTCGGAGACGACGGCCTCGACGGCCTCTCTGGCCGTCGTTTCGATCTTTTCTTCGTAGACAGCCCCGTCGGCGCCCGGTCGGAACCCGGGCTTTTCGACCACGGAGAGCACGTGGACGGTCGCCCCGACCGATGCCGCGAGATCGAGCAGGTGCGCTGTCGCGTGTGCCGCGGCGGGACTGCCGTCTGTCGGGATCAGGATCGTCTCGTACGGAAAGACGAACCGGTCCTCGGGGTCCATCCGAACCGAGAGGACGGGAACCGACGACAGCCGGAGGACTTTCTCCGAAACGCTTCCGATGAGATACCGCGAGACCCCCTGCCGACCGTGGGTCGGCATCACGACGAGATCGTACCCGTACCGCTCGGCGTACTCGGCGATCGTCGGGGCCGGGTTCCCCTGTACGACGTCGGTCTCGTGGGGGACTCCGAGCGTCTCGAGGGTCTTTGCCCCCTCGGCGACGACGCTTTCCCCTTCGTCGACGAGGGCGTCGACGACGTCGCTCCCGACGACCGTGACGCTGTCTCGGGTCGTGTCGGCGACGTACAACACCCGGACGGTGGCGTCGGTCCAGTGGGCGATCTCGGCGGTGTGGTGGAGCGCCTCGGCTGCGCCCGAGCTCCCGTCGAACGGGAACAGAATACTGTCGTACATTCCGTTACGTCTGCGTACAGCCCCCGGTCACCTAACGCTGTCCGTGGGCTCGGGCCCCGCCGGTCGAGGCCACGCAGTCAGTCTGGTGTCCGTTCGCCTTTCATCCGCTCTCGGTCCGCGCTCCCGTCGCGATCGACGCTCACCCGCACCTTCCGGATCCTGGTGTTTTCGACCTGTTCGGCCCGCAGCTGTACGTCACCGTAGGTGAACGCCTCGCCCTGCTCGACGAGCCGCCCTGCGCGGCTGAACATGAACCCCGCGATGGTCTCGAACTCCTCTTGTTCGGGGAGCACGATGTCGAGTGACTCGTTTACTTTCTCGATGTCGACCGAACCGCTCACCATCGCCGTGCCGTCCTCGACGAACTCGATCGGACGCTCCTCGTCGTGGGTCAGGATCTCGCCGACAATCCGCTCGGTCACGTCCTCGATCGTGATGAGCCCCTCCGTGGAGCCGAACTCGTCGATGACGATCACCATGTGGAGCCGTTTCTCTTGCATCTCCGAGAACAGCTCGTCGACGTTTTTCGACTCGGGGACGTGTAGCGTCGGCTCGACGACCGCTCCCACCTCGATCTCGTCGAAGCGATCGGCGTCTGACTCCCCAAGTTCGCGGATGTCGAACACGCCGACGACGTTGTCCAGGGAGCCGTCGTAGGCCGGGAGGCGGGCGTGTCCCGACTCGATACAGGTCCGGATGGCCGCTTCGACGGTCTCGTCGGTCGAGACGGCCGTCACGTCCAGACGCGGGGTCATTATTTCCTTTGCCGACGCGTCGGCGAACCCGAGCGCCCGCTGGAGGATCTGGCGTTCCTCCTCGTCGAGGACGCCCTCACGCTCTGAGGTCCTGATCATATTCCGGATCTCGTCGCGGCTGACGTGTGAGTCTTCCATCGACAGGTTGCCCCCGACGATCCTGCTCACGGCACCGGTCAGGTAGTAGAATACGGTGATCAGCGGCCACAGCAGCTTTCCGACGACGGTGAGCGGCGGGGCGACGGTCCGGGCCCACGACCCGGTATTGTTGACGGCGTAGGATTTCGGGGCGCTCTCGCCGAACAACAACACCATCGAGGTGATCCCAAACGAGGACACGAGCACGGCCGTACTCGGGGCGAAATAGAAGCCGACGATCGTCGTCGAGATCGAGGACATCGTGATGTTGACAAGGTTGTTTCCGACTAGGATCGTCACGAGCAGGCGGTGGGGATCCTTCTTGAGGGACTTGACCGCCCGGGCCCCGCGTTTTCCCTCCTCGACCATCGCGTCAATCTGGTGGGTCGGGAGCGAGAACAGCGCGATCTCGGAGGACGAAAAGAACCCGGAGCCAACGAGAAGTAGCAAAATCATCGAGACGCCGACCACGGTGATCGCGGTCTGTCCCAGCTCGATACCGACAAGTGGGACCGTGGAGAGAACGATCGCGGCCTCAGATACGGCTGTGAGCGCAACTGACATCGCCCGTCGGTTGGGGAAGCACGGAAGTAACTCTTGTGTGGTCGTCGTCCGAGCGACGGGTCATCGGGAGGGAACCACGAACACGGACACGCTCGTGGCCGGGTCGTCGGGCGTCTCCGAGCGAGCAACGCGGGGCCGGATTCAATTGCGAGCGCGCGCGAGTTCGCGCCATGGACTACGAGTTCTCACACCGGCCGTCGTACACGCACCTGCAGGTAACGCTCGACCGCGGGGAGTCGATCGTCGCCGAGCCCGGGGCTATGGTGGGACACTCCCCGACGGTCTCGGTCGAGACCGCCACGAGCCGCGACGGGCTGCTCA
This sequence comes from uncultured Halobacteriales archaeon, assembly GCA_964426325.1. Taxonomy (GTDB): domain Archaea; phylum Halobacteriota; class Halobacteria; order Halobacteriales; family Haloarculaceae; genus Halovenus. Next base: position 10,376 of record CAYRQD010000008.1, on the reverse strand, counting down.
GCTCGGCGAAGTCGATGCTGGGCGGCGAATCGCTGTTTACGAACGAGTTCGTCGCCGAGGGCGGTCCGGGGGAGGTCACGCTGGCGCCCTCGACCCCCGGAGACCTCATGTCGACGCGTCTCGAGGACGAGACGCTGTACACCACCGACGGGGCCTTTATCGCGGCTACCGAGGGCGTCGATATCGACTCGGAGGTCGGCGGTCTCAAGTCCGTGCTGGGCGAGGCCAGTCTCGTCCCGCTCGCGCTGCGGGGAACCGGGACCGCGTTTATCGACGCCTACGGTGGACTCGAGACACTCGAACTGGCCGCCGGCGAATCCTACGTTCTGGACAACGAGCACCTGATCGCCTGGGACGATCAGATCGAGTACTCGACCCGGCGGATCGGCGGCCTCAAGTCGACGCTACTGAGTGGCGAGGGGCTCGTCTTCGAGTTCACCGGCCCCGGGACGGCGTGGTACCAGACCCGTGACGTGGACTCGCTGGTCGAAGTGCTCGCCCCCCGGATGCCCGGACAGGAGTAACGGGTACCCGGCGAGGTGGCTCCCGCCGCCGACTGCCGGTCGTGACCCGACGTGGTGCCCGATGAACGCGGACGGGCGGTTCGGAGTCGGCCGGGTATCCACCGGCTCAGAGCCGACCGTCTCTCCTAACTCTCCGATCGGAGACGAGCACAGACCAAGCCCTGCTCGACATTCGGTGTGGCTCGTATCCGAACCCCTAGCGTCCCCCTCAGGAGTTGACAAAACTTATCAGCGCGTGTTTAGTAGTCTTAATTGGTATGTCTGGAGACGACGATACCGCGGACGCGGACGTTCTCGAACGCGTACGAGAGACCGTCGAAGGCGTAGTTGACGAAACCGAAGAGGTGAGCGAGACGGCCCGAGAGGAGGTTTCCGACGTACTCAACGAACTCGAAGAGCACGTCGAAGAGCTCCGCGATCGAGAGTAATCGGTCTCGCTCGTCCGGAGCCACAGCTGCGGTCTACTCTGTTCTCATCTCTTCGGCTATCGACCGCTCGACGACGAAACCGAACGAGCCGGTTAGGGAATGAACCAGATTCCCTGCCGGTCGAAGACTCCGCCGATGACGACGTGTGGGAGCGCGATGACGCTCACGAAGATGGTGTAAAAGACCACGCCGGCAGCGAGGTGTGCGGTCAGGGCGTCGTCGTAGACCGGCTCGGTGATCGAGAGCGCCGACTCGGGAGAGACCACCCACAGCGCGCCGATCAGGAGTCCGGTGAACACGCCGCCGACGATGAACGTTCCCCAGTTGAGCACGAGTCCGAGCTCCGGGTTGCGCTCGTCGTCTGCCATCCACGCGCCGTCCTCGACCGGCCGGTCCCGATCGACGGCCGCGGACCGGGCGACCTGTCGGGCGGTGTACCACAGCGGGAAGTACAGCCCGACCGCGAGCACGACCGGCACGACAGCGAAAAACGCGATCAGCAGACCGATCTCGATCGCGTCGGCGAGCCAGGTGCCGGTCCCCGGATCGCGGGCGTACCCAAAGCCGAGGTAGCCGAGCGTCCCCAGCGCGATCGCCGCGGGGATCGCATAGTAGCTGATCGGGTGGAAGGCATACGTCGCCGCCTCGAGGGCGCCCTGGTCGAATACGTCGATCATGAAGCCGGTGTACTGCTCGAAGGTGTCTGGGAAGGCGATGTAGGGAACGAACATGACCGCGGCGCCGCGGATCGCTGCGCCGGCCCACCGCTGGAGCCGGCTCGTGATGTGATCGGTCCCGACGACCGCCTCGAGCACTGCCACCCCGCCCAGTCCGCCCTTCGCCACGGCGACGAGGATCATCAGAAAGACCCCCAGCACGGCGTTGACGAAGAGCAGACCGACGAACGCCGCGACCATCGCGAGGAAGCCGGCGGCGTACAGGACCTGGTACCGCGCCGACCGGGTCCGCAGGTTCTGGAGGTTCTCGAACCCGCCGTGGGGAAGGTTGACCGCGACCATCCCGACGAGGTATCCGAGCAGCTGGACCGACATCGGGATCTCGACCCCGGCCAGCCGGATCGCCCCGACAAGCAGCGTTACGGCCGCAATCGCGATCCAGGACGGCAACAGCAGCCGCCAGGACCCCGGCATCGATGCGAGCGCCCGCCGGCGAGAGTACTGGGACATTCGGTATCACCCACTAATCGAAACTAAGAACGGGCAAATTATTTATCCGTGGCGGTCTCGCCGTCACGATTCCGTGATACCCGTCATGACGGGGAAAGATCGTTAACCGTCCTTCGCTTACCCGTGGGAGTGACCGTCATCGGGATCGACGACACGGATTCCCGGACCGCCGGGATGTGCACGACCTACGCCGGGGCCCAGCTCGTTGAGCGAGTCGAGGACGCCGGCGGCCGGGTTAAGCGGGCGCTGTTGGTCCGGCTCAACCCGGCCGTCGAGCACAAGACCCGGGGCAACGGCGCCGTGGCGATCCACTGTACGCTCCCGCCGGACCGGGCGTTCGAGCTCGCCGAGGACGCCCTCTCGCTGGCCGTCGAGGGCGAGCAAACAAGCCCCGGCGCGGTCGTCTGGGCGGGGTCGCCGACCGATCTTCCCGCGGCGGCGACGGACTTCTCGCGGGCCGCGATCCACGAGGAGCTCGCGATCGCCGACGCCGCGCGGATCCTCGACCGACCGGGCTTTCGCGCGACCGGCCGCGAGGAGGGCCGCGGGCGGATCGGAGCGCTCGCGGCGGTTGGGGCCTGGGCGGCCTTCGAAGCGGAGTGGGACTGGAGCTACGAGTGTCTCTCATACCGACCGCCCGAGCGGTGGGGCACCGATCGGGCCGTCGACGAGGACTCGGTGTTTTCCGCGGCCGCCGAGGCCTACCCCACCGTCTGGGACACCGTCGACCGGGTGGCCGGCGAGACGGTCTGTGTGCCCCACGCCCCCGGGCCGGTGCTGTACGGCATCCGCGGCGACGCGCCCGACGCGGTGCGTGCGGTCGCGGACGCGATCGACGGCGAACCCGTCGCCCGCCGGCAGCTGTACGTCACGAACCAGGGAACAGACGCCCACCTGCAGCCGGCGACCCTCTCAGAGGTCGCCGACGGCGGCGCCTACCGGCTGACCGCGACCGTCACCGCTCCGCCGGAGACCCGGGAGGGCGGCCACGTGTTTTTCGCCGTCGGGGAGGAGTCGACGGCCGGCGAGACCGATCTCCGGTGTGTGGCCTTCGAGCCGACCAAGCGCTTTCGCGACCGGGTCCGGGCGCTCAGGGTCGGCGACCGCGTGACCGTTTGCGGGGAGGTCGGCGACGGTACGCTCAAACTCGAGAAGTTCGCGCTCCGGGAGCCGGTCCGGACGGAACCGGTCACGCCGGACTGCCCCGAGTGTAGCCGGTCGATGAGCTCCGCCGGGCGAGCGGCCGGCTACCGGTGTCGGGACTGCGGGACGACCGCGCCGGGTCAGGTCGAGCGACCGCTCGACCGGTCGATCGAGCCCGGCTGGTACGAGGTCCCTCCCCGGGCCCGACGACACATCGCGAGGCCGCTGGTCCGGGGCGGGTTCGACGCGCCGACCCACCCCGAGCGGTAGGCCCGACGGCGGTCAGTTCGTGTTGGCGTCGAGTTCCTCGCTGGTCGCCTCCTCGTCGTCGACGGTCTCCGTTTCCTCGGGGACCTCGACGCCCTCGGCCGCCTCGACGGCGTCGGTCTGCTTCCGGGTGTCGACGTGCCACCGGTCGAGGTCCTCGAAGGAGGCGAGCTTCTCGGAGACGGCGGTTTTCAGCTCGTCGTCGTTGACGTTGATCTCAAAGACGTACTCGCCGCCCTGTCGGCCGTTCCGGGCGAGGTTCGCGCTCACGAGGCCGTTGTCGAAGTAATACGGCGACATCCGGGTCATTACGTTCCGGTAGACCGCGCCCTCGACCTTGCGGACGGCCTTTCGCCCGGCCGAATCCGCCGCCCGGGCGACGTAATCGATCGACTCGCCGAGCTGGTCGGCTGCCTCGTCGGGGTCGTCGAGGTGTTTCGAGGACTCGGCGAGTTTCTCGCTCGCGGTCCGGAGGTCCTCGTCCGGGCCCTTGCCTTCTTGCTCGCCGGCGCCCTCCCCGACGCTTGCCTGCCGTGCGGTCTTCTCGCTCACGTCGTCGTCGAGCCGCTCGTGGCTCTTGGGACGCCACTCGTCGAACTCGCCCAGCAGCTCCTCGTCGACCGCCGGTCCGTCTTCCTCCATCGCGATCTCGTAGAGCGCCCGGACGACTCGTTCGCCGTGCTCGACGACCGTCACCCAGTCGCCCTGGCGCTGGAACCCTGACACGCTCTCTTCGATCTCTGACATGATTTCGGTCTCCGGTATCGAGGCCCGTAGGCTGTCAGCATATTATTCCGGTGAACGAATATAAGCGTTGTCGGTCGCCCTGAGGGACGGTGATTTAAGCCGGCGCCTGCGAAACGACCGCGTATGACGATCGAACGCGACGAGCACGCCTCGGTGGTCACCCACTCGCTGGCCCAGCACGTGCTCACGCAGCTGCGCAGCGTCGAGACCAGCCAGATCGCCTTCCGCAAGGGACTGGTCAAGCTCGGGCGGATCTGCGGGTACGAGATCATCGACGGCCGGCTCCCCACCGAGTCGGTCGCCGTCCGGACGCCGCTGACCGAGACCACCGGCCAGCGCGTCGACGGGCTCGAGGACGTGGTGATCGTCAACGTTCTCCGGGCGGCGACGCCGTTCGTCGAGGGACTGCTCAAGGCCTTCCCGGCGGCCCGTCAGGGCGTGGTCTCGGCCTCGCGGGACGAGTCGGCCGGCATGAACGAGGACGGCGCGTTCCCGATCACCGTCGAGTACGTCAAGCTCCCCGAGATCCGCCCCGACGATCTCGTGATCGTTGCCGATCCGATGCTCGCGACCGGCAGCACGATCGAGGCGGTTCTGGGCGAGGTGACCCGCAACGGTTCGCCCGAGACGCTGGTCGTGCTCTCCGCGGTCAGCGCACGACCCGGCCTCGAACGGGTGAGCGCTGCCTTCCCCGAGGCCGAGCTGATCACCGTCAGCGTCGACGACCACCTCGACGAGGACGGCTACATCGTCCCCGGACTCGGCGACGCCGGCGACCGGGCGTTCCGGACCGCCTGATCCTCTCGGTCGCCCGCGGCCGGCCGCCTCGGCGCCTGGAGACCGGTTATCGCCGATCACGCCGACTCGATTGCGGCCCGGCCGCCGGTCGCGCTCCGGATCCGATCGCGCAGGGACGGGGCCTCCTCGCTTGGAACCCGGATCTCGAAGGTCACGTCGGCCTCGTAGGCGGCCTCGAAGGTTACGTCTGCACTCTCCAGGACGCTGCGGACCGAGCCCGAGTCGTCGTAGCCGACGGTGACCCGGAACCGGTCCCGTGGCCGGCGTTCGGTCGTCCCGGCGTCGTCGACGGCCGCCCCGACGCTCCCGGCGTAGGCCCGCGCTAGCCCGCCGACGCCGAGTTCGGTCCCGCCGTAGTACCGGATCACGACCGCGACGACGTTCTCAAGCTCCTCCCGGGAGAGCACGGTCAGCGCCGGCGATCCTGCGCTGCCCGCGGGCTCTCCATCGTCGCTCTCCCGCTCCCTGAGCGGCTCGGCCCGCACTCGGTAGGCCGGCACCGCGTGGGTCGCATCCGGGTGCTCCGCTCGAATCTCGTCGACAAACGCCTCTGCGGCCTCGACGCTCTCGGCGCCGCCGACGTGGCCGACGAACGCCGAGCCCCGATCCTCGAGCTGGGCCGTCCCGCGTCCCGCGACGGTCCGGTAGCTCATCGCCGCCGAGTCGGCCTCCCGGCCGCTTGTCGGTTTCGTCGACCCCGGCTATCAAAAGATTTAATCAGAACCGCAAACATATGATTACATGTCGAGGTGTCAACCAATGGCACTGCCACAGACGACGCCCAGTTCGTGGATTCAGGGGCTGGACTTCCCCAGCCAGCTGTTCGAAACCGGTGGTACGGACTACGAACTGTTCGAGGAGGACGGCGAGTTCGTCCTGAGTCTTGAACTCCCGGGATTCGACCCCGAGGAGATCACCGTTGCCTGGGACAACGGCGTGTTGAACGTCGCCGCCGACCGCGAGAACCCCGATCGGAACCAGCGACGGACCTACCACCGTCGGTTCCGGTTCCCGAAGCACGTCGACGACGACGCGATCGGCGCCGAGTACACCAACGGTATCCTCGAGGTGCGACTCCCGGTCGAGGAGGACGCGGCGGCGACCGGCCGCGAGATCCCGATCGAGAGCTGAGGCCACGGCTATCTGGTCGTCACGGGCGGACACGCCCCCGCTCGGGCGGTCCTCGACAGCGCCCGGCGCCGCGAGGTCCCGGTCTTGCGCCTGCGAACGGATACCCGAACTGGCCTCGACCGCGTCGGGGAGGTCGTCGCGGCCGGCAGGCCCCGCGACGAGGCGGCCGTCGAGCGAATGACGACCCTACTGGCCGAGCACGCGGATGTCGAGTCGATTCTCGGGGACTGACCCCGATCACTCGCGGGCGTCCTCGATCGCCGCCGCGGATAACTCGGCGATCTCGCCGGGTTCGACCGGGGTCTCCCGCCACGGTGGGAGCCGGTCATCGCCGGACGGCTGCGCGATCCCCCCAGCGTAGGCCTGCACCTGCTCGCGCTCGCCATCGGGGTCGTAGGCGAGCCCGTTAAACGCCGCGTCGGCGGCGTACTGGTCGACGAGTCGCCGGGCGGTTTCGCGGTACCGATCCGGCAACGAATCGTAGTCGGGCTCGACACCGTGGTCCTTGAGGACGCGAAACAGCGTCGCCCCGACGCTCGCGGCCATCTTCCTGAGCCCACCGGCGCCGCCGACCGTGCGGTGGTCGTGTTCGTGGACGCCGAGGTCAACCTGCGCCGACCCGGCGAGCCCGCCGGCGCCGAACGCGTCGCCGAGCACGCCGACCTCGAGTCCCCAGCCCCGGGGAACGCACAGCTCTCGGGCCAGCTCGCCGGTCAGGGCGAACTCGCCGGCCAGGGCGTACCTGAACGCCCCGAGGTACGCGAGTACCGGCTCGTCGTGGCTCGCGGCGAGGGTCTCGACGAGAGGCCGGTAGAAGAGCCGGCAGAGTCGGCCGTACAGCCGGTCGTCCTCGACCCGCGCGTAATACCCCTTCGCGAACCGGTAGCCCCGGGTCAGGGGAAAGAGCAGCCGGGGGACGCAGGTCCCGTCGTAGGTCGTGGCGTCGGCGTCGTGGACGACGACGTACTCCGACTCGGCCGCCCGACCCAGCCCGAGCCAGACGTCCCGTCCCTTGCCGGCGGCGCCGTCGAGGCCGGCTTCGGCGAGTTGCCTCTCGACCCGCGGAGCGGTACACCACAGCAGCTCGATCGGCAGGTCGAAGCCTTCGAGCCACTCCGCGACCGCGCCGACGCGCCGCCGGTCGGCCCGGAGCGCGACAACGACCCGCTCGGGCTCCAGGTCGGCGAGCGCCCCGAAGGTCCGGTCGGCCGCGGGCGTGGCGTGGTCGTGATCGGTCAGCGGGACCAGCACCGTCGCCTCCCCGACCGGCGCCGACGGTGCCACACCCCCGAAGTCGTGAAGCGTCGTCACCCGCTCTTGGACGTACTCCATCCGTTCTTTCGTGGGCAATCGAAGCGTAAATCCGCCCCGATATCCCGTCAGCGCCGCGCTTTAGTTCCTGCCCCGGGTACCTCGAGGTATGGACTCGATCCGCAAGGGCCTGCGGTCGGGCGCAGTCGAGAAAGACACCTACGGGCGCCTGCTGTGTACCGACTGCGAGGCGGAGCTCGCGACCGCGAACGACCCCGAGGCGATCGGGAAGGTTCGGACCTGCCCATCGTGCGGGCGCGAGTGGAAGGAACTCGGGTGAGGCGAACGGGGCGGCCGGCCGGGAGCAGGCTACCGCTCGAGGTACGCGATCCCGTCGGGGTGTAGCTGTGTCTCGAAGCGCTCGCGTTCGACGAACTCGTCTGTGTCGATCACTGAGATGTCGTTGGTCTTGTTGTTCGTGACGAAGGCCCGACCGCCGGGTCCAAAGACGGTTCCCCCGGGCCAGATACCCACCGGGATCCGGGCGATCTCCCAGGGTCGGCGCTCGCCGTCCCGGACGTGTTCGGTGTCGATCACCGAGACGCTGTCCGACTCGCGGTTGGCGACGAGCGCGTACCGGCCCGCGGGCTCGAACACCACTCTGATCGGGGTCTCGCCCAGCAGCGCTCGCCCGGTCTTCTCGAGGGTCTCGGAGTCGAGCACGGAGAGCCGGCCGTCCTCCTGGCTGGCGACCAGGATCTCGCCGGTGTCGGGGTCGACCGCGATCCCCTCGGGCTCCGCGCCGACCTCGAGGTCGGCGACGATCCGGCGCTCGTCGGCGTCGATCACCGTGATCGAGTCACTGCCGATGTTCGCGGCGTGAACCGCCTCGGGGCTTGACCCCGAGGCTTCCCGTGGATTAGTCGGACACGCCTCGGATACCATTGGGATGATGCCCTCTCGCGGTATACGAGGCCACGGTCGGGGCGTCAACGGCCCCCGATGCCTGCCGTCGCACCTTCCGCACTTGGGGAAGGCTGTTGAGAGCAGGCACATTCCAATCTTGATGGTTCTTGATACCTTTCACAGCGATGTTGACGCTCGCACTTCGGTCGGCGTGGTCCTGATGCTGGCACGACCGGCACTTGAACCGCTTTCTGTGGCGGTTCGCCCGTTCTGTGTGTCCGCACATCGGACACTGCTGACTCGTGTATTCAGGGTCAATCCACGCGGTTGGCACGCCCTCGAAAGCGGCTTTGTACGACGTGTAGTATTGGAGCGCACGGAACGGCAGGTGGTGCAGGCGTCGGTTCATCCGCGTACCGTAGTCGATACTGTCGCGCATCTCTTTGAGGTCTTCAAAAACGATGCACGGGTTCTCGAACTGGTGGCTCCACTCCACGATGTGACGACTCACCTTGTGGAGTCGGTCACGGACGAACCGTTCTTCCCGACCTTCGAGCGTATCGTGCATACTCGGGTTCTCGGCGTTCTGCACCCGCTTTCGCATCGTGAAGTAGCGGTGACGCTCGAACTTGATTTCGGGGAACTCAATGACCAGCGTATCCTCAACGCCTTCTGCTGACAGTGCCGACACTGCCACGTTGTCTTCGTTCACGTCCACGCCAATGACTGTCCGAGAGTCCTGTTTCTCTCGGACGGTACGCTCGGTGTTCGTGACATTGACGTGCAACTCGGGTGTTCCGTCGTGGAACAGGGCTTCGGCTGTCCCGATGGACCACTCGTCACCAGCGAGTGCCGTCCGCAGAATGTCGAGATGGGTGTCGTCGCCCTCCAGCACGCCTTTGACGTGCGTGTACGGTTTGGCACTGATACGGAACTCGATAGTACCGTCGTCTCGGAGCGTGAGGTTGTAGCCTTCTTCGTAGTTGGCTCGAAGCGGGTACGCGCCGTCTTTGGTGTGGCTCGGCAGGCCGAAGTCGTCGTACTCGTGGTAGTTTTCCATCGCGCCGAGTGCTTTCGCAACGACGCGCTGTGTGGTATTTTTCACGAGGTCGGCGTCGTCGGCCACACGGTCGGGGATTTCATCCCAGTCAACGCCCTGCTTGGCGAGACGGATAGTTTCGTTGTACGCCCACCGGGATTCGAGCGTGGCGTCTTCCAGCAGACTCTCGTTGTCACTCTAAATGTTCAGTTGGAAATCCAGCGTCTTCACGAGAGTCTGTACGTCGGTCATTCTTCGGATTCGTTGAGCCAGTCTTGGACGAGTCCACGCACGACTTCGGACTTAGTTTTCTCAGCGTCGATGCATTGCTTCGAGAACTCTTTGTATAGCTCGTCCTCGAAGTCCACGGTGAGTCGTTTAGTCATCTCACACGCATTGCTTATTCACTGAAATGCTTAATTCTTGTCCACGTACTGTCTGTATGGGCGAGAAACGGTCAAACCACACGGTATACAACGTCAACTACCACTTTGTGTGGTGTCCGAAGTATCGACACCCAATACTGGGTGTGATAGAAGATTCACTGGAATCGAGTTTTCGAGCGGTGTGCGACGAGTACAACTACGAGATTCTGTCGTTGCACATCTCATCCGACCACGTACACCTGTCCCTGTCGGCACATCCCAAACACGCCCCGAGCGAGATTGTACGGACAGTCAAGAGCATTACAGCACGAGAGATGTGGCAACAGCACGAACCTCTATTACAGGAATACCTGTGGGGCGGTGGGTTCTGGGAGGAATCGTACTACGTCGGGACGGCTGGTGATGTTTCGACCAGCACGATTGAACAGTACATCGAGCGAACGGAACACGTTTAGCCGAGCGTACGGCCTTCACCCTCGGGGTCAAGCCCCGAGGCACTCGGCCTGTTACGCCTGTAGATGTGCGCTTGAATCGCGGGACGCTGAACGTGAGTGGGGAGTACGTACCCC
>CAYRQD010000007.1:0-96597 GCA_964426325.1 uncultured Halobacteriales archaeon | reverse complement strand
GAGGAAGCCGCCGAGAACGGCTGTACGATCATCCCCTTCGAGAAGTCGACCGGCAGCGCTCTGGCGACTGACGGCAGATCCACGGACAGAGTGAGTACCCTCGCCTCCGATTACACAGCACCTGCGTGGACACTAGCGGTTATGTATCTGAGCCGCAATCTCGGCAGAGATTGATTAATGCGTGCCACACGTTAACAGTTATGTCACTGTTAGCGAACCGAGTTGGTGTCGTCACGGGGGCCAGTTCTGGTATTGGCCGTGGAATCGCACGGAAGTTTGCTGCCGAGGGGGCGGATGTCGTCGTTGCAGATATTCGCCAAGAACCCAAAGGCGACGGGCACCCGACACACGAGCTGATTGAGGACGAAACAGATCAACACGCAGTGTTTGTCAACTGTGACGTGTCGTCACCAGATGCGTTCGACCCGGTGATGGCCGCGGCCGAGGAACTCGGTGGTCTCGATATCATGGTCAATAACGCAGGGATATGGCGGCCAGAAGAGTTTCTTGAAGTCACTGAGGAGGAGTACACGCAACTGATGGATATCAATATGAAAGGTGTATACTTCGGAAGCCAGGCCGCCGCAAAGCGTTTGATCGATACTGGTGGTGGCAATATTATCAATATCTCCAGTATCAACGGTATCTACGGGAACGCAGACTATCCGACGTACTCTGTCTCAAAGGCAGGTGTTCGGGTATTTAGCTATTCGTTAGCACACCGACTTGGTGAACACGGGATCCGAGTCAACGCGATTCATCCAGGAGCAATCAATACGAATATTGGGCCAGACGAGGCGGAACCGGACGAAGAAGAGCTAGCACAGCTACGACAAATGATTCCACTGGAACGACAAGGTGAACCCGAGGATGTGGCCGGAGCAGCGGTATTTCTAGCAAGTGAATTAGGTTCGTACGTGTCAGGGGCCTCGCTACTCGTTGATGGTGGGTGGACAAACTGGCGATAACACCCAGGGTATAGGACGACTCGGGGGACACGCCGGCCACGAGGGCCCGAGACAGCGTAACGGTTCGCTGCTGACAGACACCCAACGCGGACTGTACATTTACCTATCGTCGAATAAAGGTCTACAGTAGATGGAACTCTCGACTGATCTACACTGTCTGTTCACAGCAGAAGTGACTGCTGAGGCTGACGATGACACATACACACTCACGATCCCAGCTCACGAAGTTGAGCATGGTATGATCGAGACCGGCGAACCGTATCGGATCGCAATCCTGTCGTCTGCCCCAAGGACGAGCGACACCGCCGACCAAGCGGACGTTCAGACTCCCGAAAGGCAGGCGAGCAATCGAGAGCGGTCGCCACCAGTGAGCAAGGGTGAAACGCGTGAGGTTGAGATCGAAAGCCTCGGCGATCAAGGCGACGGCATCGCCAAGGTTGAGCGCGGATTCGTTGTGATCGTGCCCGAGACCGATGTTGGCGAACGGGTCACCGTCGAAATAACCGACGTCGGCCCAAACGTCGCCTTTGGCGAGGTCCTCAAGCGCCATCACGACATCTGACCGGACACCAGCAACCCACCCGCCCCGAGACGTTCGAGACGTCTGCGGCCAACGCACCGGCTCTACCGAGTGGGCGTTGTCTTCCGGCACGCCCCTGGCCCGTTGAACTCGGTGACTCCGAGCAAAGCGGGGACAGATCGATATCTTTGGCTGGTGGCCGATGCGTCGGGTGTGGGACTGACATTGCTGCGTGCAGGTATAAGTAGCCCTTTAACCTACTATTTAATAGGCAGCATGAACGTCCCATCGTGGTTTATGCCGTCGTCGACATCCGACCCGCAGACGAACGACGACGGGTCGCAGGGAGTTACGGTGTACTCAGAGTGTCGTCGGTGTGGCACCGCTGTCGACGCTGGAACTGACAGATGCCCGGAATGCGGTGGGTCCGTTGCCACGTACCGCTGGTGAAAAGAGCGTCTAAAAGCAGTCTCGGTAGCCATCGTAATTCGTTGAGTCTACCATGAGCCAACGAGGGAGGTTGGCTCTACACCGGGTGTAGTGAGCGACTGTGGTTACTGTGGCCGGACGGGTTCGTCACAGGCGACGCATTCGGCGTAGACACGCGTCTCCCCGTTGACATCGTACTCGATCAGTGTCGCGCCGGACGGGACCGTTGTCCCGGAGAACGGGCACCGGCCGAGATCCGTCGTCGGTGACGCCATATGAAGGGGTGGAACATGGAGCGTGTGACAGGACCCATGCTCCAGTTGAATATCCGTATCTCAGCATCAAATAGGCATGGGAACTACGGTGAAAGTAGTCAGATATACCATCCGGCCTACCGTTGTCAGTCCGGACGACTCACAGGGTAACTGTCGGATATGCGCCGGCGCCCGGGGGCAGTTTCTCCCACTGCACCGCCAGACAAGACTGATACCAATCTACTGGAAACATTCGCTTGGGCGGGTCGTCTCACACGCTCCGTCCACGCAGTGCTGCCCCCCTCCCGCTGGTGCCCCCCTCCGACGCGTCGGCTGCCGGATACCTTTATATGCTTATTGTGAGTTATCAGGGATACAGCCGCGGTGACGGATACAATTGGAATGTCACAGCGGGGCAAAAACCCATGACAGGATTGAAACGGCGGCGGTGTACCCGGGGGTCAATAATCAGTTTCTCTGACTCGGATGCAGCCAATCCCGTTTTTCCCATCTTGTGTCAGTAATCCAGAATGACTCGATCCGTTCGTCAATGCGGGTGAGTACGGTAGCGAGTAGGTCTTGCCATTCGTTTGGATAGTCGGCGTCGTCGCCTGGTGTGGAGGCGTCTGGGGGCGGGTGGAAGTGTTCTCGGGTGTTGTGGTCGTTGGGGTGGCGGTCCCAGCGGCACTCCCACGAGTTTTCCGTCTGGTATTGCTCGGAGTAGTGGATGCTGAAGTCGTCAGTCTCGAGCCACCGAATTCGAAGAGAGGCACGCGTGACCCCACCCGGAAAGTACCCGAGATCACAGTCGGCGACGACAGCGTTCGGTGCATATGGCGGCCGTGCGTGGAGTTCATCGAAGCGAGCGCCTCGAGTGAGGCGTGTGGCAATCCGGTCGAGAGGTTCTGCATCGATCGGCCCGGTACAGGGAGAGTCGTCCGGGTTGTCAGACATCGATGTGACCAGGGGTGCTCCCAGCGGCTGGCTGATCACGCCGCGCGGCGTCGAGGAGGGTCGCTCTGCGTTCGAGTGTTTCCCACTCGGAGAGGGCTTCCCACGCGTCTTCCGTGGGCATGTCCTGGCTGGCTTCGAGGAGGGAGACCTCGTTTGGATGGTCCGCGTCGAACTGTTCTCTGTAGTCTTCAGTTCGGTCGATGGTGTCCGAAAGCGCCTTGACGATGTCTTGTTCGGAGTAGTTCTCGTGGATGCGGTCGATGCGTCGCCACTGGAGGTACGCGTCGTTGCGCTCGTACCGGACGGGGCGGCCGTCGTGGCGGTGGACCAGTCCCATCTCGTCGAACCACTCCAGGTAGTCGCGGGCCGTCTCGGTATCGCAGTCAGCGAGGTCAGCGATAGCGGATACCTTGGTGGGGGTGCGCAGCCCGGTGACGATGTCGAGGAGACGCTCGCGGATCGGTCCGCCCTTGAGCAGTGATTCGGGTGACTCCAGTTCGTCGATGTCTGGCGGTGATTCGTCGCCAGCGTACGGGTTGTCTGGGATGTCTGTGATGTCCATTTGTGAGGCCCTCTTACCGTAGCGCAACACTTGAAGCGATATATATCTACCGTACGCTGAATTATTTCTGCTTCGGGTGATTGTAGAAATATCCAGCTCGCTTCTGCACTGGCAGGTCTGGTTCGATCCCCTCTGATTATATCGGTAGCGAGGCAAAACCCTGCGACTTTATCAATGTGGATGATTTATCCACTTTGGTGAGTCAGCCTGCCACTGTAGCGTGGCTTGGTTCCCAGTTGTCGGCTTCATCCAATGGCTAAAACCGTAGGTTTTCATATTGCATTTTTATAATCGACATTTTATCGACGGGCAAGCTAATGCATCGTGCAGAGACTCGTGTAATTATCGCGTTTCTCATACACGCGAAAAAAGACGGCACTTTTCGAGAGCACTTGACCTCGTTTTGTGTGAAATGTGGCGTTTCCAACGGTAAAATCCGGCATAGTAAAATCCCGAGAAAATTCAAGAAACTAGCGGCGAGGTCGCAACGACAGTCTCGATGAAAATTGCACGTCCGGGGGATTGTGACTTCGACGACGAACCGGGACGGCCGTCTCTCAGGTATGCCGCCGGCTGACCCGGTCGCCAGACAGTGAATCCTTGACGACCTCATCGGCGTGACAGGAGCCGTCACCACACGGAGACACAGAACGATGACCACGACTCGACGGGGCCACCGTTGCTCAGCGTGAACCGCGTTCTGTGGCTTTTCACGGGACGGGACTCACCTGTCTTATCTAGACAGTACCAGTATGTCCCCGCACTCTGTACACGACGATAACACAGCACGGACGAACCAGACTCGGCGCCGATTCCTACTCGGGGCGGGTGCCCTGACCGCGGCGTTGGCCGGCTGCACCGGCAACGACGATGATTCAAACGACAATCCGGCCAACGACACACCGGGCAACGACGGTTCGGACGACGGGTCCAACGATGATCCCGGCGGCGAGGATCCGGGAGGTACGTTCGATCCGGCGAGCGAGCTGGCCTACGGCGAGTGGTTGACCACGGACGAGGACGGCCTGCTGTTCGCCTACGCCAACTTGGAGGCGTTATCGGAGGACACTGTCGGCGGCTCGTCGGAGCCGTCGATCGACGACCCGCTGGCCATGTACCCGCTCGCGGTGGGTGGGGTCGTCGTCGGGCTCGGTCAGCTCTCGCTTCCCTACGCCGGGCTCGCTCGAGCCGCTAACCCCCAGGCGTCGGCCGACTCGACGGTGCGCAAACTCACCGTGGTCAACCGAACGATCGTCGCCGAGGGGAGCTTCGCGACCGATCAGCTACGCGGGCGGTTGACCGAATCCACGGACGAGACGTTCGGCGTCGCCCACGAGCGAACCGGCACGGTCGGCGCGTACGACCGGTACGAGCCCGTCGAGCTACCAGAGAGCGTCGAGAGTGCACCCGCGGTGGCGGTCACAGAAGAGACGGTGATCGTCAGCCGGAACGTTGACCGACTGGAGCAGACGATCGCAGCCGGCGACGGGGATCGATCCCGGGTCTTCGAGACTGACGAGACAGTCGCAGAGCTGCTCGAAGTGGCCGGAACCGGTGATCTTGTGATCGGCCAGCTCGGAGTCCCGTACGAACAGGTCGCCGGCGAAAACCTCATTCAACCCGATCCCGAGTTCAAGCCACGGTCCGATGAGGATCTGATCGCGTCGATCGCGTTCGATGCCGACGGCGAGCGTCTTGACTCGGAGTTCGCCCTCGCGGCGACGGACCTCGGCGAGGACAGACAGGAGACGATTGAGGCGTCGTTCGGGACCGCGGCCCTCACCGACTCGGGGTCGGTCACGGTGAGCAGCGACCGCGTCACCGCGAGCGGAGCCTACGAGGCCAGCCAGTTGACCGGCGGAACGACCGAGCAAGAACTCTCGCCGGCGGCGGCCGCGGAGCTGGTGTCACCGGACGCGCTAACCCTCCAGTACGAGCCGCCGCGCGGGCAGTCGGGGGCCGGCGAGCTCTGGGTGACCGTCACCGAGGACACCGACGCGGCGGCGATCCGCGTCGAGACGGACTCGAGCAACGCAAGCGAGATTGAGCCACAGGACGGCCCCGTCACGGCCGGGACCAGCGTCGCGGCGCCGGTCAATCCCGACGGCGACGCGGTGACCGTACTCGCGGTCAACGACGAGGGTGCGGCCGGCGAGCTCGTGACCCGGCCCGTTCCGATCGAGGAGCTCTCCGAGACGGCCGCGGCCGAGGCGGTTCCAGAGGAAGCGCTGTCGTTCAGCTACGAGTCGCCCGAGACTGGCGACTTGGGAAGGCTCACGGTCGAGGTGGTCGCCGAGACGGACGCCGATACGCTGATCGCCCAGCCACAGGAAGCACCGAGTCTCTTCACCGATCGGGTCGGCTCGCTCACCGCCGACGAGCCGATCGGCACCGGCACGACCCTCGAGACGAGCGTCGAACCGGACGGCGACGAGGTCGTCGTGTACGCGACCGTCGACGACGCGACCGGCGAGGTCGCCCGCTGGAGCGGGCCCGAGTGACTGCCGCGGTGGCGGCGGGGCCCACCAACAGGTCGAGCAACGCATAGACGGTATACTCGGTTACGAACCCGCCACTGCGCTTATCACACTGGACAGCCACCTGTACGTGTCCCTGAGTCTCTTGGTAACAATGCGACAGAGAGCGGCTGTTCCGGTTAGCCGGACGTACCCGATCGGTTCCGCGTGCGTTTCGACTCCCAGCGGCGACCAGTTCGCCCGTGATCGCGGCTTTGGGGTCGGCACCGTTCGCCGACTACTTGACCCGTCGCTGGAGAGTCGCCAGGGCCAACTCGGTGACACTCCGGTGATCCGGGGCAACGCCAAACAAGACCAGTTGATCGTCGATATCGTCCAAGGCTCCTCGGAGGAGATCAACGTCGCCGGTCAGCAGATGGACAACACTCGTCGGCTTCATATCCAGTAGATTGGTCTCGAGGGTACTATGAGACGCGCCGTATCGAAGAGCACGGACACGCCATCCGCGTATTAACAACTCTCAATCACGTAGCGGACGCGATGACACGAGAAGTGACACACGAAGCGAAAGGTCCGGAATTGATCGACACCGAAGACCACGACGGGACCATCCACATCTGTCAGTGTGGTCTCTCGAGCAACAAGCCGTTGTGCGACGGGTCACACGCCGTTACGGCAGAGGAAGAGGACGGGATCCGGTACAAGCACGAGGACGACAAAAATCGACGCTACGAGATCACTCATCGAGCAGCCCTTCCCGCTGATATAGACCGATAGCGCATACCCCCGTCTTCAGGCAGAGGTCGAGCGGTAGGCCCGGCGAGACAGCCGCCGACGGTGGCCGGCCCGGATTTCGACCGCAATCGTTTTGCCATGGCCCTTGTGCAACACGGCTTGCTACGGAATCGGTGAGAGCCGGTCCCGAACGACAAGGGGTGGTGAATGAGCGAGTCGTTCACACGGCAATGGCACGGATTCCGATGAGGCCTTATTGGCCGGGACACAGCCCTACACAGAGGAGAAAACGAGAGTTCCTCCGGTATGCTGCCGGTTCCCCTTGAGTGCGGGTTGGAATCTTGAACGCCTCGCTCGGCGGAAATCCGATGGTCGGATTCTTCGGCGTGAACGCGGAGGAGGAGGTCATTGATAACGTATGTGCGCTGACTACAGGAATAGCTGAGACCGGATTACCGAGTATCGGCAAACCCACCAGTAGAACTATCACCTATTTCGACATCGGCTCCACTGTCGTTGTTGGGGACACGAGAAATAATATCACTAATAAATCGTTCGTAGTCACGGGTTTGGTAATAGATGGTGCCAGGCCCAGTGAACTCAATGACGAACCCTTCGCCACTGAATATTGTTGACTTGAGTCCGCCAACGCGTCGCGTGTTGTATGCTACCTCGCTATCCCACGCAACGGCGTGGCCAGAATCGATCGTATACGTTTCATCCGGGGAGAGACTGACGCTGTTGATACCGCCAAACGCAGATACAACCAACGGACCCGTCCCCTGTATTTTTAACAGCGACAGGCCCTCTCCACCGAGAAGCGTGTCGAGTCCTCCGATTTCAGAGTCGATATCAACGTTTGTATCAGCCGCGACGTACCCGCTCTGTTGGAGATATAGTGCGTCATTTTGTAATCGAAACGTGGACAGATCGCCTGGCAGTGCTGGGGCGAGGGTGACCGTACCGGTCTCATCTGCCGCAGTGTAGATATTCCGGAAGAATGATTCACCGCCGAGCACTGAGTCTTTGATACTCTCGAGAAACCCCTCGTCAGTATCGCCTGACTGTGTCGTGATATCGATGCTATCTGTATGTGATACGAGTGAGCCAGCTTCGCTTGTCACCTGTTCGCCTGGAGCTAATGAGATGTGTACTGTTGCATAGGCTGGATCGTGGTTGATCGAGATGTCCATGTGTATTCTGTATGTATTTAGATACAGTCATAAGAAAATGTGGGACTAGTTACTGTGTGCGATCGTCGGTCGTCAGCTCCCCACGAGTAGACTCATGGGCTTGTCGGTGGACGATTAACTGTCGCGCTCACACAAACGCCCCACGTCCCTGACGTTCTACTCACAGGCGTTCAGCACAGGAATCGGAGAGACTCATTCAGTGTCACCTACTCCGTGGCTGACAGACAGCCCGTCCCACCGACCGCGTCTGTGTCTGTGGGAGCTATCCTCAGATTTGACCCGGAGTCAACTCACGCCGACGCTTCCTCCCGTGAGTACACTCGTTGGCGTCCGCGCTGCTACCGCTGTGATCGCGTGTTCAACTGTCGTTCAACTCGATGTCTGTAGTTATGCCGTAGCTGACGCTCGAGTCTCCTTTTGTGCTGCTGTCTGGATACCACGCATGTAGGCTGCAATAAGAACAGTGATGAGACTGAACGTCCCGAGGACACGAGCAACTGAGATTTCAGCCAATGGAGCAACATCTCCCTGAATCATGAACTCCTCGGTTATCGTTCCGGCTACGCTGAGGGCGAGTACAGCAGCCCACAACCAGATAGTTGCGTATCCAAGTTCGTCGAGATTGGTAGTTTGTATCGCATGACCGAGGAGAACTACACCGGTGATTAGTGGTATGATGAGGAGGGCCCGAACGGGGGTTGTCAGTAAGATGCCAGCACCGAGAGAGATTGCTGTACAGTACACGAAGGCCGCGACGATGAGCCGGATCGAGTGGAGGGAGATCATAGGCAATAGTCAGTCGCACAACTAATTAATAATTTCCGCAGTTCCCACACCACACAGCAGATGAGCACGTGATACGTCGCGCTATTGGTAACACAACGGTGTCGCTGTCCGGCATTGAACCAAGGCCCTCAACTTGTTATACTGTTGCGCCGGGCCGAACGCCCGGATTCGTGCGTCACGACGGGTAAGCTACCCATGACTGAAGTCATGGGCTTTCCCCCACGATGGGGTTTCGGCCCACACTCCACGACCGTCACGGGCGGGATGCACGCACAGCGTTCTGCCGGAGGAGACTGCTCTGTGTCCTCCGGCGTACTCTCGCCGGGCTTTATCCGGCGAGGCGTTGGCGTATGGAAGCGCACGTTCGCCACGGCAACACGCCGCGGCGACCGGCTGGCTTACTCCGCTTTAATTCAGCGTGACCTCCCCTTGCGTCACCGCCACAGGACGTGGCGGGAGCGGCACGGCGTCATTCAGTCCGCTGTTCGGGGCCTGCCTACGGAGGCCCGTGCGAGCGGGCCAGTTTGGACCACTCACACTACCATGATATACGGACTCAAGCAGACTAAACGTACCGACTCGAAACCGCCAACGGGCCACAGCGCGGTGGCTTTCAGCGCATCCGACGCGCTTCCTCCCACGGCTGAAGCCGTGGATTTCCGCGCTACTCAATTATGAACTGCCGGGGGTGTGCTCCCGTCGGGAGGTGGGGTGAGCCGACTGCTCCGGTCCACCTGCCCTGTCGAGCGTGTGACAGACCCGGGTACTCTCCACCACGAACTCCAGACAAGAGAGATCAAGACTCGGGCCCGGTCCAGCGGGCAACCTCACCGGTGGCGCCGTCGACGGACGCAAACAGTACTGCGCCCGGGCTATCCGTACCGACAGGAATCTCGAGCTGTTGTCCGGGCCCGATCTGTGCCGTAGTTCCAAGAGACCCCGCTCGTCCAGAGACACCGTTTCCAATTTCCCGCACAACGAGAGTCTCGACGTCAACCGGCCGTTCGACGCTGACTGACAGCGATCCGACCCGTCCGGTCCCGGGAGGCGTGTACTGAAATGAAACTGCATCTGCTGGAACGAGCCGCGCCATCTCCTGGGTATTAAGCGCGTCTGTCGGTGCCTGTCTACTGGTTACCTCCCCGATCGCGCCCTCGTCGTCGACCGCGAAGACAGTGAGCGTGTCACCAGCAGGATCGGCTGGCGCCGCGAGTTTGATCCCGGCGGTAACTGGCGGATTCCCTGGCTGCACTCCCGAGCCGTTATCACCCGTCAACATCGTCTGAACCCGAAGCGCGGCCGCGTCGGTCTCGGCAGCAGTTTCCACCCAGAACGTGGCAATCTCGCCGCCAGTCGGAGGGACATACCAGAATTCAAGCGCTCCCTCGGGGACAAGCGCCCGAGCAGCCGACGGGGACAGCTGCTCACGGCTGCTGTCTGAGTCTGCATTCTCCCCGGAGCGACCAACGCCGATCGTGTCGCTGTCGTAGCTAGCACGGACGGTCACGCGCGTCGAGTCGACCGTCCGAGAGCGCTCTCGACCGGCTGTCCCGAACTCTGTCTGGATCCTCTCCCGTGTGCTGTCCTCGAGGCTGTCTGTATCGAGTGCGAACTGTGCCGTGGCAGCTGTCTCCGAATCGACAGTGAGGGCCGCGATCACCTCCTGTTCGGTGGTGGGCGAGAATCCCGTGTTTGCCGGCGAAGCAGGGGTGGCCGATCGGGTAGCTGCCTCGGATGTCGATGCTCCAATCGTCCCGGCCACGAGATCAGCGGTCTTCACCTGTTCAACCAGCCACGCAGCGGTCTCGCTTTGCTCAACAATCGGCGGTCGGGCACCGGTCGCGACTGCGATGGCTCGGTCCATCTGGGCAGCGGTACGGGCGGTCACTACCGTGTCTTCGCTGACTGCGACCACCGGTGGTGCTTCGACGCTGTCTGGGGAATCGATCGGTGTGTACCGGTCGAACCCACTGTCGTCCTCGCTGCGCTCGTACTGAGTGGTAAGCAACGTCTCTGTAGTCAGCCGAGTACGGAGTTCCGCCCGCTCGAACGCTCCTGTGACGACCGTCACGGGACCGGTAGCGAGTATCCTGCGGGCGACCGATTCGAACTCCGCAGGCGTGTCGATCAGCGGATACAACCCAGCAGTCGCCAACACAACTGCCGAGCGTGTGAGCCTGTCGGTCCCGACTAGCAGCGGATACGCTACCAGTGGATCGTCGATGGTAGTGATCTCGGAGACCTCGATATCCAGGGGCTCGTCGGGCTGTTGATTGCTCTCGGAGAGTCGTGGCAGCACAATCGGGATGATCGAACCGCCGGCGTCTGATTCTGTCTCTGGATCGAGTTCAACCGCAGCGAACGATGTTCTGGTACCGTCTGGCAGCCAGTCGGCGTACCACGTCGCCTCGTCGCCGGTAGTCCCGAGACAGCCCGCCGCTGCTGGCATGACCGATGCAACAGCAAGTTGGACGGCTCGGCGCCGAGTGAGTGGCTCAGTCATTCCCGACAGGTAGTTTCCGGACTCACACACAAATGTTGACTGGTCCGAAACGCCACGCGGATCGTATCCAGCGTACCTGCGCTCGACTGTCCCTCTCCCGTGTGCTGTCGAACGCCGAGAGCGGCAGCGTGTCTCACAGTCCCGTCAGCAACCCACTACGAAAGCGGTGGGCTTGTTAGTAGACACGTGAGTCCGCGTTCTACCGTCGACCCCACTGATGATCCAGATATTCTACTCCGAGGACCTCAGAGAGCGTTCCAGCTGGTGTCGGGACAGTCGGTCCGCTGCGATGCTCTGTAGCGTTACTGAATCCGACATGCGATCGTCACCGCCGGAGACGAGCATCACTTTACCGTCGATTGATTCACCCGCAATCGTGGCTTTGCTAATCTCTTCCCGTGGTGTCTCGGTACGAGCGAGAGTATGCTGGTTCGAGTTCCATCGGGGGCGTTTCGTCAGACAGCACCCGGGAGTTCCGCTGCCGAGCCCACGAGGTCACTCGTGGGCAGCCGACTCGAACTGTTCCATCGTCGTCTGTTCGTCGGGCGTCTCACCTCTCCCGCTAGAGCTATCGGCGTCTCCGCCGGTGTTCGTGGCCTCGGACCGTTGGAGCGTCTCCGAGACGGCCGCGCTGTCGTCCGGAGACGGCGTCCCGGGCGATCCTCCCGCGCCCGTGGGAACCGCGGTCTCGTCGGTAGCGTCTACACCCACAGCCGGCGTGGTTGCGGGGTCAATCTCGGCATCATCCGCCGGGCCGGTAGAGTCGCCCGCCGCCGAACCGCCACTCCCGAGTTCTGCGAGCGGAACCTGCGTTCCGTCGTCGACGCCGTCGCCTTTCCCGTGCTCGTCTGCGATCGACCTTGCGGCAGCGTACCCCCCCGAAAAAGAGGCCCGCTTGGCGATTTCCCGTCTGCCGAGTTCCCGCGCAGCCCGTGCCCGGTGTCGCTCGTACTGTGACCAGAACGCCTCTCGTCGTGCCGCAAAATCGACGACCGGCCGCGGGTAGTCCTCGCCGATGCGCACACCGCAGTCGTCCTGCACGGCGAGTGGCGTCCGTTCGGGCCGGTCGAGATACTCGCTCGGTAGCGCGGTGAGTTCGGGCACCCACTCGACGATCCACTCGCCGTCGGGGTCGTGATCCCGGACCTGTTTTCGCGGGTTGTACACCCGCTGTGACGGCTTTCCGATTAGTCCTGCCTGGCTCTGCCACTGCGTGTAGTTGATCCCGACGTCGCTGTCTATCAGGTGGTGGTGATACCAGTCGGCACCGATCCACCACGGCTGCTGGAGAATGTGGGTGAAAAACGACGCACACATCGCCCGCATCCGGAAGTTCAGCCAGCCGGTCTGCTGAAGACACCGTAGTGATGCATCGACCATCGGAAATCCGGTCTGTCCGCGCTTCCAGGCCGTGACGAGCTCGGAGTCGTGCGTGTCCGCGTTACGGCCTTCGAAGACCGGGTTGACCGCCCGTTCGGTCCAGCCCGGCCAGTCGACCAGTTTCTGATTGTAGTGCATATTCCAGACCAGCCGGCTGGTGAACATCTCGCGGCCCCGGCAGGCGGGCGCGGTCTCCCTGACGTGCTGGTAGACCTGCCGAATCGAGAGCAGTCCGAAGTTGATGTACGGTGAGAGCCCGCTCGTTCCGTCTCGGGCGTCCTGTGGGGCGGAGATGTTTCCAGGGTACGATCGGATTCGCTCGACGAACGTGCGCAACTGCGTCGTTGCGGCGCGGTGGGTCCCCGTCGGCACCTTCGTCTTTGTCGGCGTCACCTCATACCCCTCGTCGATTACTGCCGGCGTGACACCGGTCTCCAGCGCGACGCCGATCGCGTCGTTCCCGCTTATCTCGTGTCGTGTGTCGGTAAGCCAGCTCTCGACGCGGTCCTGCCAGTTCTCTCTGGGCCGCTCTGTGTCGCGGACGAGACCGTCGCCGGAGAGAAACGACACCGCGTCGCCGCAGGCCCGGCGGATCCGTTGGTCGCGTTTCTGTCCGTACCGACTCGTCGGTGTCGCCATTGTCAGCACCGACCACCCGCGGTCGACGAACGCCGAAAGGATAGCAGCAGGGTCGCCGTACCCGAACGTCATTCCCGGCTCCTCCGGCGGCTCTAGCGTCGGCACCGCCCCGCGCCTGTCCGTGTTCGCCCCCGGCTCCTCGTCCGGTAACGGGGTCGACGCGGCGTGCTGTGTCGCCGAGCTAGTCGTGGGTTGTATTACCCGGTCTCGAGCGGTCGCCGCGTACAGCGTGTCGAGGCTCGTGAGTGCCTCGTGGAGAAAGCGAAGACGGGCGTCACACGCCAGTCCGTCACCGCCGTAGAACGACGGATCGAAAATAAACAGCGGACAGACGATGTCCCCGTCGGCAACGGAACGTGTCGCGGCCAGGTGATCGTCGGTCCGGAGGTGCTTGCGGTGCCAGACGACGTAACCGGTCGGATCGTCACGGTCCGAGACCGCTGTCGGTGTCGGGATGCTCGCAGGTATCTGTATCACACCGCCGGACCCACCGGTCGTGTCTTCACCCCCCGCGTTATCATCCTGACTACCACCGACCGGCATCGATGAACAACACGTACGAGCCAGCGTCTATTGAATCCGTCGCGAGGCGGATGATAAACGACGGCTATCTGTTGTCCCAGCATCGAACTTTTGTGGATCGGTGCCTGCCGTCTGACGATCAGCGGCGAGCAGTCTGTTGTACCGGCATCCAAGATTTACAGCTCTCTGCAGATGTCGACTCCAGTCACTTCGACCCGTGTTCCCCCACTGTGGCTGTCGGTAACCTCTACCTCCCAGCCGTGAGCGTCCGCGATCTGCCTGACGATCCTTGATCTCCCCCCGCCCTGAAGGGCGGGGCTTTCTCCTTGATTCTCCGTAAACGAAAAGACGCACTCATTCTGGTCACACCGACAACTCCTGGAGCGGATCAATCTGACACTCGGTGATATTAGTATCACGGTTCAAGAAGTGAGCGAAGCCGACTCAAGTAGCGCGTGTCCCGGCTGTGCGAGCAGTGACGTGACGCGAACAGGTGATTCATTCCGGTGTCATGACTGCGGATTAGACGCACACAGTGATGTGGCAGGGGCATGGAACATCGTGCAGTCTGAAGCAGGGCCGATGGCCCGGCCCGCTGCCCTGTCTGCTGGACGCGGCAGGGACGCACCCTCTGATAGGGCGTACTGGCAGTGGAACGAACACGACTGGACACCCGCCGGTTTTGCGGAACAGCCGAGTTCATTCGACCAACCCAGCATCAGCGAACCCGCACGTTCACAGCCGGGGTAACCAATCTGGGTGGATTACCCACAGAGGAATCCCACGACTTCAGTCGTGAGTGGAGGTCAATCCATCCCATGATCCGTCCTCTTTTTTATCATGGAGTCTGCCGATCGAGACCGGGTTGGCACGGCCCGCGGCCCACCGAATCGCCGATCCAGCCGCGTAATCTCGAGTCCACATCTGTCGCCTCCCTCGTGTCTGTCTCCGAAGGCGGTTCGACGCCCCGGGCCGCGGGTTAGTTTGCTCGTGTCCCTACCGGCCAACATCGAGCGCCTGCACACGCCCGAGTGAGTGCGCACAGCCCACGTCGGACGATCAGCTACGCGACAGTTTCGCCCCGATGAGACCGCCGATGGATCCGAACAGCAACGGAAAGAACAGCCCAGTCATCAGTACGCCGTCGAGCAACTGGGGCGAGACGGTCACGTTGCCGGCGCTGACGCCGAACAGCCACGACCCGAACGCCGCCGCCGCGGTTGTTCCGAGCGCCAGTGACCCACTTGCGGCTATCGTGTCGACGGCGTTGTCGATGTTCGACCGTCGAACGAACGCGAACCCGACGAGTGTCAGCACCACGATCGGAACAGCGTGATACACCACGGTCGGGAGCCCGATCTCCACCGGAGCGAACAGGGATCCATCAGTCAGTAAATTCTTCTTTTCTCCTCCGAAGACGCTCATCTCTCCCGTCGCCGAGGTAGTCACCTTCGAGAACTGTGAGTTGTAGTACAGCCAGCCGGACGCTTGGAGTACGTTTCTCGTCACTACCGTTCCGGTTTCTGTCGCCGTGGTGATCGCTAATGTCGCAAGATATCCGACCGCGTACGCGGCGAATCCAGCAAGCGGGCCCGTGCTGGCTGTCCCGACGCGCTTTGCCGAACGCGCTGGGTTGAGACTCATTATCGGCACGAACGCACGCCGAATAATGACTCTTGTGTAGCTACTCGCCCGTCCCGACCGACGATAGTCCAGCTACGCTCGTCTGTACCACTTTGCTACAGCCTCACAACTCAGCTTCTATTCGGCCGAAGATCCTATTTGTCCCGTCTTCGTATCGCGAGCAGATGAGCGACCGACGTCAACTGGGAACGCGGATCAACGACTCCGGCGAACTCGCCGAGGCGTGGGACGAGTACAAGCGAGACTACGAGAACAAATCTTCGGCGATGCGACAACTGATGCGGCAGGGACTGGGACTGGACGAGGCCGAGGCCATCAGTACCGACGATACGACCGTACGCCACCCGGTAGACGTGTGGGAGCAAGTAATCAACTCGTTGTCTGTCGGAGCTGCGGTGAGTGTCGTCTCGTGGCTCGCGGTGACGGCTGCGACTCTGGCGAACGTCCTCCCGATCTCCAACGGTGTCTTGGTGGTTTCCGGGATCGTCGTCGCCGGGCTCTCCTCCACGGTGTTTCACCTCCGGGCCAACCCGCCCGACAACCAGAACAGCCCAGACGAGTGACGCTCCGGGCGTGTCCCTCCTGCCTGTCTCGGGCTCTCGCTCGATATGCTGCGGAGATACCCAGCCTCGTTCATCTGTAACTTTTCTTATGACCACGGCCAGGTACTGCTCTGAACACACGTAAGATGGTCTGTGGGTTCAGACTCTTCGCCTCCTCCTACGGAGATCTCGGACGGTCCTGCTCGCTGACTGCAACGAGCTATCTCTGCAGTTCGTGTGTCTCAGGCCATGAAAGTGCTGTTAACATGTGATACGAAACTTGTACCACGATGGTACGGAGATAGAGACAGACCACAATGCTTTTTTCAGTTGCCACGTATCGGCGAGTATGCCAGAGGACACGAGTTTATCAGTTGGCCGACGTGAGTTCCTTGCGACGGCCGTCGGCCTCGGTAGTATCGGCACCGCCGGGTGTACCGGAATATTCTCATCTAGCTCAGACGAAGTCGACACGAGCGATCCAGCGAGCCTCTCGCAGAGCTGGATCAGACTCTATGAGCTCCGTACGAACGATCCCGACAAGTGGCTCGACACAATCGAGAGTGACGTTCACGAGAGGTCAAAGTACTTAGACGGGATCGACGACGCGCTTGATTTTTATCGCACGTCGGTCGATGAGGGCAACGTATCGAATGTCTCGGCCGAACTCGTCGCCCGAGACCTATCGGAGGTGGAGATTAATTCGCTGCGTATGCCACAAGGTGTCGAAACCGGTGGGGCGCGTGCGCTCTCGAATCTGAGCACGGCACTCGTGGACGGAACGTATGATCCCTTCTCGTCCGACAGATTCTCTAACGACTCTAGCCCCTTTTCGGAGAGCGTCCGACACTTTCTGGCGGTCGAGGACGAAGAGTGGCAGTTCGTCGACATCGTCCGCACGGAGTAGTGGATTCATGAGACGAACTCGCAGTATACTCTGTGTTGTGGCGCTCGTGTGTTGTCTGCTCTTTGTTCTCCCAGCGTCGGCAGATGCAGACACACAGGCAGCCGAACAGATCAACCTGACAGCGAACGCGAGTGCAGAGGAGGTCTTCGTCTCCCAATCGGTCGATGTCACCGCCACTGTCGCCGTCTCGGAGGCACAGGACCGTCGGGTGCGTGTCTCCGGTGCGACGCTCGTCGACGAAAACGGGTCCGTCCGTTCGCGACTCTCGCTCGATCGGGCGGTCAGTCCCGGCGACCGAACCGAGCTGACTTTCGAAGACCTCACGATCCGCTCTCCGGGACGAAACGACTACACCGTCAGGGTCGATGTCTCTCGCCTGTTCGATGCAGATACACAGCTCAGCGCCGAGACGACGGTCGTCGGAAACGACCCGGCGCCAGTCGTCGACGCGACGTCGATCGACAGGCCCGGCCCGACCGACCGTACGCTCAACGTCTCGCTTGGCAACGCAAACGACGGCAGTCTGAGCCGGGTCCACGTGTCGGTACAGACACCGTCCGCGTCAAACATCACCGTCCTCGATCGGAGCGATGCGGTACCAGTCATCGAGCCGGGCGAAACCCGTACCGTCTCGTTTGATCTCCGCGGCGTCGAGAGCGGCGTCCAGTCGTTCCGCATTGCCACGCGGTTCGAGACGGCAGACGGAGAGACATGGACCCGCACCGAACGGCTGTCGGTTACCTTCGCGAAGACGCGCGTTACGATCCCGGTCGACGACGCCCCGGTAGAACTGACCGGCGTGTCAACCGAGGGGACGACCCCGGCTCGCGTGTCGGGACAGGTGTCGAACGCGGGCGAGCAGCCGTTGGTCGGCGTGACTGTCTCGGTCGCGGATGGCCCGAACGCGACCGCGCTCGACGAGGAGTTCATCGGCACCGTCGAGCCCGGGTCGTCCGGTCGGCTCACGATGGTCCGAGGAGCGCTGAACGAGAGTCGAACGACCGCCCCGGTCGAGGTGGGGTACACGATCGACGGGACGCGGTACCGGACCGTCGTCGACGTCGGTCTCGAGCGACCGTCGGCCGGACAGGCAGACGATACGCGAGTCGCTCCGGTACGGCTGACCGGCGTCTCGGCCCAGGGAACGGCCCCGGCTCGCGTGTCGGGACAGGTGTCGAACGCGGGGGAGCGGCCGTTGGTTGGCGTGACCGTCTCGGTCGCGGATGGCCCGAACGCGACCGCGCTCGACGAGGAGTTCATCGGCACCGTCGAGCCCGGGTCGTCCGGTCGGCTCACGATGGTCCGAGGAGCGCTGAACGAGAGTCGAACGACCGCCCCGGTCGAGGTGGGGTACACGATCGACGGGACGCGGTACCGGACCGTCGTCGACGTCGGTCTCGAGCGACCGTCGGCCGGACAAACGGACGACACGCAACCGTCCCCGGACCCGGGCACGCCCGAGAACGGTAACGGCGGCTCCGCTGTGCTCTCGCTTGGAACGACTCAGCTACTCTCGCTGGGGCTCGGAGCCGCGTTCCTGACGGCTGCGATCGCGTTCGTCTACGTTCGTCGAACATAAGATGCTACTCAAGGTTGCAGGCGTCACGAAACAGTTCGAGACCGGTGACAGACGCGTCACCGCCCTCGATGAGGTCGATCTCCGGATCGCGGACGGCGAGTTCATCTCGATCGTCGGGCCCAGCGGGAGCGGGAAGTCGACTCTGCTGACGCTGCTTGGTCTGCTCGACACGCCAACCGAAGGAACGGTCACGTTCGGCGGGGAGGACACGGAGACGTACTCGCGTCGCGAGCGAACGCTGACCCGGAAGAGCCGGATCGGTTTCGTGTTTCAGGAGTACGGACTCATCCCGACGCTGACGGCCATCGAGAACGTCGCTGCCCCAGGACTGCTCGATCCCGACCCGACGGCGACCGAGGCCCGAGCAGAGCGACTGCTCGAGCGGGTCGGCCTCGGTGACCGGCTCGACCACTACCCGAGCGAACTGTCCGGCGGCCAGAAACAACGTGTCGCCGTCGCCCGCTCGCTGATAAACGACCCCGACATCGTGCTCGCAGACGAGCCGACCGGAAACTTGGATCGGCAAACGGGCAAACAGGTCGTCTCGGAACTACTCGACGCCGTCGGGACCGACGTCCCAGTCGTCGCCGTCACACACGACGAGTACGTCGCCGGGTTCAGCGACAGACGAGTCCGTCTCATCGACGGGGAACTCATCACCCGACCCGACGCAGAGACGGGGGATGCGACGTGAGTCGTCTTCGTCGGTTCTTTCCGCGCACGTACTTTGCCTGGCGGAACCTCAGTCGATCGCGGGTCCGGTCGGTGCTCGCGGTACTCACTATTGCGGTGGGTGTGCTGGCAGTCAGCGGACTCGGCATCGTCGGGCTCGTTTTCGAAGCCAGCCAGCAACAGACGCTCGGTGATATCGCAAACCAGGTCGAGGTAGTCCCGCCGACCGAGCAGCGCGGTGTCCAGTTCGGCTATCAGACCGGAGAGATATCGGGGAACGTCCCGGCGTTGACCGACCGACGACTCCGGACCATCGAGACCGTCGCCGGGAACGCGTCGGTGACGGCCCTCAGAGACGCACCCCCGCCGAACACGACCGCCCCGCGTCGGTCCGCGTCTCCGTTGTCCGCACTCGGCGCGACAAACCTGGAGGCAACCTACAGCGTCGTCCGAGGCAGTATTCCAGAAGACTGGACGTCCGGCGCAGTCGTTGACGCGCGGACGTCGAACATTCGCGGGATCGAGATCGGCGACCCGGTCACCGTCGAAGGACGGCTCCAGACCGTCATCGCGGTCGTCGAATCCAAAACGTCCAGCGAGTTCGGGAGCGTCGGCCTCACCAGCAATCAGGTGTTGTTACCGATGGAACTGGTCGACCCACCGGAGCAGTCCGACTTTGGCCGACAGTTCGGGGCGCCGTACACCGGTGTCGTGATCACCGCCGACGACGCGGTTCGGGCCAGCTCGATCGCCCAACAGCTCCGCGCCCGTCTCAACGACGGGCTGCCGGAGAACAAGCAGTTCGAGGTCGAGTACCAGGCCGAGAGCGCGGCGTCGATCGACCGCCAGTTTCAGCTAACGGGACAGTTTCTCGTTGCCGTCGGCGGCGTCTCCGTTCTGATCGCCGGGATCGGCATCACGAACGTCCAGTTGATGAGTGCCAGAGAGCGACGCACCGAGATCGGCGTGCTGCGGGCCGTCGGATTCGGTCAGGTAGACATCCTGCTGATAATGCTTATCGAGGCGGTCATCATGGGCGCCCTCGCGGCAGTCGCCGGGATCGCGGCCTCGCTCGCCGCTGGCGCAATAATCAGTGACGTGTTGCTCGGCGCCCCCCTGGCGTTCCAACCGGGAACCGGTCGGTTTCTGCTGCTCGGCGCGGGGTTCGGGGTCGGTGTCTGCCTCCTCGCGGGCGTGTACCCGGCTTGGACGGCCTCGCGAGAGCGGCCTGTCGACGCGCTCGGGCTGTGATCCCGGCGCCGCGTGGCTCGGCTCTGGCTCGCGTCGAAACCCCGGTCCGATCGCTGAACTGCGGCAGACCCCCGATCTCACGGCGGTGACGGGGTCGATGTTCACTCGACCGGGGACCACGAGCGAAGCTGCGCCCGTGGCTGGGCCGACTCGCCGAACGCGTCGAATCTACGAGAGCAGACGACCACCGACGGCCTCTCGGGAACCGCAGGTCGATTACGTGATCGATCTCCACCGAGACCCAGCGCGATCGCGGCCGGGTCCGTACCGAGCGTGTGCGTGATCGTTGTGAAGCTCAGTTCACAGAATCGGTAGGTCAACTCGCCCCGTATCGTCTGGCGTCGCCGGAGGTGACGACGAATGTACGAATTCGCGCCCGTCGGAGCATCGGTTCTGATACTGGCCGTCGGCATCGGTGCCGCGCTACGTTTGCCCCGGTCCGATCCGTTGCTTTCGGTCTCGGGGCTGATCAAGGGGGTCATATTGGGAGCAGCGCTGGGTGGCCCGTTCGTGCTCGAGCGGTCGACCCTCCTTTCGGTGTTTGGCGGTTGGGACCTAGTGGTGGCGCTCGCACTCAGCGTCGTACTGTACCTGCTTGCCGTCCGGCTGGTCGGAGAGCCAAGCAACGGCGATCCCGTTTGATCCGACACCGGATTGTGAAACACACCGAGCGGGTGAACTGCCGGCCCGAGTCGGTGCCGTAGTGACGGCGTTGGCCGAGGACAGGCCGGACCGCTCGTGGCGTGCCCGGATCTATCCCGTTCGGCGCGTGTGGTCGACGCTCTCCGGAACCGGCCACCGGTCTCCGACGGTCGCTCCGACCCCGTCGGGTTTTTGTTCTCGGTGCCCGTCGCGTCGGCACGGCCCGGCCGGTACCGGCTGCCGATCTCGGCACGTCTGCTCTCGGGACGCATACCGCCCTGTCGTGTCTCCTGCGGCGGCCACGGCCACGGAGACGCTCGAATCCACACGCGTCGCGCTCCTACTCCCCGATCAGTCTCTCGACGCCGAAATAGTACCAGACCGCGGCGATCGCGACGGCCGCAGCGAACCCAGCCCGCCCGAACCGGCCGTCGACGAGCGCGAGGACACCGGAGCCACCGATGACGACGATTCCGCCGGCATACAGTACGACCCCCGCGACGAATATCGCCGGATAGCTCACGACGTTCGGCAGCGACGCGGCGCTCAACCCCAACACGATGCCGATGAGTGCGACGATCTGGCCGACCGACCCGAGCGTAACACGGGCCAACACGCCGGGAAAGTACAGTGCCGACCCGTTGACCGGTATCGGTTCCGTGGGACCAGTCGGATCCGGTTCTGGGTGAGGATCACCCCCGCGTCTTCCGATCAGGTCGACGACGACCGTGCGCCGGTGCCCGTCGGTCAGCGTGAGCTCTTTGCCGTCGGGCGATAAGTCGTACGTGATACCGCTGACCGGCTCGGACTCTCGTCCGTCCTTGTAGACGCGCCCGTTATCGAGAGAAATATAGACGTCTTCTCCCGGACGGAACCCGTTGATGTAGAGGCGTCTGTCTTTCCACAGGTTCACGCTGAGTTCCTCGGCGGTGAAGTTCGCCTGCGCGATAGCCGGCTCGTCGACGGTCACGTGGTCTCGCAACGGATTCTGTCGGTCACTGCCGGCGAGATCGATCCGTAGTTTCAGCGTTTCGTACTCGACGGTCAGTGCGTTCTCCCCCTCGACGACGGTGTAGTCGACGTCGGACAGCCGCTCGTGCTGGGCCGTGTAGAACTGCCCAGCGTCGAGATCGAGGTAGATATCGCCGCTCTCGTGGACGTTGTTGATGTACAGCCGCGTCTCCTCGTCGCCCCAGACGGCGACGTTGACTGCGCCCTCGGGTTTCCCGTGTGACCAGGTTACGATCGGATCGTCGATCCGGAGGCGCTCGCGCAGCGAGTCGGGCTCCGGCTCGGGCTCTGGGTCGGGCTCTGGAGCCGTCTCGAACTCGGCGATGACCGCCGAGACGTCCTGCCGAGCCCCGCGGCTCTCCCATCTGTTGTACGCTTCCGTGCCACGCTCGACGCCCAGCTTCTCACAGCAGCGGTCGTAGGCCCGCCGGGTGTCGCCGTCGGTGAGCGTTTCGCGTGCCTCCCGGAGGCGGAGAAACTCCTCACGGTCGGCCTCGCTGTACTGCTTGTACGCGAGCTTGCCGGCCGTGTCGATCGTCGACCGGTCTGCATCGCGGGGCACGTCCAGCCGCTCGTAAAACGAAACGGCCTCCGGACTGAACGTGTACTCCGCCGTGTTCATCGGTGATTACTGCTTGACACTCGGCAGGTTCGACCGCATTTCCTGGACTTCGGCCCCGGAGTGGCTCCCGATCCCCTCGAAGACCGCGTCGATCGCCTTGTTCGACAACAGATCCTCTGCGGTCACTTCGAGCGTTCCGTCCTTGTCGAAAATAAACGTCACCGCGAGTGATGTCTTGTCGGGATCGCGCGGCGGGATCGGATCGGTTTTGCCCAACACCACCGTTCCGATGAGCTCGTTTTCGGCGGCCAGCTCTGCTTCGCCCTCCCGGATCGGAAACTCGACGCGGGTCTGATCGTCTCGAACCGTCGAGTACTGTTCTTTCCGAGTCTCGACCGGGAGTGACTCGTCGCTCTCGATGACCGGGGACATTCGGCCGTCGTTGAGCTCCACGCCCAGGGTCTTCGGAACGACGTCGATGATGTCGGCCGCTCCGACGCCCACGCCGGCCTCGATGTCCTCGGCGGCACCGACGGTGCTCGTCTCCGAGAGGATGCCGGCCTGGATCGCCGCCCCGGTCGCGACCGCCCGGTCCGGGCTCACCTCCTGAGACGGCGGCTCGCCGAAGTACCGCTCGACGAACTCGTGGACCTGTTGCATCCGCGAGGCGCCGCCGATCAGCAGTATCGTATCGACCTCCTCCGGGGAACAGTCGGCGCTTTCGAACAACGCGTCGATCGGCTCTCGGGTCCGTTCCAACAGCTCTTCGGTCATCTCGTCGAACCGCTCACGCGCGAGTTCGGCTTCGAAGTTGTACCCCTCCAGGAGAAAGGGGATGTTGATGCGTGCCGAGTCTTTCGACGACAGCGAGTGTTTCGCGTCTCTCGCGGCGTCTCGGATACGCTCCATGACCTGCCTGTCGGCCGTCGGGTCCTGTCCGCTCTCCTCCCGTGCCCTGTCGACGATCCAGTCGACGACAGCCTCGGTCCAGTCTTTCCCGCCGAGCTGGTTGATCCCGTCGGTGTTGAGCGTCTCGTAGTAGTTGATGTCGTAGTCGACCTCGACGAGCGAGACGTCGAACGTGCCGCCACCGAGATCGTACACGAAAATCAACTCTTCGCCGCTCTCGCCGAGTTTCTCCTTTCTGAAACCGTAGGCGAGACACGCAGCGCTCGGCTCGGGAAGGAGTCGCTCGGTCTCGAGTCCCGCGATCTCGGCAGCCGACTTGGTCGCAGACCGCTCGCGCTCGCCGAAATACGCCGGGACGGTGATGACCGCCTCCGAGACGTCCCGACCGAGCCGCTCTGTGGCGTCTCTGACGAGCTTTTCCAGAATCAGCGCCGATATCTGCTCGGGGAGAAACTCTCGCCCGTTGAGCGTCACGGTCGACTCTGTCCCCATGTCGCGTTTGATCTCGCTGACCGTTTGATCGGGGTACTGTGCGGCCGCGTTCGACGCCTCCTGTCCAACGATCGCTTCGTCGGTCCCGTCGACGCGGACGACGCTCGGCGTGAGCTCGCTCCCCTCCATGTTCTCGAGGATCTCGGGCTCTTCGTTGACCACGGTCGCGATGGCTGACCGGGTGGTCCCGAGATCGATCCCGACCGGCTTGCGCTCGTCCATCGTATCTGGGTATCCGGTGCGCGTGATATAAGCGATGTGCTTGTTGACACTACTCTCATAGTTCGACCGACCCTCGGCCCACCGACCGAATCCGAGACATGGCCCGAGAGCGGCATCCGGGCCCGGGATGGCGAGCGACCGGGCGGACTCCGCGAGTGATACGCGCGATCTCGTCCGGTTGTCTCTACTAGATCACGCGAGCCCGCTGGGAAAGGCCACCGACACCGGGGTGCTGGGATTGGACGCCGCCTTCGTGGCCGTGTTCGTCGCACAGACGTATCCGGTTTCCGAGCCCGCGGGGGAGCTGCTCTGGCGTCTCGAGGTGCCGATCGCCGCCGCCTTTCTGCTCGAGTACGTTCTGTGTCTGTACGACGCACCCGATCGGTGGGCCACGCGGTTCACCCCTCACACGGTACTCGATCTGGTCGCGGGTCTGCCGACGGTTCGTGCCGTGAGTCTGCCCGGATCGTCGGCCGCGGCCGAGGCAGAAGTCTCCGCACGTTCAGAGTCGGCCCGGTTTCTTCGGTCCTATCGTGATCTCCCGGTGGTTCACGGGTAGGTGTGCAGTTGTCCTGGATTCAAAAACTGTCGGCGTTACGAACAGTCGTACAGTGTGGGCCTCGGCCCGAACTGCTCAGACTGCTCACCCATCGTCGACTGCGGTATTTAGATGACCGATATCCGCTCAGACAGGCGCCTACGCTGTGTGTATGTCGGCACACAGCGTACTTGGTTGGGACATGAAAGTACGCTGCGTGCCAGTAAAGCGGTTGTACTCTACTCCGTATATAATTTTTGTGATTAATCGGGTTACAACATTCTGCCCAGATCCGTCGGACCCTCGTGCGCAATTTTTGTCCGTTTCTCGGCATGAACACCGTCTCAGTTGCGACGAGTGTTTCGGATTTTTCCGATCGGCGGTCCGTCTTCCCGGGATGAGGGGTCATGGCCCCGGTAGTGGCAACACCTATTCCCTTCGAGGGAGAACCCACTGCTGCACGTCCGGGATCTCCCCGGAAGGTTGGGACACATGGAGACATCAGAAAGCGCGGAGGAAGCGATACAACTCCTCCAGCAACTCGGGCTGAAAGAATACGAGGCCCGCTGTTTCGTCGGATTGACTCGCCTTGAGACGGGCACCGCAAAGAAACTCAGTGAGATCACGGAGGTCCCACGGACTCGAGTCTACGACGCGATACGGGTCCTCGAGACACAGGGACTGGTTGAGGTTCAGCAGACCAGCCCACAGCAGTTTCGCGCCGTCTCGCTGACCGAGGCAACTGAGACGCTCCGGGATGAGTACGAGGGCCGGATCGAGCGACTTCATGGCACCCTCGCGACGATCGAGGCCGTCGATACAGACGACGGGACGTCCGTCCAGGAGGTGTGGTCGATGACCGGACGGAACGCGATCGAGAACCGGACCGAGCAGCTGATCGGGACGGCCTCGGAGGAAATCGTCCTCGTCATCGGCGACGAGTCGTTGGTGACCGAAGCGCTCGTCGACACCATCAATTCGGTCGACGACGACGTTACGTTGATTATCGGTGCGTTGACGACGCCGCTACAAGAGGAAATACACTCGGCCGTGCCCGAGGCGACGACGTTCGTGTCGGGACTCAAGTGGTTGCGGGGGGAAAACACCGCCGCCGACGACGCGGCGATCGGACGGCTCCTGCTGGTCGATCGCGGGACGATCCTGGTGAGCTCGATCGTTCCCGACTCGAAAGAAGAGCAGGCGATCTTCGGCGAGGGGTTCGGAAACGGGCTCGTCGTTATCGCCCGCCGGCTCATGGCCCAGGGACTTCTCACCGTTCGCGACCCGGGGCCCTGAGAACCGGACCGTTCCTTCGAGTGTCCCGTCGGTACGTGACCGGCGGTCGACGTCTCGGTGGCCCGACCGTGCTGACCCCGAGTTAGGATGGGTCCCCCGGGCGTGACCCCGCCGTTGCCGGTCCTCTCCGGCTCGCCGCGAGGTTTCAACGGCACTGTCGGACACGATACGATCCGATACGCAAGAGCACGGCAGAATCGCCCCGTTGGGGCCTCGCTGCCGACACATCTATGATATACCCCCCTCGAGTCGGCTTCGACCGAGGCGGCACTCACCGACGGTCCGCCCGTAATAGCCTCAGGACGCCGGCTCCGGATGAACGAACTCGATACCGGTTATTTCGAACCGCGTCCCACCAGCGGCAGCGTCGGTAACGCTGATCTCCCAGCCGTGTGCGTTGACGATCCGTTCGACGATCCAGAGCCCAACCCCCGTGTTGTCCTCGGTCGTCGAGTACCCTGTCTCGAAGATCCGTTCCCGGTCCTCGGGGGGAACGCCGACGCCGTCGTCCGCCACGAAGATCCCCTCCTCCATCTCGCCGACGGTGATCAGAACATCGACGTCGTCTCCCCCGTGTTCGATCGCGTTCCGGTAGAGGTTCTCGAAGATCCGTTTGAGCTGGCTCGTGTCTGCGTAGATTGACCGCGTCGTGTTGCTGTTAATGGTCGCGTCGTCGGTCACGACACTTTCCCAACACCGCCTGGATACCTCCGCAACGTCTACCGGCTCGAAGTCACCGACCGTGTTGCCGTCCCGTGCGAGGGTCACCAGGTCCTCGATGATCGCTTCCATCCGGTCGATGTTCCGTTCGATCGCCTCGATGTGCTCGCTGTGCTTGCCGTGCTCGCTATCGTGATCGGCTGCCAACAGCTCGACCCGAGCGCCGATGACGTTGAGTGGGTTCCGGAGATCGTGAGAGACCACCGAAGCAAACTCATCGAGTCGGTCCCGTTCGCGCTCGAGCTGTTCGTACCGCTTCTGTTCTGTCGTGATTTCCCGAAGAATGCCGACCGATCCGCGGAACTCATCGTCGAAGGGGAGTGCGGCCATGTGATCGCGACACCGGATCTTCTCGCCGTCTTTCGTCTGGATCTCGACGCGAAACGCCTCTCTTTCGCGGCCGGTCGTCGAGACGAGCGAGCGCAGTGTTTCGTTTGCTTTGGCAACACTTTCGTCTGATTTGATCAACGCGGGACTGGCGCCAACCAGCTCGTCGCGGGTGTACCCGGTGAGTTCGGTAATCCCCTCGTTCACGTAGGTGAACCTCTCGGTCCTGTCGACCACGTAGATCGGATACCCGAGCGCTTGGAGCACGGTTCTGTACCGCCGCGAGTTGCGCGTGGCACGGTACTCGTTGACGGCGTGTTCGACCCGATTGGTCAGTCGATCGAGCTGATCGGGACCGCCTTTCTGATAGTATCCGGTGATGCCCGCGTTGAGTGCCTTGGCTGCGACCCCTTCACTTCCTTGTCCGGTATACAGAATAAGCGCAGATCCGGATCGTGTGTGCGCACCTCCGAAAGTAGCTCGAGCGCGTTCGAGTCCGGTAGGGTATACTTGCTGATGACACAGTCAACCCCCTCCGCAAGCTGATCGGCCACCGCTGACGCGTCAGTCGCGGTAATAAACCTGTACTGGGGCAGTTGGCCCGTGATGTACTCCTCTGTGATTCCGAGCAGCTCGGGGCTGTCGTCGATGTGCAAGACGGTTCCGTGAACGCCAGCGAACAATCCATCCGCTGATCTGGCTCCGTCAGACCGAGCTATCTCGTTGCTCATGCACTCGTGTTCGCTTGAGCGGGCTTAATCCCTCACGTATTTTACATAGAACTATTATCTGATTAACCGAGTAACAGTCGCCCCGGCTACCCCTCTCGGTTTGCGTCGTCCGCCGGCGACCCCGCGATTGATCCCGGATAACGTACGCGTCGACCCGTGCTGAACGCCCGCTCGGATCGCTCACGTCGTCGACGATCTCGCCAGACTGCCGGCAGTTCCGAACGCCGAACCCGGCGTGACCGCTGTCAGTTCATTGGACCTCCGGTAAGCCGTCGGCACGCGATCTCCCCGAAATCGCGCTCGGGCGGGGTATCGATGGTTGGGTGCAGTCCACGCCGTCGCAGTCTACGCCGACACCAGTCGGTGACACGGGAGTCAAAGAGAGTACCACGTAGATCTCCCGAACACAGCACTGCCGATCCGACGGGTCCCTCGCCCGTCCCGTCTCCGAAACTGGCTTGCACCGTGGTGGCCTACAAAGGGTAACTGTATGCTCGGGTACGCCGGCCGCAACAATACGCTCCGAGACGACGACCCGCCGGTCCGGTGCAACAGAGGAATGCAACAGAAAACCTGGGAAGCGAGGGGGCTGGACTACGCGGGTGAACTGGCCGAGCAGAACGTTCGGGATCTGCTTACGATCCTGCGGTGGAACGACGACCACGGGATCGGATTCTACCGCTGTACGTCACAGTCGTTTGTTCCGTGGCACTCACAGTACTCACTCTCCGAGCTCCCGAACATCGAGACGATCCGGACGATCGCAAAACGGTGTGGACAGCTCATCCGCGACCGTGGGATGCGGCTCTCGTTCCATCCGGACTACTTCGTCAAGCCGGCAAGCGAGAGTGCGGACACGAGAGAGACGGCCCGCGTCAGTCTCGAAAACCACGGCAGTTGGCTGGATCTGATGGACCTCCCGAGGAGCACCCGGTTCCCGATCAACGTCCACGTCGGCGGTCACTACGGAGACAAGTCCGCGACTGCCGATCGGTTCCAGCAGTTCATGACCGGTGTCAGTCGGTCCGTTTCCGAGCGGCTCGTTGTCGAGAACGACGACAGCCCGAACCTGTGGTCGGTCTCGGAGCTGGTGACGGACATCCACGAGAGAACCGGGTGTCCGATAACCTTCGATTACCACCATCACTCGTTTTCACCGACCGGGCGAAGCTATCGGGAGGCGTTCGAACTGGCCGCCACCACGTGGGACGGGAAGCCGATCGCCCACTACTCCGAACCGGCCATCCTGCACGGAGAGGACGCGGACAGGCCACAGGCCCACGCGTCGTTCGTTCACCGCGTTCCGGAGTGGTTGCAGGCTGGTGCCGACGTGATGATCGAATGTGACGGCAAGGAGCACGCAGTACAGCGCGTCTCGGCCGACGGTTAGCTCGACACCCCACACGTCGGGTCGGTCAACCCGTGTCACCGCTCACCGCCGCTCTTTCCCGCCTCACGAGAGTCGAGCTCGTCGGTAGTAGTACACACTGGCACGGTCGGAGACCGGCACGGTTTCGTGCCCGTACCGGCGAATAACCGTATGTCGATTCGTGAAAAGTTCCATCCGGACCTGTTCGCCGGCGTTCGGGCCGCGGGCCCGATCGTGCTCGGGATCGTCCCGTTCGCACTTGTCGCGGGCATCACCGCAGTCCGTGCCGGAATGACGGTTCCCGAGGCGGTCGGTATGTCGACTATCGTCTTCGCGGGGGCCTCGCAGCTCGCGGCGATCGATCTCATCGACTCGAACGCTCCGTTTGCGGTCGTCGTTACGACCGCAGTCGTCATCAACGTCCGGATGATGATGTACTCGGCGTCAATCGCACCGTACTTTCAGCCGTTTTCGACGCGACTTCGGGCCCTCTTGGCGTACGTCTTGACCGATCAGGCCTACGCGGTGTCGGTGGCCGAGTACGAACGAAACGACGAGCGCGACCGACTCTGGTACTACGTCGGGATCGGGGTCACCCTCTGGGCCGTCTGGCAGGTCGGAACGGTTGCGGGGGCCGTCGTCGGCGCGGGCGTGCCCGACGCGCTCGGCTTAGAGTTTGCGTTACCGCTTGTCTTTCTCGCCCTGTTGATGCCGGCGATGAAAGACCGGGGGACGACGACGGCTGCGATCAGTGCGGGCGCGGTTGCACTCGCCGCGGCCTGGGTCGGCGTCCCACTCAGTCTCGATCTCCCGCTCGCGGCGGTGGTCGGCATCCTCGCCGGCCTCGCGGTCACCACCGGAGAACGCGGATGACGAGCTGGTCTCACGCCGGTATCTGGGCGGCAATCGCGATCATCGGTCTCTGTACGTTCGCGGTCCGCTTTTCGTTTATTTACTTGTTCGGTCGAATCGACGAGCTGCCACCGCGGGTGACGCGGGTACTGCGCTACGTCCCGGCGGCGGTACTGGCCGCGCTCGTCGCTCCCGCGATACTGACCGTCGGACCGACGATCGAGGCGACCCTGCTCGACGACCGTCTGGCGGCCGGCGTTGTCGCCGCCGCCGTCGCGTGGCGGACCGAGGACGTGTTTGCGACGATCGTCGTCGGGATGGGTACGCTGTGGATGATCCGATTCGGGCCGTCGCTCCTCGATCTGCTCTGATCGTCCGGTCCGACCGATACCCTCTCTCCCCGCGGTGATCGATGTCCTCCCCGCGCTGGAGCGCGAGGCGTTAAGAGCAACAACACAGCCACTCGATTCAGTTTCGCCCCGCCGGGCACAGGCACTTACCTGACGAGACCACAGTACGGGATAGATGCCACCGGTCGATCCCGCCGCCCTGCCAGGAACGAGGCTCCCGCCGGACGGCCAGCGGCCGGCGACGGCGCTGGCCGTCCCGGGAACGGTGGCGGAGCGATACGACGTTCGCGACGTCGTCGCCGACGCAATCGCGGCCGTCGGGCCCGACGTGATCGTCGCGACCCCGCCGAACGCGGCACGCGCGGCCCTCGGTCCGGTCGCGAGGCTCGCGGACGTTCCGGTCGTCGATCCGAGTCGATCTCTCAGCTATCACGCCGCGAACGCGGGCGTGTCGTTCGTGACGGTTCCGACGCCGGAGCAACTGCCCCCGACGCCGTCGGACGTTCCCCGGAGACTGCGGGAGGACGAGGCCAGGGGAGCCGAGCACTACTATCTCGTGAGCGACCGGCTCGAACTGACCGTCGACCCGCACCGCCGGGAGACCCGACTCGAGGGAATCGAGGCGTATCTCGACGGTCTTCCGGACGGATGGCACGACGAGTCGGCCGTGACACACGTCTCGACTGGGGTCCGGGCGGCCTACCAGACGCGGTACGAGACGGCGACGGGCGCCTATCCCGTCCACGGCGCCGGCCCGCCGACCAGCTCCGTCGGCGCCGCGATCGACGAGAGCGAGCGCCCGCTCGTCGAGCTGTCGGTCTACTCGAACGGAGCGGTCAGGGCGACGACCCACGACCCGACGAACTTCGGGCTTCGCGGACTCGAGGGAGTCGGCCCGCGGAAAGCCGACCGGCTCCGAGACCACGGACTCGACTCCCGTGGGGCGGTCGTAGAGGCGCCGCCGCGGGCGATCGCCGAGATCCGCGGGTTCGGCGGACAGACGGCGAAGACGGTCCACAGATCCGCGAGGGCCGTCGCGACCGGCGAGGTCGTCCCGGGCGACGGCGGAACGCTCCCGAACGGCGACCCGGTGTTCGTCGACGTCGAGACCAACGGTCTCAACGGCGACATCGCGTGGCTGGTTGGCGTCCTCGACGGGGGACCCCAGGGACAGTACCTCCCCTTTCGCCAGCGAGAGCGCGAGGAGACGACCGAGCACGTCGACGCGTTCATGTCCTGGCTGACCGGCGTCGCGGGCGGTCGACCGGTGATCGCCTGGAACGGCTACGAGTTTGATTTTCCCGTGATCAGACGCCACCTCGAACGAGACGCGCCCGAGTGGGTCGAGGACTGGGAGGGCCGATACCAGTTCGACCCGCTGTACTACGCCGCGACGCAGGGACACGCCACGCTTCCGGGTCGGAGCAACCGGCTCGAGGCCGTCGCTACGGCGCTTGGCTGGGAGCCGACGACGACCGGCGTCGACGGCGCCACCGCCGCACGGGAGTACAACGCGTGGCGACGGACCGCCGACCGGCCGGATGAGTATCGGCCCGACTGGGAGCGCCTCGAGGCCTACTGCGAGGACGACGTGCGGGCGCTGGCGACGATCTACGAGGCGCTACGAGACGCGAACGCGAACCGTCGGCCCCCGGAGACGACGAGTCGACCGGCCGACCGGAGCAGGCAAGGATCACTTTCGGAGTTCTCCTGACAGCAATGAGCTCCGACACACCACAACGTGAGGACGTTCTCTCCGAGGCGGCGCTGACCGAATCGTTCCCGGACTATTCCGGGCAGGTAACCGCGAGCGAACACGTTCCACCGCGGGCCGCGGATACCGTCCCGGCCGCCGCGGTGCTCCGAGACGAGCTGGCCGACCGGCTCGACGCCGACCTGTACCGACACCAGGAGAGGGGTCTCCGGGCGCTCGCCGACGGGGAAAACGTCGTGGTGACGACCTCGACGTCGTCGGGCAAAACCCGCATCTACGCGCTCCAGATCGCCCGGAATCAGTTGGACGATCCCGACGCGACGGCACTCTGTCTGTACCCGACGAAGGCACTGACCCGGGACCAGGAGCAGACGCTCAACGACCGGTTCGCCGAGTGGGACGTCGACGCCCGGACGGAGGTGTACGACGGGGACACGAAACGGGACCGCAAGCGAGACATCCGGGCTAACGCCGACACGATCCTCACGAATCCCGCGGGACTGAACGTGTATCTCCCGCGGCACAACACCGACCGCGGCTGGGCGCGGTTCTACGACAACCTGCAGCTGGTCGTGGTCGACGAGGCCCACCAGTACTCCGGGGTTACGGGAACCCACGTCGCCTGGATACTCCGTCGACTTCGCCGGCTGTTGCACTACTACGACGCGGATCCGCAGTTCGTCCTCACGACCGCGACCATCGGCAACCCGGCCGAACACGCCGCCCGGCTCACGAGCGAGGCGTTCACCGTCATCGACGAGGACGGGTCACCGCGGGGCGGGCGCGACATCGTTCTGTGGAAACCG
Organism: uncultured Halobacteriales archaeon; assembly: GCA_964426325.1. Classification (GTDB taxonomy): domain Archaea; phylum Halobacteriota; class Halobacteria; order Halobacteriales; family Haloarculaceae; genus Halovenus. The sequence continues at coordinate 63,539 of CAYRQD010000007.1, read as the reverse complement.
CCGGTCGAGGAGACGGCAGTTCCCGGCCCCGAGGACGCCGCGGATTCCCCGGGGGCCGGACTCGAGGAGTTTCGCGCCTCGACCGGCGACGAGGCCGCGAGAGTCACCGCACACCTCGCGGTCAACGAGCGCCAGACGCTCCAGTTCTGCTCGGCCCGACAGGGGACCGAGATCGCCGCGAAAAAGATCGGCCGCGGCGCGCGGGATCACCCCGGAGAGTATTACGTCACGACGAGAGCCTACCACGCCGGACTCGGCAAGCGCACCCGACGGGCGGTCGAAACCCAACTCCGGGAGGGCACCGTCGACGCGGTCGCCACCACGAACGCCCTCGAGCTGGGCATCGACGTCGGGGGGATCGACGCGACGGTCACGAGCGGCTACCCGGGCACTCGACAGTCATTCTGGCAGCAGATCGGCCGTGCCGGGCGCGGCCGGACCGACGCGCTCTCGGTGCTGGTCGGCGGCGCCGACGCGATGGACTCGTATATTCTCGACAACCCGTCGTATCTCTTCGAGGACGACGTCGAGGACGCGGTCGTCTCGATCGAGAACGAGCGGGTCTACGCGGATCACCTGTGTGTCGCGGCGAAGGAGCGACCGCTGACCGACGAGGACGCCGGCGTGCTCGGCGACGAGGACCGGCTCTCGGAGATGGTGTCGATGTGGCAGGCGGCCGGCGTACTCGAGGGGAACGCCGGGCTCGAGACCGGCGTTCACTACACGGGAGATCCGCGCCCCGAGAGCCGCATTTCGATCTACGCGACCGGCGGGCGACAGTACGTCGTCGACTGTCTCGACGGCGAGATCGACCACGACCCGGTCGCAAAGGAACGTGCCTACCGCGACTACCACGAGGGAGCGCTCTTCTTACACGACGGCCAGCAGTACGAGGTCGTCGAGGTCGACCACGACGGTCCGATATCCCGAATCCTGGTCGAACGACGACAGACGGGGCGGTACACCCAGACCCTGTCGGACAAGCGAATCTCGAATCTCCGCCCGGAGACCTCCCGGGACCTCGGCGACGGCTACCGGCTGTGGTTCGGTCGCGCCGACGTGGACGTCGAGTACGCCCAGTATCTCGTTCACGACATCTCGACCGGCGAGATCGAGAGCGGACCGCACCCGACGGGGTCGCCGCCGCTGTCTCTCGACACGGAACTGTTGTGGGTGTCTCTCCCGGAGGATCACCTCTCGAGTACGATCGATCGACTCGACGAGCCGCTCTTGGAGCCGACGAAACACGCCCGCGAGGACGCCGGACTCACCGAGCCCGAGCGGTACACCTACGGCGGTGGCATCCACGCCGCCGAGCACGGCGTCATCCAGCTGGCCCCCCTCGAGTTGATGATCGACAACGGCGATATCGGCGGCCTCTCGACCCCCAGTCATCCCGACGAGCGGATCCCCGGCCCGGTGTGGTTCGTCCACGACGGTATCGACGGCGGGATCGGGTTCTCCCGGGCGATCTACGACAACTTCGAGAACATCGCCGAACGGACCAGCGAGCATCTAAACGAGTGTGACTGCCAGCGCCGGCGCGGGTGTCCGCTCTGTGTCATGTCCGAACACTGCGGGAACCGAAACGATCCGCTCGATCGCGTGGTCGGAAAACAGATTCTCGACGACGTCGTCGACCGGCTGTGATCGCTGCCGGCACGGCGAGACGCCCCGCTCTGGGGTCGTAGACGTGCAGTCGATCGGCTCCGACGGTGCAGTTCGTCAGTCGTCGGCGGGACGGTACGCGCGGCTGACTGCTTTCCACCGGTCCGTCCGGTACCGCCAGAGGTTGCTCGCGGCCGGCACGGCGGCGCCACACACCAGCGCGGCGTACAACCCGCCGACGCCGAGCGGCGTGACCATCCCGAGGATCGCCACCGGGAGCGCGACGGCGTACTGTCCGACCAGCGTCGCGGCAAATGGCCAGCGCGTGTCGCCGGCACCTCGAAGCGCCCCGACGACCGCGCCGTCGAGCCCGAGGAGCACGGCCGTGACCGCCGTCACCCGGACGAAAGCCGCGGTCTGGCGCAGCTCTTCGGGGCCCGAGACGAACGCCCGCGCGATCACCGGCGCGGCGAGAAACACCGCAGCCGCCGCGAGCAGGTGTACGACCACCGAGAGGCGGGCGATGGCGCTGCCGTAGGCGGCGGCCTCGGCCTCCTCGCCAGCGCCGAGGTGTTGTCCGACGAGCGTGCTCGCGGCCGTCGAGAACCCCCAGTTGAAACTGACCAGGAGGTCGCGGATCCGCCGGCCGACCTCGAAGGCCGCGACCACCACGGTCCCGAACGTGCCGGCGATCCACAACAACGGGAAGACCACGGCCATCTCGGCGATCCGCCGGGCGACCAGCGGCGCCGACACCGCGAGCAGCTGCCGGCCGAGGACGCGGTCGAACTGCGGTCCGCCGAGCCGGAAGATCACCGGGCTTGGACGCATGCCCGGAACCGGGTACGACCGGCCGAGACAGCCCCACCCGAGCACGACCAGCACGGCAGCGGTCGAGAGGACGGTTCCGATCGCGACGCCGGCGACGCCCGCGCCGGCGAGAATCAGGGCGGCGCTGAGGACGATGTTCGCGAGTCCGCCGCCCGCCCGCACGACCATCGGCGTGAACGTGTCGCCGACGCCGGCGTAGGTCCGGCTCATCAGCAGGTTCAGGTACTCGAAGAGCAGGGCCGGCGCGACGATCGTCAGGTACGTCGTTCCGTGCCCGATCGGGCCGGGATCCGAGCCCAACACCCCGATCAGCGCCTCGGCGAACAGGAGAAAGCAGAGAACGACCGGAACGACGATCGCGAGCGCGATCCAGACGCCCTGCTTGACCACCGTCGAGGCCCTGTCGGTCGCCTGCCCGCCGTAGTTTTGCGAGACCAGCGCGACGGTCCCGCCGGCGAGGCCGATGCCGACGAACTTCGCGAGCGTCCAGTACGCGTACGCGAACGCGAGCCCCGCGACGGCCGCCGAGCCGACCGCCCACCCGACGAGCGCGAGATCGACGGTCTGTTTGGACATGATCGCAACCCCCGTGATAATCCGGGGCCAAGAGAGCTCGACCGTCCGGTCCAGCCGCTCGCGATCGATGATCTTCGCCCGTTCGAGAGCGTCTGCCACCCGGCCGTACACTGCCACTACCGTCTCCAGGGCAGAGAGCCCCTTGTGTGTTGTCTCGGAGCCGCCAGCTCCTCGACGGACCTGTCTGACCGTCTCTTTCGTTCGCTTGCCTCCGTGCCGAACGAGCGAGATGTGCGTACGCGTGCGGTGTGTTTTTTACGCTGTCACGCGATCACCCTACGATGGCTCGGGACGCGTCTTGCGATGACCCCCCGCGAACGATCGGCGTCGACCCGCCGGTTCACGTCGAGAGCTACCGGAGTCACGTCAGTCTGAGCTGGACCGCACTCGGCCTAGAGCGGTTTGTCGCGGCTCTCCGGGCGGCAGAGTCGGTCTCCCCGAGGGCAACCCTGACGGTCGACGCGACGGACGCGGCGGGGCGGTACCGGATCACTCCCGACGAAATCGAGACGACCGCCGATATGATAAACTACGTCCGCGCCGACCCGTCTTCGCCGTGGACGCTGAGCTGGGAACGCCGTACCGATCCCGTCGTCTCGCTGGCCGGGTCGCCGTCCGTCCCGATCTGTCGGAGCTTCCACACGGCGACGACCCCCTGCAGCGAGTGGCGCCCCACCGCCCGCGACGCGCTCGCACGCGCTCTGACGACCGCCGACTGACCGTCCCGATTGCACGTGGGTAGATGGTGGGTGCTACGCGGTCGAGCCGCGCCACCCGAGTGACCGTTCGTTCAGCTCCGCGGCGACCTGTGGACCTCCGTCTAACATCCGATCGGCGATATCGATCGCGGCGGCGAGTTCCTCCGTCGAGAGGTGTTCGTACGCCGGCCGACCGTTCACGTGACTGTACCACTCGTCTTCGAACACGTTATCGAGGACGACCCGGGCAAAACAGTGATCCAGCTGAATCGGCCATCCGTCTTCGGCCCGTGCCCGTTCGGGGAGTCGTGTGTGGACCTTGCTGTCGTACTCCGCCCGCAACTCGGAGATGTCGTCTCCGTCCAGCGTCGTCTGATCCATGTCGATCTGTTGGGGCCCCAGACGGATTAGGTGTTCGTCCCGTCGGATCGAGCCCGACCGGGCCAACGGAACGGCGACCGTCCATCGCTCGATCCCCCTACGCTGACGGCGGCCACCGCGCCGGCGATCACCGACGACGACCGTGCTCGACTCCTGCCGACGGGCGCTCGACCCGCGTCAGCCGGCTCGCCTGTCTCCGTCGATCCCCGAAGAACTACGTTCGACCGGTGGCCGGACGGGTGCCGCTATCCGATCGCGACGAAGCGCCACCGCTCCGGAACTGTTGGCTCGCACCGGGCAACACACGCCCGGTGTACTCGCGCCCGTTTCGGGCCGGATTCACCACAGAGGCATCGACGGCCCGGAGCGGGGTTACGCTTCGAGCAGGTCCCGTTCAGCGGCCGGAAGTGAGGCGTGCTCGACCGCGTCCTCGTCCGGCCGCTTCGTGTTGCCGCAGTCGCGACACCGCAGCACGGCGGTGAAGATGAACTTCGCCTCCGGTTTGACGAGATCGAACGAGGACGTTTTACACCGCTCTGTCATGCCAGGGATCTGCCAGCCAGCGTACATAAATGCACGGCCGGGTGGCAGTCGAGGTGAACGCCCCGTCGCGTCCGGGGACGTGCCGGCTCCCACGCGTTCCGGTCCGTTCGCCAGGCACGCTCGTGACCGTCGGCGATCCTCCGAGGTCGGCCGGCGACGCCGGGGTGGGGTCGGTCGCGTTCGCTCCGGGGCTGCCCGTCGGGAGAGCCGTCGGGAGACTTTTTATTCTGGCACGCTCGGCCTCACTATGGCGAGTTTGTTAATCGCTGGCGCGCTCGTCGCGTTGCTGGTCGGGACGGAGCTGTTTTTCACCGCGCTGTCGGCGGCGAACCTGCGATACCAGCGGCGGGTCGTCGCGGAGGAACGCGAGTGGATCGTCGAGGAGTTAGGCATCGAGGATCCCGACCGGGCGCTGGCCTACGAGCGCCTCGGCACCGGAGTCGACGCGCTCCGGTCGTGGACGCTGCTCGGGATCGTGGTGCTCGTGGTGTTTTCTGGCGCGTTCGCCGACGCGACGGCGGCCCTCGCGGAGTGGGACGCGTTGCTGCTCGAGACGGCCGTTTTCGTCGGGGGCGTCGTTTTCGCTGTGCGGGCCGTCTCCGTGCCCTTCGACATCGTCGAGACCTTTGGCGTTGAGGAGGCCTACGGGTTCAACGAGCAGTCTCTCGGCCTCTGGCTGCGCGATTGGGTCATCGGCACGCTCGTCGCGGTCGCCCTCGCCGTTCCGCTCGGTGTCGCCGCCGTCTGGCTCGTCGATACCGTGTCGCTGTGGCCGGTCGCGGTCTGGGCGCTGTTGGTCGGGGTCGTGGTGGCGCTGCAGGTGTTGCTCCCGCGGGTGATCCTCCCGCTGTTTTACGAGTTCGAGCCGCTCGGAGACGGCCCGCTCCGCGAGGGTATCGAGGAGGTGTTCGAGACCGCCGGCTACCGGACCGAGAACGTCTACGAGATGAACGCCAGTTCCCGCTCGGGGCACTCGAACGCGTTTTTCAGCGGTTTCGGCCCGGCAAAGCGGGTCGTCCTGTACGACACGCTCACCGACTCGCTGGACGTGGCGGCGATCAAGGGCGTCCTGGCCCACGAGCTGGCCCACTGGCGGGAGGGCCACATCTGGAAGTTCGTCGCGCTGTCGATCGTCCGGCTGGGCGCGGTCGTCGCGGCGCTCGCGGCGTTGCTCGAGTTCGGCGTGGCCTACGACGCCGTCGCTGCGCCGGAGACGCCCTACGTCGGCCTGTTCGTCGGACTCCTGTTTGTCCTGCCGGTGAACCGGCTGACCAGTCCGGTCGAGAACTATTTTTCGCTGGCCTACGAACGCGACGCCGACGCCTACGCCGTCGAGATCGTCGGCGGTGAACCCATGGCCCGGGCGCTCGCGAGCCTCGCCGCCGACAACCTCAGCGTCCCGTTCGCACACCCGTTGTACGAGACGTTTCACTACGACCACCCGCCGATCCCCGAGCGGATACGCCGCGTCCGCGAGTTAGACGCCGACCGCGAGACCCCGGCCGGCGCCGGCCGGGCGACCGACTGATCCGGCTCGGTCCGCTCGGGTGGGGTTGACTGCCCGTGTCCTCTCGCGGCCGGTCTGAGTCGATACGTGCCGGACCTGCCGTCTCTGTCCACAGACTGGCCGACTCGTGAGACATCGGCGCGCCGATCGACCACGAGCGAGACCGCTGGTGTGGAGACGAAAGCGCGGTCGGGTGAGAAAGAGCGTTCGTCAGTGTCGGCGTCGCACCCGTATCTCGGGACGTCAGCGCCTGTACGTGAGCTTCGCGACGACCCCGTCGACTCGGCGTTTGATCCGCCCGAAAAAAACGCTCGGCGAGATCTTTCTGAGTTCGCCTTCCTCGATCTCGATCCGATCGCCGTCGAACGGGTCGTGATCGTCGTCCATCACCCCGGAAACGGAACTCATCGCGCACCGACCACAGGTCTCTTTCTCTTCGCTACTCTTCCCCATACCGACCTGTTGTCTCGCCGTGACTTATGCGTTTCCCCCGCGGACGATCGGCGATTCGCCCCGGGCATCGACGGCCGATCCGGCGGCCGACTCGGCGGGTTCGGTTTACCCGTGGAACTTTGGGTCTCGGGGGCCGAGCGGGTCGCATGGCCGAGGGGGATCAAGACCAAGCCGACGATCCGCTCGCCGCTGTCCCCGACTGGGACGACGAGTACATCGACCGCGTGAGCGACCGGCTGCTCCACAGCTATGACCTCGAACGGGACCGGACGGTCCAGGGTCGCCGGTTCCCGTTGTACGGGTGCTTAGAGATCCAGAGTCACAAGCAGTTTTTTCACCCGTCTGTTACCTACGCCGACCACGAGACGACCGAACATCTGTTCGTGACGCGCGAATCGTCGATCTCGATCGCGGAGCTGGAACGGCTGGCCGCGCTCGGCGACGAGCTGGCGGAGGCGTGGATCGATCCCGACGCCGAGCACTTCGGCACGGAGTTCGTCTTCGGGGTCGTCGCCCCCAGGATCCCCGAGGAGGTTCGGGAGTTCGTCTCCGGATTCGAGTCGCGAACGCTGATAAAGTACGGCTACCACGGTCACTACGCCGTTCGGCTGTTCGTCGTCGCCCCGGAGCGGACCGACGCGGTTGCCAGCACAGGCGTTGATGTTCTCCAGGCGTTCCGGCTGTGGGACGATGCTGAGCAATCCCGGGAGCCGGCAGGAGTGCTCGACCGGCTCCGCGCGGCGTTTAGTCGTCGCTCGTGACCGCGCCGGTGTAGCTGTCCCGAGCCGCTGTGATGTTTTTATATCCCATCCAGGCCAGCGCGAGCGCCAGTCCGGCGAGTACCAAGGCGAGCACCGCCTGGATTCCCGCCGAGACCGCCCCCGCGGTGTCGGCCGCGTCGAGAGCGTCCGTCGGCGCCCGGTAGAGCCCGATCCACAACAGCGCCGTGACAGTAACTACGAGCATGAGCGCCATCGGCACGCCGGTGCTGACGAGCTGTTTCGACTCGTCCCAGTTGGCCAGCCAGAGCGTCGCCGAGAGCAACGCCAGCGCCGCGAGCGTCTGGTTGGCGCCGCCGAACAGCGGCCACAGCGTCGCCCACTCGCCGCTACCGACCAGCGCGTACGCCGGGAGACACAGGAAGGCTCCGGTGTTGACGTACCGGTTGACCGCGGTCTCTTGGATGCTCGTCTCGGGCGTCCCGACGATCTCCTCAAGCATATATCGCCCCAGCCGCGTGGCGGTATCGGTCGAGGTCAGCAGGAAGCTCACGAAGACCAGGCCGATGAACGTCGCTCCGATATCCGCCGGGATCCCGAAGCCGGCGCCGAGCATGATCGCGCCGCCGACCGGGAAGTTCGCGAGCGCTCCGACCACGCCGGCGTTGAACGTCTGGAACGCCACCAGCGCGAGCGCCGCGACCGCGGTGGTCGCGAGCAGCCCCTCGCCGAGCATCGCGCCGTACCCGATCGCGCGGGCGTCGGTCTCCTTGTCGAGCTGTTTCGCCGTCGTCCCCGAGGAGACGAGCGAGTGAAAGCCGCTGATCGTCCCGCAGGCGATCGTCACGAACAAGAACGGGAAGATCGGCCCGAGCTCGCTTGTGAAGCCCTTGAACGCTGGGATCTCCATGTTGAGGTTTGTCTTCTGTGCCGCCCCGTCCCCGAGCGTGTACGAGTCGGGAACCGTCACCGAGAACCCGCCCCCGATCAGCCCCGACCCTGCCGCGACCAGCACGGCCAGCAACATGCCCCCGACCCCGACGTACAGCAGGCTCGAGGTCAGAAAGTCCCGGGGCTGGAGTAACACCCAGACCGGGAGCACGCTCGCGACGAACGCGTACGCGATCACGACCGGAATCCAGGCGGCGACGTTCGCCCCCTGTGCACCCGCGAGCGGGAGCCAATCCCAGCTGGAGGCCTCGCCCAGCAGGACGATCGTCTCGGCCGCGGTCGACTCGGTCTCGACCAGCGCGATCGGGTACTCAAGCCCGACGAACACGCCGGCAAACACCAGCCCGACGAACGCGATCGCGCCCGGCAGGAACGGCAGGCTGAACTGGTAGAGGTACACCCCGAAGAGCAACGCCATAGCGATGTAGACGAGACTCGCCGTGGCCGCCGCCGGATAGGCGTCGAAGACGATCCCGACCACCAGCGCGAACACCGCGATCACCAGGATGATCGTCAGGAAGGCAAACCACAGGAGCATGTCCTTCCCGCGGTCGCCGACGTACTCGCCGACGATGTAGCCGATCGACTTTCCCTCGTGGCGGGTGCTCGCCGACAGCGACATGAAATCGTGGACGGCGCCAAAGAGCGGGTTGCCGACTGCGATCCACGCGATCGCCGGCAGCCACCCGAACGCCGCCCCCGCCGTGATCGGGCCGACGATCGGCGCCCCGCCCGCGATACTCGAGTAGTGGTGTCCGAGCAACACCGGCTTCTTCGAGGGCACGTACTCCTGCCCGTCGTTGTACTTATGAGCCGGTGTCTCGGTTTCGTCGTCCAACTCGACGAACTGCGAGAGGTATCGCGCGTACGCGAGGTATCCGATCGTGAACGTTACCAGTGACAGCACCACGACGGTGACAACGCTAACCATGGTGTACGATCACAAACATTCATGAACAACTTATGTGTTTCGGCTAGATCGGCCGCCTCACGGCCAAGAGCGCGGCGTGAGCGGCGTCTCCGGGAGTTCAGTCCGGGTCGATCGTTAGTTCCTCGGCGACCGACTCGAGGAGTTCGCCTTTCACCTCCCGGACCCGGGACTCGATGGTCGCGATCACCGGCGGGTCGATCGTCTCCCGGGCCTGTTCGAGCCGGGCGCGTTCGGTCTCGATCCTGTCTCGGAGGTACCTGGCACCGCGGCCGTTCTCCTCTGGATCGGGTTCGGGCGTGAGCCGATTCATCACGATCCCGGCGACCGCGAGGTCGTACTCCCTAAGCTGCTCGACCGCCCGGGAGGTCTCCCGAACGGAGAGCTGATCGGGGTTCGCGACCAGAAAGAACGTGGCGTCCTCGCGGAGGGTCTCGCCGGCGAACTCGAAGTTTTCCTTGCGCTGTTGGAGCCGGGCGATAATCGGGTCGCCGACCTGCGAGCGGCGCGGCTCCCGCCCCCCGATCGCGGCCCGCTCGTAGAGTTCGACGCTCTCCTCGCGCTTTGCGAGCAGCCGGTCGATCCACCCGCCGAGGTACTCCGGCAGCGAGAGCAACCGGAGCGTTCCGCCGGTCGGCGAGGTGTCGAACACGACCCGGTCGGCCCCGGCGTCGCGCATCACCTCGATGAACCGGTCGAACAGCGCCGCCTCGTGGGCCCCCGGGGTTCGGTGGGCGAGTTCGATCTGGCGGTCGATCTCGTTGACCACGGCCGGACTAACCTGATCGCCCAGCGACCGCTTGATCCCCATCAGGTGCTCGTCGACGGCCGCCTCCGGGTCGATCTCCATGGCAGACAGCGATTCGTACCCCTCGACGGGCCGGGGATCGTCGTCGAACTCCTGGTCGAACACGTCCGAAGTGCTGTGTGCCGGGTCCGTCGAGACGAGCAACACGTCCTGTCCCGCCCGCGCGCACCTGTGAGCGTACGCACTCGAGACGGTCGTCTTGCCGACCCCGCCTTTGCCGCCGAAGAAGACGAATCGGTTCATCTGCTCAGAAGTGATACTGGCTGCCCTTCCGTTCGAGCGCCGATTCCCGGTCCCACATCCGACGCTCCCACTGCTCGAACTCCCCCGTCAAGTACGGCAGGAGTTCGGCGGTGTAATACGAGACCGGACTCGGGACTCCGAACGCGTCGGGGAAACACGCCAGCAGGAAGGCGTCCTCGCTGTCCTCGGCGGCCTTCTCGATTTTCTCGTAGGCCGGGTGCGAGATCATCCCGTGGTACAGCCCTCGGAGCCACTCCCCGAGCGTCTCGCGGTATGCCCGAATGCGCGTCGCGAGTTCCACGTAACGGGTCACAGCGTGCAGCTAAAAAAGCGTACTGCCGGTTCGGGACCGAATATAAGTGCGCGGACGCCGAACAAGAGGGGTATGAGTCCGCTGGGAGCCGACGGGACACCGGTCACCGTCCTCTCGGGGGCGCTGGGGGCGGGCAAGACGACAACGGTCAATCACCTGCTCTCGAATCCCGGCGATCGGACGCTCGCGGTGCTCGTAAACGACATGGGAGCGCTCAACGTCGACGCCGAACTGATCGACGCCCGCGGGGACGGCATCACGGAGCTGTCAAACGGCTGTATCTGCTGTGACCTCCGGGACGATCTCGAGATCGCGGTCAGCAGGCTGGCCCGGACCGGCGAGTTCGATCACCTCGTCGTCGAGTCCTCGGGAATCTCCGCGCCGGGGCCGGTGGCGCGACTGTTCACCACGGGTCCGGCGTCGGCTCCGTACCGGCTCGACACGCTCGTGACGGTCGTCGACGCCTCGAGTTTCCGGGAGACGCTCGCCGACGACGACATCGTCACCACCGCGGATGTCCGACGCACGCGGCCGGGACAGGCGGACACCGACGGCGACGCGCGTCCACTCTCGGAGCTGCTGGTCACGCAGGCCGAACACGCGGACATCCTGCTCGTCAACAAGTGCGACTTGGCGACCGAGGAGACAGTCGCCGAGACGGAGGCGCTCCTCGAGGCCCTGAATCCCGGCGCCGAACGCCACAGAACCACGCGCGGAGCGATCGACCCTGGCGCCGTATTGAACACCGGGCTGTTCAGCCCCGAATCGCTACGGGCAGCCCACAGCCGCGAGCGCGCGGTCGAACGGGCCGACCGGACCGCCGGGCCGGACCAGGCACACGACGGACACGACCACGATGACAACGATCACGAGGGACACGTTCACGACCCCGCCGGGACCTACGGGGTGACCTCGATCGCCTTCGAGTCCAAGCGGCCGCTCCACCCCGAGCGGTTCGCGGAGTTTCTCCGGTCGCTCCCCGAGTCGGTCATCCGGTCGAAGGGACTGGTCTGGATCGCGGGGCGAGACGAGCTCGCCCTGCGCTACACCGGGACGGGCGGGACCCGCCGGGTCCTCGGCCGCGAGCCGTGGGTGGCCGCGCTGTCCGAACGGCGTCAGGAGAGCCAGCGGCGACTCAACCCGGAGCTCCCGTGGGACGAGACCGTCGGCGACCGCCGGACAGAACTCGTCTTCATCGGCCGAAACATGGACGAACGGGCCCTCGAGACTGCGCTGTCCGACTGCGAGGCGACCGACGACGAACGGGCGAGCGCGGAATCGTTCTCCAATCCCTTCCCGAGCGAGGAGGGTGAGGAACTACGACTCTAGCAGGCGCAACTCGAGGTGCCCTTCGAGCGCTCGAACTCCATCTCGTCGCCACAGGACGGACAGGTCGGCGGCGCCTCGCCGGTCACGTCGACGTCCCGGATCCGCTCCTGACAGTCGTGACACCAGTAGGCCCCCTCCGAGTCGGCCCCCGCGGCGTCACCGCGGGCCGTCGTCTGCGTCGATGCTCTGAACGCTTCGCCGATCGTGCTAAGCAGTCCCATACCAATCTGTCAGCATCGATTAATTTAAACCCAGTTCGGTAGTGCGTTCCCATCGCATGATCGAACGAAGAGCCAACCGACGGTCGAACCGGGGCCGCCGGACTGCTCGTCGTCGGTCTCGGGATCGAGACGTTCGGACGGGCGGGTCGAGCCCGCCGTCGGTTGTCGGACGTGTGCTCGTGACAGACGGCCCGTTCGGTCCCGGCGGTTCAGCCGGACTCCGGTGTCGGTCGCGGACGGATCTTCCGCCTACTGACACCGCTCGGCGACGCCGGCAAGTGCACGTTCGAGTTCGCCGCGGCGCTTCCAGGCGGCCAGACGGTCGAGAACGGCGGGTCCGCCGACGGCGACCGCGGAGCGCGCGGTAAGCCGGGTTCCCTCGTTTTCGGGTGCGTAGGTCAGGGTGGTTCGGAGCGTCTCGAGGGGGCCCTCGATTTGTTCGTACTCGATGCCGTCCCCGCGTGCGGTGAACGCGAAGACGAGCGTCAGCCCGTACCCGCCGACGGTGACCCGATCGCCGCCGTTCTCGGTCTCGCGGACCTCGAAACTCCCTTCGGCGTCGAGTATCGCCGCCGGCGACAGGTTCCGCTCGACGATCTCCGGGTACGTCTGTACGAACCGAGAGGTCTCCACCTCGCGCATACGTCTCGCAGCGGGCAAGACAGCAAAAGCGTGTGGGCCGAGGCGGATCCTCGGGCGGTCTCCGGCTCGGAACAGTCCCCGAATCGCGTCACCGGACCAGCAGTAGTCCCGTTAGCAACACGAACGCGCCCGTCACGACTAGCGCGTAATAAAAAATCTGCTCGAGACGGCGGCCGGGCGGTAGCTCCGCCGCGACCTCGGGGCGCGCATTCCGGACGAGACGGACGTACGCGACCGCAGCCAGTACGAGAAAAATCGCAGTCGTCCCGGCGAGCGCCGCCGCCGCCGAGAGTCCGAAGGAGAAAAAATACACCGGAAAGAACGCATAACACCCTCCGAACGCGGTCCCGGTTACGACGACGAACGGAACCGGATCCACGCGTCGGCCCTCGCTGTTCCGGACCACGTCGGCGGTACGCGCCGGAACCACAAGAACGGACGGGAGGTTTCAAGACGATCGCGGTGTCAGATCCGATCGTGAGTTCGGACGGCGATATCCGCGTGTTGCTCGTTCTCGATGTGCTCCTGTCGCTCGTGTTCGCGGCCGTCGTCCTCTGGGGGCTGGATTTCATCGGAGAAGCGGCGTTTACCGCCCGAAACCTGGCCGTCGGCACGCTCGGGATCGCGGTCCTCACGTATCTCATCGTGTTGCGCGAGTGACCCTCGAGGCGGCGAGCTCGGGGTGGCGAGACGAGGCTGACGGCCGGTCTCGACGCTACGGATCTCGACTGCGCCGGGGCCCGACGACGAACCGTTCGGTCGTCGTTGCTCGACGCGAAAAAGACAGTCGTCTGCGTTCAGGCCGCGTCCGCGTCCTCGCCGGCCTCGGCCTCGGCTTCAACGTCGACGCTCGCGTCGAGACCGCTGTCGGTGTCGACGCTGGCGTCGAAGTCCGCGGTCGCGTCCGTCTCGATGTCCTTTGTGTCGTACCAGAGGTACGCCATCAGTCCGACGACCGTGAGAAAGCCAAGCACCGTCAGCAGGCCGATTCCCATCAGCGCCTGTTTGACTCGTTGCAGACCCATACCTGCGCTTCGGCCGAGCGTGTAAAAAGTGTTCCTCCCGAACGCCCCGCTGGAACCCTTCGAGCCCGGCAAAGGGGGCGGACGATCGATCTGGTGGGTTTATTTTCTCCGGCGGCGTTCAGTCTAGTATGCAGTACATCGTCGCAACGGACGGCTCGACGACGAGCGACGGGGCGGTTGCCTATGCGGCGCGTCACGCGGCCGCGCTCGGGGCGACTCTCGAGATTGTCCACGTGCTCACCCCGGAGACCGAGCTGGTCGACGGCGAGGTGGTCGTGCCTGGCGAGGACGCAACCTTCGAGGCCGGCGAGCGGACCGTCGACCGGGCCCAACGGATCGCCCGGGAGGAGATCGGCGACGCTGACGTCGCCGTCAACACCGAGCTGCTGACCGGTCGGCCCGCCGACGCGCTCACGGAGTACGCAGCGGAGATCGACGCCGACGCGCTGTATCTCGGGCACCGCGGTCTGTCTCAGGAGCGCGAACGGGTCGTCGGCAGCGTCGCCAAGAGCGTCCTCGACAAGGCGACGGTCCCGGTGACGATCATCCGGTGACCCCGGGCGCTCGTTCCCCTCTGTTACCGTCCGCGCGGCCGCGAGTGAGCGCCAGCGCAAGGGCCCCGGCGGCGAGCATCGCCGCCCCGACCGCCCGGACCCGTCGTTGCGCCCGCCCCTGTGGCCGGAACTCGACGTCCAAGACCCGCTCGTAGCCCCACCGTGCGGTGTCGAGCCAGACCTTCGGAGCGGCGAGGTGGACGACTCCGAGCGCGCCGAGCGCGAGTCCGACCGCCTCGACGAGCCGGCCGATCGGGACGGTTACGATCCTGTCGGAATCGATCATCCCTCCCGGTGGTTCCCCGACGGTACGTTCGGTATCGATCCGCATACAACCGTTCGGAACGATATTCGCTCGTGGCACGCGTCTCTGTCGTCGGCGGCGGCGTCGCGGGACTGGCAGCGGCCGGACGGGCCGCCCGGGCGGGCCACCGGGTCGAGCTGTACGACGCCGGCTCCTACGCCGACCGGCGCCGCGGCGCGTGGGGCGAGGTCGTCGCGGATTTCGACCGGATTCCGTTAGACGAGACCGCCGACGGCGTGGTGCGATCGCTCGATGAGATCGCCGTCCGGATCCCGACCGCCGGCAGCACGCGACGGATAGCGACGCTTCGCGCGCCCGACGCGGTCGTCATCGACCGCGGTCGGCTCGAACGGGCCTGGCGGCGAACGCTGCCGGAGGCCGTCGGGGTCTTCGAGAACCACCGAGTCGACCCGGCGGAGTTCGACAGGCTGTGTGCCCGCTCGGAACTCGTGATCGACGCCTCCGGGCCCGCTCCGGTCTCGGCGTCGGTCGCCGGGCTCGCGGTCCCGCCGGCCCCGGCGATCGAGACCCTGAGCGCGCAGGCGACCGGCGACTTCGCCGCGCACTATCCGACTCCGACGGCGATCGTCGGGCCCGACGCCAGGCTGTTCGTTACCACCAAATCACCGTCTCGGGCGACCTACGGGGTCGGCGTCGAACGCGGCCGCGAGCGAGCTCCCGACCCGGAGCGCGCGCTCGCCGAGCTCTGTGCGACCGCCGGCGTGGCGGTGCCCGACCGGTCCGCGCTCCGGGTCGGCCTCGAGCCGCTCGTCGGGAGCCGACCGCCGGCGCGGTGCCGGTTCCGACACGACGGCGCGGCGGTCCGGTTGGTCGGCGACGCGGCCGGGCTGGTCAGCGGGCTGAATCAGTTCGGGCTCTGCCGGGCGGTCGACTCCGCCCGGGCGGCGGTTGCGGCCTGGGGCGGGGCGGGCTCGTACGTCTCGTGGCTCCGTCGTCGAACGTGGCGGCTCCGGGGTCAGGCCCGGGCGCTCGTTCCGCTCGAGCGGCGGTTCGGGGGCGACCGAGTGCTCGCGGCGCTCGGGGGGCTTCCCGGATCGCTGTCGCTGTCGTGGTTCTGACCGGACCGTCTGCAGCGCCGCCGGCAGTCTGGACGGAAGTATCCGGACGCTCCGACCCGACTACTTATTCGTGGTCTCCCCCTATCAGAGAGTAGTTCGATGCCCGATCCCGTTTCCGACTCCGTTCCCGAAGGGCTGTCTCTCGGATCAGACGCGACACCCGACCCCGAGTGGTGTCGCGTAGCGGTCCGAGACGTTTCCCGTACCTTCGCTTTGACCGTCGACGTGCTCGAGGAGCCGATGGCCTCGGAGATCACCCTGGGGTACCTGCTCTGTCGTGTGCCCGATACCATCGAGGACACGGACCAGATCCCGCCCGACCAGCAGGCCGACCTGCTGCGGCGCTACGAGCGGGCGCTCGACCCGGCCGCCGAGGCGACCATCGGGGAGTTTCGCGCCGCGGTCGATCGGTGGCTGCCCCCTGAGGCCGACCGGTCCGACGACTGGCGGGTCGTCGCCGCCGCGCCGACGGTCGTGGCCACGTTCGCCGCGCTGCCCCAATCCTCCCGCGAGGCGATCCGGCCGCCGGTCCGGGAGCTCGTCGACGGGATGGCGACGTTCGTCGATCGGTACGCAGACGCAGGCGGGATCCGGATCCAGACGAGAGCCGAACTCGAGGAGTACTGTCACTACGCGGCGGGCACCGTCGGCCAGCTGATCACCCGGCTGCTCGCGCCGGCCGCCGACCCCGATCAGCGCGAGACGATGGAGAACACGGCGGGCTCGTTCGCGCGTCTGCTCCAGCTCGTCAACGTCGCCAAAGACGTCTACGACGATTACACCGACGAGAACAACGTCTACCTCCCGGCGGCCTGGCTGGCCGAGGAGGGCGTCTCCCAGGCGGAGATCCTCGCGCCGGACAACAGGACGGGGGCGACGCGAGCCGTCGAGCGGACCGCCGCGCTGGCCCGGGCACAGCTCAACGCTGCCGGGCGCTACCTAGCCGCGATGCCGCTGGCTCGCGGGAACACGCTCGCCGCCTGGGCGGTTCCGTACCTGCTCGCGGTCGGCACGCTCAGGGAGCTCAAGGCCGCCCCGGAGGCGGCGCTCAGAGACGAACGGGTCGCGGTCTCGCGACCGGAGGTCTTCGCCGTCGTCGACGCCGTCCAGCGCGGCGATCGCTCCGACGTGTTACACCTGCGTGCGCTGATCGAACGCGGACCACTCAGCTGATCGTGGCCGGGCGCTGCTCGGCCGTCGAGTGGGTTTGTGTCACCGGGCGTTCCGACGGCGTTTCCCGGGTCGTCGTTCCCGACAGTACAAGCGTCGCGGCTGCCCCTCGGTGAGCCACGCGGGCCCGGTGAGTCAGTGCTCCGGCCGCCAGCGCCCGCCGAGTTCGTCGCGCTCGTAGTCTTCGTAGGTGCCGTCCTCGAAGACCGTGACCCGGCCGTCTTCCTCGCTGAGGGTCACCGCTACGAGCACCTCCTCACGGATCGAGGCCTCAAGTGCGCTCAGGTGTTTCGTGCCCATCCAGTCGGCGTACTCGATGCCCGGGTGTCGGGCCACCATCTCGCCCCCCGGACTGCGGATGCGGAACATCTGCTCTTGGATCGTTCCGTCGGCCGTGATGACCACCGCCCCGTCGCGGTTGAACGCGACCTCGCTTGCGGCCTCGACGAACGATTCCAGATTGTCCGTCGCGACCCGACAGATTTCGATCGGCCACCGGTTGGCGCCCAGCGGGTCGGCGTAGTCGTCGATCCGGACGTCCGCCACCACCACGAAATACAGGCTCGGCCCGCGTACGTACGGCTCGTCCCAGCCGTCGAAGTC
The DNA here is from genome assembly GCA_964426325.1 of uncultured Halobacteriales archaeon. GTDB lineage: Archaea > Halobacteriota > Halobacteria > Halobacteriales > Haloarculaceae > Halovenus. The sequence continues at coordinate 46,053 of CAYRQD010000007.1, read as the reverse complement.
GAGACTCAGGCTCTCTGCAACGTCGGTCAGGAGGTTCGCGAGCTCCGCGGTCGTCGCGTGCTCGGCACGAAACTCCTCGTCGTTCGGTGTCACCGTCCGACGGTAGGACCGCCCCCCGGGTGAATCTATCCATTCGCCCTCGACCTGGCGGGCTCGGCAGGTGCCCCGGGTAGTTTAATTTCCCCGCCCGTGAACAAGCGGACATGCGAGGGCTCAAGATCGGGACTGCGTTCGGCATTCCGGTCCGACTCAACTGGACGTTTCTGATCGTGTTGCCGGTGTTTGCCTTCATCATCGGGACAGACGTCGCGACCATCGCCGAGTTGCTCAACGACCTCCTGGGCAGGGAGATCGCAGCCGAGGCGCTCGAGGGGACCTACCGGCCGTGGCTGCTCGGGCTCGGGGCCGCGTTGGGGTTGTTCGGCGGCGTGTTGCTCCACGAGTTCGGGCACTCGCTCGTGGCGCTTCGCTACGGCTGTCGGATCGAGTCGATCACGCTCTGGTTGCTCGGCGGGCTGGCCTCCTTCGAGGAGATGCCCGAAAACTGGCGCCAGGAGTTCTGGATCGCGCTGGCCGGTCCGGCGGTCTCCGTCGGCGTCGGCGCGGTGTTCTACGGGCTCTTTCTCGCGGTGCCCGACTCCGCCGGTGAGCTCCTCTTTTTGTTCGGGTATCTGGCGGTGTTGAACGTCTTCCTGGCCGCGTTTAATATGCTGCCGGCCTTTCCGATGGACGGCGGGCGCGTGCTCAGGGCCCTGCTCGCGCGCAACCGCTCTCGCGTACGGGCCACCCAGCTCGCCGCCGGCGTCGGGAAAGCCTTCGCGGTGGTGTTCGCGGTCGTCGGGATCTTCTCGAACCTGTTTCTGGTCGTGCTCGCGGTGTTCGTCTACATCGCCGCCGCCGGCGAGGCCAGACAGACCGTCTTCAAGGCCGCCTTCGACGACGTCACCGTCGCCGAACTGATGACTCCCCGAGAGCAGCTCGACACCGTCTCCCCCGACACGACGGTAGCGGCGATGGTCCAGCGGATGTTCGCCGACCGTCACACGGGCTATCCCGTTCTCGACGGCGACGCACATGTCGGCGTCGTCACCCTGGAGGACGCGACCGACGTCCCAGCGGTCGAGCGCGAGGCAATGACGGTGGCGGACGTGATGGAACGGGAGCTCGCGACCGTCGGCCCGATGACCGGAGCCATGACGGCGCTCGAGACAATGCAACGCGAGAACGTCGGACGGTTGCTCGTCGTCGACGACGGACGGCTGGTCGGGCTGATCTCACGGACCGACCTCATGCGCGGGTTCAACATCATCCAACGCGGGGTCCGCCCCGACGAGAGCGGGCGTGCGCGCGGCGTCGGCGAGCCGACCGACTAGTCCCGCCGGTCGTCGGCGTCTCCGCCGGCCCGGGGTCGGTCGCGTCTCGAGGGTGACTCCCACTCGTCGATGTCGTCGATGTCTTCGGCCGAGAGCGGCCCGACCCGCTCGCGCTCCCGGGTCCCGAACCCGGGCGGAAAGTCCGGATTCGCCTCGCCTTCCTCGATGTCGAGCAGGCGATCGACGTGTTTGACACCGACGTAGTAGCCGATCACCGCGATCGTGAGGTTCACACCGACGAAGACGGCGACGATGGCCGCGGTCGGGATCAGAACCATCGGTCTACCTGGCTCCGGGGTCGGGCTCGATCTCGTTTTCGCGGCGATACTTCCTGACGACGTTGGCAACCATCTCCGGGTATCGGTCTTCGCCGCCGCTGTACGCGAGGCGTTTGATGTGCCACTTGCAGATGAAAAAGCCGATCGCAAAGCTAAACGGCACCGGATAGAGCGCAATCAGGGCAACCTCGAGCTGACCGGTCACGAGACAACAGTACGCGCCGCGGCGCAAAAACCCTCGCGGTGGTCACGTCTCCCGGCCAGAGCCGATCACCCCGACCGCCCGGCCGGTGAAACGTCTCGTGCGCCGGTCACATCGGGTCAGCTGGCTGGTCGGCCGGCTGTGCTGGTGTCGCCTCGTCGACGGTCAGCACCGCCTGTTGTGCGGTCCGGACGACCCGTTCGGTCACCGATCCCAGCAGGTACCGGTCGAGTCCATCCCGGCCGCGGGTCCCCATCACGATCACGTCGATATCGTTGTCGTTCGCATACTGGACGATCTCCTCGTGGGCGGTCCCCGCGGTGATCATCGACGTCACGTCGACGCCCGCGTCGCGTCCGGCCCGCTCGAGCTCGCCGAGTGCCTCCTCGCCGACGCCCTCGAGTTGTTCTGCCGGCTGTGGATACTTCCCACCGACCTTCTCGATTGTCCCGCTGTCGGTGACGAACAGCCCGTGCACTCGGGCGCCACAGATGCTTGCGAGTGTCACCGCGTGGTCGACTGCCGTCCCTGCAGGGTCGCTTCCGTCCGTCGGCACTAGTATTTCTTTGTACACACAATATTGTACAATACTACAGCATAAAATTCTGTCGGCCGGACCTATCGAGAGGCATTTATACTGAAAGCCACGACCGACAATAATGACAGTCCTTTCGACAGCAGACGAGGGCAAGTTCCTGATGGACATCGAGGGCGAGCAGATCGGCGTGGTGACCGAGGTCGATGCCGGCGAGCAGGTCGCCTACGTCGAGCCCGATCCGGGCGCCGGCGAGGCGGTCCTGCAGGGACTCGGATTCGGGGACGCGAACGCGGACGATATCGCCGTCTCGGCAGAGGTCGTCGCGACCGTGACCGACTCCGAGCTCCGGGTCGCGACGGACCTGTGACCGGGCCGTGATCCCTCGGAGTTCCGACCGGTGTCTGACACACGTTTATATAACAGGAGAAAATCGCTTACTGTATGTGTGGCAACAGAGTCGAGGAGCTCGAATCGCGGGTCAAAGAACTCGAGGCGTCGGTCGAGGGGTTGACCGACGAGCTGGTCGAGTGTAAGGTCCGCATCCGCGAACTCGAAGACGCCCTCGACGAGGATCTCGAGTTCGCGCCGACCGACGCGGGCGTGGGCGCTCAGACTCAAGACCGGACCCAGACGCAGTTCGAGGCCGAATCCGGCGCGGACGCAGATACCGCAGAGGCCGGAGAGTCATCCGAAGAGGACGATATCATCGTCGCCTGACGGCCGCCGGCATGCATATCAAGGAGCTCGTCCTCGACCGGTTCAAAAGCTTCGGGCGCAAGACCCGGATTCCCTTCTATCAGGACTTCACGACGATCGCCGGGCCCAACGGCTCGGGGAAATCGAACGTCATCGACGCGATCCTGTTCGGGCTCGGGCTGGCCCGGTCCTCGGGCATTCGCGCCGAGAAGCTGACCGACCTGATCTACAACCCCGGCCACCAGGACGGGACATCCTTCGGGGGCGAGCGCGAGGCGATCGTCGAGGTGGTCTTCGACAACTCCGATCGGACGCTCACCCGGTCACAGGTTGTCAGCGCCGCCGGGACGGAGAAGGTCGGCGACGTCGACGAGATCGCGATCAAGCGCCGGATCAAAGAGACCGACGAGCACTACTACTCGTATTATTACATCAACGGTCGGTCGGTGAACCTCTCGGATATCCAGGAGCTGCTCGGGCAAGCCGGGATCGCCCCGGAGGGATACAACGTCGTGATGCAGGGCGATGTCACCGAGATCATCAACATGACCCCCCGTACCCGCCGGGAGATCATCGACGAGATCGCCGGCGTCGCCGAGTTCGACGCGAAGAAGGCAGACGCAAACGAGGAGCTCGCGACCGTCGAGGACCGCCTCGAGGAGGCCCAACTTCGCATCGACGAGAAGGCAGAGCGGCTCGACCAGCTCGCCGACGAACGGGAGACCGCCCTGCAGTACAAGCAGCTCCGCGAGGAGAAAGCGACCTACGAGGGGTACCGGAAGGCGGCGAAAATCGAGGACAAACGCGCCGAGCTCGGCGGGGTCGAGGACGAGATCGACGAGCTCGACGCCGAACTCGAGCGCCGCCGGGCGACACTCGACGAGCGCCAGGCCGACCTCGAAGAGATCGAGGGCGAGCTCGAGGCGCTCAACGCCGAGATCGAACAAAAAGGCGAGGAGGAACAGCTCGCGCTCAAACGCGAGATCGAGGAGATCAAAGGCGATATCGCCCGGATCGACGACCGGATCGAGAGCCGCGAGGCAGACATCGAGGCCGCCGAGGACGAGCGGCGCCAGGCGTACGTCAAGATCGACGGCAAACAGGAGACGATCGACGAGCTCGAGACCGAGATCCGCGAGACGAAGGTGAGCAAATCGTCGGTCGTGGCCGATCTCGAGGACGCCCGCGAGCGCCTCGAGGAGACCGAAGCCCGCATCGACGAGCTCGGCGCCGAGTTCGAGGCGGTCAAAGACCGCCTGCGGGACCGCAAGGACCGCCTGGAGACGGCAAAGTCGGAGAAAAACGAGCTCCAGCGCGAGCAAGACCGGCTGCTCGACGAGGCGCGGCGCCGGTCGAACGACCGCAGCGAGACCGAAGCCGAACTCGAACAGCTCCGCGAACGAATCCCCGAGCTGGAGGCCGAGATCGAGGACCTCGAGACCGAACGGGAGAAAGCGGTCGCGAACCGCGAGACGGTCGCCGAGGCCGTCGACGAGCTCCGGACCGAGCGAACGGAGCTGCGCGAGACAACCGACGAGCTTGAAGACGAGCTCAGCGCCGCCCAGCAGGAGTACGCCGAGCTCGAGGCCCGCGCCCAGCAGAGCGGCGACTCCTCGTACGGCCGGGCGGTGACGACGATCCTCAACGCGGGGTTCGACGGCGTCCACGGGACCGTCGCCCAGCTCGGCCGGGTCGAGGAGGCCTACGCGACCGCCTGCGAGACCGCCGCCGGCGGCCGGCTGGCGAACGTCGTCGTCGACGACGACGGCGTCGGCCAGCGGTGCATCGAGCACCTGAAATCCCGCAACGCCGGCCGCGCGACCTTCCTCCCGCTGACGGAGATGGACCGCCGCTCGCTGCCCCGCGAGCCGAACCGGCCCGGCGTGGTCGGGTTCGCCTACGACCTCGTCGAGTTCGACGAGGCCTACGCGGAGATCTTTTCCTACGTGCTGGGCTCGACGCTGGTCGTCGAGGAAATCGAGACCGCCCGGGAGCTGATGGGCCAGTACCGGCTGGTCACTCTCGAGGGCGAACTGGTCGAGAAATCCGGCGCGATGACCGGCGGCTCGACTGGCGGCTCGCGGTACTCGTTTGCGGGGAGCACGGGCAAGCTCGAACGCGTCGCCGAGCGGATCGAGCGACTCGAAGACGAGCGCCGGTCGCTCCGCGAGGATCTTCGAGAGACCGAGACGAACCTCGAGGACGCCCGCGACCGGGAGTCCGCGGCCGCCGAGCAGGTCCGCGAGATCGAGGGCGAGATCAAGAGCCGCGAGGCCGACATCGAGCAGGCCCGCGAGCAGATCGCGGACCTCGAAGCAGAGCTCGAGGAGATCGCGGCCGAGCGCAGGTCGGTCTCGGACCGGATGGACGAACTTGAGGCCGAGATCGCCGCGACCAACGAGACGATCGCCGACCTCGAAGGCGAGATCAACGAGCTGGAGGCCGAGATCGAGGGGTCGGAGCTGCCGGAGCTGACCGCACGCGCCGAGTCGATCCGCGAGGAAATCGACGACTTGAGCGACAGGCGCGACGAGCTCGACGCCGAGCTCGGCGAACTCGAGCTCGAACGGGAATACGCCGAGGAGAGCATCGCGGAGCTGCAAGCCGACATCGAGGCCGCCGACGAGCGGATCGAGTCCGCCGAGGCCCAGATCGACGAGCTCGAAGACCAGCGGGCGGAAAAAGAGCGCGCCCGCGAGGAAAAGACAGCCGAAGTGGCCGAGCTCGAAGACGAGCTGACGGAGCTGAAAGCCGACCGCGAGGAGCTGCGCGAGCGGGTCGAGACCGCCCGATCGGAGCGAAACTCGGCCCGCGAGCGGGTCGACGCCGTCGAGGACGAGCTGGCCGAGCTCCGGGAGGACCGGGAGCGCCTGGAGTGGGAGATCGAGGAACTCGCCGCGGAGGTCGGGGAGTACGATCCCGAGGAGATCCCCGATCACGACGAACTCGAAGCCGAGATCGACCGCCTCGAGGGCGAAATGGCGGCCCTGGAACCGGTGAACATGCTCGCGATCGAGGAGTACGACGAGGTCAACGAAGAGCTCGAAGAGCTCCGGGAGCGAAAGGAGACCCTCGTCGAGGAGGCCGACGCGATCCGCGACCGGATCGCCAGCTACGAGGCCCGGAAAAAAGAGACCTTCCTCGAGGCCTTCGAGGCCATCGACGACCAGTTCCGGCGGATCTTCGAGCGGCTCTCGAACGGGAGCGGTCGACTGCACTTAGACGACGAGTCGGACCCCTTCGAGGGCGGGCTCACGATGAAAGCCCAGCCCGGGGGCAAGCCGATCCAGCGACTGGACGCGATGAGCGGCGGCGAGAAGTCCCTGACGGCGCTCGCGTTCATCTTCGCGATCCAGCGGCACAACCCCGCGCCGTTTTACGCGCTCGACGAGGTCGACGCCTTCCTGGACGCGGCGAACGCCGAGCTGGTCGGCGAGCTGGTCGACGAGCTGGCCGGCGAGGCACAGTTCGTCGTCGTCAGCCACCGCTCGGCGATGCTCGAACGCTCGGAGCGGGCGATCGGTATCACCATGCAGGACAACAACGTCTCGGCGGTGACCGGCATCGACCTGTCCGGCGCCGGGGAGGCCCCGGCCGATGACTGACTCACACCCCGCGGGCACGGCGGGGACCGGCGCCGCCGAGACCGACGACACGGAGGACGCGGAATCCGTCGAACCCGTCGAGGTGCTGGTCGGGCTAGCCGAAGACGGCGAGATCGACCCCTGGGATATCGATATCGTCTCGGTGACCGACGCCTTCCTCGACCGGCTCGACCGGGCGGACCTGCGCGCCTCGGGTCGGGCGCTGTTTTACGCGAGCGTGCTGTTGCGGATGAAAAGCGACGCGATGCTCGAGCCCGACGAGCCCGACCCCGAGCCCGCAGACCAACCCTGGGAGCGTCCGGCCGAGTCGGCCGGGCCGGACCCGTTTGCGAGCCTCGAGACGGAGATCGACCGGCGGCTCGAGCGCAAGCGCGCCCGCGGGACCCCGGAGACCCTCGACGAGCTCGTCCGCGAGCTTCGCGAAGCCGAGCGGGGCAACTGGTGGAAACAGTCCCGCGAGTACGACACCGATGACAGCGAGCCCCGAGGCCCCCAGCGTGTCGAGTACCGCTCGAACGAGGCGATCGTCGACGGGACCGATCGGACCACCGTCGAGGCGACGGCAAATACCCACGGCGAGGACGTCGGCGAGATCGTCGAGGACGTCTACGCCGCGATCGCCGAGCAGTACGACCGCGGTCGGGCAGAGGTACTCTTCCGGGAGATCGCCGGTGTCGGCGGCTCCCGGGTCCAGACGTTTCTGGGCGTGCTCTTTCTCGCGAACCGCGGACGGGTCCGGCTCCGCCAGGATGATCTGTTCGGCGACCTCTGGATCCAGGACCCGGCCGGCCCGGCTGGAACTGACGGCGCGATCGCCGACTGACTCCGCGGCCGGTACGCGGGGTGTCAGTTCATGCGCTCGACGAGCCGCTCGAGTTCGCGCTCGCGCTCGGCGACCGCCTGTGCCCGGAGCTCGGTTTCCTCTTCGGTCTCGCAGACGAGTTCGGGGACCGGCGTCGGCGTTCCGTTCTCGTCGACGGCGACGAAGGTCAGAAACGACGAGGTCGCGTCCCGGGCGTCGCCGCTGAACGGATCCTCGGCCCGGACGTCGACTTTCACGTCGATGCTCGTCTCGCCCGTGTTGAACGCGTATGCGGTGACGCTCACGATCTCGCCGATGTCGATGGGGGCGATGAAATCGACGTGATCGATCGACGCGGTGACACACTGCCGGTTCGAGAGCCGCATCGCCGCGATCGCCCCGCAGATATCCATCCAGTGTAAGACCGTGCCACCGAGCGCCCGCCCGAGCGTGTTCGTCTCGTCGGGCAACAGGAGCTCGGTCATCTCCGTGCGCGAGTCGCTCAGCCGGACCATCTCGTCCATACGTCTCGTCGGCCCGCCCCGAACAAACGCCCGTCGATCCCGGCTCCGAGAGAAACGCCTTTTGCCCGGCCGGCCGACTCACGCGTATGGATGACGGCCTCGACGCGCCGGCCGAACGGGCGCTGTCGCAGTGTCTCGCGCTCGCCCCGGCGGAATCGTGTGCGATCGTCACCGACGCCGAGCGCCAGTCGATCGCCGACGCGCTCTACGAGGCGGCCGAAACGATCACCGATGAGGTGACGATCGCGCGGTACCCGGTCGGCGACCAGCACGGCGAGGAACCGCCGGCGCCGGTCGCGGCGGCGCTCGCCGGTGCCGACGTCGCGCTCGCCCCGACGACCAAGAGCCTGAGCCACACTACCGCCCGCGTCGAGGCGACCGAGGCCAACACCCGGATGGCGACGCTCCCGGGAATCACCGAGGAGGTGTTCCGGGTCGGTCTCGAGGCCGACTACGAGGCGATCGGGGCCGCCTGTCGCCGGCTCCTCGAGCAGGTCGGCGACGCGGATGAACTCCGGATCACGACTCCGCAGGGAACGGACCTCACGGTTCGACCCGGCGGTCGCTCCTGGCGCGAGGACACCGGACTCGTCCACGAGCCGGGAGCGTTCTCGAACCTCCCGGCCGGTGAGGTCTTTCTCAGCCCCACGACCGGCGAGGGACGGGTCGTCGTCGACGGCACGATGATGCCACACGGCCGGCTCGGGCCCAACAAGCGGGTCGCCTTCGAGGTCGCTGACGGTCGGGTGACGACAGTCGAGGACGACGCCCTCGCCGGCGAGCTCGCGGCGGCCGCCGAGTCGGTCGGCGACGACGCATATAACCTCGCGGAGGTCGGGATCGGCACGAACGCCGGCGTGACGGAGCTGCTCGGCTCCGTGTTGCTCGACGAGAAGGCCGCCGGTACGGTCCACGTGGCGATCGGCGACGACCACGGTATCGGCGGCGACGTGGTCGCGCCCGTCCACCTCGACGGGATCCTGACCGATCCGACCGTCTACGCCGACGGCGAGGCCGTCGAGCTCCCCGCCGAGGGGCCCCGATAGCCGGGACCCGAGGGTCCGAGGGTTTACCAGAGAGCCCGGAACCACTCCGGGCTATGCCCCCGTCGCTTCGACAGGACACGCGTGCGATCGAAGGGCTCCCGATCAGGCTCGTGATCGCGCTCGTGGTCGGCGCGGCCAGCCTCGGCGTGATGATGAACGTCCTCTCCGGGCTCGACACGATGGGCGTGACCGAACTCGACACCCGGCCGGAGCCGGAGATCATCGAGCCGGGCGGCTCGACCGTGGCCGTCACGGTCGTTGACGCGGACGGCCGTCCGGTCGCGGACGCGACCGTCGTCGCGAGCGGGGGCACGGCCGCGCTGCCCGAGCTCGCGACCGGGACGACCGGACAGAACGGAACCGTCGAGCTCGAGCTCGCTCCGCGGCTCGGGCCGAACCAGCGCCAGGGAACGATCGAACTCGAGGTGAAACCGCCCGACGGCGAGTACACCGACCGCCGCGAGAACACGGCGATTCTGGTGATCGACCGGTAGCGGCCGGCGGGCCCGTGCCGTCGGCGTTACTCCCAGTCGATCCAGTCGAGCTCCCAACCCCGGCGGTTGCGGCCGTGTTGGCGGGCGAACTCGCGGTCCTCGCGGTGTGTGCGATTTCGTTCGAGGGTCTCTGCCTGTTCGCCCTCGACGAGCATCGGCGCGAACGCACAGCCGCCGAACTCCGCGATCTCGTCGTCGACGACCGCGAGCGACTGGTCGGTCGTGCCCAGCGGCATCACGAGGTGTCCGTCGGGGGCGAGCTGGTCGAGCAGCGCCTGCGGAGGCCGTACGGCCGCCGCCTCGAGCAGGATCTTGTCGTAGGGGGCGTACTCGGGGAGGCCGTCCTTGCCGTCTCGCCGGTCGACGAACACGGCCTCGTAGCCGGCCGCGGCCAGGTTCTCGCGGGCCTCGTAGACCAGCCGCCGGGCGATGTCGATCGCCTGGACGTTCCGGGGACCGACGATTTCCGCGAGCACGCCGGCGGTGTAGCCCACGCCCGCGCCGACGACGAGCACGGACTCTCCACGTTCGGGGGCGAGCAACTCGAGCAGTCGCCCGACTGTGTTCGGGGCCAGCACCCGCGTGCCGAACCGCTCGAACGATCGGTCGGCGTAGGCTCCCCGGTCGTCCTCGACGAACAGGTGCCGCGGCGTCGAGCGCATCGCAACGGAAACGGCCTCGCTGCGAACACAGCCTTTGCTCTCGTGTTCGAGGCTGTCGACCATGTCATCGCGCAGGACCGCCGGCTCCATGTGTATCGCAGGACCCCGACGGTAATGAACGTCCCGGAGCCGACCGAATCGATCGACGCCTACCGGAGCCGAACGAACCGAACCGGCCCGTGATCGGTCCGGTCGAGCGAGCCGTCCGGCCGAACTCGCGCGCCGACCAAACGCTGGCGGCGGTCGCCGATCGGCCCGAGCACGATTCCGCCGGGCCGGACCTGCTCACAGACCTCCGGCGGGAACGCCTCGGCGGCGCAGGTCAGGTACGCCCGATCGTACGGGGCGTGCTCGGGCCAGCCCGCCCGACCGTCGCCGATCCGTACCGAGACCGTCCCGTAACCGGTTTCGGCGAGGTGCTCGCGGGCGCGGTCCGCGAGCGTCGGACTCCGTTCGACGGTGTAGACGCCGTCGGCCCCGACCAGCTCCGCGGTGACGGCGGCGTGGTAGCCACAGCCGGTCCCGACCTCGAGGACGCGATCGCCCGCGGTCGCGTCGAGTCGGTCGGCCATCAGCGCAACCACATGCGGCGCGCTGATCGTCTGTCCCTCGCCGATCGGGAGCGGTCGGTCGGCGTGGGCCCGGTCGGCCCGCACGTCGGGCACGAACTCGTCCCGTGGCACTCGTCTGAGCGCGGCCGCGATCCGGTGGCTCACCTCGACCCGGTCCCGGAGCCGCCGGACCATCCGGTCGCGACGCCGGGCCATCGGTCACCAGGCCGACCAGGCGGTCGTCGACTCGTCGCGGACGTACAGTCGCTTCACGTCCTTCGCCAGCGCGGCGTCCCCGTCGTGATCTAACTTGTCGAACTCGTAGCCGGTCGCGTCGTCGCGGACGTAGATCCCCTCGACGGTAAAGGACTCCTCGCCGAGCTCGTCGGCCTCGCCGACGACGAACTCGTAATCACCCGGCACCCGCAGCTCCAGGCCCCGGGTCCCGTCGCGCGCTCCGGACTTCGGGTGGGCGGTCACGTCGACGACCACGTTTCCGACCGCGCGGCTCCAGACCGTCTCGACGGCCTCGGCCGGGGCCGACTCCTCGCGGCCGCCCTCGAGTTCGAGGCTGGTGATCCGGGCGGTCACGAACGCCTCGTCGGTCTCGACGAGAAACTCCTCGCCGACCGACAGCGCCTCCTCGGCCGGAATCTCGGTGGTCGTGGTGAACGACTCGCCCTCCTGGGAGACGACGACCCGCCGATCGACGGTCCGCTCGTCGGGCAGCGACCGCTTGTGCGTGTGACCGCAGGCCGTACACCGGACCGTCGCCTGGCCGCTTCCCTCGCTGAGTACCTCGTGGCCGACCGGTCGGTCGGCAGAGCAGGCCGGACAGGGCAGGCCCACTCGTCGGCTCGTCTCGCTCATACTCCGGGTAGGACACCCCGATATAAAAGGACCCGCTTGCGAAAGCCTTTCACGCGACTGGAACCAATCGACCGTATGAGAGATAACCGCGACGACCGCGACGACCGCGACGATCCGTTCGATGAGCTGTTCGACGAACTCGAGCGGATGATGAACGAGATGATGGGCCCGAACGCCGGGGCGAACTTCCGCGTCCACCGGTCGGCCGGCTCCGGCAGCCGAGGCGGCCGCGACGTTCACGTCGACGTTCAGGAAACCGACGATGAGATCCGTGTGGTCGCAGACGTCCCGGGCGTCGACCGTGAGGCGATCGACCTGCGGTGTGACGGCGAGACGCTCAGCCTCGAAGCCGGGGGCCCGGACCGGGAGTACAGCGAGCGCATCTCCCTGCCCGGTCGCGTCGACGAACACTCCGCGAGCGCGAGCTACAACAACGGCGTCCTCGAGGTCACCTTCGAGCGCCTCGACGGCGCCGGCACGACGAGCATCGACGTCTGAGCTTTCCGGGGTCGCGCTTATTTTCCGGCGTGACCGCCGCTGTGTGGCGGTCGATGCCTCCGCTGAGACGGTTGCCTGAGCGGTCCGTGGCTCAAAAGTCGACGCCGACCTCTGCGTCGTCGGTCACTTCTTCGAGTTCGTTTTCGCGTGCGCGCTCGGTCAGTCGTTCGGACAGGTCGGCGTCGGTGAGCAGCCCCTCGAAAGCGGTCCGGAACCGCCGGCTCGCCTGCCTCGAGCGTCGGTCGGCCTCGGCGGCGAGTTCCGCGTGCTTGCCGCTCGCGTCGCCGTCCCGAACCAGGTGAACGTCGAGTCGCGCCCGGATCGCCTCGGCCCGGGAGAGTCCGACCCTCGCCGCGATCTCCTCGTCGGTCGCGCCCTCGTGGTACAGCCGGACGATCCGGACGTACGCCTCCGTCGGGCGGTCGGTCGCGAACTCGTACCGCTCGCGCATCTCCCCGACGATCGCGGCGAGTCGCTCCTCGGGATCCGGGGCGTCCCCGTCCGAGAGCTGCTCGTCGGTTACCTCCTCCGTGCCGGTCACCGACCGAAACAGGTCTCTGAGCTCGTCGGTTCGTTCGGTCATACGTCGTTTGCGTGCCCCGCGAGTAAAATCTCTCCGCCGGTCGGCGAGCAGCCGGCGGCGAAACGCTCAATTATCCCCGCTCGTACGTGCCCGCGATGCATGGTCACTGGCGATCGGCCGGTCGGCCTGCCTCGGCGGGGATCGCGCTCGGAGTGAACCGATGAGCGCCGAGGTCACCCGCGAGACGTTCTGGCAGATCGGCCCAGTCTATGAGGCGGTCTTCTGGTTTCTCTCGGTGCTCGCGATCGTTGTGTTCGTCTACGGCGTCTACGATGGCCTGCATGGACGCCTGCCCGGTCGAGATCGAGCATCTCACGCATTTCACCGACATGAACCGCCAGCTGACCGAGCAGGGCGACGTCGACCCGAACGTCCAGGACGTCTACAGGCGGGGCAGGCCGAGTGCCTCGGGACTTGACCCCGAGGCGGTTCACGAGAAGGTGATGCGTCAGGGCAACACGTTCGGCGAGAGCGCCCGAAGCCGACCCGACTGGACCGAAGAGCTCGACTTTGCCGTGCCCGACGCCCGCGACCGGCCCGTCGACGTGCTCTGGTACGTCGGCGATTACCTCAGCTACGACGACCACAATCAAGAGATCGCGAAGGCACTCGCTCGGGTGCTCGAGGCTTGCGAGTTCGAGACGATCGTCTGTACCGACCCCCACTCGTACAACACCTTCACCAACGAGTACCCCGAGATCGACTTCGAGGAGTTCGCCGACGACCCGATGCTCGAAGCCCCCATCGAGGGCCACTGAAACGAGGACGGCGCGGTTGCGGTCAAACACTACACCCAGTTGGTCCAGGAGCTCATCGCCGAGGACCGGCTCGAGGTGCCGGCCCGACTCGAGTACACGGTTACCTACCACGATCCCTGCCACCTCGGTCGGTACAACGGCGAGTTCGAGGCCCCCCGCGAGCTGATCGCGGCCACCGGCGCCGAGCTCCACGAGATGCCCCGCAACCGGTCGGACTCGTTTTGCTGTGGCGGGGGCGGCGGTGGGCTCTGGTACGACTACGACGAGGCGCCCAAACCGAGCGAGGAGCGGCTCCGCGAGGCCCTCGAGGACACGGCCGCGGGCGACGCGATCGAGACGTTCGTCGTCGCCTGCCCGATGTGCATGACGATGTACGAGGACGGCCGCAAGACCGGCAGCTATGAGGCCGACATCGAGATCGTCGGGATCACCGAGCTGCTGGCTGAGGCGCTCACCGAGCCTCAAGTAGCGACCTGACCAGGGTCGTCTCGGCGGCGGTGAGCCGCTGAGAGGCCGCGGAGGGGGAGACCCCCAGCTCCTCGGCGACCTCCGCGAGCGTTGCCTCTCGCGGGGTCTCGTAGTACCCCGCCTCGCGGGCGAGTTCGAGCGCGCGGCACTGTTTGTCCGTGATCTCGCTCACGTCGAGCTCGGCGATCGGTCGGTCGCCGCCGCCGGCCACGAGCCACTCGACGGAGACGGCGGCGCCGGTCTCTCGCAGCTCTCCGACCAGCGCCCGGAGCTCGTCTCGCGATGGAACGGAAACCACGAACACGAGCGCCCCCTCGCGCAGCCCTCGCAGGTCCGGGATACAGTCATTGGCCTCGAAGACCGGACAGGGACAGGCCGGCCGGACCGCGGACCGACGGTACAGCCGCGCCGGCGTGTCGTCGCCGGCACAGGTCATCTCGGCGTGACACTCCGCGCGCTCGCGGCCGTCGTCGGGGGTTTTGATGCGCTGGGTGACGTTTCGTCCGTCGGCGCAGCTGTCGACGACCGTGCAGTCGGCGGCCGGCGGCGGCGTGACCGCGAGCCGCGCACGCAGCAGCGCGGCGTCCTCGGTCGTCTGAGCCGACATATCAGTCGTATCGGTGGTCTCATATAAGAAACGCCCGGTGGCAGCGACGTGCGTCCGCGGCCGACCGAGTGGCCGGTCACTGTCCCTGAAGGCCGTGGTAGCCGCGGTAGCTCAGCTGGATCGCCCGATCGACCGGCGACCGCCGCTCGACCGGGGCAACCTCGCCCCGCCGAATCGCCGCGACGACGGCCTCGGGAGTTGGTTCGGCGGTCCCGACGACGGTCGCGACCCGCCCGACCTCGACAGGGAGGTGTGCGTCACTCCCGCCGACTACCGGCAGGCTGAGCTCGCTCGCGAGGGCCTCGACGCGGTCGCGGCGCTCGGGGCGTTTCCCGTTGAGTTCGACGGCGTCGAACTCGGCTCCGCTCTCGGCGACGGTACTGTGGCGAAACGGGTGTGCGACGATCGCCGCACAGCCCCGTTCGTGAGCCAGCGCGACCGTCTCCGCGGGCGTGAGCGTCCCCCGCTCGGTCCGTTCGGGCGGGTTCGGGCCGACGACGAGGACGTGCCCGGCGGTCGTCGAGACCTCGATTCCCGGGAGCGTTCGCTCGGTCTGCAGCTCCGGCCGGTGGAAGTTGTGGTTGGTGAGCGCGACCCGGTCGATCCCACGCAGCCGGCCGACCCCGGTCGCCATCGCCACGCCGAGCGAGTCGTAGCCGGCCAGCTGCTCGGGCGGGCGGTGGAAGAATCGGCTGTGAGCGTGCAGATCGACGACCGTCGTCTCCGGCGATCGGTCGGATCCGGACGCAGGCGCAGACACTGGTCTCTCCGTTACTCGATGTGGCCCTCGGCGCGGAGCTGGTCTGCGTCCTGGCTGTCGTATCGCCACTCGACGTCGCCTTTCTCGTCTTGCCAGTCCCACGGATCGATCAACACGACGTCACCCTCCTCGATCCAGACGCGGTACTTCATCCGCCCCGGGATCCGTCCCATGCGCGTCTTGCCGTCCTCACACCGAACGGTGACGTGGTTGCCCCCGTCGTGTGTCGTCACTACGCCGAACAGCTCGTCGTCGGTGGGCATCCGGAGGTCCCGTCGCCCAGATTCATCGCTCATATCGTATGTACGGCCGGCGCACCAATAAACGACACCATTGTGCCTGCCCGTCGACGGGCCCGGAACCCCTCGGAGCTCTTCGACCATCGAAGGCGCGGTCCGCGCGGGGGTCAGCCCTGCCTTGCCGTGACGGTGAGCGTGTACCTGTTGAACTGCGCGGCGTACACGCTCTCCAGCCTGAGTTCGAACTCGCCGCTCTCGTCCGGCCCGAGTTCGAGCGTCGTGGTCGCCTCTCGCCGGAACTGTTCGACGCCGAGCGTCAGGTCCACGCTCAGCGCGCTCTCGCTGTCGGTGTTCGTCACGCTCCCCTCCACGATGAGAATCTCGTCGATATTTCCCTCCTCGAACCGGGCCGACTGGTCGACCGCCACGGCGTCGCTGCGCCCACCCTCCGTCACTACCTCGCCGGCTGGCCCGTCCTCTGTCCCTCCGTCGTTGGTGTCGCTCCCGTCGTCGCCGTCGCCGCTCCCGTCGCCTCCGCCGTCTCCCGACGGACCGATACACCCAGAAACCGCGACTACCCCTGCGACGCTCGTAAGAACCGCCCGTCTGTCGACCATCTCGGTAGCAGGTAACAGCAACCACGTACATAACTTTACCCCCGCTCTCGTCTGCCCCGCCGCGATCGAGTCGATCGTACCACGGTCACGACTGCGGTGTCGTTCTCGAATCGTCTCACGTCGGTCCCGTCCGGCTTCAGCGCCGTCTGGTCACGATCCCGACCGCATGCCTCCGGATCGGTAGCTCGGAATGAAGATTCGTTAACGAAAAGTATATGTATGGATACTCGGAATAGGGGCCCATGGCAGGGGATCCCAACCGAAGCCCTGATCTCATTCCGACAGAGACCGTGCGTCGCCGACGCATCCTTCAAGCGCTCGGCGTCGGGGGTATGGCAGCACTGGCCGGCTGTACCGGCGACGGCGACGGCGATGACACCGGCGACAGCGATACCGACACCGGCGACAGTGACACGGACACCGGCGACTCCGATACCGGTGACTCCGATACCGGTGACTCCGACACCGGCGGAGACGAGTTCGGCAGAGAGCCGAACGGCGATTACACCGTCCTCACGGGGTCCGTTCCACAGACGTTCTACCCGCCCGAAGCAGACGACACGGGATCGGGCAACGTCATCGGGACGGTTCTGGACTACTCGTACGGACTCACGACCCAAAACGAGGTCTATCCGCTGCTGATGGATTTCCAGCAGTCCGACAGCGCCGACGTGTACGTCGGGACCCTCCGAGACAACCTGGAGTGGGGGACCGACGCCAACGGCAACTCCTACGGCTCGTTCACCGCCGAGGATGTCGTCTTCCAGTACGAGTTCGTCGACGGCGTTGCCGGGAGCGAAGCCCAGGACTTCTGGGACGAGGATACGGTGCCCAGCTCCGCCGACGTCTCTACAATCGAAAACGTCGAACAGACCGGCGAGCTCGAGTACCAGGTCGAGCTGGTGAATCCCGCCCCGTCGTTCCAGTTCAACCCCGCCTCGTGGGCCCGGTATTACCTCCCGCAGGGGCTGTACGAGCAGTACGCCCCAAGCGCTCAGAGTCTGCGACAGTCCGAAGAGGTCCAGACGTTCAGCTACGCCGGCAACGTCGGGCCGTATAAGTACATCAACGACACGTCCGGCGCGTCCGGAAGCGTGCTGTTTGAGCGCAGCGACGCGTACTACATGCGCGATCACGTCGAGAGCAGCAACGTTCAGGAGATGGACGAGGCCTGGAGCAACGCGCCGTACTTTTTCACTCTCCTCCGGGACCGCGAAGGCGAGACCGCGACGCTCAACGAGCGGTGGCGCGCGGGCGAAGGCGACGTGCTGGGGCTCGAGACCGACGTCGTCGAAGAGTTCCGCCAGCGCGACGACACCCGGGTCGAAGGCACGCTCGGTCCGTTCATCAGCTTCGGGTTTTTCAACCAGCGTGCGAACGGCCACCCGCTCCTGAAAACCGCCGAGGGGCGCACGGCCATCGCCGACGTGATCGACAAGCAGACGATCACCCAGGAAATCCAGCGCGGCCTCGCCGGACCGCCGGCGGTGACCCACCAGCCTCGGTGGTCCCAGTTCTACGACGACTCGCAGGTCACGCCCCGCGGGCTCGACATTACAGAGGAGACGATAGCGAACGCGCGCGACAGAATCGATGGGCTCAGCGACTTCAGCGTCGAGGAATCCGGCGGCGGGTTCCAGACGTTCGGTCCGAGCGGCGAGCAGGTCACCCTCTCGCTGATGCACGATCCTGGCTCGGGAGACCAGCCGGACATCGCCGCACAGATCACGAGAGACCTCGAACAGATCGGGATCAACATCGAGCTGCTCGAGACGACAGACATCATCGGAGAGCTGGCCACGGAGCCCCTCGAGGGCGAGAATCCCGAAGACTTCGCGTACAACCCGCCCGGCCCGTACAACGCCGGGCCGCCCGAGCGCACGCGGGTCGCCAGCGGCTGGGACATGCTGATCGGGATCGGCGCCAACTCCCGGCCGCGCAATCCGGGCAACACCGACGTGTTCTGGCGCCCTGACGGGACGGTCAACGCCTTCGGCTACCAGAACGACACGATCACCGACCTGTACGACCAAGCCGGAGAGAGTCTCGACAGCGCCGAGCGCCAGGAGCTCTTCGCCGAGATCTTCGGCATCCTCACGCAGGACTCCCCGGCGGTGTTCATCTCCGAGGACGAGGGCTTCACCGGGTTCCGGCCGGAGATCAACACCGGTGAGGCGTTCAACGAGTTCGGCTACGAGCCGGCGACGATCACCCGGTACCGTCGGGAGTAGGCCCGTCAGTCTCGGAGACGGTCTTTCCGATACCCTGCGACGATCGGGTTCGGTTTGATCCGAAACACGCCACACCACAGTTTCGCCGAGCGAGTCGTCACATAGATAAACGCAGAGTCATTCACAAACCTCAACGGCAGACACGATAGACACAAACACACATGAAGTGGTACATTCTCCAACGAGTCGGGTGGTCAGCTGTCGCAGCTCTGCTTATCGTCACTGTCGGGTTCGTGTTGCTCGATATCGTTCCGGACCCGAACCTCCAGCAGGCCCAGTTCCAGGCGGCCCAGCAGGGCGTCGACCCGCAAGAGGCAGTCGAGGCTGCCGAGGAACGCCGCGGAATCGACGAGCCGCTCGTCGACCGGTACGTCAACTTCCTGGTGAACTTCTTCCAAGGCAACTGGGGGTATTCCGTCGAATACCAGCAGACAGTGTGGGAGACGGTGACCGAGACGCTCCCGTACTCGATCATGTACGGCGCACCCTCGATCATCCTCTCGACGTTTTTGGGGATCGTGATCGGGCTGTACTCGGCGATCCACCAGTACACCAAAACGGATTACGTCGCGACGTTCGCTGCCTTTTTCGGGATTAGCATCCCCAACTGGTGGTTCGCGATCATCTTGCTGGTCATCTTCGGGACCTTTCTGGGCTGGGTCGACGTCGGGTTCAATGCCCGCCTCGCCGAGAACGCAAACGGCAATCTCACCTGGCTCGAGAGCGCGGACGACAGTCACCAGGCGTTCGTCGGCGAGTCCTTCGAGGGAGAGCGCCAAGTCGGCATCCTGAGCCCGGCGAATCTCAAACAGCTCATCCTCCCGATTTTCGTCAGCATGACCGGCGGGATCGCGACGATGATGCGGTACGCACGCGCGGAGGCCCTCGAATACGTCGACGCCGAGTTCGTCAAGACCGCACGGGCAAAGGGCGTCAGCAGCTGGCGGATCGTCGCACGGCACATCTTCCGGCCGGCGGCCGTCCCGCTGGCGACGATTCTGGTCGGGCGGTTCCTGGGGATCTTCTTGGCCGGCTCGTATCTCATCGAGGTCGTGTTCGGGATACCGGGGCTGGGGTTGGCCTCCTACGAGGCGATCATCGCCCAGGATCAGGACCTGGTGCTGGTGACGCTGCTGATCCCGACGTTTTTCGTCTTGATCAGTAACCTCGCACAGGACATCGCGTACGTGATTCTCGATCCGCGGATCAGCTACGGTGATCGGGCATGAGCCAAGAGTCACCACCGTCGGAGCCGGCCACTGACGGCGGGCTGGCCGACGGAAAGTTCGAGAACGTCGACTGGCAGGAGATCGACGCGACCGAGTACGAACGCCCGCTGAAGAGCAAACTCTGGGGCGTCGTCTTCGGGCTCTGGGCGTTCGGACTCGGCGCGAACCTGTTTGTCAAGTACGTGATGGCAGGCGAGCTGTTCCACGAGATCGCCGGCGTTCCGATCCCCGGCGTCGCCGCCCTAGACCCGGCCTGGATCGGCTCGATCCCGGGGCTTGCCGTCGCCGACGGGTGGATCGAGTTTCCGCTGATCGGGGTCGTCGCGCTCCACGACTGGCTGTGGTCGATTACGCTTCTCGGATTCGCCTACTACGGGCTTCTCCCGCTGTACGAGAAACCCCGGATGCGTCGGTACTACTGGCGGCAGTTCCGGAAGAACAAGGCCGCGGTCATCAGTGGGATCTTCCTGGTGGTCATCTTTCTAGTCGGGATCGTCGGCTCCCGGGTGACCGAGCAGCCGACCGAGCAGGCCGGCCTCGACAACATCCCGCCAGTCGGCGTCTCGATCGAATCGTACGTCGTCGGGCCCGCCGGCCGAGAGGTCGCCGACTGCAGCGGCGGGGTCTGTACCGGCATCTGGGAGTATCCGCTTGGCACGACCCCCTCCGGGCAGGATATCCTGTTGAGCGTCATCCATGGGATGGAAATCAGCATGATGGTCGGGCTGACCGCGACCGCAGTCAGCACCGTCATCGCGGCGGCGGTCGCGCTGTCGGCGGTGTATTACGGCGGGTGGCTGGACGAGATCCTGTTCCGGTGGGTCGACATCCAGCTCACCTTTCCCGCCTTCTTCCTGTACCTGCTGCTCGTGTACTCGATCGGCGGGAGCCTGTTTATTCTCATCATGATCTTCGGGTTCGTCGAGTGGGGCGGGGGCGCGCGGCTGATGCGGTCGGAGGCGCTCCAGCGCCGCGAGGAGCCGTACATCACCGCGTCGAAAGCCGCCGGGGCGAGTCCGTTCTGGACGATCCGCCGGCATCTCATGCCGAACATCTCGAACACGATCATCACGTACGTGTCGCTCTCGATCCCGGCGATCATCCTGGCCGAGGCAGCCCTTGCCTTCTTGGGGCTCGGTGACCCGACGGTCACCTCCTGGGGACAGATCATCTCCGCCGGCCAGGGAGAACTCTCCCGGGCGTGGTGGGTCTCGACCATTCCGGGCATCTTCCTGTTTTTGACCGTGCTCGCGTTCAACTTCGTGGGCGACGCGCTGCGTGACGCGATCGATCCGCGTCACGCGGGGGCAGAGTGATGAGCGGCACCGATCCGCTCCTCGAGGTCGAGGATCTACACGTGTACTTCGGGACCGACACCGGCGAGGACGTCCGCGCGGTCGACGGCGTCTCCTTCCGGGTTCAGCCGGGCGAGACGACCGCGATCGTCGGCGAGAGCGGCTCGGGCAAGACCGTCACGAGCGAGGCGATCACGCAGCTGTTCCAGAGCCCGCCGGGGTATATTCCCGAGGGCTCGGTCAAACTCGACGGACAGGAGCTGACCTCCCTTCCTGACGACGAGCTACGGGCCGTCCGAGGCGACAAGATCAGTCACATCTTCCAGAACCCCCAGGGAGCGCTCAACCCGGTTTACACCGTCGGCTGGCAGATCCGCGAGGCGGTCATGCTCCACCAAGACGTCTCGAAGGCCGAGGCGAACGAACGGGCGGTCGAACTGATGGACCAGGTCGGGATCCCCGAGGCGGCCTCCCGGCTCGACGATTACCCACACGAGTTCTCCGGCGGGCAGAAACAGCGTGTCATCATCGCGATGGCGCTTGCCTGCGAGCCGGATCTGCTGATCGCAGACGAGCCCACCACCGCTCTGGACGTGACCATCCAGGCACAGATCCTGAACCTGCTCAGGGACCTGCAGGAAGAGCGCGACATGGCGATGTTGTTCATCACCCACGACCTGGGAGTCGTCGCGGAGGTGGCCGATAGGGTGGTCGTGATGTACGCCGGCAAAGTCATGGAGCAGGGCCCGGTCGCAGACATATTCAAGACGCCCGCACACCCCTACACCCGCGCGCTGCTCGATTGCCTGCCCGGCCGGGGCGGCGAGGGCGGCATCCCGGGGCAGCTCCCGGATCCGAAACACCCCCCGGACGGCTGTCGGTTCGCCGACCGGTGCGCCCACGCGATCGAGCGGTGTCGTGAGGGCGAGCAGCCGGACCTCTACGAGGTCCGAAACAGTCCCGATCACACGGTCTCGTGTGTGCACTTCGCGCCGGCGATGGACCCGAGCGTCGTCCTCGACGGCTCCGAGCGCGTGGCCACGGACGGTCGCGGACCGGCGTCCGGCACGGAGCGCCCCCCAGACGAGACGGATCCCACCGCGGGAGGTGATCGATCGTGAGCCGGTCTCAGCCGCTGTTCGAGGTCCGGGATCTCGAGAAACACTACCCGATCAACAGGGGGCTGTTGAACACCGAGGTGGGCCGGGTCAGAGCCGTCGACGGCATCAGCTTCACCGTCGAAGAAGGCGAGACGCTCGGGATCGTCGGGGAGTCCGGCTGTGGCAAATCGACCGCCGCGAGCTCGATGATCCGACTCGAGGAGCCGACCGCCGGCGAGATCAACTTCCAGGGGGAAGACATCACCGAGTACGACGACGAGCGGCTCCGCCGGTTCCGCCGGGAGGTCCAGATGATCTTCCAGGATCCTGACTCGAGTTTCAACCCCCGGATGAGTATCGGTCAGGCCGTCGCCGAGCCGCTGACCGTCCAGGGGTTCGACGACGTCGAGCGCCGGAAGGCGATCGTCGGCGATCTGCTCGAGCGGGTCGGGCTCTCGGCCGACGAGATGAACCGGTACCCCCACGAGTTCTCCGGCGGGCAAAAACAGCGAATCGCGCTCGCGCGGGCACTGACGGTCAGCCCGAAGCTGCTGGTGGCCGACGAGCCGGTTTCGGCGCTCGACGTCTCGATCCAGTCGGAGATCCTCCGCCTGATCGACCAGTTCCAAGACGAGTTGGGGCTGGCGGTGGTGTTGATCAGCCACGATCTCAGCGTCGTCCGGGAGGTGTGTGACCGGGTCGCGGTAATGTATCTCGGCGAGTTCGTCGAGGTCGGCCCGACAGAGGAGCTGTTCACCGACCCCCAACACCCCTACACACGGGCGCTCCTGTCGGCGATTCCGACGCCGGATCCGACCGACCGCGGGCTGGGCGTCGAACTTACCGGCGACGTTCCCGAGCCGTCGAACCCGCCCAGCGGCTGCCGGTTCCACACCCGGTGTCCAGAGGTGATTCCGCCCGACGACCTCGATCTTTCGCAGGAGGTCTGGCGGAAGGTGTTGCACTTTCGCAAGCAGGCCCTCGCCGGCGCGGTCAACCTTGGGAGCATCGCGGAGATCGGCGCCATCGACAGCGACCTCGAGTTCGACAACATCGACGCGATCGATCCGGCGGAGATCGACGACGACCGGCTCGCTGAGTGGGTCCGCGCGGAGTACGACCTGCCCGGCCAACTCGGCGACGCCGAGGCCGAGCGGACCCTCTCGACTGCGATCGCGGAGCTCGTCGGCGGCGACGCCGAGAGCGCGGGGGCAACGCTCACCGAGCGGTTCGAGACCGTCTGCGAGCGCGAGACGCCGGCCTTTCGCTCAATCGGCCCGGATCACCGCGTCGCCTGTCACCTGACCGACGACAGCATGACCGGAAGCACCGACCCCGAAGGCCAGTACCGCAAGCAGCTGTCCTCCCCGGACTCCCGCGAGGCGGCCTCCGGCACAGACGACTGACACGCTCATGAACGACGAGTCCGGCGAGACCCCAGAATCCGACGCCCACGACGACGAGGGGTGGGTCCCGCTCGAGGACCGGATGGGCGAAGCCGACGCCGAGCAGACCGGCCCGTTCGGGGACGTCACGGATGACTCGCAACTCGACGACTCCGAGGGCGACGACGACGCGCTGTACCCGTGGGCCTCAGGACGGGGATCGACGAGCGGTGACGCCCCCTGGCTCGGCGAGGGGTCCGAAGAGTTCGACGGGCCTGACGTCCCGGGGTACGTCGAGTGGCTCGGACAGATCGGAGTGTACTCGGCCGTTCTCGGGCTGGCGCTGGCGGTCAGTGGCGTGTCGCTCGCGGCCGGTGACGTCCAGCCATACGCCAACATGTTTCTCACGATCAGCCTCGCGGTCGTGTTCGGCGCGATGCTCCTTGGAATCGTCTTCCAGGCGTTTGCCTCCGACGTCGGGTTCTCCGAGTAACGGCTCTCGGCGGGCAACGAGAAACGGCCCCGACGGTCAGTTCGATTACCCCGGCGACCCCGAGAATCCGATCTCGAGGGTGTACCCGCCAACCTGGCTGGCGTCGATGTCGGCGTACTCGATCGAGAACTCGATCGACTCGCCGGGCCCCATCGTCAGGGTCGTCCGCTCGTTGGGAATGTAGCCGTCGACCTCGAGGACCACCTCGACGTTGAGCGAGCTGTCCGAGGTGTTCTCCGCCGTGCCCTCGACGACCAGGTTCTGCGAGACCGTTCCCTCTTCGAACTGTCCGGAGTGTTCGACGGTTAGAAAGTCCGCGGCGTCGCCGTCGAAGCTCGTCTCTCCCTGTATCTCACCGCCGGCCGCGCCGCCGTCGCCGGTGTTCCCGTTTCCGTCGGTCCCGCCGTCGCCCCCGCCGAGACAGCCGCTCAACGCAGCGGCGGCGCCCGCTCCGAGGGTGACGACACACTCCCGTCTCCGTACCATACGGGCTCGCTAACGGGCGCACGTAATAAAAGTACCCTCGGGCGGTTCGTCCCCAGAGGCCTCTCGGGTCGTTTATGTGTGTCGGCGGTCGTGTAGGAGGTGTGACTCAGACGCTCGCGGTGTTCGGGGGGCTCACGATGACCCTGTTGCTGGCGGCGCTGGTCGTCGCCTGGAGCGGCCGCGGGCTGCTCGGCACGTGGACGCTCGTGGTCGCGTTTGTCTCGGCGACGCTGTGGTCCGGACTCAACTACGCGTGGGCGCGGTCGAACCCGAGCGCACTTCCCTCCCGCTCGTGGCTCCTGCTGACGACGGTCGCGGCGACCGCCGTCGTCTACTACTTTTACCTCGCGATGGACGGCCGGGAGCTGGGGGGCGGGTCCTGAACCGATGACCCGGGGCGGTGACCGCCGACCACGAACCCAACGGCCGGTCGGAACGCTCCCTGGGTCTCCCGCCGAGCTCTTGACTGGTAGTACAACATGAAGAATCGTCAGTTTTATTACTAAGTTGTAGATACGTGTCTCCATGCCAGACTCTGAACGAACTCCCCGACCTGAGGTCACGCGTCGGAAACTCCTGTTGAGCAGTGGCGCTGGCGCCGCTGCCGTTGCGCTCGCCGGCTGTACCGGTGACGGCGACGGCGACGGAGACGGCGATACTGGAGACGGCGATACCGGCGACTCGGATACCGGAGACGGCGACACCGGCGACGGCGATACCGGCGACGGAGACGGCGATACCGGCGACGGGAACCAGATTCCCCAGGGTGGGACCCTACAGTACGGCCTTCCCGAACCGGCCGACTCGCACAACTACCTCATCGCCTCGAGCGTCTACTCGGCGGTGGCGAACGACCTGGTGTATGACTTCGGCGTTGTTCTGGATCCGATCAGCTACGAGGTCCAACCGTCGGTGTTCACCGACTGGGAGATCCAAGACCCCGAATCGGATTCCCCGGTCGCCCGGGTCAAGATGCGCGACGACTTGGTGTTCAACGACGGCGTCGAGGCGACCGTCGACGACATGCTGTTTACGGCGCAGTTCTTGCTGGATCAGGAACCGGGCCAGCTCACTCCTTGGCAGTACTACGATTCTGTCGAGGCCGCGGACGGCGAATTTGACATCCGGTTTGAGCTGAGCGGGCCGAACTCGTTGTGGGAGACCCAGATACTCGGCAGCCTCCCGCTGTTCCCGGAGCACATCTGGTCCGAGGTCGGTGACGACTGGGAGGGCTATGACCCGTGGGCCGGCGACCAGAGCTACCAGCCCGGCACGACCGGCGCGGTCGGCACCGGCCCGGGCGTGTTGACCCAGTGGGAACCGGACACCTCCTTCGAGATCGAGTTCACTGACGAGAGCGTCGACCGGGAGGGCTACGACTATCCAATAACCAGCCAAGACTGGTACACGAGCCACGACGAGCTCACGGGTAATGGTCCACACCTCGACAGGGTCCAGTACCTGGTCTACGGCGAGGCCGAGGCGATGAACCAGGGCCTGCTCAACGGCCAAGTCGACGTGATCTACCGGTCCCAGACCCAGACGGTCCGGGATGCTGAAAGCGACTCGAGTCTCAACGTCATCCAGGGCCCGGACAGCGGTCTGAGCTACGCCAGCTGGAACCACCGTCGCCCGCCCCTGAACGACATCTCGCTGCGCCAGGGCATGTCAATGGTCTGGGACGAGTTCTTCTGGGTCCAGGAGCTCAACGAGGGCTTCGTACTCAACGGCACCGTCCCGTACACCCCCGGCTACCCCGCTGCCCGCCCGACCGCACAGTTCAAAGGCGAGCTCAACAACGACGACCCGGCGATCAACGCCTTCAGCTTCCGCGCACAGGAGGAAGGCAGCCCCGAGCCCGACGTCGAAACCGTACGCTCGTTCCTCGAGAACGGCGAGGTCATCGACGGCAGCGAGGGAACCTACGCCGGCAAGGAGTACCCCGGCGACATCTCCGGGGTCGGCGCCTCCTACTCCGAGGCGATCCACGACTACTCGTTCGGCCCCGTCGAGTCGAGTCTCCTCTCCAACGCCGACGAGGACGTCGATCAAGAGCTGTACGTCAACGGGGAGCCGTTCTCGGAGTTCTACGGCGGCCCGATCGAGGTGCTGCTCCGGCCGCCGGGTGATAACCCCGATGTCGGCGATGCGTGGTTCCGGTGGGCGTCGAACTGCCGCAAGCTCGGCATCCCGATGCGGATCCAGCCGACGGCGTTCAATTCCATCGTGAACAACGTCCCCTACCAAGCCGACTTCGACATGTTCGAACTCGGTTGGGGTGGCATGAGCGCGACCGGCTCCTCACTCGAGTTCTTCTTCGGCTCGGAGTACACGAATGAGATTGCCGGCGAGGACGCCTACTCGTACAATCATAACGGCTACGGCAACGAAGAGATGTACAACAGCGGCGACGCCGACGACCTGATCGCCGAGGCAAAGACCATTTTCGAAAGTCAGCCGCGCAACAAGCAGTGGGCGTCCGTTGCTGAGCGCGTCTACCTCGACGTAGGCTACATGACCTACAACTACGACATCGTGTTCTGGCCCCACGCGGCGAACTTCTCGGGGGCGATCGACGGCCTCGTCGACCCGCCGTTTGGCTCCTGGGAGACCCAGGTGCTGAACATGTACGACACCGAACAGGCATAACACACGATTACGTTCCGTTCTTTCAGCATGCGTTTGCACGCAACCACGCACAACCGACGAGTCGCCCGCCCGGGTGAGAGCCACCGATGAGCCGTATCAGCGCCCGGTGGCTGCTAGTCCGGCTGGGCAGCGCGTACGTGACTCTGCTGGTCGTCATGACGATCATCTTCGCGCTGATCCAGGCAACGCCGGGAGATTTCATCTCGGCGATGATCGGCCCCGAGACGACCCAAGAGCAGATCGACGCGCTGTACCAACAGTGGGGGGTCAACGACCCGCTCTGGCAGCAGTACATCGATTACATGATCAACTACCAGACCCTGGAGTTCGGTCGGTCGCCGTTCTACGGCGAGGACGCCGCCAGCCTCATTATTCGTCGGCTGCCCCGGACGCTGACGCTGTTCGGCGCCGCCTTCCTGATTGGCTACGTCGTCGGCCCACTCGTGGGGATGTACCTCGGCTGGTGGCGCGGCACCCGGAAGGACAAGTCTGTGTTCGCTGGCGGCCTGCTGATGTACTCGATGCCCGCGTTCTGGATCGCGTGGCTGGCCATCTGGCTGTTCAACTACAACCTCGGGTGGCTGCCCTCGCGGTACATGTTCACGCAGTTCCCGAACTTCGAGTCCTGGACGATCGTGCGAACGATCACCGATGTGCTCCAGCACATCGCCCTCCCGCTCGCGAGTCTCGCCTTCGTCGGCTGGGTGGGGTCGATGCTCGTGATGCGTCCGAACATGATCAACGTCACCGAGCAGGATTACGTCTTCCTCGCACACGCGAAGGGACTCAGCGAGCGCACCGTGATGATCAAACACGCCGCCCGGAACGCGTTGCTGCCGGTCGCGACCCAGGCGATCGTCGGCATCGCCTTCATCATCGACGGCTCTGTGATCATCGAGGAGGTGTTCAGCTGGCCCGGCATCGGGCTAACGCTCGTTGACGCGGTGTTCAACAACGACTACCCCACGTCACAGGCGGTGTTTTTCATGCTCGCGGTGCTCATCATCGTGATGCGCGTCCTGCAGGACATCGCCTACGTCTACCTCGATCCGCGAATCCAATTCGGTGAGCAAGAGTAATGTCGACGACACGCCAGTACTTCGACCTCGAGACGATCAAGAAACGATGGGCGCCCCGGATCCGCCGAGCGAAGCGCCTGTGGTCGCGGTTCACGACCCACAAGATGGGCGTGTTGGGGGTGCTCATCCTGCTCACGTTCATCCTGATGGCGCTGTTCCCGGGTGCGTTTACCCGGCACTCCCTCGAGTGGCAGGCGTATCTCGGCACCGACAACGCGCGGCATACGGTCGCTCAGCGCCGGACACTCCCCCACCCGCCGGCCTTCGGCGATCCGTTCTGGGCGCCGCTGGGCACGAACCAGTCCGGCCAGAGCATCTGGACCCTGCTCGTCTACTCGGCCGACACCGCCCTGTACATCGGCTTCGCCGCGGGGCTGCTGTCTTCGCTCGTGGGCGTGCCGCTTGGCTTGATCAGTGGGTACTACGGAGACACCTGGATCGACGAGCTCATCCAGCGGCTCGTGGACGTGTTCTACGGGCTGCCCTTTCTTCCCTTCCTGATCGTCCTGGTGGCGATCCGGGGGGTCAGCACCACGAACATCATCCTCGGGATCGCGATCACCTCCTGGCTCAACCAGTGTATCATCATCCGCGGCGAGACCCTCTCGCTGAAGGAACGCTCCTACGTCGACTCGGCGAAAGTCGCCGGCGCGAGCGACGCCCGAGTCGTCTTCCGACACATCCTGCCGAACGTCTTGCCGCTGACCTTTGTCTTCCTGGCGCAGGATGCCGCGACGGCGATTCTGGCACAGGCCAGCCTGGCGTACCTGGGACTGGCCGACTTCACGACGGTCTCTTGGGGGATGATGATCCAGAACATCCAGTCCCAAGGCTATGTCTTCGAGGCCTGGTGGTGGCTCATCCCGCCCGGGCTGGCGATCGCCGCGATCGCGGCCGCGTTTTATTTCATCGGCTACTCGATGGAAGACGTGACGAACCCGCAGGGAACCTGAGAGAATGACGCTACTCGAGGCAAACGATCTCACGATTCGCTACGAGATGGACGAGGGCGAGGACGTGCTCGCGATCGACGGGGTCTCGTTCGCGATCGAGCGCGGGGAGACGTTCGGCCTGGTCGGCGAGTCCGGCTGTGGCAAGACGACCCTAGCGAAGTCGCTCGTGCACCTGCTTGATGACAACGGCGTGATCGAGTCCGGCGAGATCTGGTTCGACGCCACGCTCCCAGAGTGGGAAGACGAGGACGGGGAGGTGCGCCAGGAGGTCATCGACGACGAGGACAGACCGGTCCGGGCCGACGGCATGACCGACTTGGCGGCGCTGTCGGACAAACAGATCCGCGACATTCGGTGGCGCAACATCGCCCTGATCCCACAGAGTTCGATGAACGCGCTCAACCCCGTCTACCGGGTGGGCGACCAGATCGTCGAGGCGATCCAGCGCCACGAGCCGTGGGTCTCCGAGTCGGAGGCCGACGAGCGCGCCCGCGACCTGCTCGAACGGGTCGGCATCGACCCCCGCCGAGCCGACGAGTACGCCCACCAGTTCTCCGGCGGCATGAAACAGCGGGCGGTGATCGCGATGGCGATGTCCTGCGACCCGGACATGCTGATCGCAGACGAGCCCACCACCGCCCTGGACGTGGTCATCCAGGACCGGATCCTCGACGAGCTGCTCGAACTGCAGGAGGACTTCGGCGTCTCGATTCTCGTTGTCAGCCACGACATCAGCGTGATGGCCGAGATCTGTGACAAGCTCTCGGTGATGTACGCCGGCAAGATGATGGAAACGGGCACCAAGGAGGCGGTGCTGTCGAACCCCTCGAACCCCTACACCCTCGGGCTCACCAACTCGTTCCCGTCGGTCTCGGGCGCCCAGGACGATCTCGTCTCGATCCCGGGGTCGGCGCCGAGCCTCCAAGACCCCGAGGACGCCTGCCGGTTCATCGACCGGTGTCCGTTCGCGGTGGGCGCCTGCGAGGAGGGTCACCCCCCGATGTACAGCGTCGAGGCGGCCGAGCAGGGTCGTCTCGTCGAGAGCGTCGACCTGACAGAACACCGGACCGCCTGCTACGTCGCAGACCAGCTCGAGCGGGTCCGGACCGAAGCCCGATCCGAACACACATGGCACGAAACACAGACGACCCGCTGATCGAGATCGACGGCGTCAAGAAGTACTTCGACAACGAACAGGGCTTGGTGGATAAGCTCGTGGGCAACCCCCCGACGCCGGTCCAGGCCGTCGACGATGTCGATCTCACCATCCGGCGAGGCGAGGTGCTCGGAATCGCCGGCGAGTCCGGCTGCGGGAAATCCACGCTCGGAAAGCTGCTGGTCCGGCTGCACCGCCCCACCGAGGGAACGATCAGCTTCGACGGCCGGGAGCTAGAGTCACTCTCCCGAGGAGAACGGTCCGAGTTCCGCAAGCGCGTCCAGATGATCTTCCAGGATCCCTTCGAGAGCCTCAACCCGCGGATGACGATCTTCCAGACGGTCGTTGAGCCGCTGAACATAAACGACATGCTTGAGGGCTACTACGAGCGCCGCGAGCGGGTTGTCGAGGTGCTCGAAGACGTCGGGCTCGCGCCCGCCGAGGAGTTCCTCGAGAAGTTCCCCCGGGAGCTGTCCGGCGGGGAGCGCCAGCGGGTCGCGATCGCGCGGGCACTCGTGGTCGACCCGGAGTTTGTCGTCTGTGACGAGCCGGTCTCGATGCTCGATGTCTCGATCCGGGCGAGCGTGCTCAACCTGATGAAAGAGCTCAAAGACGAGTACGACCTGACCTACGTGTTCATCAGCCACGACCTGGCGCTGATCCGGTACATGTGCGACCGGACCGCGATCATGTACCTCGGCGAGGTGGTCGAGCTCGGCGACACCGAGGATATCATCGAAGATCCGAAACACCCCTACTCGAGGGCGCTGTTCGACGCCGTCCCCGAGGTCGATCTCGACAAGGACCGCGCCCGGGCGAACGTCACCGGCGAGGTGCCGGACCCGCGTAACCCCCCGGAGGGCTGCCGGTTCCACCCGCGGTGTGAGAGCATCATTCCGCCGGAGACCTGGACCGGCGGCCAGGACGCCTTTCGGCGGGCGGTGAAATTCAAATCCGAGCTCGTGGCTGGCGATCTACGCGTCGACGAGGGTGACGATCCGACAGCGCTGCTCGAACGCGAGCTCCAGCTCGACGTTCCCGAGGAGCACCGGCTCTCGACGGAGACCGAACAGGGCGTCGACCTGTCGGCGATCGACCTCCCGGCCGAGGCCCGTCGGGCGCTCGAAAACGCCGCCGCGGCGATCATCGACGGCGACCGGACCGCCGCGGAGAGCGTGCTCGACGGCGAGTTCGAGTCGATCTGCGTGACCGATCGTCCGGAGCTGCGACCGGTCGGCGACCGAGAGGCCGCCTGTCACCTCCACGCGGCGCGTCACTCCCGACAGGAGTCCCCCGAGTCGCCGGAGGCGTGACCCGGATCCCGGCGAATCGGTCCACGACATAGCGCGGTCACGGTGCGTGCCCGGCAGCCCTCCACCCGAGCTCGATCCGAACGCTCCGGCCGACGACCCCAACCTCGGCGTGACCCTCGCGGTCGGGACGCTCGCCGGTGGCGCCGCGTTCGCCGACGAGCAGCGCGGGTTCGTCGAACTCCTGCCCGCGCTGCTCGTCGGGCTGATCTGTGCGGCCGGGGCGCTGGCACACGTCTCCGTGCCGTCGGTGCGACGCCCGATCCGGATCGGGCTCGGCGGCGGCCTACTCGGTATCGCGGTGTTGCTCGGAGCCCTCGCCGCCCCGGCGTATCTCCTGCCGTACCCCTCGGAGTTTCGGGACTTGCTCGTGTCCCAGCTCGCTGGCGCCGCGCTGGCGGTGGTCGTGTTCGTCTACCTGCCGGCGTACCTCAGCTCGTATCTCGGGACACTCGTGGCGGTCTCGGCTCTCCGGTGGCCCGGCACCGACACGGCTTTGTTGCCGGCCGCCCTGCGATGAAGTAGTGACGAAGGATACGCCGAGCGGCGACCGCCCGCCGACGATCAGGGGAAAGACTGCCGGGCACGGCGACGCCGCGACCGTGCTGAGCTGGCTCTCGACGGCTCTGTATCTCACCTCCGTCCCCGGTCTGTTGGTGCTCGCTTACGCCGGCCACCGGGCGGGCCTGTACTCGTATCCGCGGGTGATTCCGGTCTACGCCGGCCTCTTCGTGGCCTTTCTGTTCGTGATGTACCTGGTGATGCGGGTCCGGACGACCGTCCGGTGACCGCCTGCGAGACGGCCGCGACCGCCGGTTGCCCACCGATGCTCGGTGTGTTCTCTGGCCCCTCGCGAGGGTCGCCCTCGGCGAACGATCACGGACCGCCGTAAGCCCCGCCGTCGATCGCGAGGTACAGCCAGACGCCGAAGGAGGCGACGATCAGCAGGATGTGTCCCCGCTCCGGGCTCGGGGCCTCCGAGAAGAAAATGTAGTGTAACACGCCCGCCAGCCCGAGAGCGAAGGCGAGCCCGAACAACACGACCGTCCGGACGGTCTCGTCGCGGGCCCAGCTCCCCGCTATGGCCGCCCACTCGTACAGCCGGGAGGTGGAGGTGGAGGTGTTCATTGCCGGTCGGTCTCAGTAGGGCATGTCCTCGTAGACGCAGGCGACCGCGTCGGTCACGAGCTGCTGGGCGAGCGCGTAGGTCGTCAGCGCCAACTCGTCGTCGGCCCGGAACCCGCCTTTGGGCTCCGTCTCGCGCCACTCGGCGACGCTTGCGGCAAAGCGGACGTGCGAGTCGTGCACGGTCAACAGCCACTCTTCTGGAATCCCCTCCGGCCGGGGATTGTCCATGCTCGCGCGAAACAGGTATTTGAACACCTCGTCGGTCCGGTGGCTGATGTCCTCGCCGGCCTGGTACTCCGGGAGCTGCGGCGTGCCGAACAGCTGCGTCAGCCGGTACATCGCGACGCCGATGCTCTGGGCGTTTTTCGCGTCGGGGCTCTCGCTGATGTAGGCCATCACGTCGAGGTCCTCGCGCTCGCGGACGTTGTCCTCGAGCAGCACTTGGCCGTCCTCGCGGCGCCGCTCGATCTCCGCTCGTGGCACCGGCTCGATCATGATCTCGCTCTCGGCGAACAGCTCCGGATCCGGCGCGTCCGGGTGGGTTCTGATATCGATCGGCATCAGTACGAGAAGTACAGGAAGCCCTTCCAGCCGAGGTAGCCGATAGCTACGCAGGCGATGCCGATCCCGGCGATCGCGGCCGCCTCTAGTTGCGAGAGGTCATCGGCCGGGATCGTGTGGCCGAAGTAGGTTCCCAGACCCACCATGAACAGGATGTAGCCGACGGCGAGCCCCAGGATCATCACGATCAGGGACCCGAACCCGATCGACCGGGAGACCGGCTCAGGGAGGCGGTTTCTGAGCGTCATACACGCGTTCACGGCACCGCCGGAATTAAAGCTTTGCGCGGTCAGTTCGGGTCGTCGGCGTCGAGCCGCTCGAGGTCCTCGTTCTCGAGGGGAGACAGATCGGGGGCCTCGCCGACCGCCTCGTCGGCCTCGGGGGCGGTCTCGTCGTCGCCGGACTCCTCGTCGGTCTCGATGTACGCGTTTGCCGGCCGGTAGAGGTGGTGCCCGACGACGATCGCACCCAGTCCCGCCAGCCCCTGGAGGACGGCCCCGGGCGCGGTCGGGGCGTACGCGCCGACGACCACCGACTGGTGGATGGCGTTCCCGACCGCGAACGCCCCGAACACCAGGAGAGCCGTTCCGACGAACGCCTTGGACTGGGTCGAAACCATCGATTTGTACTCGCCGACGAGGGCTGTTAACGATTGTGTCCTCGTTCGGACCCGGGCCCGGCCGACGCGGCCCTCGGCCCGATCAGCCGCTCCACCCGGTCTCTGAGTCCCGGTCCGGGCCGCCGTCCGCGTCTCCGGCGCTCCAGTATGCGACGCCGAGCCGTCCGCCGAGGTAGCCACAGGCGACCGGGTAGACGAATCCGGCGAGCACCGGCGTCCACAGAAGCGACGGGCCAGTCGATCCGCCCGCGGAGAGCCCGAACGCCACCATTCCGGCGATCGCGAGCGGCAAGGTTCCGGTAAACTGCATCGCGGCCGTGAGCTCAGGGTTGCGGCGTCCGGCTCGCAGCGCTGAGCGCGCCGCGAGCGCCCCGGTTCCGACGTACGCCGCGACCGGGATCGCGAACGCGAGCAGGAAGGGCCCGCCCTCGGCGGTCAGGAAGTTGACGCTCTGGGTGACGCTCTGCCCGCCCTCGAAGGCCTGCACGGGTACCTCGAACGCGGCGAACTGTGCGTTGAACAGGACGACGCCGGCGAGCTCCCAGTCGGGGAGCTGCCCCAGCGCGACGAACTCCGCCAGCGGTTCCTCGACGGCGCCGCCGCCGGGACTCACCGTCAGACCCGCCGTGAGCGCCGACCGCTGCCAGGCGACCAGTCCGAAAGAGAGGGCGTACGAGACCAGAAAGCCGACGACCCCCCACGCGGCGCTGCGGCCGCCGGGGTACCGTAGTGAGGTGTCTCTGAGCGGGGCCATGGTACCGCCAGCGCCACGGGCGGCATAACGGCAGCGAAACGTCTCTCGACCGGCGAAGTGGACACGCGAAGAACGGAAGAACGGATCCAGGCGAGAGCCGGCGGGCCTACCCGAAGGTGTTGACGATCTGCTCGCGGAACTCCTCCAGCTCGTCGAGGCGCTCCCGGAGTTCGACTAGCTCGTCGGCGTCGGCCTTGGTTTCGAGCCGTCCGCCGAGCTCGTCGGCCGTCTCCTCGACGCTCTCGACCCGGCTCGTGGCGGCTTTGGCTTCGAGTCGATCCTCGACGGCCCCGACGGCGTCCTCGAGATCGCCGACGGTGTCCTCGACGCCCGTGAGATCCTCCCGGACGGCCGCGACCGACGCCTCCGTCTCCCCGAGTCGCCCGTCGAGTTCCTCGAGCCGGTCGCGGGTCGCCTCGATGTCCTCGACGAGCTGCTTGCCGGTGCCGTTCTCCGCGAGGAACTCCTCTAAGGCGCCGGTGTAGGCGCGCAGATCCGCGATGTCCGCCTGGAGCTGATCGAGCTTCGCGGTGACGGCCCCGTCTCGCTCGCCCGCAGACCCTTCGGCCCCGTCTTCGTCGTCCTCGACGCCCAGCGCGCCTCGGAGCCGATCGAGCTCCTCGTCCGTCACGGCGCCGCGCTCGATCTCGCCGGCCAGCTTGCCGACGAGACTCTGTGCGTCCTCGGCCGAGGTCTCCGTCCCCGCCGGCGGTCGGTCGGACTCCCCGGCGGCCGGCGCTACACTCTGGTCCGGGTCCGGGCGCTCCTCTGGCTCCTCGTGGCCGTCCTCGCCGACCGCATCCGCCTCCGTCTCGTCGGTCTCGTCGATACCCACGTCGAGGTCGATCTCGATCGAGTCGTCTTGCTCGTCGTCGAGGCCCGGGACCGGGCTGTCGCCGCCCAGGGCGTCGCGCACGACGTTCGTCTCTCCCGGGATTGCACTCTCGATTGGCGTTTCGTCCGTGTCGTCGGCCTCGCCGGTCTCGGCCGTCTCGCTGTCCTCGTCCGGGGACGAAACCGTCTCGACGGTCGGCTCGGTCATGAACGTCTCGCCGCTGTCGGCGTTCGTGGCCCGAACGCCGTAGACCGTGGTGTACTCCTCGCCGGGGGCGAGCCGGCGTTCGAAGGCGATCTGATCGTCGTCGATCGTCCAGAACTCGCTTCCGTACTCCGGGTGGAAGCCGAGATCGCCGACGTCGACGGGTTCCGGTACCGTATCGATCACGCTGACGGTGACCGGAGTCTCGCGGGTTGACTCGAACTCGAAGGCTACCGCCGGCACCGGGAACTCGTCGGTCTCGAAGCGCTTGGTCACGGTCACTCCGTCGACCGTCGTCGTCTGTTCTTCGACCGCCTGGGAGTCGCTCATACTAAACGTACACACCCGACCGAGTAATAAAAGTATCTACGGAATATCAAAAGTTGAAAACGGTTATCTCAGACGTCGAGCCGGTCGCCGATTTCAACGACTTCGACGCGTCGGGGGTGCTCGAAGCTGCGCGCGTGGTCGTGAAGCGCGGCCGGGTCGGCGGTCAGGCCCTTCCAGGCGTCCCAGTGGGTCGGGACGAGCCGATCGGCCCCGAGTGCCCGCGCCAGGGCGATCGCCTGGTTCCCGCCGTTGTACCACGTCGTTTCGGTCGGTCTGCGGGTGTCCTTGTCGGGGATCAGCCCGGCCGAACCGACCGCCACCGCGCCGACGTCGATGTCGTGTGTCTCGCCGACCGCCTCGAAGGCCTCCCCCGGACGGGAGTCACCGACGTGGGCGAAGGTCCGCGAGCCCGCCTCGAACACGTACCCGACAGGCTCGACGGCGTCGGGGTCGTGTCCCTCGATGACGGTCACGTCGATGTCTCCGGCTCGGAACGTCTCCCCGGGGGTAACGGTCTCGAGGCGGTCCCGGTCGATCGCCCAGTCTGTGGCCCACTCCTCGACGAGTTCGCGGCTCGTCTCCGGCCCGTACCAGTCCGCGCCGGCGGTCAAAAGCGGCGCCTGGCTCGGGCCGTGGACGTGGTCGGTGTGCTCGTGGGTGGCGAAGACGGCATCGACCGAGCCGACGTCAGCCGGATCGAACGGGACCGGCACCATCCGGATCGTCCGGGGCGGGTCGCCCGTCCCGAGGTACGGATCGACGAACACCGTCGTCCCGCCCGCGCTCTTACAGACGAAGCCGTTGAATCCGAGGTACCACACTGCCAGTCCGTCCGGGTCCGCGCGCTCGACGGCCCGCGGCAGCCACTCGCCCCAGTCACTGTGGATCGAGGTCATAGCCGACTCTGCGGGCGGCGGGGACTAACGTTTGTGGGACGGGAAACGCCGTCGTTATACGCTCCGAGGCGCAACGGATCGTAATGAGCCACGATACGGCAGAGCAGCCGGAGGGAGACCTACGATCGACCGGAATGTCGCTGCGCCACGACCGGGAATGGGACTACGAACTCGACCGGATCGTCGAGGCCGTCGACGAGCGCGACGCCACCTCCGTCGGCCTGCAGCTCCCCGAGGGACTCAAGCGCCGCGGCCCGGGGGTCGCCGACGATCTGCGGCAGCGTCTCGACGACGTGTCGATCCTGCTGTCGGGCCAGCCCTGCTACGGCGCCTGCGACCTGGATACGTACCTGATGCGGCGGACGGACGTGTTCGTCCACTTCGGGCACTCCCCGATGAAAGAATCCGAGAAGATCATCTACGTGCCGCTGTTCTCGAACGTCGACGTCGAGCCGATCGTCGACCGGGCCGCCGAGGAACAACTCGCCCCCGCCAGCGAGGAGGAGCCGCTCGGGCTCGTGACCACGGCCCAGCATATGAACAAGTTCGACGAGATGCGCGAGCAACTCGAGGCGGTGGGCTACGACATTCGCACCCGGCGGGGCGACGAGCGGCTCACCCACGAGGGACAGGTGTTGGGCTGTAACTACGCCTCCGCCGACGTCGACGCCGAGCAGATCCTGTACGTCGGCGGCGGAAAGTTCCACCCGCTGGGGCTGGCGATGGAACACCCCGAAAAACACGTCGTGATCGCCGACCCGGTCAACAACGTCGTGACCGTCGCCGACACCGAGAAGTTCATGAAACAGCGCTACGCCGCGGTCCACAAAGCCATGGACGCCGACACCTGGGGCGTGATCTACTGTACGAAGATCGGCCAGGGCCGGTGGGAGCGCGCCCAGGAGATCGTCGAGGCAAACGACAGCGCCTACCTCATCTCGATGGACGAGGTCACCCCCGACCGGCTGCGCAACTTCGGGCTGGACGCCTACGTCAACACCGGCTGTCCGCGGATCACGACCGACGACGGCCCGCAGTTCAACGCCCCGATGCTCACCCCCGGCGAGTACGAGATCGCGATCGGC
The DNA here is from genome assembly GCA_964426325.1 of uncultured Halobacteriales archaeon. GTDB lineage: Archaea > Halobacteriota > Halobacteria > Halobacteriales > Haloarculaceae > Halovenus. The sequence goes on along the minus strand of CAYRQD010000007.1, from coordinate 8,104 downwards.
GAGAAGCCGCTCGATTCCCTCGAGTTCGACACGTTCCACGGGACGTGGTAGGGTGGGATTTCACACCTTCGACGCCGACCGGGCCGACGGGCTCGAGGACCCCGGGCGCTTTCGGTACTGTTCCCGGGAAGAGCTCCTCAAAGAGCTGCCCGCACGCCCGGAGCGGCTCCTCGATCTCGGCAGCGGCACCGGCTTTTACACGAGCGAACTCGCCCCCTACGCAGAGACCGTCTACGCGGTCGATCTGCAGTCCGCGATGCACGCTCGTCACCGCGACACCGGCGTCGCCGAGAACGTCCGGCTCGTGACCGCCGACGCCGGTCGACTGCCGTTCCCCGAGGGAGCGATCGACGCGGCGGTCTCGACGATGACCTTCCACGAGAGCGCCACGACCGAAGCCCTCGCCGACCTGGCCCGGGTTCTCGAGGGGCCGTTCGTGGTCGTCGACTGGTCCGGGGCCGGCGAGGGCGCGGCCGGTCCGCCGACCGAGGAGCGGTTCACGGTCTCCGAGGCCCGCGAGCTGCTCGAATCGGCCGGCTTCGAGATCCGCCGCGGCGCCGAACGGCCCGAGACGTTCCTGCTCGTCGCCGCGTGATTACCTCGGGCTATCGGACAACGTTTTTGCATTACCTCAGCGTATAGCGCGTCGATGGGAACGAAGAGCGCTCTCACCCAGCGGCTGGGGGTGGTGGCGGGGTTCGAGGACCCGCGCGTTGCCCTCGAGCAGTACCACACCCCGCCCGGGCTCGCCGCCGAGATCGTCCACCTGGCGGATCTCCAGGGCGACATCGAACGGCGGCGGGTGCTCGATCTCGGCTGCGGGACGGGTATGCTCGCGCTCGGAACGGCGCTGCGGGGACCGCGGTCCGTGATCGGAATCGACCTCGACCGGGCGGCACTCGAGGCCGCCGTCGCGAACGAGCGCCGTGTCGGCTCGACGACGCCGGTGTCGTGGGTTCGGGCCGACGCCACCCGGCCCCCGCTCGTTGCCGACGGTCCGACGACGGTCGTGATGAATCCGCCCTTCGGCGCGCAAGCGGGCAACGAGCACGCCGACAGGCGGTTCCTCCGGGCGGCGGCGGCGCTGGCAGACGTCTCGTACTCGGTACACAACGGGGGCAGCCTGTCCTTCCTCGAGTCTTTTGCCGCCGACAGGGGCGGGCGGGTCACGCGGGCCTTCGCGGCCGAGTGTCGATTGCCGGCGACCTACGAGTTCCACGCCGAGTCCGCACGGACGATCGACGTCGAGGTGGTCCGGATCGCCTGGACCGACGACTGAGTCCGTCGAGCCTTCTTGGGGACGGTTCGCCACGGTTATGATCGCCGCCCGGTAGGCGGGTGTATGGAGCTGCCAGAGTTCGAGACCGGAACCGCCGTCGCCGCCGTCGTCTCGCTCGCGCTCTTCGGCGTCGCGGGGGTCGCGATCTACGACGGCCGAGCGCTCCTGGGGACGCTGTTGGCGCTCGCGGGGTTCGTCGGCGCGATGTACTTCGAATACCGACGCGTGGAGGGGTAGCCACTCAGACGAGGCCGGTGCCGACGGCGATCCCCGCGGCCAGCGCGGCGTTCGTCCCGAGGATCCAGACCACGTTGTCCCGCAGGACCGCGACCGGGGGCGCCGTCGCCGGGCGCGCGAGCGCCCATCCGACCGGACGGACCAGCGCGATCGAGGGGACGATCCCGGCGACGGCAAATGCCGGGAGTGCGCCGCCGAGCACGCCGACCCCGATCGTCGCCGGCACGGCGAGTGCGGCGCCGACGTACAGCCGGGCCGCGCGGCGCCGCCCGAACCGGTGGATCAGGTTCGCCCGGCCGCCCCACCGGTCGGGCTCGACGTCGGGAAACTCGTTGAGCAACAGCAGGTTGAACGTCATAAAAAAGGCCGGCACCGACGCCGCGACGGCTGCCGTCCCGAGTTCGCCCGTCTGGACGAGCGCGACACCCACCACCGGCAGGGCTCCCAGTCCCAGTCCGGCGCCGATCTCTCCGAGCCCGTAGCGGGTGAGATACTCCGTGTAGGCGAGCACGAACACCGCGCCGGCGGCGATCACCGGCACCATGACAGGTCCAACAACGAGCAGGAAGTACGCGCCGATCGCGGCGCCGACGGCGGCGGTCGCGTACCCGAACAGCGCGACCGTCTGGGCCTCGAGGTCGGTCGTGATCAGGGCCTTGCTCCCGCCCGAGAAGGGCGTCGCGTCGGTTCGCTCGTCGATCCCCGAGCGGTAATCCGCGGCCTCGTTGAGCGCGTTCACCGAGACGTGCAGGGCGAGCAACCCGACGAGCGCGAGGCCGGACCGGACCGGGTCGACCGGCCCGTCGTGCGCTGCAGCCGCGACGCCGACGCCGATCAGGCCGACCGGCAACAGCAGAAAGGGCGGCCTGGCGACACCGACGACGCCCCTGAGCGTGGTCGCGACCGATGTCGTCTGGCTCATCGCGATGCCGAAGGTCCTAGAACATGTTATACCCTGTGGCTTCCCTCAGGTGCTGCTCTCCGGTCGATACCGGGCGATCGGGATCCGGGTGCCGTCCTGCGTGGCGATCAGCACCCGACCGTCGCGTTCGAAGCCGATCCCGGCGACACGGACGCTCTCGTTTACCGCTGGAATCCGCGCGGCGTTCGCCGTTCCGTTCTCGTAGACCACGATCTCGTAAAACTCCGGGGCGGGCCGGATCCCGATCGTGTTGTTGTCGATCCGCACCGAAGAGTTCACGCCCGGCGCCGCGAACAGCCGCTGCCCGCCGTCCTCCCCGACCTGGCGTCCGGTGACGGTGTAGGTCTGGTTGCCGTCGACGAACTCCCAGGCGGTGCGGTTGACGACCACCAGTTCCCGCCAGCCCGCCCCCCCGACCGGGACCGCGACCTGGCCGCGGGAGGCGAGTTCACCCCGCGAGGCGGCCAGTTCCCAGGCGTTGCGCCGGTCGCTCGCGACGATCACGCCGCTGACTCTCACCGATCCCGCGTCGCCGATCAGCGAGCCGACCGACCCGATGTACCTGTTCTCGGCGCCCTCGGCGTAGCTGACGGTATAGTCCCGGATCTCGACGCCACCCGCCGTCTCGTCGGTCGCCGAGACCGTCACCAGGTTGTAGGGGATCGCGACCAACGCGAGCGCGAACACGACCGCGAGCACCACGCCGATCGACAGCTCTCGGGCCGAGAGGTCGATTCGGGGGACGAGCGTCCGGTCGGTCGCGAGTGCCGCGCCGCCGATCAGCCCCGCGAGGACGAACACCCCGGCGACCCCGACCCCGCGAAAGAGCAGGTAGCTGTCCCCGCCCTGGTACCAGTACAGCGCGTACAGCGACCGCGTGACAGCGAAGGCGAGCGCGGCGAACCACACGTACCGCAGGTCGGGCTCGAGTCCTCGGTGCCGAACCAGCGCCACGCCCACCACCACCCCGACGAGCAGGCCGAACAGGTGTCCCTGGACGGCGATGTCCGCCCAGGAGGGGCTGATGAACGTCTCCTGTGCGCGTGCGAGCACCACCGGCGACTCGAAGGCCGCCCGGACGAGCCGGAGCACCTGGAGCCCGAGCATGGCGAGTATCAGCCCCAGCGGCGCCGCGACGATCGCGACTCCGGCGAAGGCAAAGACCACCCCGGAAAAGCCGATGACCGCTCCGGGGACGAACAGGCTGCCGGCCACTCCGACGGCGAGCACCGCGAGCACGAACGCCCCGATCCGGGCGCCGGGCCGGGCGAGCCGCCGTGCCCGTCCCAGTCCGTCCGCCCGATCGTCCGACTCGCGCGCGGCGGTCCCACCGTCGCCGATCTTGGTCCCGGTCTCGCCATCACCGAGGTGTCCCCAGGCGTACTCGACCAGCGGCCCGAACGCGAGCGTTGCGGTCAGGTTCGAGATCAGGTGGCCGTCGCTCGAGTGGGCGAACGACGACAGGAGCAGTCCCTCCGGGTACCAGATCGACCACGAGCGAAAGCCCGTCGCGACCGGACCCCCTGGCTGTCCGCCGCCCTGCAGCAGGTAGTAGACCCCGGCCAGCCCGGCGACGACGATCAGCGTCCCCCAAGGGACGCCGAACAGGAGCCGCGACCTGAGCTGGTCGAGCGGACTCCACCGGGTTAGTCGGGTGAACGCGATCGCCGACAGCGCCAGCACGGCCAACACGAGCACCGGGCTCAGCCGGTCGAGCGCTTCGAGGGTCTCCTGAGAGAGCGCCACACGCCCCATCGGGCCGACGGCAAAATAAGTCCGACGCGACTCCCGAGTCGCTTAATTCCGCCCGGGAGCAAACGGGAGTATGTCCCGGCGCGGGCGACTGCCCGGTGCGCCCGACCGCGAGCAGATCGTCTGTCACGTCGACGTCGACTGTTTTTACGCGGCCTGTGAGCGGCTGCGCGAGCCGGCACTCCGAGGAGAGCCGGTGGTGATCGGGATGGGCTACGAGCCCGGCGAACCCGTCGGCGCGGTTGCGACCGCGAGCTACGAGGCCCGAGCCCACGGCGTCGAGAGCGCGCAGCCGATCTCCGAGGCGCTCGCCGCGCTCCCCCGGAAGGTCGACGCGGCGACCGATCCCGACCTGTCGGTCGAGGCCGCCGGATTCTACCGCCCGGTCGACATGGAGTACTACGAGTCGGTCGCCGCCGAGGTCAAGACCGTCTGTCGCGAGCACGCCGACACCGTCCGAGAGGTGAGCATCGACGAGGCGTACGTAGACGGTACCGACCGGACCGACTGGTCCGAGGCCGCGGCCTTCGGCCGCCGGCTCAAGGCCGCTATCGCCGATCGGGCGGGGGTCACCGCGAGCGTCGGGATCGCGCCGACGATGAGCGCGGCCAAGGTGGCGAGCGACCGCGAGAAACCCGACGGACTGGTGATCGTCGAGCCCGGCGAGGTCGACTCGTTTCTGGCGCCGCTCGACGTCGAGGCGGTCCACGGCGTCGGCCCGGTGACCGCCGGTCGGCTCAGGGAGATGGGCATCGAGACCGGCGGCGATCTCGCCGCGGCCGATCCCGCTCGGCTCGGGGCGGTCTTCGGCGAGCGGGGCCGCCGGATCGTCCGGTTCGCCCGCGGCGAGGACGATCGGGCCGTCGAGCCCCGCGGGCAACCCAAGAGCCTCTCCCGGGAGTCGGCGTTCCGGGCGGCGACGACCGACCCCGAACGCCAGCGGGCCCGGCTCCGGGCGCTCGCGGCCGACGTCGCCGAGCGGGCTGACCGCGAGGACGCCCTCTACGCGACGATCGGAATCAAAGTTGTCACGGAGCCTTACGAGGTCGCGACCCGGGCGCGGTCGCTGTCGGGTCCGGTGGCTGACCCTGCGCTCGTGGAGACGGTGAGCCGCGAGCTGTTCGCCGAGTTCGCCGGCGATCCCGTTCGGAAGCTCGGCGTGCGCGTCTCGTCGCTGTCGTTCACGCAGGGCGATCAGGAGACCCTCGGTGCGTACGCCGACCCCGAGTCCCCCTCCGACGCGACGGTCGAGGACCGCACACAGCGGCGCCTCGACCGGTTCGGCGGCTCCGGGGAGTGACCGGTGGGCGCCGGACGAGCCAAGGGTTTTTACTGCGTACTCGCATTCGTCCGGGTAGAGACAACCTATGTCTGCCGACGATCACTCGGATGCCGAGGAGGGTGCCGACCCGGATGAGCTCGGCCGGGATGTCCGCGACAGGCTCGAGGAAGGGGCCGACTCCGCGATCGAGCAGTTCGACGAGGGGCTGGTCGATCTGCTCTCCTGGTTGCTCGACACCGAGACGCGCGCCCGGATCTACGTCCACCTCCGACAACACCCCGAGAGCACCAGCGAAGAGATCGCGGAGGGAACGGGCCTGTACCCGAGCACGGTCCGGGAGGCTCTGGCGGAACTCCACGAGGAGTCCTGGGTCGACCGCAGCAAGCGCGAAAACGACGGCGCGGGCAACAACCCCTACGAGTACAGCGCACTCCCACCCAGCGAGCTCGTCGGCTCGACCGTCGACGAGATCCAGAGCCAGCTCAACGCCGCGTTCAACCTCGATCAGTACCTTTCCAACGGCGACGACGCCGACTCCGGACCGGTCACGATCACCGTCACCGACGAGGCAGACGACTCCGCGGACGCAGACGACTCGACTGACTCAACCGACTCGGCGTAGCGACGCTCTCGGTCGCTCTTTTGTGGCTGGTTCGGGCCCGAAACCTACAGCCCCCCCGTGTGAACACGTTTCAGTGCTCGCCCGGCTCCGACAGCCGGAGTACACCGGCGAGAACCGGTATCTCCCGTGTACGGTCGCCGACACGATCGTCGCGGTCGTTCTCGCCGCCGGCGTGGACGTGGCTGTCGCGGCCGTCGCCCCGATCACCGACGCCGTTGCCGCCGCCGGGGCCGTCCTTGCGGTGTCGCTGGCGCCGGCTTGGCTCCGTGGGTATCTCGTCTCCGGGACGCCGACGCTGACAAAACGGTCCCCGTAGACGCTGGCGTGGTTCGGGAAGGCGCCGGCCAGTCCGGTCGACCCCGGACTCGCTTTCCTCGACAGAACCTGCAGACGGCCAGCGGCTCGAGGCGGATGTGCTCGAGCCCTGTGATCGGCAGGACGACCTCTGTCTGACCGGCGCGTTTCTCGCCGACTGGCGCAGGGCGCTCGACGCGGCCCCGGCAGGGCCCGCTCCGGACCGGCTGACGGCGCTGCTCGATCTCGAGGCCACAGAGGGAACGATCGACAGGATGGGCGAGACCGTCGTGCTGCGCGACGGGGCGCAGACGGTCACGCCGTGCCCGTCTCCGGCGGCCGTCCGGGTGGCCCTAGCCAGCGGGGCCGTGTTGGGCGAGTGGCTTCAGGACAGCAGCACCCGGCTGTTCGAACGGCCCCCGGAAGAGTAATTGGCTTCCGGCACGTACCGTGTGTTCCGGGGATGTGGTCCGGTCGTCACGACCGCGGGCCGCACCAGCAAACATAAATTTGGGGCTGCCCTGTCGCGGTCATGGATGTTGCGCTGGGGGGGACCTTCGACCCCATCCACGACGGTCACCGCGCGTTGTTCGAGCGGGCCTTCGAGTTGGGGGACGTGACGGTGGGACTCACGACTGACGAGCTCGCCCCCCAGACCCGCGACGAGGACCGGCCCATCCGCCCATACGAGCGGCGCCACAGGGCGCTCGCGGCGGAGCTGGCGCCGTTCGCCGCGGAGTACGACCGCGAGTACGAGATCCGACGGCTTGACGAGCCGACCGGGATCGCGACCCGCGCGTCGTTCGACGTACTCGTCGTGTCCCCGGAGACCGAGGCCGGCGGCCGGCGGATCAACGACCTGCGCCGACAGCAGGGCCGGGACCCCCTCGAGATCGAGGTCGTTGATCACGTGCTCGCAGAGGACGATGACCCGATCAGCTCTACCCGCATCGTCCGCGGGGAGATCGACGAACACGGCCGGCTCACCCCAGAGCGGACCGGCCGACAGGTTCGGGAGTAGCGCCGTCGCCTCTCGGGGTTGTCCGGCCGTTCACCACTCCGGGGGCTCGAAGCCGGCGGCGGCCATCTGATCTCGCCACCGCTTTTGAACGGTCAGCCGGGCAACGCCGACCGCGTCTGCGACCGTCTCCTGTGAGCGACGGTCACCAGTCAGGATCCCGGCGACGTACAGCGCTGCCGCGACGGCCGCGCGTTTCGACCGCCGGGCCTCCGGAACCGCGGAGAGAAAGACCTCCCTGGCCTGCGATCGCGTCTCCGCGTCGAGGTCGAGAGACTCTCCGGCCGACTCGAGAACGTCGAGCCACTCCTCGTGTTCCAGTTCGTCGCGGGCGCGGTGCACACGCTTCATACGCCGGCGATGGATATAATCCCGGTGGCCGTCTGACGCCGGCTCGTCCCCGGCGCTCGAACGGGCGAGGTATGTTGCTCAGTCCGCTATCACGGTCACTCTCATGGAACACTCGGTCGGTGAGCACGTTCGCTCGTTTTTCGACGAGATCGACCCGATCCCGTTCGCGCCGGGACGCTTGTGGTCGGCACGCTGACCACCGGCGGCAAGCGCGACCCGTCGGCGCTGAACCGAACCGTCTGGGGGCTCACCCAGGGCGTGACCGCCGCCGTGCTGGTGGTCGGCGGCGGGGCGGCGGCGCTTCGCTCCGCTGTGATCGTGACCGGGGCGCCGTTCGCGGTCGTCTG
>CAYRQD010000006.1:68252-102532 GCA_964426325.1 uncultured Halobacteriales archaeon | reverse complement strand
AAAAAGAGACAACGGTCGCGAAACTAGTTGTTGAACAGCGGCCGCGCGAAGAGATCGCCGCAGAGATACAACGGTGTGTCCTCCTCTGTGCGAACTGTCACCGACAGCGACACTACGAGCCGCCGACTCCGGAGCGTTACGACACTCATAAGTAATCCCGTGTCGTCAATTTAAACGAGAAGTCCCGTGGTGTAGTGGCCAATCACGGAGCCTTCTGGGGGCTCAAACGGAGGTTCGAATCCTCCCGGGACTATACTTCGGACGTTCGAGTCCTCACAGCCACGGGTGCTGCACGGATGGCGTTAAGACGGTCAGCAGCGGAACGATGCAGTGCGCCAGCGTTTCGCTCCAATCGCCCTCGTGGCTCTGGGCGTGCCCTGTGTGCCGGCCCTTCCAGATCCCGGAGTGCACGAATGGGCGAGCCCGTGCCAGCGAGAAAGCGTCATCTTAGATGCCCGATCTATTGACTCGGGTCGTCTGTGACGATCGACAGAGCGCTCACTTACCGGTGCTTAATACGTCTTCCAGACCCCGGGCTTCGCGCAGGCTGCTCTTAAGTCGGTTCAGGACTCCCTCGCGGTTCCGCTCCCGGAGTTTATTCAGGCGAGCTTGTTGTAGTCCCGGATCTGTTTGATGTCCTCGTTCTGCTCCTTGATCTCATAGATTATCGCTTGGAGATCTTTGATTACGGGACATAGAGGAGAAAGCCCCGTGCTTCAGCGCGGGGATGAATCCGACAACTCCGCCACAACCGCCGGTATTAATTTCCCTGACAGCGCACCGTGCAGTAGGCACAACGGGCAAAAACTGGCGGTTGGATTGGGGTCCGCCCGGACGACGAAGGCCACCACACCGTTCCCGCAAGGGCGTCTCCGAGGCCGTGGCGACACGGCAGGTAAAAAGCGACCCTCGCCCGATTGTGCCTGCCCACCGTGGCACGAAGGGCAGGCAGGCCGATGGCACGGCCCGTGCCCGGACGTGGGGAAACCCGCGACTGGGGGCATCCCCGCCGTCTCTCCGAGACGAACGGGATGCACGGTGCAAGCGGATACCGCGTCCGAACGGACGCCGAACACGCCACACCCCTCGCGGGGCCGACGTATCGCGCATGAACCCGGTATCGCCTCGCCGAACCCCGTTCGGCAGGCGAGAAGTTGCCAGCGGGGACGTGGGACCGGCCCGCTGTCCCGCGCTGGAATCCTCGCCCTTCAGGCCGGGGAGGATGTCAAGCTCTCCCTGTGAATCCCTTCGGCGATTCGGTCAAGTAATGTTTGTGCCCTTCCCGTGCCGCCGCCGCGTTCCGCAGGTACTCGCGGAAGAGCAGCTGGTTGGTGGCGCGTTCGTCGCTGGCGACGTGCAACTTCAGAAACACCGCCTCGCCGTCGGCCCACCGCGAGAGCACGACGGTGCCATCGTCGGCGATTCGCTCTGACTCCCCGCGCTCCCCGACGACGGGCTCGGGCCGGTCAGCGGCCGCCGCCAGCGCCTCGTGACCGTCATACACCGCGAGCACGTCCAGTTCCGGCTTTCCCGGAATGCCCGCGATCGCGGTGCTCCCGACGTGAACGATCTCGAGCAGCCCCTCCTCCGAAGCCGCCTCGATCTCCGCTCGCCACCGTTCGTAGCGGTCTGTCCAGACCGGGTCGGGTCTGAACGAAACAGTCTCTCTGGGGTCCATGCGACTCGAGCCAGCGGCTGCTCGTATAAAAAACCTGTATACCTAACGTAATTTATCTCGTGCTTATATTTACGTTCGGGTGCCAAAATGTATGTTTCGGTCGCCGGTGCGGGTTCCGACTAAAGCCCAGCCTCAGGGACCGTTCGCCGACGGGTTTCGAGACGTTCGTCGGCGTGCGATCGGTTCCGTTACGGCCGCATCAAGAAGTATATGAACGTGTGGCTCTTCCTCTGTACTGACCAGATGTTACCGATGGTTTTGGAGGGTCACCCGTGAGCCGTCTCCCCAAGCGAGTCGCCGGGGTTGTCACGACCTACAGCAAGACGACGATCGTCGTCATGCTGCTGGCGACAGCAGTGATGGCCGCGGGCGTCCCGATGGTCGAACAGTCCTCTGATCCGGGACAGTTCGAGACCGAATCCGAGGCCGCGGACGCACAGACCTACATCGGCGAGAACTTCGCGAGCGCACAGAGCGAGAATCAGACAAACATACAGCTCATCCAGCGTGCCGGCGAAGACGGCAACGCCCTCTCGCAGGACGCGCTGATCGCCTCGCTCGAACTGCAGCAGGCGATCCTCGCCGACGAGTCAATCAGCTCGACGCTCGTCGACGAACGGCCGATCAGCGGCGTGGCAAACGTAATCGCCGGCGCCGCGATTGAGCAACGCTCCGATCTCACGGAGTCGACACTCGAAACCCAGCTCACCGCACTCCGGGATCTCGACCAGGCCGATCTCGAGTCGCTGATCGAGTCGGTGCTGGGCGAGGACGGCAACCAGCAGGCGCTTGCGCTGATGCCGACGGGCTACGAGCAGGGCTCGACCACTGCCGATTCCCATGTCACCTTTATTCGCCAGCAGACCCTTGGCGGCTCGATCAACAGCCCGAGCGGCTTCTCCGAGGAGATCACCGCATCTCAACTCGAGTTACGTGATATTGCGAACCAGCAGGATGGGAACTTCGCGATCTTCGGCGCGGGTATCATTACCGACGAGGTCGATCGGTCGCTGGGAGACAGCATCGCGATCGTCGGGCCGCTGGCGCTTTTGTTCGTCGTCGTCGCCTTGACCGTCGCCTACCGTGATATCGTCGACATCCTGCTGGGCGTGGTCGGCATCCTGGCCGTGTTGCTCTGGACGTTCGGGTTCATGGGCTGGGCCGGGGTGAACTTCAACCAGATCCTGATCTCGGTGCCGGTGTTGTTGATCGGGCTCTCGATCGATTACGCGATTCACGTGTTCATGCGGTACCGCGAACAGCGCGACAGCGACGCGACCGAGGCGATCCCCCGATCGATGACCGTCGCCCTGGGTGGAGTCGGCGTGGCGCTCGTGTGGGTGACCGCCACCGCCGCGATCGGCTTTCTGGCGAACCTCACCAGCCCGATCGGCCCGCTGCGGGACTTCGGGATCGTCAGCGCCGTCGGCGTCTTTGCCGCCCTGCTGATTTACGGCTCGCTCGTCCCGGCGCTGAAAGTCGAGATCGACGGGCTGCTCGAGGGGTTCGGGTTCGACCGCCGCAAGCCCGCGTTCGGGACAGGCGGCGGCCCGTTCTCCCGGATCCTCTCGGTCGGGGCGACCGCGGCCCGACGGTTCCCCGTCGCGGTCGTGGTGCTCACGCTGGTGCTCACCGCTGGCGGCGTCGCCGGCGCGACCCAGGTCGACACCAGCTTCTCACAGGAGGATTTCCTCGCTGACTCCCCGCCGGGCTGGACACAGAGCCTGCCCGGGCCACTACAGCCCGGTGAGTACCAGGCCAAAGACGACCTGCAGTTCGTCCAGGCGAACTTCCAGCAGGAGGGCAACGAAGGCGAGTTCCTGATACGCCCCGGTGACGGCGATGTCGTCACGGCCGAGACGCTCGCCCGCCTCGACCGGGCGGCCGCCGAGATTGACGGGATGGACACAGCGTTTACTCTCCCGGGCGGGCAGACCGATCTCACGACGCCGCTGTCGCTGATGCAGGCCACCGCAGCGGGGGCGCCGGACTCCCAGTTCGCGCGGAGCTTCGCCGCCGCGGCCGGGACAGAGACCACCGATCCCGCGGAGCTGCAGACGCTGGTCCCTGAGGAGAACGTCGCCGGGCTGTTCGACCAGCTGCTCGCGGCCAACCCACAGGCCGCGGAGTACGTCTCCCGCGAGGACGGCTCCTACGAGGCGCTGCGGATCCAGGTCGGGCTCGACGCCGCCGCCGAGACGGGAACGGTCGCGGACGAACTGCGGAGCGTCGCCGCGACGATCGAGAGCCAGACCGACGGCGCCTGGAGCGTCGTCGCGACCGGTGATCAGGTCGTCAACGACGTCGTCCAGCAGGACCTGCTCGATACCGTCATCCAGGGACTGACGATCACGCTGGTCCTGGTGTTCGTCTTCCTCGCCGGGGCCTACCGGCTGACCGGCAGTCCCGCGTCGCTGGGAATCGTGACCCTGTTGCCGGTGTTGTTCGCGGTGACGTGGATCCTGGGCTCGATGTGGCTGCTCGGGATTCCATTTAATTCGCTCACCGGGACGATCACCTCGCTGACGATCGGGCTGGGGATCGCCTACTCGATTCACATCAGCTCGCGGTACGAGCTCGAGCTGCGCCGGCAGGGTGACGTCTGGGAAGCCATGGAGACGACGGTGACCGGCACCGGCGGAGCCCTGCTCGGGAGCGCGGCCACCACCGTCGGCGGGTTCGGCACGCTCTCGTTTGCGATCTTCCCGGTGCTCCAGCAGTTCGGCATCATCACCGGGCTGACGATCATCTACGCGTTCCTGGCGAGCGTGTTCGTGTTGCCCTCCCTGCTCGTCGTGTGGACGCGGTATCTGGGTCCGTCTGCGTACTTCCCGCCACACGACTCGGAGTCCGACGAGCCCGACCAGTCGGGCGAGACGCCCGCCGGCGGCCGATAAGCTCCGGGCCACAGCGGTTTTCTCGACACGGCTCGTAGCAGGGCGCGTGCACCCGATCCGCTCCCGGGACGTCACCCGCCCACGCTCCCGGCACAACCGTCACATCACGCGCGAAGCGGATCTCGAGCCGGTCGGATCCTGGTCGCGCGACCAGCTCTACGAGGCGGTCAAACGCGCCGACACCGAGGATCGCCTAGTGGTGCTTGATTACGGCCGCGAGCAGCTGTACCTGGCTCGCCCCACCGACCTGGCCTACGCCCCGCCGCGGATCCTGGGACTGGCCGCCGATCCCGCGCTCCGTGTCTCCGATCCCGCGGTCTTCGACCCCGAGACCGGTGCCGTCGGACCGGCCGCGTCGGTCACCGTCGCCCCCGCGTTCGACATCCTCGTGCCCGCATTCGACTGGGAGGGGATGGACGACGGCTGGGAGCCCCCACGCCCCCGGCACCGGGAGAGTCCGACCGGCACCCCGACCGGCAGTACCGTCGGCGGGTGAGGCTTTCGAGTACGCTCTGAGGGGTCGTCACCGATCGACCAGTCGTCCCAGCACACCACCAGGTAGTCCGGCGGCGACGAGCCGGTCAGCAACTGGTGCCGGCAGGAGTGCGATCACTTGCGGGGGCCACCGCGCCTGGCGGCCGACCCGGTACCGTGCCCGCGGGCGATCGGCCGTCGGGCCGGTCACGACCGCGTCGGCCCCCCGGCCGGCGAGTATCTCATCGACGGCCGCGATGTCGGTGAGGTCGACGACACGGGTCTCTACCGGGATCCATCCGTCGCCTGTCGAGTGCGAGCACCGAGCCGTTCCGGTCTGTGAGCCGATCGACGATCCGTCGGCCGATGCCCCCGGCCGCACCCGTGACCACGACGCACATATCGGTGTCTGGCGGGCGCCGGTGGTGCTCGTTGGGTCCTCGTTTGGGTCTGTCTCGCTACCACCCGTCTCTACCCGACGTACCGGGCCGGCGCCTCGAGTCCGAACGCTTCGGCGGTGTCGGCGTCGATTCCCTCCGCGGTGTAGACATCGGGTTTGTAGTACAGCTCGCCGGTAACGCCGTGCTCGGCCCGGAGGTGGTCTCTGACACGCCAGACGTCCTCGGTCTCGAAGTAGTTGGGCGTGTACACCGTCAGGACGTACTCGTCGTACATCGAGAGCTGTTCGTAGCCGAACGCTGTCATCGCCTTGACCGCCCAGATCGTGCCCGCCGCGGCGTCCTCGACGAGGTCCGGCCACAGCGCCGCCGTGTACTCGCCCGGCCCCGTCGCCTGCCACTTTCCGATCGTCTTCCCCCGATCGAGCGCGGCTCGGTCGAGCTCCCGGACCGGCTCGCTGTCCGTCTGGGGCAGGTCATCGGCCGTGACCGCCTCCGATGGCGTGACGCCGTGTGTCTCGAAGTACTGGTCGCCGCCGATCAGCGCCGAGTCGCTGACGTCTCGGCTCCGGAGCCAGTACTGCTCGTCCGTGATCTCGAGCGGCGATCGCATACCGACGGAGAGGAGTCTCCCGGATACTAACCTTCGCGATTCCCGGCGAAAGTGAACGAGAACGTCGTCTCGACCGGTCTCCGAGTGAGGCCGGGAAAGCCGAGGGCGGTCAGTCGTCGCTCGCCAGGGCCGGTTCGGTCCCGATCCGTCGATCGAGGAACTCATCGAGTAGCCGGAACAGCCGTAACTTCTGTTCCTGATCGGAGGAGGCGTGGCCCTCCTCGCCGAGTTCCTCGTACTCGAACTCCGCCCCGGCCTCGTAGCCGAGCTCCTCGAGCCGGTCGCGGAACAGCCGCGCCTGCCCGACCGGTACCCGGTGGTCGTTCACGCCGTGGACCATCAGCAGCGGCGCAGAGAGGTTTCCGGCGTACTCGATCGGGCTGCGCTCGCGGTACAGCTCGGGGTTTTCCTCAGGCGTGCCGAGGTACTTCTCCATGAGTTCGGTCCGGAAGTGTGGCATCGTCGTCTCGTACATCTCCTCGAGCTCGGTCAGGCCGATCCAGGCGACCCCGGCGTCGTACAGCTCAGGATATTGGACGAGCTGCCAGTACGCCGAGTACCCGCCGTAGGAGCCGCCGAACACGACCACCCGGTCCTCGTCGAGCCACTCGTACTCGGAGAGAACGTGCTCGGCGGCGGTCGCGACATCTCCCTGCTCGGCGCCGCCCCAGTCGTCGTACAGCTCCTCGATGAACTCCCGGCCCCGGCCGGTCGAGCCCCGGTAGTTGACTTTCAGCACCGAGAATCCTCGTGCGACCAACACCTGCGTGTACAGGTCGAACCGCTTCGAATCCCGCGACCGCGGTCCGCCGTGGGGGTTAACGATCAGCGGCGACGGTCGCTCGCCCGAGTCGTACAGCAGGGCGCCGATCTCGAAGGTCTCGTAGGGGTCGTGTTCGACGGCCAGCTGTGGGGTCTCGGGAACGCCGTCGGACTCGACTGTAAGGTACTCGGCGTCGGCGAACTGCTCGGGAGCGAACGGGCCGTACTCGGGCTCGATCAGCGTCTCGGTCTCGTCGGTCTCGAGGTCGTAGGCCACGAGTTCCGGGCGGGTCGTCGGCGTCGTGTGGGTCAAGACCGCTCGACCGTCGGCGAGGAACGGATCTCCGAGGCTGAATCCGGCGACCCCGTCGGGCAGATCGAACTCGCGGCTCTCTCCGGTCGCGAGGTCGTAGACGATCGGGACCGTCTCGGCCTCGCGGGTCCGGGTTCCGAGCACGCGCTCGCCGTCGGGGCCGAACGTCGTGGCCGATTCCTCGTGCTCGCCGTCGCCGAGCCACCGGACGGCGTCCTCGCGCAGGTCGTAGACCCCCATTCTGTTCAGCCCCTCGGTGTTGTCCTCGACGAGCAGGCGATCGCCCGCTGGTCCCCAGTCCGCCGGGCCGACCTCGGCGCCGACCTCGCCGATCTCCAAGTTGCGGACGTTCGAGCCGTCGATGTCGGCGACGTAGACGTCGTAGTTCTCGAAGGTTTCCGTCTCGTTTGTCGCGAAGGCGAACCGCTCGCCGTCGGGGCTGATCGTCGCGCCAGCCGCGGCCCGGTCGTAGTCGGTGAGCTTCGTCGTCTCCCCGGTCGGAACGTCGTGGCGGAAGAGGTTCATCTGGCCGTCCCGCGAGGAGCCCACCAGCAGGGTGTTCCCGTCCTCGCTCACGTCGTTGAGCACGACCTGGCCGTCCATCTCGACGACCGGCTCGACGCTCCCCTCGCGAGAGAGCGCGTAGATGTCGTTTTGCTCGTCGCCACCGTCGTCGCGGTGGAAGTACACCCGGTCGCCGCCGGCGTCCCACCGCAGGAACCACCGGGCGTTGCGCGGCACTTCCCCGTCCGACCACTGTTCGAGCTCGCCGGTCTCCGTGTCGAGCACGTGCAGCTCGTTGCGCCCCGTCGTGTCGTAATAGACCGCGATCTCCTCGCCCGCCGGCCCGACCGTCGGGTGTGCGAGCGTCGGGAGTCGAGCGAGCTCTTCGATGACGTCTGTTACCGTCTCCTCTGACATAGTTCGGCTATCTCGCCGCACGCCTATGAACGCTTGGCGAAATTTCGTTCTGTTACCGTTCGGAGAGACATCTCTGATCGGCTCAGCGTTCGTGAGCGCGCGCGATCGCCGCGGCGAGAGCCTCGCCGTCGTCAGCGCACACCAGATGCGAGTCACAGCCACAGTCCGAGGCGCCGAAGGCTGGCACGGCCGCGAACTCGGCGGCCAGCGCCCGGCTCACGGTACACTCTCTGTCGGCGCCCGCGCCGGTCCGCACGACCGCGGCGATCCGGGTCTCCGGGTGGCCCAGCAGGTAATCGACGTGCCAGTGTCGGGTGTCGCGCTCCCTGCGGGCCAGCTCGCGGTGGCGCCGGACCCGCGCGAACCCGCCGCTGCCCAGAGCGCTGCCGGTGTAGGCGTACCAGCCCGCGTCGAAGGCGATCTCACCGAGCGCGCCGACCGCGATTGTGTCGGCGCTCGGCACCGCGACAAGCAGCGTGTAGGTCCCGCCGAGGGCCGTCATCCCGAGGCGGTGATCGGGCCCGGCACTTAGCCGCGACGATCCGTCGCCGGTCCGGGGTTTCAAATCCCTGGCCCCGAAAGCGACGGGCATGTCGGGGTCGGAACTGGTTGCCGCTGTCCGCGAGGCCCTCGGGCAGGACTCCGAGACCTTCCGGACGAGGGCGATCGAGGAGGCCGAACGGCTCAAAACGGAGGTCCAAGACGGCACCTTCGACAATACGCAGGCACTAGTCGGCCTCGAACTTGAGCTGTACGCCGTCGACGACCGAACCGACGCCCTCCAGCGAGTCCCCCGGCAGTTGCTCGGGCTCATCGGCTTCGAGAAGGAACTGGGCCTGCACAACGCCGAGATGCAGACCTCTCCACAGCCGCTCTCGAGTTACGGCCTGATCGCCCAGGAAAACGAGCTCAAGGCCCACCTCGTCCCCGCGCTCGAAAAGACCGCGGCCGAGCAGATCCGGCTGGTCGCGGACGGCATCTGGACGATCCCCCCGACCGGCGAGACCGCACTCGAGTATCTCACAGACGCCGTCGAACACAACGGCATCACGGTCGCGACGAACCTGAGCGACGCCGTCCGGTACCACACGATGGCAAACAGCGACTACCCGGCCGGCTGCCGACTCGAGGCGCCGAACGTCTCGGTCGGCTCGGAGACGCTGATGCCCGAGAGCCTGATCACGTCGATCCAGCCCCACTACCAGGTCCCTCACGCCCCCGATCTCCCGGAGTACTTCCGGTACGCGATCCGGGTCGCCGCGCCGCTGCTCGCGCTGGGCGTGAACTCGCCGTTCTTTCCGCCGGAGCTGTACGACGATGCACCCCCCGAGGAGATCGTCGCGAACGCCCACATGGAAAACCGGGTTCACGTCTTCGAGTCGGTGATGAACCCGCCGGAGAGCAGCGACGAGCCGCCGAAGGTCGCGTTCCCGCCGGACTTCGAGACTGTCGAGGCGGCCATCGACGACATCGCGACCGACCCGACGATCGTCCCGAGCGGCGTCACCGAGTCCGACCGGTTCGACGACTCGCTGGCGCATTTCCGGCACAAACACGGCAGCTACTGGCGGTGGGTGCGCCCGGTGTTCGAGGCGCCCTCGCGGTCGGCGGCAAACGCCCGCATCGAGTTTCGACCCCTCCCAACCCAGCCGACCGTCCTCGATTGCGTGGCCTTCGCGGCTGTGTTCGCCGGGCTGATGGAGAGTCTCCCCCGGCGGGAACATCCCGTCCGGCGGCTCTCCTGGGAGCGGGCAGAGGCCAACTTCTACCGGGCCGTCCGGGACGGGCTCGGGGCGCGACTGGACTGGCTCACCGCAGACGGCACCGAGACGACCGACATCGAGGAAATCTGCGAGGAGTGTCTCGAGTACGCCCGCGACGGGCTCGAACTGCGGGGGCTCTCGACGGCCGAGGCCGAGCGGTACGTCCGGCCGCTCCGGGAGCGCCTGGACCGCCGGACAACCCCTGCCCGCTGGAAACACGAGTTCGTCGAGCAGCGGGTCGCGGCGGGGACGCCGCTCACCGAGGCGGTCTGGTCGATGCAGGCCGCCTACATCGACGCTCAGCGCGAGACGCTGATCGAGGGGTCGTTCGTCGACTGGCTGTGACCACCGGCCCGGACCGACAACCAGTACCGTCTTTACCCCGCCGGGCGTTGTCCCAGTAGCGGATGGACCCCCGACCGAACGCAGAGACCGCTCCACGTCGCCTGCGGCATCGTCCGCGGCGTCGAGCGAGACCGCACCCGTCGACCGACCGGAGATGACCGACTGGACCGAAACCTACCGTCCGTCGTCGCTGTCCAAGCTCCGCGGCAACGACAGCGCCCGCGACGACCTGCGCGAGTGGGCCCGATCCTGGGACGACCACCGCGAGGCCGTGATCGTCCACGGCCCGCCGGGCGTGGGCAAGACGTCGGCGGCACACGCTCTGGCCGCGGATTTCGGCTGGGAGACCGTCGAGCTCAACGCGAGTGACTCCCGGACGAAAGACGACATCCAGCGGCTGGCCGGGCGCGCGGCGCGCAACAGCACCCTCGGCGGCGAGGGCGGCCGCCAGCTGATCGTTGTCGACGAGGCCGATAACTTCCACGGCAACGTCGACCGGGGCGGGACCCGGGCGGTCACCGAGATCGTCAACTCGGCCGGCCAGCCGATCGTGTTGATCGCAAACGAGTTCTACGAGATGTCCCGCGGGCTGCGCAACGCCTGCCAGGAGATCGAGTTCCGGCCGGTCTCGGAGCGGTCGATCATCCCGGTGTTGCGGGACATCTGTCGCAAGGAGGGCGTCGAGTTCGAGTCGGCGGCGCTCGAGGCGATCGCCGAGGCAAACAGCGGCGACCTCCGGGGGGCGATTAATGACCTCCAGGCGGCCGCGGAGGGGCGGGACCGGATCGAGCGCGCCGACGTGGTGACCGCCGATCGCGACCGCACCGAGGGCATCTTCGACTTTCTGGACACGCTGATCAAGGAGGCCGGCCCGCAGGCCGCCCTCGAGGCCAGCTACGACGTCGACGAGACCCCCGACGACCTGATCAACTGGATCGAGGACAACATGCCCAAAGACTACGCCGGCCCGGAGCTGACCGCCGCCTACGGCTTCCTGTCGACTGCCGACCGGTGGCTCGGACGCGTGCGGGCGACCCAGAACTACACCTTCTGGCGGTACGCCGCCGACAACATGACCGCCGGGGTCGCCGCGGCCAGGGACGGCCAGAAGGGCGGCTGGACCCGGTACGGCCCGCCCAGCTACTGGTCGAAGCTCGGCCGCTCGCGGGGCACCCGTGAGACCCGCGATCACGTCGCCCGTCACATCGCCGCCGAGAACGGCGTCAGCCTCGAGACCGCCCGCCGGGAGGTGCTGCCCTTCTTGCGGGTGCTCACACACCACTGCAAGAACCGCGAGCTGACCGTCGCGATGGCCGCCCGCTACGAGCTCGAGGCCGAACACGTCGCCTACGTGACCGGCAGTGGCGAGACAACGAACAAGGTCGCCTCGATCGTCGAGGAGGGCCAGCAGCGCCGCGAACAGCAGGCCGTCGAGAGTTCGGAGGGGGCCTTTGCCACCCCGGAGGACGGCGCGTCTGAGGACTCGACCGACGGAAACTCCGAGGCCAACGGCGGGTCAGCTCCGGACACGGAGGACGCGGAACCGGCCGACGGAGACCCCGACGCCGACCAGCAGGCCGGACTCTCGGACTTTCTGTAACGCTTGTCCAATCGAACGGCCCGCTGGTCGGACAACTCCGTGTGGCGTCAGGCCCGGAAAAATTACTGGCGGGACTCAGATGTGGTGCTCGAATCGGCGGGAGATCTGTCTGAGACACTCACCGCAGTGTACATACCGACCGACAGTTACACCGTCAGCATGGTCCGGCTGACGATCGCTCTCCCTACCTCGATTGCCGTTCTCATCGCAGTCGGTGGGGGTCTCTGGCTGTACACGGATGCAACGGATCGTGGCATGGAGACGGCCGATATCTGGGCCGTCGGCTTCTTTGTCGCCTTCTTTGTACTTCCGATATTCGGCGGTGTACTCGTCGTACTGTACTACCGACAAAAACGCCCCCCGAGAAAGCTGGACCCGACGGTCGCGCCCCACCAGTAAACCGAGTAGCTTCGATGGCACGAGAGACGCTCCCGCAGGTCCCCTGTTCTCGGGTGAATTCGATCGGCCGTACGACACGATTCCACGGAGTTTTTTCACCGGAGGCCTACCGTCACCCATGACCGAGATCCGAGACCGACCGGCCGTGTACGACACACTCGACGGACAGGTCGCTCTGGTCACCGGTGCGACCCGCGGTATCGGCGCGGCGATCGCGGCCGAGCTGACCGCGCTGGGCGCGACGGTGTACGCCGGCGCCCGCGACACAGACGACGTCACCGCGGCCGACCAGCGCGCGGTCCGGCTCGACGTCACAGAGGCGTCGGAGATCGCGGCGGCGATCGCCCGGATCGACGCGGAGGCCGGCCGGCTCGACATCGTCCTGAACAACGCCGGGATCTTCCCCCGAGAGTCCTCCCTCGCCGAGATGGACCTCGGGGCCTTCGACCGGACGATGGCGGTGAATCTCCGGGGCCCGGCCGCAGTGACGAAACACGCCTTGCCGCTGTTGCTCGACTGCCCGGGCGGCCGGGTGGTCAACGTCTCCTCGGACCTCGGCCAGCAGGCCACCCTCGGGGGGTCGTACCCGGCTTACCGGCTCTCGAAGATCGCTCTCGGCGGGCTGACCCAGTACCTCCACGCCGAGTACGCCGACCGGGGACTGCTCGCGAACGCGGCCAGCCCCGGCTGGGTCCGCACCGACATGGGCGGGTCCGAGGCGCCCCGCAGCCCGGCCGAGGGGGCAAACACCCCAGTCTGGCTCGCCCGCTTTCGCCCGGAGAGTCCCGGCGGCCGGTTCTGGAAGGACCGCGAATCCCAGCCCTGGTAGTCGCCTTTTTTATCGGCGAGACGTACCGACGGTATGGACCTCAGCGACGTCCGGGTGCTCGATCTCACCCAGCTGCTTCCCGGGCCGTACGCGACCCAGCTGCTCGCCGACGCGGGCGCGGACGTGATCAAAATCGAGCGTCCGGACGGCGGGGACCCGGCGCGCCGGCTCGCGGCCGACCCGTCGCCGGAGCTCGCCGGACTCTTCGAGGCGGTCAACTGCGGCAAACGGAGCGTCGCCCTGGATCTCACCGACGAGCGCGCCCGCGAGGCCTTCTACGAGCTGGCGGCAGACGCCGACGCGGTCATCGAGGGCTTTCGCCCCGGCGTAGTCGACCGGCTCGGGGTCGACTACGAGACCCTCTCGGCCCGGACCGAGGGGCTGGTGTACTGCTCGCTGACCGGCCACGGCCAGTCCGGCCCCGACAGCGATCGGCCGGGACACGATCTCACCTACGCGGCGGCGGCCGGCTTCCTGGACGCGACACGCCCGGCGCCCGACGCTGCGCCGATCCAGCCCGCGGTCCCGGTCGGGGACCTGGCCGGCGGCTCGCTGGCGGCGCTGGCGGTGGTGAGCGGCCTTCTTGAACGCGAGCTCGGCGACGGAACCGGGACGTACGTCGATCTCTCGATCACCGACGCGCTCGTGTCTTTCTGTCAGCTGCTCGCCACAGACGGGCCCGCGGCGCCGTCGGAGACGGTTCTGGGCGGACGGTATCCCTGTTATGATATCTACGAGGCCGCAGACGGCCGGTACCTGGCGATCGCGGCCCTCGAAGAACGGTTCTGGGAGCGGCTGTGTGCGGCGACGGGCAACGAGGAACTGCTCGACGCCCACCGCGCCGACTCCGAGAGTCGCCGCGAGCGGGTCCGGGAGGCCCTCGTCGAGACCTTCGCCGGCGCGCCCGTCGAGACCTGGGAACGGCGGCTCGCGCGGGCTGACGTGCCCGCCGCCGCGGTCAGGTCCGCCGCGGCCGCGCTCGAGGATCCGACGATCCGCGACCGGCTGGCCCGCGACCGCGCCGCGGGCGAGCGGATCGACGCTCCGTTCGGATCCGGCGGCGGGCAGGGGAGAGATCCGCCCGCGTTGGGCGAGCACACCGGAGCCGTCCTCGAGGCTGCCGGCGTCGATCCGGCGACGGTCGATCGGCTCACCGATCCCGACCTGCCCGAGGGGTAGTTACTTCTGGACGATTCCCTCGACTGCTCCCGAGAGGACGCGTTCGCCGGCCTCGTTTTCACACCGAACGTCTGCGGTCAGCTCGAACCGATCGGCCGACTCGATCACCGTTTCTGTCTGCCAGACGCAGGTGATCTCCTCGCCGGTGTAGACCGGCCGCTCAAACTCGAGGGAGAACGACCGCGCGAGCACTTCGAGGTCGCCCCCGATCTGGGTCGGCAGCGTGGCGGTGAGCAACCCCTGCGCGATCAGACGACCCTCCTCGTCGGGCTCGGTGTGGATCGGCTGTCTGTCGCCCGAGAGCTCGCCGAACGACCGGACGTCCTCGACGGTGAACGTCCGTCGCCGACGGTACGTGGCGCCCTCCTCGGGCCCGTCCGGTGTGGACATCGGACGGCTCAGTTCCCGACGCTCGCGGCCAACACCGGCCTGTCGGTCTCGAGGATCACCGACTGCGTGGTCGAGCCGAAGATGGCCTTCCCGGCCGGCGTCCGCTTGCGCCCGGCGACGCAGATCGCGTCGACGTCATGACGCCGTGCGGCCTCGATCAGCTCCGCCGCCGGATCGCCGCTCTCCTCGAGCAGCTCGTGGTCGATCCCGACGTCCTCGAACAGTTCGACGGCGCGGCGGACGGCGCCGACCTGGCTCACCGACGCGCCCTCCGGATTCTCCTGGAAGACGTGCATCACGAGCGCCTCGACGGCGTCATCGGCCGCCGGTAGCGCCGCGACCGCCTCGGCCTGAGCTCGTGCCCGCCGTTCGTTCGTGTCGATCCCGAACAACACCCGGTACATGCTCGTGACACTCGGCCACCACCGACATAACTTCCGGGGTCCGTCGAGTTCGGGACCGTCGGCATCGGGACCGTCGACCTCCCCTCCAGACGGGCCGACTCGCGGCCGTTCGCTCGGGGGTTCATATTACGCAGTCGATCCGAACCGCCCGACACCGCCTCGCCGCGGCACAACGTATATGAGGGGAACTACCATACGTTCACGTGGAGCAATGTCCCGGTCTGCACTGGTCGGAAACGTCACCGCGATGCTTGAGGACGCGGGCTTTCTGGTCAGCGACCGGTGTTCGATCCGACCGAAGAGCTTCGACGTGGCGGCCCGACGCGGTGAGGACGTCATCCTGCTCAAGATCCTCGGGAACATCGACGCCTTTGACGGTCGGACCGGCGCGGAGATGCGGCGGCTGGGGGAGTACCTCGGCGCCGCGCCGCTCGTGATCGGGCTCCGGACCCGCGACGAGGAGTTAGACCCCGGCGTCGTCTACTTCAGACACGGCGTCCCGGTGCTGTCTCCGGACACAGCGATGGACCTGTTCGTCGAGGATGTCCCGCCGCTGATCTACGCGGCCCCCGGCGGGTTGTACGTCAACATCGACAGCGAGGTGCTCGCCGACGTCCGCGAGCGCCGGGACTGGTCGCTCGGGCGGCTCGCACAGGAGCTGGGTGTCTCCCGGCGGACAGTCTCGAAGTACGAGGACGGCATGGACGCGAGCGTCGAGGTCGCCGCCCAGCTCGAGGAGCTGTTCGAGGCGCCGCTGACCTCGCCGGTGTCGCTGCTCGACGACGACGAGTCGGTTCGGGACATCGACGATCCCGAGGGTCCGACCGACGACGCCAACGAGGCGATCGTCGCGCTGCTGACCCGGGTCGGCTACGAGGTCCACCCGACGGTCCGGGCGCCGTTCAAAACCGTCAGCGAGGACGGCGAGTACGAGCAGGTGCTCGCCGGCCACTCAGAGTTCACCGAGGCCGCCGAAAAGCGCGCACGCATCATGTCCTCGGTGGGTCGGGTCACCCGGACCCGGTCGGTGTACGTCGTCGATCGGGCCCCGCGAGACGCAGTCGACGGTACCGCGTTGCTCGAAGAGTCGGAGGTCGCCGCGATCGACGAGCGCGAGGAGTTTCGCGATCTCGTCCAAGACCGGGTCGACCGCGAGCCGGCCTGATCGGCGCCAGCCGCGGACCGCGCGTCGAACCGTCGGGACCGCGATAGGATTAGGCGTAGGTTTCTTCGAGGTACGCGACAATGTCGTCGGACTCGGGCATTCCATCGATCCCGTGCTCGGTGTCGATCAGGACCGGTACCCCGGTCTGGCCGCTGACCGCCTGTACCTCGGTCCGGTCGTCGTGGCTCCGGGGGACCTCGTGGGATTCGTACTCCAGGTCGAGCTCGGCGAGCTTCCGCTTGACTTTCGCACAGTACGGACAGCCGGGCAGTTCGTACAGTTCTAGCTGTGTCACGACTCACCGTAGGCACCCGTCGAATATGAACCGGACGGTTGTGTGCGCGACCGACGGTCGACCGAGATCGACCGGGCGTCAGCGATCCGCGAGCAGCTCCGAGGCAGTCACGAGCGACTCGAGGGCGATGTCGTGGCCGGCGAGCAGCTCCTCGGCACCCTGCTCGCGGTCGACGACGACCAAGACTCGGTCGACGACCGCCCCGGCCTCGCGCAGCGCTCGTGCCGCCTCGAGGGCGCTCTGACCGGTCGTGGCGACATCCTCGAGCACCACCACGCGCTCTCCCGGGGTGAACTCTCCCTCGATCCGGTTGCCGGTGGCATACTCCTTTCGTTCCTTCCGGACGATCAGGTAGGGCAGGTCGGCCGCGACGCTGGTCGCCGCGGCCAGAGGTACTGCACCGAGCGCGACGCCGGCGAGGGTCGTCTCGCCGTTGGCTCGCTGGGCGAACGCGGCTGCGATCGCCGACAGCGTCTCGGGATCGGTCTCGAAGACGTACTTGTCGACGTAGTACTCGCTCGTGCCGCCGTGTGCGAGCTCGAACTCGCCGAACCGGACAGCGCCGGCATCGCGCAACAGCGTCGCCAGCTCGCTCATACCGGGGCGACGGGGGGCCGGCTAATGTGCCTGCCGGTCGTCCGGTGAACGCAACCACTATGCCCGCCGCTGACCCAACAACAGATGAATGGATCTCTTCGGATCGAGCGGCGTTCGGGGCGTCGCGCCGGGGGAACTCACCCCCGAGCTCGTCCTGCGGGTTGCGCGCGCCGCCGGGGTAGTCTTCGAGGCCGAGCGGGTCGCGCTGGGCCGGGACACGCGCGAGACCGGGCGGCTGCTCGTCGGCGCGGCGGCCAGCGGCCTCGCGGCGACCGGTAGTTCCGTCGACCGGCTGGGCGTCGTTCCGACGCCGTCGCTGCAGGCCTACTGTGAGCGCGAATCGGTTCCCGGGGTGGTGATCACGGCCTCGCACAACCCTCCGGAGTACAACGGCGTCAAACTCGTCGCCGCAGACGGCGTGGAACTCTCGAACGAGCGACTCGAGGCCGTCGAATCGCGGCTCGACGACGCCGGCTACGCCGCCTGGGATCGGACCGGCTCGATCCGGTCGGTCGAGACCGCGAACCGCGCCTACCAGCGGGAGCTGCTGGCCGCCCTCGACCGCGAGGCGATCGCCGACGCGGAGCTCCGGGTCGCGATCGATCCCGGACACGGCGCCGGCGCGCTCACGAGTCCCGAGCTGTTCCGCGAGCTGGGCGTCGAGGTCCGGACGATCCACGCCCAACCCGACGGACGCTTTCCCGGTCGGGATCCGGAACCGGTCGCGGAGAACCTGACCGACCTTGGGCGACTGGTCGCGGCCGCCGACGCGGATCTTGGAATCGCACACGACGGCGACGCGGATCGGGCGATGTTTTTCGACGAGACCGGCGCGTTCGTCGAGGGCGACGCGGTGCTCGCGGCGCTTGCGGCCGCCGAGCTCGGGACCGACGACGTCGCCGTGTCCGCGGTCAACGCCTCACAGCGGCTCGTCGATGTCGTCGAGGCCGCCGACGCCGAGCTCCGGCTCACTCCGATCGGGAGCACCTACATCACGACGGCCATCCGTGAGCTCCGGGCCGACGGACGGACGGTCCCCATCGCCGGCGAGGGAAACGGGGGGATCCTCTTTCCCGCATACCGGATCGCACGCGACGGTGCCTACACCGCCGGACGGCTGTGTGAGCTGCTCGCGGCTCGGGAGGCGTCGCTCGGCGAGCTGATCGGCCCGTACGATGAGTACCACAACGTCAGACACAACGTCGCCTACGACGACAGCGCGGAACGCGCGGCGATGCTCGAGGCGATCGACGCCGCGGCCGAGGCAGCCGACGGAACCGTCGACCGGACCGACGGCTGCCGGATCGGGTACGACGACGGGTGGGTCCTCGCGCGCCCGAGCGGCACCGAACCCCTGGTGCGGGTCTACGCCGAGGCACGCGACCCCGACCGCGCGGCGGCGCTCGCGGCGACCATGCGCGATCGCCTCGCTGCGGTCTGACTCGGACCCGTCGGCGGTCGATCCGGTCGGGTGACGCCGCTCAGAGCACCGGAAACTCGTCGAGCGCGGCCCGGAGCCGCCGACGTGTCTCGCGCGCGGCCGCCAGCTCGCCGGCGAGATCCTCGGTCACGATCCGTTCGCGCTCCTCCGCTGTCAGCTCCGTCTCCGCGAGGACGCTCTCGCGCAGCCAGTCGTAGTCGGTCTCGCGGGGGAGCGCAGCGACCGTCCGGAGTCGCTCGACGACCGTCGGTGCGAACCTGTTGAGGACCGCGGTCAGCTCGCGACACCGGTACTCGAGGAGCCCGGCGGCGGGCGGCGGCCAGTCGATCTCGAGCGGTTCCGCGTCTAGCCTGGCGAAATAGCTCTTCCGCCCGGCGACGGCGTTCTCGAACCGTCCCGGGTCGTCGACGTAGTGTTCTAACTTCCCGCGGGAGTACCCGGCGTACTCGAGCAGGGTCGGGATCGGCTCGGTCCCGACTGGGCGCTCCGCGATGTACGCCCGCAGCGACTCGGGCGGGGGTTCGTACTCGACCAGCGGATACTGCCGGGTCGCCGACAGCCACGCGAGCACCTCCCGGGCCGGCGTCTGTCTGCGGTACTCCGCGAAGGCCTCCTCGACGGCCTCGTTGTACGCTGCGATCGGCTCGCGGAGTCGCTCGCTCGGAGCGTCGAGGTCGGCCTCGCCCAGCCGCACCAGCCGGTCGAGCTCGTCGATCTCTCGGCCCAGCTCCCGGACCGTCCGTTCGATCTCGCGGCGCCGCTTGCGGTAGGCGTCGAGCGCCCGTTCGTGCTCCTCGAGACGCTCGACGAGATCAGCGATCGGCGCGAGCTGTTCTCGGACCGCCTCGAAGTCGCTCGTCTTGAAGTACCGCTGTTGGAGTCGCTCGTCTGCCTCCTCGAAGGTCTCGAAGAGCAGAACGTCCTCGTGGATTCGGTTCATCGCCGTGTCGAGCTGGCTCTGGAACTCGACGATCGTCTGGAAGTCGCCCTCGTCGCCGGTCACCTGCGGTTCGTACCGATCCAGCAGATCGACGAACGACTTGTAGGCCTCCCGGAGCCGTTCGAGATCGGACTCGCCGATCTGCTCGACGCGCCCTCGCGCGGCCGTGACCCGCTCGTGGGCGGCTTCGAGTTCGGCGACCGGATCGGCTCCCTCAGCGTCTGCGCGCTCGGCGTCTGCCTCCCGATCCGGATCAGGCGTAGACATCATCCGGGTCGAACACCCGCTCGCCGACGACCTCGCCGTCGGCTGACCGGTAGAAACACGACCGGAAGCCGGTGTGACAGGCGCCGCTCTCCTGCTCGACCCGGTACAACAACGCGTCGCCGTCGCAGTCGACCCGTACCTCCTCGACGTGCTGGACGTGGCCGCTGGTTTCGCCTTTCTGCCAGAGCTCCTCGCGGCTCCGGGAGTAGTAGTGTGCCAAGCCCGTCTCCCGGGTTCGGGCGAGGGCCTCCTCCGAGGCGTACGCGAGCATCAACACGTCTCCGGACTCGGCGTCCTGGGCGACGACTGGCACGAGTCCGTCCCCGTCCTCGAAGGCAATCTCCGGTGCGTCTGTCTCCATACCCCACACTGGGGCGGTCCGCGAGATAGGTCTTGTTGTCCCCTTGCGATCACGTGCCACAGACGACTGTTTCACGCTCCTCGATCGGGTTGTGGTGTCGGCTCGAAATCGGCGTGTGAACCGACGACGCCTCCTCGCCGGTCTCGAAACCGGCTGTGCGCTGGCCGCCGCCGGCTACCTCGACACCGGCGACGACACGGATGATCCCGATCCGACCGATACGGACGGGCTCTCGCCGGACGACCGGGAGTTCGAGCGGAGGCTTTCGGTCACGGCCGTCGACGCCGTACCCGCAGACGGTCCGGTCGCGTTCGAGCCCGCGTTGTCGACGTCGGTGCCCACGAGGTGCGCTCACCGTCGCTGGGCTGGACGGATCCGAAACGACGCTCACCGGAGAGCTGCCGATCACCGAGAGCCGTCTTGAGACGGTCGTCGTCGGCGAGGCGATCGCCCTCGCCGGACCGGTCGCCGAGCTGGGGGTATGTCGGGACGGAACCCGCTGATCGCTGCCGTCGGGATCGTCCTCCGTCGCCGACCGGTGGTTCCGCATCCCGGCCAGACAGATTCATACCCCGGGAGTGACCACGGTGAATCATGCAGACCTGGAAGATCCTTGGGCTCGCCTCTGCCGTGCTCGTGGTCTGGGGCGGCGTGATGCTGGCCGGCGGGTACCGTCCCAGTCCCGTGACCGTCGGGGTCGCGACAGCCTTCGTCGTCGTCTCGCTGTACGTCGGTGACCTGATCGGCCGCCGGCTCGTCGAGGAGTGACCACCCGCGACCCGCACGGTCGGCGAACGGGTTTTGTCCTCCTGGCCGGAACGACCCCCGATGGGAGCCGGGCAGTACGTCTACGTTCTCGAGTGCAGCGACGGCTCGCTGTACACCGGGTACACGACGGATGTCGGCCGGCGGGTCGCAGAACACGACGCCGGCGAGGGGGCAAAGTACACCGCCGGACGGCGACCGGTCCGACTCCGGTACGTGGAGTATCGCGCGAGCCGGAGCGACGCACAGGCCCGAGAGTACGAGATCAAGCAGCTGTCCCGCGAACAAAAAGAACGACTGGTCGCCGACCGCGACGACCGCGTCGCGGTCGCATTTCCGAGTTAGCCTGGCCCGGTCAGTCGTCGACGTCGAACTCCGGCTCGGGCTCCGAGTCGCGGTCGGGCGCGCGCTCCTCGATTTCGGGCGAGCCGGCCGAGTCGTCGGTCTCGACGACGCTCTCGGTCCAGTGTCCCAGCCGGAACCAGGCGACCGCGACGACAAAGGACAGCGTCGCCCCCACAGAGAAGGCGATCCAGATGCCCTCGACGCCGACGCCGAGCCCGCGCAGGGTCCGGTTGGTCCCGGGGACCGTCACCGCGGCGCCGAACGCGA
Source organism: uncultured Halobacteriales archaeon (assembly GCA_964426325.1). Taxonomy (GTDB): domain Archaea; phylum Halobacteriota; class Halobacteria; order Halobacteriales; family Haloarculaceae; genus Halovenus. The sequence goes on along the minus strand of CAYRQD010000006.1, from coordinate 81,124 downwards.
CCGCGATCGCAACCGGGAGGCGAAACACCCACCGCGAGAGCAGCGACAGGCCCATCGCGACGCCGGTCTGACCGGCCCCTCGGAAGGCCCCCTGCAGAACCATCGTGCCGCCGAACAGCGCCCAGGCCGGCGCGATGATCCACAGGAATGCCCGCCCCTCCGCGACGACCGCGGGGTTGTCGTCGAAGGCGCCGACGAGCGGCTCGGGAAACAGCACCGCCACGGCGGCCGCGGCGGTCAACAGCCCCATCGTCGTCCCCGTCGCCACCCAGGTCACGCGGGCGGCCCGGTCGGGGGTGTTCGCCCCGAGGTTCTGGCCAACGCCGGTCGCGGTCGCCTGCCCGACGGCGCCGGCGACGGTCCAGGTGACCGACATCAGCCGGACACCGATCCCGTAGGCCGCGATCGCCGCTGTCCCGAACGGCGTCACGAACGCCGCCATCACGACCGCTGCCGAGCTCCGTGCCCAGCCGTCGATCGCTGCCGGCGACCCGATCCCGACGAGCCGCCGGAGCACGGCCGGGTCCGGGACGAGATCCCGGATCCGGAGCCGCACGCCGAACCCGCCCCGCAGCAAGACGTACACGCCGGCGCCGGCCGCGAACGCCCGCGCGATGAACGTCGCCCAGCCGGCCCCGCGAGCCCCCATCGCCGGGAACGGGCCCCACCCGAGGATCAAGAACGGATCGATGATCACGTTCACGCCGGCCGAGACGACGATCAGCCACATCGCCGTCCTCGTATCCCCGGCCCCCTGCAGCGAGCCCCGGAATGCAAAGAACAGGAAGGTCAGCGGCAGGGCAAAAAAGATCACCTCGATGTACGCGAGCGCGGCGTCGAAGACCGCGTCCTCGGCGCCCATCAGCGAGAGGATCTCTGTCCGGAGGGCCCATCCCAGCGTCGCCAGCACCGTCGAGACGACGACGGTCAGCACGATCGTCTGTGCGACGACCCGATCGGCCTGGCGATCGTCGCCGGCCCCGACGTGCTGGGAGACGAGCGCGATCGTCGCCGCGGTGATCCCCATCGCCGTCGAGATGAACATATACGTGAGCGGAAACATCAGCGACACCGCCGCGACCGCCGCCGAGTCGACCCGCCCCACCCAGAACAGGTCCGCGAGGTTGTACACTGTCTGGAGGAGGTTCCCCACCACCAGCGGCCACGCAAGGTCGAGCAGCTTCGGCGCGACCGCTCCCGCTGTCATGTCGACGCGTTTCCGGTCCGATCCCGACACGACCCGCATCTCGAGCTGGAAACCCAAGTATATCGGGGATACTGGGTGAGTCCGAGCCACTTATTTCGCTGGCGAGCGTACCTATGTGAGAATGAGTACCCCCGAGTTTGCTGTCGTCGAGTTCGTGTTGACGATGAGTTTCTACAACGACGCCGACGAACTCGACGCCGACGACCTGCCGCCCGCATACCGTCGGCCGTTCTGGGCCGACGCCGAGATCGAGCGCCCGCTCACGCCGACAGTCGACGCCGCCCGCGAGGCCACCGGCGTCGAGCGCCCCTGGGACGCGATCTCGGGGCTGATGTTCACCGACCACGACAGCTTCTCGGGGACGCTCTCGCTGACCGACCGCGGGCTGGCCGAACAGTGGTACCTCGACCGCGCCGACGACGACCGGATCGAGGAAAACCCGGTGCTCGCGGCCCAGTTCGCCGACCAGCGAGATGTCTCGCTCGAGCGGGCCCGCGAGCGGACCCGCCCCGCCCGGGCCGACCGGGCGTACATCGACTCGCTGCTCGAGCAGTACTTCGACGAGGAGGAAGACGAGATGCTCGATCTCGTCGACGTGCGCGTTCCCGCCGAGATCGAGCTCACCTTGGGGGACATCGTACTCACCGAGGAACAGGAGGGCGAAATCAACAAGATCGTCAAGGCGATCGAACACCGGGAGTACCTCGCGACGATCGGGCTGCGCGAGATCGGCAAGCTCCTGTTCGTCGGACCACCGGGAACTGGCAAGACCTCGGTCGCCCGGGCGCTGGCCCGGGAACTGGACCTGCCGGCCGTCGAGGTGAAGCTGTCGATGATCACGAGCCAGTACCTCGGCGAGACCGCAAAAAACGTCGAGAAGACCTTCGAGGTGGCGAAACGACTCGCCCCCTGCGTGTTGTTCATGGACGAGTTCGATTTCGTCGCCAAGACGCGGGCCAGCGACGAACACGCCGCGATCAAGCGGGCGGTCAACACGCTGTTGAAAAGCATCGACGAGGTGTCCCTGATCGACGACGAGGTGTTGCTGATCGGCGCCACCAACCACCCCGACCAGCTCGACTCTGCGGCCTGGCGGCGCTTCGACGAAATCGTCAACTTCCCCAAGCCCGACGTGACGATGCGGGCGGACATCCTCCGGATCGTCACCCGGGAGATGGAGATCGCCGACTTCGACCCCGCGGAAGTCGCCGACCGCACCGACGGGCTCACCGGCAGCGACCTGCGGCTCGTGTTGCGCGAGGCCGTGTTGGGGGCGCTCACCGAGGACCGGACGACGCTCACCCAACAGGACCTCTTAGACGCCGTCGCCGAGGTCGAAGAGCGCGACACGCTGAAAAACATGGACATGATCGAGGGCGATCACGACGCCCTCGTCGCCGGCGGGCTCGCAGACGGCGGCCACGAGCACGACCACTGAGCCGTCGCTCGGGTCGCCGCGCTTTTTATGACCGCGACCGTCTCGTGAGTCGATGGAAGTGACCCTACTGGGAACGGGCGATACGACCGGTACGCCGACCGTCGGGTGTGAGTGTGAGACCTGCCGCCGCGCCCGGTCACCGTCCCCAGCGCTTCGCGAGCGACTCCTCGAGCGCGGCGCGACCGTCGCGGACGGCCTCGAGCGGACCCGGTTTTCCGTCCACGTCCGCAACGAGCGTACCGACGAGTCGCTGCTGATCGATTTCAGTCCGGACTTTCGCCGACAGTTCCTCCGGGAGGCGGTGCCGCTGCCCGACGCGGCGGTGGTTACTCACGTTCACTTCGATCACCTCGACGGGCTGGGAAACGTCTACCGGCTGCTTGAGGAGATCGATGTCCACGCGGCCGACCGGACCGATCCGGTCACCGGCGAGAGCATCGCCGAGACGATCGCGAACGACTACGCGTATCTCGATCCCGTGACCGTTCGCCCGCAGTCTCCGTTCGAGCCCTTCGAGGCCTGCGGGTTCGAGCTCGAGCTCGTGCCCGTCGAGCACCCGCCGCTTTCCTCCTACGGATTAGTCGTCGTCGATCCGGTCACCGACGCGACCCTCGCGCTGACCGGCGACACCTCGTACGCGATCTCCGATCGAGCCCGTGGGGCGCTCGCCGACCCGGATCTCCTGCTCGCCGACGCGATCGTGCCGGCCTCGTTTTGTGACCGACACCCGCTGGGCGGGGCCGATCACGGGCCCGACGGCACACCCCGAACGTTCGGCACCAAACACATGACCCGCGAGGGTGCGCTCGCCCTGAGCGAGCAGTTGGGTGCCGGGCAGACTCGACTCGTTCACCTCGCGCACTTCTACCCGGCCGAGGAGGCCTTCGACGCGCCGCTCGCGGTCGACGGCGAGCGGTTCGTGCTCGGGTAGTCGCGGGTCCTCGACCGGTTGTGGGCCCCGCTCTGGCGCAACGCAGCTCGTTCGAGCTGTGAGTCCTGCCCCGTCTGTCGAATCTTCACCCGATGACCGAACAGTTACTCGAAAGCATCGCTCGGCGGCAGTGGCGGTGACGCTACGGCTACGCTCGCGGTTGGGTTTCTGTTCGCCGCAGCCGTCGCCGTGTAACTGGTCGTCGGTCGCGTCCGCGGCCGGCTCGACGCGGCCGCGGGGACCCCCGCTCAACAGCGGCGACTCGAGCTGTTCGTGCGGATCGTACTCTGGTTTGTCGTCGGGCTGGTTCGTGCCCTACTTGGATTCGAGCAGCTCGCGGCCGCACTCGGGATCGCCTCGGGCGTTCTGGCTCCCGGTGTTGCGTTCGGACTCCGCCAGGCGCTCGGCGAGGTTATCGCCGGGATCTATCTGCTCAAAGACGAGCAGTTCGTTCGCCGACGGCGAATCACCGCCGACAGCGAGACGGGGGTCATCGAACACGTCGGTCTCCGCCCCAGGAAACTCCGGAGCAAGGATGACCAGCGTCTGACGGTCATCGCAGACGATCCCATCGAATCGACGTGGAAACTACACCCCGCGGAGCGATCCTGACGACACTCGCGGACAGGCGCGACAGGCCCGTGGCGGTGACCTGATCTGTGTCTCTGGTGGCGGTGTCGGCGCTCGTCGGTGTACGCTTCGGTCGTCCGAGCTCGGGGCTGACGGGCTGCAATACCCGGGCAACGAGTGTCTGTCCGTGACGATCCGTGGCCACCGCAACGCGACAGCGGGGTGGGTCCTGACAGGCGCCGGACGGCAACTCCAAAGCAGAACATTGAGTTTCGCTCGAGTCGCAGTAAGAGTAGTGACAGATCCCGGCGACTCGGCCGATGATTCTCCGGACGGCAACGACGCTCCCCGGGACTCGATCACCGAGGGGAGCCTGATCAGGCCGCTGGTGGCACTCGCGTGGCCGATCGTCGTCATCCAGCTGCTGCAGGTCACGTACAACATCGTCGACACGCTGTATCTCGGCCGGCTGTCGGCCGAGGCCGTCGGGGCGATCAGCCTGGCTTTCCCGCTCATCTTCTTGCTGATCGCCGTCGCCGGCGGGTTCACGACCGCGGGGGCGATCCTCGTCGCACAGTACACCGGCGCCGAGGGCGACGAGTCGGCCGGACTGGTCGCCGGCCAGACGGTCACGTTCGTCTCGCTGCTCTCGGTCGTGATCGCGGTCGGTGGGTTCTTCTACACGCGTCCGGCCCTCGAGCTGTTGCCGAGCGACGCAGACACTGCTGCGACGGTCGTCCCGCTGGCGGCCGATTACATGGAGGTGCTCTTTCTCGGTATCCCGCTGATGTTCGGCTTTTTTGTGTTCTCGGCGTTGCTCAGGGGCTACGGCGACACCCGAACGCCGATGTACGTGGTCGCCCTCTCGGTGTTCGCGAACGTCCTGTTGGATCCGTTCTTCATCTTCGGCTTCGAGGGCAACCCGCTGTTTGGCTGGCTGGGGCTGCGGGCGCTCGAGGCGTCGATCCTCGAGGCGACGGGCTTTGCCGGACTCGGCATCGAGGGAGCGGCGCTTGCGACGATCCTCTCGCGTGGCGTCGGGACCGCGATCGGTCTGTCGCTGCTGTTCGGGACGTCCGTCGGGCCGGCCGTGGAGCTTCGTCACCTGCGCCCGAACCCCGAGTTCGTCGGCGACATCGTCCGCCTGGGCACGCCGTCGATGGTCGAGCAGTCGACCAGCGCGCTCGCACAGATCGCGCTGACGGCGATCGTCGTCACGTTTGCCCCGCCGGTCGTGGCCGCCTACGGGCTGGGCAACCGGATCGTCTCGCTTGTCTTCCTCCCCGCGCTGGGGCTCGGCCGGGCGATCGATACAATGGTCGGCCAGAACCTCGGGGCCGACAAGCCGGACCGCGCCGCCCGGTCTGCCTGGCTCGCCGCCTCGACGGCCGCGGGGATCATGCTGCTGGTTGCGGTGATCGCGGTGGTGCTCGCAGAGCCGATCATCGATGTCTTCATCGGCGACGTCGAGAACGGGCCGGCCACGGTCGCGAACGGCATCGAGTACCTCCGGATCCGCTCGGCCGAGTTCGCCTTCTTGGGGGTCACGCAGGTCCTGCTCGGGGCCTTCCGAGGGGCCGGGAACACGAAGACGGCGATGGCGATCTCGATCGTCACGCTGTGGGTCGGACGGGTCGGATCCGTCGCGGTGCTCGTGTTCGGCCTCGGGTGGGGCCCGACCGGCGTCTGGGTCGGCATGGCCGTGGGCAACGTTCTCGGAGCGGCGATTGCGGTTCCGTGGTTCCTGCGGGGGACGTGGAAACGGAGGTACATCGACGAGGCCGACGGGGATACAACTGGACGCAACCGAACCGGGCCGGAGGCGGACGACCGGCCGTCGGCCGAGGACTGATCGGGGCGACCGCCGAACTCCTCGATGATAGCCTTGAGCACGCCGCGACCAACGGTGGGGTGGGGTTGACCCACCCTCTACCCGAACCGATCGAGTCCGGCCTGTCCGCGGCGTCTCCCCTCCGGATCGGACCGCCACGGCGTGCGCTCGGCGCGCAGCCGGTCGACGTTCGGGGTCGGCTCGTCGGCGGGCTCGTGGCCGTCACACGCGGGGCCACACTCACGGGCGGGGTGTACGAGCCGTTCCTTCCAGGGACAGTACGGCAGTCCCTCCTCGGGCTCGACTCGCGCACAGGCCGGTAGGTCGTAGCTGCGCCAGCCCTTCCCGTAGGCCCGCTCTGCGACTCGTCGACGGAGCTTGGCTTTCGCCTCCACGGAGACGGGCGCGATCTCCGTCTCCCCGGGCTCGCGGCCGAGAATCTCGACGCCTGGCGTTTCGACCGGAAGTCGGTCCGCCGGCCTGATCACCGTCCGCTCGCCGGTTTCGGGATCGAACCGCCAGACGCCGACCGGATCCGGGAGTCGGTGCAGCTGAGCGCCGGTCACGTGCGAGGCCGTCGCCAGCACTACTCGGTCGAGCGCCGCGAGGTGGACGTCGGTCAGCAGCTGGGTTTCGAGCGCACCCGGGCGGTCGAGATCGGGCTTGTTCTCGATCCCGACGATCTGCCCGACCCAGTCGGGGTACCGGGCGACCTGCCGGACGAGCCGACGACCCCCCCGGCGCTCGGGGGCGAAAAATCCGACCTCGAGCGCGCGTTCGGTCGCGTCGGCGGCCCGCTCGGGGTGACAGTCGAACGCCTCCGCCGGATCGCGCGCGGTCCCTGGCCCGACGGCGCTCTCGATCGCGGCCGGCGGGATCGTCGCGGGTGTGATCGCTGCCCGTTTGTCGAACTCCGGGCCGGGCTCGATCACGACGGTGTCGAGGGTGCGTCTGCCGTGGACGCCACAGCCGAGCTGACGGCTCACGATGGCCTCGCGCTCGCGTTCGAGGTGCGCACACAGCGCCAGCTCGAAGCCGAACTCCCGCACGATCGGACAACGGAACCCGCGATCAAAAGGCTGCTCCCGCACGGCTTTTCTCTCGAGCGGCCGACAGTGGTGGCGTGCACGTCAACGAAACCGATCTCGACTGGAACGAGTACGACCGTGAAGATGCCACGTTCCGTCGCAAGGAGCTCTCGACGGCCGCCGAGGCCGACGAGCTCGGCTGTAGCCTGTACGAACTCCCGCCGGGCGCCCGGTCGTGGCCGTATCACTACCACAGCGCAAACGAGGAGGCGCTGTACGTGCTGGCCGGCGACGGCCGGCTGCGCGCTCCGGACGGCGCCCGGTCGCTGACCGCCGGCGACTTCGTGAGTTTTCCGGCCGACGAACGGGGCGCCCACCGGGTGGTCAACGACGCCGACGAGCCCCTGCGATACCTGATGCTCTCGACGATGCGCGAGCCCGACGTGACCGTCTACCCCGACTCGGAGACGATGGGTGTCTTCGTCGGTGCCCCGCCCGGGGGGCGCGACGAGCGGAGCCTCCACGGGTTCTACGACCTCGAGGACGATCTCGCGTTCTAGGAGTCTGTCGCCGACGCCGCCGAGGACTCGTAGGCGGCGAATCGCCCGAGACAACTCGCAAACAGCAGGTTTATGACCGCCAGGCAAGAAATTATTGTAGGATTACTCTCGCGATGACAGCACACAACCAACCGGAGGTGAACATCGGGCTGGTCGGGCACGTCGACCACGGCAAGACGACCCTGGTGCAGGCGCTCAGCGGCGAGTGGACCGATCAGCACAGCGAAGAGCTGAAACGCGGGATCTCGATCCGGCTTGGGTACGCCGACGCGACCCTGCGGGAGTGCCCGGGCCGCGAGGCGCCCGAGCGATACACCGTCGCCGAGGAGTGTCCCGACGGCACGGCCAGCGAGCCCCTGCGGACGGTCTCGTTCGTCGACGCGCCGGGCCACGAGACGCTGATGGCGACGATGCTCTCGGGGGCGGCGCTGATGGACGGCGCCGTGCTCGTCATCTCGGCCACCGACCCGGTGCCACAGGCCCAGACCCAGGAACACCTGATGGCACTGGACATCACCGACATCGACAACATCGTCATCGTCCAGAACAAGATTGACCTGGTCGACGGCGACCGGGCCCGCGAGAACTACGACCAGATCCGGTCGTTCGTCGAGGGGACCGTCGCGGAGGGCGCCCCGATCGTGCCCGTGAGCGCACAGCAGGGGATCAATATCGACCTGTTGATCCAGACCATCGAGGAGGAGATCCCCACGCCCGACCGAGATCCGGATGCCGATGCTGAGTTCCAGATCGCACGGAGCTTCGATATCAACCGCCCGGGCACCACCTGGGAGGGGCTGACCGGCGGCGTGCTGGGTGGCTCGCTCTCGCGAGGCCAGCTCAGCGAGGGCGACCGGATCGAGCTCCGCCCAGGGCGAGAGACCGATACCGGCGGCCGCTCGGAGTGGCAGCCCGTTGAGACGACGGTGCGTTCGCTCCAGGCCGGCGGCGACACGGTCGAGACCGCCACCCCCGGCGGGCTGCTCGGTCTCGGGACCGGACTCGACCCGGCCGCGGCGAAAGGCGACGCTCTGGCCGGCCAGGTCGCCGGACCGCCGGGCACGCTGCCCCCGATCCAGGAGTCGTTCACGATGGACGTCTCGCTTCTCGATCGGATCGTCGGCGAGGGTGACGACGAGATCGAGCCGGTCTCGACGGGCGAGCCGCTAATGCTGACGATCGGAACCGCGACGACCGTCGGGTCGGTCACCAGTGCTCGCGGCGAGGAGTGTGAGGTGCGACTCAAGCGGCCGGTGTGTGCCCGCGCTGGCGTGAACATCGCGATCAACCGCCGGGTCGGCGCGCGGTGGCGGCTGATCGGGTACGGAACCCTCCGGTGACGGTGACGGTCGTGTTCGACACGAACGCCCTGATGATGCCCGTCGAGTGTGATCTTCGGCTGTTCGAGGAGCTCGACCGCCTCGTCGGCGACCGCCGCCAGCTGGTTCCCGGGGCCGTTCTCGCGGAGCTCGCCGACCTCGCCGACGGGGCGAGCGAACCGGCCACGGCGGCACGCGTCGGCCTCGATCTCGCCGACCGGTGTGTCCAACGGGAGACAGACACGGACTACGCCGACGACGCCGTCCTCGAGCTGGCGCTGACCGAGGGGGCCGAGGAGACCTACGCCGTCACCAACGACCGGCCGCTCGCTGAGCGGCTGCTCGCCCGGGACGTACCGGTAATTAGTTTACGTGGGGAGAACGTACTCGCGATCACCGAACCGTAACAGCGACTGAGTTAGTATGTACAAACGGGTCACGCTACGCGACACGGTCGAGGTACCGCCGGAGCATCTCGCGGACGTCACGCCGGAGCTGGTCAAGCAGCTGCTCCAAGAGAAACTCGAAGGTCGAGTCGACGAGGCCGTCGGCTCGGTGGTCTCGGTTATCGAGGTCACGGACGTCGGGAAGGGTGCGGTCGTTCCCAACGAGCCCGGCGTCTACTACGAGGCCGAGTTCGACGCGCTCACCTTCGATCCACAGATGCAGGAGGTCGTCGACGGCGAGATCGTCGAGGTGGTCAGCTTCGGCGCCTTCGTCGGGATCGGTCCCGTCGACGGACTGCTCCACGTCTCGCAGATCTCCGATGAGTATCTCGCTTACGACGAGGAAAACCAGCAGCTCGCCTCCCGGGAGTCGAACCGGACCCTGGGCGTCGGCGACAGCGTCCGAGCGCGGATCGTCACCAAGAGCATCGACGAGCGCAATCCGCGGGACTCGAAGATCGGCCTCACCGCGAAACAGGTCGGCCTCGGCAAACACGGCTGGCTCCAGGCCGAACACGAACAGCGAACTGCACAGGCACCCGAGCCGGGTGAGAGCTGATGGCCGATCGCCTCGCCTGTCGGGAGTGTCACCGCGTCCAGGACACCGAGGAGGCCGAGGCCTGCCAGTCCTGCGGCTCGACCTCGCTGACCGAGGACTGGGCCGGGTACGTGATCATCTCCCACCCCGAGGAAAGCGAGATCGCCGTCGAGATGGAGGTCACAGACGCCGGCAAGTACGCGCTGAAAGTCCGGTAGACCCGCCGTGACACTCGAGCTGCCCCCGGCGTTGCGCTCCGCGCTGAAAGACCCGTTGGGGCCGATCGCCGCCGATCCGATCGCGGCTGTCGAGACTGCGGTCGACTCGGGGATCACCGAGATGTTCGTGATCGCCGTCGGCGACGTCGTTGCGAGCGACCTGCTCGCGGCCGGACACACGCCGGCGGTCGCGGTCGTCGACGGCCGAACGGAGCGCGCTGCGGTGTCCGATCGGGTCGCCGACCGACTCGCTGCCGGCGACTTTTCCGCCGAGCTGACCGCCGCGAACCCGCCGGGGACGATCACCCCCGAGCTCGCTGCGGCGATCCGGACGGCTCTCGGGGACGACCCGACCCTGCTCCGGGTCGACGGCGAGGAAGACCTAGCGGCCCTCCCCGCGATCCTGGCGGCGCCCGCGGCCGCGGTCGTCCTCTATGGCCAACCCGGCGAGGGCGTCGTCGCAGTCGCCGTCGACGAGGCGACTCGCGACCGGGTCCGGGGACTGCTCTCGCGGATGGACGGCGATCCCGATTCGGTCCTCGCGGCGCTCGGCGAGCCCCGGTCGTAGGGGCCACCGAGTCACCGGAGCAGGAGTACGTGCCGGCTGAGCGACCGGTGAACGCGGCGTTCGAACTCCGCCGTGACCGCCCAGCCCGCCCGCTCTGCCGCCGCGTGCCAGGGGCGGTCGGCGACGATCACCCCGCGGTCTGCTACCCGTCGCGCCTCGCCGAGCGCGTCGGCGACCAGCGTCTCTAGCTCGCCCGCGATCGGGGACTGGCGGCCGTAGGGCGCGTCGAAGGCAACGCAGTCGACGGTCCTCGCGCCGAGTGGCAGTCGACCCGCGTCACCCCGGAGGACGGTCTGCCGAGCGACGCCGGCGGCGGCGAGGTTCTCGCGGGTTCCCGCTGCCATCTTCGCCTGGCTGTCCAGTCCGAGCACGTCGGCCCCGATCAGCGCGGCCTCGATCAGGATCCCGCCGGTTCCGCACATCGGATCCAACACCCGCCGTCCCGGCGCCGCTCCGGCCATGTTCGCGACGGCGCGGGCGAGCATCGGATCCATGCTGCCCGGTTGGAAAAACGGTCTGTCGGTCGGCCGACGCCGGTCGTAGCCCCGCGGAGTCGCGCCGGCGAGCCAGCCGAGCACCGCCCGATCGCCCGCGAACAGCGCCCGGAGCTCGTGGTCGGGCTCCCCGAGGTCGATCTCGAACCCCGCGTCGACGAGGACGGTACCGAGGGCTCGCTCGGCCCGCTGGGTGTCGACGCCCGTCGTCCCGCGGACGTCGACCGCCCGGACGGCCGCGCTCGTCCGGGCCCGATCGATCGTCGCCCCGCGCAACGCCGCCCGCGCGTCCTCGACGGTCGCCGCGCTCCCGGCGAGTCGCTCGCTCGCGCGGTGAGTGAAGGCGAGCCGATCGAGACCCGCGATCGTCCGAGCCGTCGCGAGTCCGGGCGCGATCGTCCGAACGCCCCCGAGTACTTCGGCGGCCTCCGCGGTCGCGAAGGCGTCGTCGGTCCCGGCGAGTTCGAGGACGTACACGCAGGCACCTGACTCAGGGCCGATCATGAGCGTGTCGGTGTCCGAGACCGGCCGGCGGGTGCGGTCGGCGACGAGATTACTCGGCCGGCTCGACGCCGGTCCCGGCCGCGACCGCTCCGAGGTCGATCCGGCCGTCGGGCATCGGCACGCCCTCGTAGGGGTCCTCGGCGAGCAACAGCGAGCCGTCGAGGTCGGCGTACTCGGCGAGCGCCGAGAGGTGACATCCCCCGGCGATCGAGGCGGCGCTCTCGGTCATACACCCGATCATGACCTCGAGCCCGTGGGCCTTCGCGGCGAGGATCTGACGCAGGGCCGGCCGTATCCCGCCGCATTTCATCAGCTTCACCACGACCACGTCGACCGCTCCGGCCACCCGCGGTACGTCGGCCGCGGTCACGCAGGACTCGTCGGCCGCGATCGGCAGCGGGCCCTCGGACAGCGCCGCGAGCCCCTCGAGATCCTCGGCCGGCAACGGCTGCTCGACGAACTCGACGCCCCCCTCGTCGAGCCAGGCGAGTTTCTCTCGGGCCCGCTCGCGGTCCCAGGCCGCGTTCGCGTCGACCCGAATCCGAGCCCCTGGCGCGGCCGATCGGACCGCCTCGAACCGCGCCCGGTCGTCCTCTGTCCCGAGTTTCACCTTCAGGATCGGGTAGCCCGCCTCCCGAGCCCGGCGGGCCCGGTCGGCCATCCCCGCCGGCGTGTCGATCCCGACCGTGTAGGAGGTGACCGGCGCCCGGCCGGGGTCGAGTCCGAGCCGCCGGTACAGCGGCTCGCCGGCGCCGCGAGCCGCCAGGTCGTGGACCGCGATCGACACCGCCGCCCGGGCGGCCGCCTGTTCGGGGGCGATCTCCGCCAGCTCAGCCGCCATCCGCTGTTGGTTCGTCGGGTCGGCGCCCTCGACGGCCGCGAGCAACTCGGGCACGGCCGCGGCGGCGCTGTCCGCGGTCTCCCCGTAGTACGCCGACGGCCCGGCGGCGCCGTAGCCGACCCGACCCTCTGCGTCGGTCAGCGCGACCGTGACTGCCTCGGCGGCGTCAGTGCTCCCCCGGGAGATGGTGAACGTCTCCGCCAGCGGCAGCGCGACCCGATCGAAGGTCGCCTCGGTGATCGTCGTCACAGGTCGGCGAACGGGCCGCCCTTTGCCGACTCGAGACGGTCGAACTGGTCGTCGGTCAGCTCGACGGCCGCCGCCCCGAGGTTCTCCTCGAGCTGGTCGACGGTCCGGGCGCCGATGATCGGCGCCGTGA
>CAYRQD010000006.1:0-68152 GCA_964426325.1 uncultured Halobacteriales archaeon | reverse complement strand
CCCTCGTCGACGAACCGCGCGAGCGTCCGCATCAGCTCGCGGGCCGGCGTCCGGTCGTCCCACCGGTGGATGTACAACACGTCCAGATAGTCCGTGCCGAGCCGATCGAGGATCAGCTCGAGCTGCCGGCGGAGGTGTTTGCGGCCCAGCCCCCGGCCGTTGGGGTCGTCCTCGCGGGTCGGCCAGTAGACCTTCGAGGCCAGCACGTACGACTCGCGGTCGCGCTCTGTCAGCCACTCGCCGATCCAGCGCTCGCTCTTTCCGCCGCCGTAGACGTCGGCTGTGTCGATGAACCGGCCGCCGCCGGCCGCGTACGCGTCCAACAGCTCGTGGGCCCGCTCGCGGGTGGTCTCGGTTCGCCCCGCGGCGGTCTCGCGGCCGAACCGCCAGGTTCCGAAGGCGATCTCGCTGACCGACAGCCCCGTCTGTCCCATCCGGGTGGTGCCTAACTCGGCGTCCATGGCCGACACCACGACCGGCCCCTACAAATGCCGTCCGGCTCTTCTCGACCGGTCAGGCGAACAGCTCGCGGGCCTGCTCGATCGCGGTCACGAGCTGATCGATCTCCGCGCGGGTGTTGTACAGGTAAAACGAGGCTCGGGCGGTCGCGGTCGCGCCGAACTTGTCGTGTAGCGGCTGCGTGCAGTGGTGGCCGGCCCGCACCGCGACGGCGAGCCCGTTGAGGATCTCGGAGACATCGTGTGCGTGTACCCCTTCGATGTCGAACGCGACCAGCCCGCCGCGGGGCTCGCCCGCCGGCGGCCCGAGCACCCGGATGTCCTCGAACCGCTCGAGTTCGGTCAGGGCGTACTGCGCGAGGTCCTGCTCGTGGCGCTCGATCGCTGCCAGTCCGATCTCGTCGAGGTACTCTGCGGCCTCGGCGAGGCCGATCGCCTGCGCGATCGGCGGCGTCCCGGCCTCGAACTTCCAGGGGAGCTCGTTCCAGGTAGCGTCCTCGAAGCTGACCCGGGAGATCATCTCTCCGCCGTACTGGAACGGGCTCATCTCCTCGAGCAGCGCCTCCCGGCCGTACAGCCCGCCGATGCCGGTCGGTCCGACCATCTTGTGTCCCGAGAACGCGTAGAAGTCGGCCCCGATCTCTTCGACGTCGACCGGACGGTTCGGCACCGCCTGGGCGCCGTCGACGAAGATGCGCGCGCCGTTGTCGTGGGCCAGCTCCGCGAGCTCTCCGACCGGATTGATCGTGCCGAGCGTGTTCGAGACGTGGACGACGCTCACCATCGCCGTCTCCGGGCCGATGAGTTCCTTCGCGTGGTCCATGTCGAGGTAGCCGTCCTCGGTCACCCGGATGTACTCGACCGAGGCGCCGGCCCGCTCTGCGATCTGCTGCCAGGTAACCAGCGAGGCGTGGTGTTCCATCTCGGTCAGCACGACCGTATCCCCCGGGCCCAGCTCCTCGAGTCCCCAGGCGTAGGCCACCAGGTTCTCCGATTCGGTCGTGCCGCTCGTGAAGACCAGCTCCTCGCGGCCGTCGGCGCCGACGAACTCCGCCAGCCGGTCGTGGGCCTCCTCGTAGGCGAGACTCGCCTCCTGGGAGAGCTGGTGCAGGCCGCGGTGGACGTTCGCGTTCGTCTCTCGGTAGTACTCGGCGATCGCGTCGATCACTCGGTCGGGCGTTTGGGCCGTGGCCGCGTTGTCGAGGTAGACGAGCTGCTCGCCGCCGAACTCCCGCTCGAGGATCGGAAAGTCCTCGCGGAGCTCGGCGACATCGAGTTGCCCGTCGGAGCCGGTCGTTGCCATTATAGACCGGAGGTGCCGAGGGAACAACACTATTTCGATCGACAGACCCCCGTGACGACCGCTTCCGGCAGGCAGACGCGGCGTCTACATCCAGACCAGCTGGGCGTGCCGGGTGCCGTCGAACTCGAGGACGTTTTTCTCCTCGATGAGCCCGTGTTCGATCGCCAGCCCGACCGCCCGCGACCCCACCAGGTTGGCGGTCGTACACCGCGTGAGACTCTCGACGACGCGCTGTTCGTCGGCCCGCTCGCCGTCGTAGAACTCGGGGTCGACGGTCAGGGAGGCGTCCCCGCGCTCGAAGTGCTCGCCGAGCACGTCCGCGTCACAGACCGCCACGATCCGCCCCTTGGGCGTGTCCCGCTCGGTGAGCAGCAGTGCGGGCATCTCACTCCTGGATCTCCTCGTCGATCAGCTCCTGCTCGTTACTCGTGCGGAGCTGTTCGGCCTCCTCCGCGACCTCCTCGGCGCGCTCGTCTTCGCCGACCCGCTCGAGCGCGATCGCCTTCTCCTCGAGCAGATCCGCGCTCCGGTAGCCCAGCCGGACGGCGTTATCGAAGGCAGTGAGCGCCTCCTCCGCGAGGCCGCGCTCGTTGAGGAAAAACCCGCGGTTGTACCAGGCCTGGCCGAACCGTGGATCGATCTCGACGGCTCGCTCCGCGTGTTCGAGCGCCTCCTCGGTGCGGCCGAACTCCCAGAGCGCGTACGCCAGGTTTGTTTCGGCGGTCGCGGCGTGGTCCGAGTCGCCGTCGAGGTCGATCGCCTCTTGATAGGCACCGATCGCGGCGTCGTACTCTTCGAGTTCGGCGTGGGCGACGCCCTTGTTGACCCAGGCCTCCTGTGCGACGCGGTCGTCGTTCGCGTACCGGGCGGCCCGCTCGAAGGTGTCTGTGGCCTGTTCGTGGCGGTTGATCCGGACGTACTCGAGGCCCACCCCAAGTAGCTGTTCGGCGTCGACCTCGTCGTCGGCGATGTTTGCCTCGTCGAGCTGGTCGGTCAGAACGTGTGAATCGACCGGATCGACCGCGTCGGCCTCGGGATCGAGCTCGGGATCGATGTCGAACGGGTCGTAGGGATCGTCGAACCCCTGGCCCTCTGAGAACTCGTGGTCTTCCGGGTCGTTTGCCATACGATCGGTTCGCGACCGCGAGCATTAAGCGCTGTGTCCCGAACGTCCGGCCGTGCGACTGTTCGTCAGCGTCGATCTCGGCGAGCTGGCCCCCGAGATCGAGCGGCTCCAATCGCTGTTCGAGGGCGCCGACGGGCTGGGGTTCACCGACCCCGAGCAGGCCCACGTGACGCTCACCTTCCTCGGGGAGACCGACCCCGAGCGCGTGCCGGAGCTCGAGACCGCCCTCCGCGGGGCCGTCGAGGCCGCCGGCGTCGACCCCTTCCGGGCGGCCGTCGGCGGCCTCGGCGTCTTCCCGCACCCGGGGTACATCCGGGTCGTCTGGGCCGGTGTCCGGACGGACGGCGGCGCGGGCGAGCTCCGAGCGCTGCACGAGGCCGTCGAGGCGCGGACGACGGCGCTCGGCTTCGAGCCCGACGCCCACGAGTTCACCCCCCACGCGACGCTCGCTCGGATGAACCACGCCGGGGGAAAAGAGCTCGTTCAGGAGGTCATCCGGACTCGCGATCCCGACGCCGGGACGGTTCGGGTCGAGGAGATCCGGCTCGTGGAGAGTCGACTCGGCTCCGAGGGGCCGGAGTATCGTACCGTCGCGGCAGTCGAGCTCCCGTCCTGACCGCTCTCCCCGGCGCCGGCGCTGGCGCCGTGAACGCCCGACCCCGGCGAAACGACCGAAAGGAACACACATTTACGCCCGGCCGAAAAGGGACAAACATGGGAAAGAAATCGAAGGCCAAAAAGAAGCGTCTGGGAAAGCTCGAAAACCAGAACAGCCGCGTGCCGGCCTGGGTGATCGTCAAGACCGACCGGGACGTGATGCGAAACCCCAAGCGCCGCAACTGGCGGCGGAGTGACACCGACGAATGAGTGCCGACGGATTCGAGGAGCGGATCGTCACGGTGCCGCTCCGCGAGGCGCGTTCAGCCCCGAACGGAGAACTGGCCGACGCCGCGATGTCGATCGTCCGGGAGCACCTCGCAACCCAGTTTTCGGTCCCCGAGTCGGCCGTCCGCATCGACGCCTCGATCAACGAGGCGGTCTGGTCGAACGGCCGGTCGAACCCGCCGAGTAGCCTCCGCGTCCGGGCGGCTCGCTTCGACGAGGACGACGACAGCGTCGTCGAGGCAGAGCTGGCTGACTGACGGTGTTTCGCGCCGCCTTCTCGGGCTCGCCGTACGTCGGCGTGTTCGCGCGAGCGACCGACGACTGTCTACTCGTCCGCCCCGACCTCGGGTCCGACCGCGTCGACGGACTCCGGTCCGAACTGTCGGTCTCGGCGGTCGAGACGAGGATCGGCGGCGCCGGCACGGTCGGTGCACTCGCGACGGGTAACGCACACGGCCTGCTGGTCAGCGGCCGGATCAGCGAACGCGAGCGCGACCGGATCGCCGCGGCCGTCGAGGTGCCGGTCACCGAGCTGCCCGGCCGGATCAACGCCGCCGGTAACGTTGTCCTGGCCAACGACGCCGGCGCGTACGTCCACCCGGAGCTATCCGACGAGGCGGCCGAGACCGTCGAGGCGGCCCTCGACGTGCCCGTCCGGCGCGGCGCTATCGCCGGGGTGACGACGGTCGGAACGGCGGCCGTCGCCACCAACCGCGGCGTGCTCTGTCACCCGAACGCAAGCGACGAGACCCTCGACGCGCTCGAGGAACTGCTCGGGGTGCCGGCAGACATCGGGACGATCAACTACGGCGGTCCGCTGGTCGGTTCGGGATTGATCGCGAACGACGCCGGCTACGTGGTCGGCGAGCGGACCACCGGTCCCGAACTCGGGCGGATCGACTCCGCGCTCGGCTACGCCGGCGACTAGCCGCGACCCCAAGCGATCGACGCGTTTCCACCCGTTCTCGGGTTCTTTAGATATCTTTAATGTCGCGAAGACCAAACCACGGCCTGTGAACGAGTCTCAGCGCACCCGCGGGAAGGCGATCCACCGGGAAACCGGCCAGACGTTTTACTACGCCACCCGGTTGCTGCCCGAGGACATCCGCGAGCAGACCTACGTCCTCTACGGCTTTTTTCGGATCGCCGACGAGGTGGTCGACGGCGACGACCAGCTCACTCCCGATCAGCAGCGGGCCCGGCTCGAGGAGATTCGCGCGGCGGCGCTCGGGGAGGCGCCCACCGACGAGCCGGTGCTCGAGGCCTTCGCCGAGGTCCGAGCCGAGGCCGGCATTCCCGACCCCGAGGTCGACGCGTTCATCGACGCGATGCTCGCGGACATCGACACCGACCGCTACGAGACCTACGAGGAACTCGCGAGCTACATGCGGGGCTCGGCGGCCGCGGTCGGGAACATGATGCTCGCGGTGATGGGCACCGATCACCCCGACCGGGCCCGCCCACACGCGATGGCGCTCGGAAACGCCTTCCAGCTGACGAACTTCATCCGAGACGTCCGCGAGGATATCCGCGACCTCGACCGGGTGTACCTGCCCATGGAGACGCTCGGGCGGTACGACGTCACCGTCGATCAGCTCCGCCGCGAACAGCCCTCCGAGGGCTTTCGCCGGGCGGTTAAGTTCGAGCTCAACCGCGCCGAGCAGCGCTACCGCAAAGGCGTCGCCGGCATCGAGTACCTGCCTGAGGGAGGGCAGTTCGCGGTGCTCCTGGCCGCGGTGTTGTACGCCGAGCACCACCGACTGATCCGTGCCCAAGAGTTCGACGTGCTCTCGACGCGCCCGGAGCTATCCCGGGCCCGGAAGCTCTGGCTGGTGGCCCGGACCTGGTGGAACTGGCGCCGGTTCCAGGACCCGGTCACCGTGTTCCGGCGGGTCAGTGCCGTTCCGACCGACGGCGGCGTCGCCGACGGCCCCGAGCACGGGGTTCCGCACCCGGAGTGACTACCGTTCGGGCCGACCGTCCCGGCTCATCCGGCCTCGCGGCCGCGCGGACCGGGGCTGTGGGCCCGCCGCCGGAGCGCGGCGCCGCCGAGGGCGATCAGAACGCTCCCGAGGATCCCCGACAACACCAGGAACGTCACCGCCCACCCGAACCGATCGGCCAGCAGTCCGACCCCGACCGACCCCGAGGCGCCAAAGACCATGTAACTCGTCCGAACGAGGCCGAAGCCGAGTCCCTCCTCTTCGGGGGCCATGTGATCGAGAAACTTCGGGAGCATCGTCGCGCCCCAGCTCATCGCGATCCCGATCAGGATCGTTGCGACGAGGACGCTCCCGAATCCGGGCCCGACCACGAACAGCGCGTAGCCGGCGGCACCGGCGGCCATACAGACGCTCATCGCGGCGTCGCGGCCGATCCGATCCGAGAGCCAGCCCATCGCCGGCTGGCCGGCTCCCTGGACGAGGAAATACCCCGAAAAGACGGCTCCGGCGAGCGGCGCCGAGTAGCCCCGCTGTTCGACCAGGAAGGTCGGGAGAAACGAGGCGGTGCCCTGCCAGACGAAGGCCGCGAGCACCGACACGGCGAGCGTGCCTGCGATTGGCGGCCGCGAGAGCAGCTCCCCCAACGCGGACGGACGGATCCGGTCCGCGATCGGCTGCTCGGGGCGGGCGGCGGCCGTCCGCGGGAGTCCGACCGCGACCAGCCCCAGCGCCGGAACCGCCGCGGCGACGCCGAGGGCCACGGCCAGGCGCCACCCGAACGTCGACCCGACGGCGGCGGCGACGACCGGGACGACCACCCCGGCGACCGGCGCGCCGGCGCTGTGGATCCCGATCGCCGTTCCGGTCTTTGTGAAGGTTCGCGAGAGTAGCGTCGTCGCGACGCTGTAGTGTAGCCCCGCGGCCCCGCCCAACAGGACCGTCCAGAGCAGAAAGACCGCAAACAGCGGCGAGAGCGCGAGCAACAGGCTCGCGACGGCGGTTCCGCCGATCGCGACCAGGATCACCGGTCGCTCGCCGAACCGATCCCCGAGCAGCCCGCTGGGAAACTGCGCGAGCGCGTACGCGAGCCACATACCCGACAGCGCCAGCCCGACCTGCCCGTTCGAGACGCCGAACTCCGCGGAGATAGCGGGCACGACAGGACTGATCGCGAGCCGGGCAGCCATCGTGACGAAAAACGCCGTCGTGGCGGCCGCCAACACGATCCGGTTTGTCGATCGTTTCATCCCCTCGGGGTCGCCCTCGGGCCGGCAAGTAGCCCACGGTTTCGGCCGCTGTCTCCGCCTGACTACCGCAATACCGGCGCTAAGCCGACGAAGTCGAACCGGTCCAGCCGGACCAGCCCGATCGCGAACAGCCCCGCGATCCCGACCGGGATCCACGCCCCGTAGAAGGCGTTGACCGCCCCCCACAGGACGACGAAACTCACCATGTCATCGAGGATGTACGAGCACTCCTCGACCCGTGCGAGCAGCGCCGTCCGGTCGAAGGCAAGATCGATCAGGACCGTCGCGACGGCCGCGCTGAGCACCCAGCCGGCGTAGTTGGCGTAGGGAACGCCATAAAACTCCTCGGTCCCGAACTCCCAGAACCCGAGCGCGACCGCCGCCGGATCGAGCACCAGGTCGACAGTCACGACGACGGCGGCGACGGCCGGTACCCGGACGAGCGCCGACCCGGCCCGCTCGCCGAGCAACAGCACCGACAGCAGGTAGCTGTTGAGCACCAGCGGGATAAAAAACACCGGCAGCGCGACCGGGATCAGCCCGAACAGCATCGGCCCGAGCGCGACCTCGTAGCTGAACTCGCCGTAGGGGATCCCGGTGCTCGCGCCGACGAACTCGACGGCGTAGGTGTAGACGATCAGCGCGCCGAGCGCCGCCGCCCCCCGGCGGCCGATCAGCGGGACGATCCCCGACACCAGCGGTAGCCGCATCACGAGCACGCCCGAGAGGATCAACAGTGGATGGAAGGCGATCGGGTCCGGCAGCAGTCCCTCGGCGCTCGCGAGCAATAGCGCCGCGCCGGTGATCGGGAAGACGACCGCGATGGTAAGCCGGTTTTCCGCGACGATCCGATCCAGGAGTGCTTCGGCCGCCCGGCGGTCGGTGACCGCCCGCACCAGCTCCTCGCGGGTCGGGACCGCCCGCGAGAGTCCCGTCCCCGGCCCGTCGCCGCTCATGCCCCGGCCGCCCGACTGGCGGGCGATCGGTCGCGATCAGCCATACTGTATCACCCAGATCCCGCCGAGGGTGAACGCGGTCCCGGCGAGAGTGTTCAGGATCGGGAACCACCAGTACGCCCGGGCAATGTCGACGTCGGCGGCGACGATCGCGGCCACGAACGCGGGGTAGACCCCGAGCACCGCCCCCAGGTACGGGTGGACCAGTCCCATCAGGACCGCCGCGATCAGCCAGACGCCGGCACAGTAGGCCAGCGTGAGACGCTCGTCGAGAAGCGTCGCGGTCGTCCGGATCCCGGCGGCGCGGTCGGGCTCGATGTCGGGGATCGCAGAGAAGGTGTGCATCCCCATCGCCCAGACCCACCCGCCTGCGATCGCCAGCCCGGGGGGGAACTCCCCGGCGACGGCCGCGTACCCGACCACGCCCGGCGTGACGTACAGCCCGTTCGAGACCGAGTCGAGGATCGGCGTCGTCTTGAACCGCAGCGGCGGCGCGCTGTAGGCGGCCCCGAGCAGGAGAAAGGCCGCCATGCCGGCCAGTCCCTCGGGGGGCAGCGCCGGGGCGAACGCGAGTCCGAGGACCGCGGCGGCGAGCACGGCGACCCCGACGCCGGTGCCTCCGGTGTACCGGACCTCCCGGCCCTCCTCGGCTTTCTTTGGGTTGAGCCGGTCGATGTCGGCGTCGAAGATGTCGTTCACGCCGTAGAGGTAGACGTTCGCTGGCACCAGGAAATACACGAACAGGGCGACGGTGATCGGCTGGAAAAACTCCGTCGGTGCAGTCGCGGCGAAGACGACCCCGACGGCGACCGGACCGGCGAGATACAGCCAGAACCGCGGCCGGGAGAGCCAGAACAGGTATCCCAGGAACGTCTGCTCGGAGGGAGCGAGCCCGGCGAGTCGGTCCGTCACGTCGGTCACGCGTGATCTACTCGGGGTTCCGTGCTATTGTTTCTGTCCTTCCGTGCGAACCGGACGCCCTCGGGCCCGCCGAGTTGCCGCCGGGGCGACGACGAGCAGACAGCCCGCGAGCGCGAAGACGGGGACCCTCCACCGACTGCCGACGACGGCCCCGGGCGTCGCGAGCCCGACCCCGATCACGAGCCCGAGGGCCGCGCCGACGACGGCCGCGCGCCGGCGGGTCCACCACGGCGCCGGCTCCGGGGCGGCGCCGAGCTTTACTAGCAGGATCCAGCCGAGCAGTCCGCCGGCGATCACCCCGACGAGGGTGGCCATCCGGCCGGCCCACGGCCCGAACAAGGCCAGCGCCGCGGCGCCGAGCCCGAGCGCCAGCACGGTCGGCACGTCTCCGCCGACCGCCCGCCGGACCCACAGTGCGGCCGCGAGGTAGGCGACGCCGACGAGCGCCCCGCCGAGGATGTCTCCCGGGTAGTGAACGCCCAACGCGATCCGAGAGACCCCGACGACCGCGGCGATCGCGGCCGCGGCGGCGAGCCGGTGGCGCCGCCGCCCGATCTCGAAGTCGACCGCGACCAGTCCCCAGAAGGCCGTCGCGGCGATGGTGTGTCCGCTCGGGAACGCGTCGCCGGTCGCCGGCTCGGCGCTGGCGTACAGCGGTTCGAGCACTGCCGGTAACGCCGCCTCGGGAAACGGCGGTGCGACCATCGGCCGCGGGATCCCGAAAAACGGCTTGGCCGCGGCCATCACCGTGTAGAAGCCCGCCACGATCCCGATCCAGGTCGCGCTCGTCTGCCGGTCGCCCAGCAGGTACGCCGCGGCCACGGCCGGTCCGATGACGACGGCGCTCCCAGCAAACGAGCACACGAGCAACGCCACCGCCACGGGCTCCGGCGTCGCCTCGACGACCGCCTCGACGACTGCCGGATCGAACAGCATTCGCCGCCGATTGGCCGTCGATCGGTTAACCCGTTGTGGTTCACGCGCCCGGACTCGCGGCCGGCGCCTCCCGCCTCCGGCGAGGGTTTCGAAATCCTGATACACGCGAGCGCCGCACCGAACGGTGATGGGTCGCCTGCGGCGAGGCTGGCGGACGCTGACCGACTCCGACCGGCGCCGCGAGCGCCTGGCACTCGCTTTCGGCATCCTCACCGGACTGTTCGGCATCGCGATCAGCGCAAACGAGTTCGCGAGTTCGCCGGAGCTCGACTTCCAGGCGTACTATTTCGCCGGACAGGCCGTGCTCGACGGCGAGGCCTTTGTCGGCCCGGCGATCAAGGAGGGGAGTTTCCTCACCGACAAGGAGTACGTCTACGCGCCGATTACGGTGTTCGTGTTCGTGCCCTTCGGGGCGCTTCCCGCCTGGCAGATCGGCTACCTGCTCAACGTCGGACTGTTGACCACCGTCTTTTACCTGATCGGCCGGCTCAACCTCGAGTACCTCGACAGCCGGGGGGTCGCTCTCGAGCGGGTCGACCGGTGGCTCGTCCTCGGCTTCTGTCTGTTCTCGGGGCACGCAATCCTGGGCGTCTACCGGGGCAACGTTGACCCGATCATGCTGCTTTTGATCGCCGGGGGCTTTCTCGCCGTCGAGCGCGGCGATCAGCTCCGTGGGGGGGCGCTGTGGGCGGTCGCGGCGCTTTTCAAGCTCTTCCCGGCCTTCCTTGGGATCTGGCTGCTCTACCGGCGGGCCTACCGCGCGATCGCGGCCGCCATCGTGGTCGGGCTCGGCGGGCTCGCGGCCGGCGTCCTCGCCTTCGGGATCGATGCCCACGTCCGGTTTTTCGAGTTCATCCTCGAGGAGCGCAGCCGGGCGCCGGCGTTTGAGGGCGGGCTCGATCCCACCTACAAGTGGTTCACCATCCGGCGCCCGCTCTCTCAGATCGCCGCGCTCCCCGGGAATCTGCTCTTCGTGCTCTCGGCGGCCGTCGTCGCGCCGGTGGTGTACGTCCTCTACCGGGACGCCGACTCCGAAACCGACCGCCTCGTCGCCTTCTTCGCGACGATGGCAGCGCTTTTGATCAGCGTCGTCCCGTCGACGCTGAACTACGTGACCTACCTGTTCTTTCCGCTGGTCGCGCTGTTGTACCTACTCGAAGACCGACGGGCCCGCCGGCTGCTCGTCGCCGGACTGATCCTCGTCAGCGTCCCCGTCTACCCACAGGAGATCGCGTTGCTCGTCGATCTTGCACCGGTTCCGCCGGCGATCGGAGACTCGATCGTCGCCGGCAGTCGAGAGATTCTGACTTACGCCTCGGTGCCGCTGGTCGGGTTCCTGTGTTTTTTGGCCGCGGCGGTCCGTCAGGTCAGGACCGTCCCGCCCGCCCGCGACGGAGCCGACCGACCCGTTCGGGGCGACTGATCCGCGCTCGACCGGTCGTCGACGGGCCGTTCTCGTTCTCTTTGCGCCCGCCGAGCCCGGAAAACAAAACCCTCATCAGACTCCTCGCGGACGTACGCGCATGGACGCCCCGAACGTGCTCCTCGTCGTGCTCGACACGGCCCGGGCCTCTCGGGTCTACGACGCGGAGCTCATGCCGAACGTCAATCGGCTCGCCAGCGGGGCCGCGACCTACGAGTCCGCCTACACGACCGCGCCGTGGTCGCTTCCCTCGCACGCCTCGCTGTTTACTGGCGAGTACACCGGCGAGCACGGCGTCCACGCCGACGCGCGACAGTTCGCCCCCGACGAGCCGCCGCTTGCCGCACGGTTCCGGGCGGCGGGCTACCGGACGCTCGGGTACTCGAACAACTTCTGGATCAGCCCGAGCTTCGGATTCGACGCCGGCTTCGAGGGGTTCGAGGTCGGCTGGGAGCTGTTCAGCGGCGGCGAGGGTTTCGCCGAAGTCGGCAAGCAGCAGGCCGGACTGCTCGGCCAGCTCCGGGCGTTCGCACCGAAGCTGCTCTCGCTCGACGCGCCGAAGACGCTTCTCAACGCCGCCTTCCTGGCGACGGTCTGGGACCGCCACGACAGCGGCGCCTGGTTCACCACCCGGCGGGCGAAGCGGTGGCTCGAGGGCGACGAGCCGTTTTTTATGTTTCTCAACTACCGCGAGCCCCACCTCGCGTACGAGCCCCCCGCGGAGTACGTAAGCGAGGTCACCCCCGAGGGCGAGACCCCACCCGACCCGGGGGCGGTCAACCAGGACCCGTGGGCGTACGTCACCGGTGAGACCGAGATGGACGCGGCGGAGTTCGAGAAACTCGAGATCCTGTACGACGCCGAGCTCCGGTACCTCGACGCCCGCCTGGGGCAGCTGTTCGAGGCCCTCGACGACCGGGGGCTGCTCGACGAGACGATTGTCGTGGTCACGAGCGATCACGGGGAGAACCTCGGCGAGCACGGCCTGATGGACCACCAGTACTGTCTGTACGACACGCTGTTGCACGTGCCCCTTGTCATCCGCGGTCCCGGAGTCGCTCCCGGGCGCAGGGAGGGACTGGTTGAGCTGAAGGATCTTCACGGAACGCTGCTCGCCGCCGCGGGGCTCGAAACGGACCCGACGGTCGATCTGCGCGGCCGTCCGGACCGGGAGGCGATCGCGGCCGAGTACCGGGCGCCGATGCCCTCGATCGAGCGGCTCCGGACCGAGTACGGCGAGCTCCCCGAGTCGGCGTTGGCCTACGATCGCGGGCTCCAAGCGCTCCGGACCGACGACTGGAAGCTCATCCGCGGAACCGACGGCTCCGAGCGGCTCTACGATCTCCGGACCGACCCCGGCGAGCACGAGGACGTGAGCGCGGCCGCCTCGGAGGTTCGCGACCGGCTCGCGGATCGGCTCCGCGGTCGGCTCGTTCCGATCGCCGACGACGAGTCGACCGAGACCGACGCAGACGTGCCCAACGCGATCGAGGACCGACTCGAGGATCTCGGATACCTGCAGTGACCGTCACCCCACGAGGCTCTCGGCGTGTCGCCGGAGCTGGCGACGACCGCGGCGGGTGTGGGTGTGTCGCGCCAGTCGACCGACGGACTGTGCGAGCCACGCCGCCTTCCAGAGCCCGGCGACGGTCTCGTAGGCCGGCGGCAGGGCTCTGTGCGCTCGGTAGCCGGCCCGCAGCGCCGCGCGGAGCCGGTCGCGCTCGTCGGCCGGCGGGCAAAACCAGTCGACAAAGCGCATCTCCGCCCGTGCGAGGGCGTACCCCGGCGTCGAGACGTGTGCGTTCCCCCAGTCGAGCAGCGCCGCGATCCGGTCGCCCTCGACGAGGAGGTTCCCCGGGAACAGGTCGCCGTGACACAGGACCGGATCGCCGACCGCTCCCGCAGGGAGACCCCCTCGGAGCCGCTCGGGCACCCACGGTCGGAACGGCGACCGGACCGTCAGTTGTCCGTCGGATCTGGCCAGTCCGCCGACGCGGTCGAACCCCTCGACAGCGTGGAGCTCGCCCAGCGCGGCTCCGACCCGGCGGACGATCCGCTCGCGGGACGCCGGATCGAGGCGTTCGTACTCGGGGACAGCGCCGGGGCGGAACTCGTAGAGCGCCCACCGCCGGGCACCGATCGTTCCCGTTGCGAGCACTGCCGGTGCCGGAATGTTCGTTTGCTCGGCCACCAGCGCGACGACAAGCGGCTCGATCACCTCGCCCGTCCGGACGCTCGGCCCGCCGATCTTACAGACCGCCCGCTCCGGGGCCGACTCCCCCGAGAGCCCGAGCACGTGCGTCTCGGCGACCCGGCCGCCGGTGGCGGACTCACTCGCGGTCACGACGGTCCCGGGTCCGAAGGCGGCCTCGACGATCTGCTCGATCCGCGTCGCCATCGACTCGTGGTGGTGGCCCCGCGGGTTAGTTTCTGGCGGGATCGTCTCGCAGCCGCCGTTCGGCGATTCCCGCTCCGACGCCGAGTCGTAAAAGGTATCGCAGTCGATCCTGAACGGAGAAGAGAGATGATCAGTCGACGGCAGGCTGCCATCGGTGTCGTCTTCTGGCTGCTCATTTTTGGCGGCTTCGTCGCGCTGGCCGGCGTCGGTGATTTCGTCGAGACGGCGAGTCAGATCTCGCCGTCGCGGTTCGCCGCGATGCTCGGTGCCAACGGCCTCGGAACGATCGCGATGGGGCTGGCGCTGTATGTCATCGCGCGCAACGTCGGCCTGGGATTCTCCGCGCTCGAGAGCGTCTTCCTGAACACGACCGTCGGGCTCGCACACAACCTGACGCCGTTCGGGCAGGCCGGCGGGATCCCGGTCTCCGGAGCGATCCTCTCGCGGCAGACCGACCGTCCCTACGAGGAGTGTCTCGCGGTGATCTCGGCGAAAGACATCGTCGGGTTCGTCCCGGCGATCGTCGTCTTCGTCGTCGGCGGGGGGTATCTCGCGCTGTTCGGTCAGTCGGTCCCGGGACGGCTCCGTCCGCTGGTCGTGGTGTTTACACTCTTCGTCGTGGCCGTCGTCTCGGTCGCGGCGCTGGTCTACCGGTACCCGGAGCCCGCCTACCGCGTGTTGAGCCGGCTCGTCGCCTGGGTCAACCGCACGGTTGCGCGACTACCCCTGATTCCAAGACTCGACCCGACCGAGGTTCAGACCCGGCTAGATAACTTCTCCGAATCGATCGGCTCGATCGCGTCGAACCCGCCGACAGTGGCGGCCGCGAGCGCGCTGACGACGACCGCCGTCTGCTCGCAGGGAATCTTACTGTGGCTCACGCTCGGCGGCGTCGGGGTGGCGCTGTCGCCGGTGCTCGCCGTGTTTATCATTCCCCTGTCGCTGCTCGCGTCCGGACTCCCCCTGCCCGGCGGGAGCGGCGGCGTGGAGAGTCTGCAGGTGCTGTTGGTCGTGGCGGTCTCGGGCGCCGCGGCGTCGACGGTGATCACCGCCGTCGTCGTGAGCCGTGGGCTCGTCTACTGGACGCCGATCATCCTGGGCTCGATCACGCTTCTGGTTATCGAGGTCCGCGATCGATTGGCCTGACGTCCCCGATACTCTCGTCTCCCGGAGCGGGACCGATCCCTCTCGTGTCTGCCTACCGTCACCCGTGATCGCCCGGAAGTCTCGACCGTTCGGCCGCCGCGAGACGGCCGCGGCGGTCGTGTTCTCCTGGGGCCGGCCTTTGAATGATGACGGCGCTTGGCTCGCCGACGCCGGTCGGAACGTGGGCCCGACCCCGGACGTCGGGGCCTGAAACGCGCGTTCGGCCCGACACGGCCGGATCGACACGAATATTTCCCCGGGCCCGCTCGGCAGAATTAATGGCCGATCACCAGTTCGTCGAATCCGACTGGGATTACGCGATCGTTCTCGACGCATGCCGGTACGACGTGTTCAGCGAGGTCTACGACGAGTACCTCGACGGAGAGCTGACCAAGCGGACCTCACCCGGCTCCTCGACTCCCGAGTGGGCCTACCAGACGTTCACCGGCGAGCACGACATCGCCTACTTCTCTGGCAACCCCTTTATCAACAGCCTCGGCATTCCGCTCAACGAGCTCAAGTGGGGAGCGAGCTGCGATTACGAGTGGTCCGCCGACGATCACATCCGGACGGTGATCGATGTCTGGAAACACGGCTGGGACGACGAGCTCGGGACCGTCCCGCCGGGGAGTCTCGCCGCCTCGTTTCGCGAGCGCCGGGCGACGGCCGCCGATCACGAGCGCACCGTCCTGCATTACATGCAGCCCCACGCTCCCTTCCTCGGACGGGGCGACGGGCGGAAACTCACCACGATTCGCGAGGGTATCAAGCGTCAGGGCGACCGCGAACGGGACGACCGGGCCGCGGACGGCGGGACCGTCCTCTCTGCGGTCGGTGATCGCGTCCGGCCGGCCGTCGAGTCGGTCCTCGAGGGGAGTTCGCTGGCGATGAAGGCCGGCTTGTTTCTCGAGTTGGACACCGCAGAGGCCCTCAGCGGCGGGACCCGCGAAACGGCGCTCCAGTACCACGAGGAGAACCTCCGGATCGCGCTCGAGTCCGTCGCCGAGCTGGTCGAAGAGCTCGACGGCCGGGTCGTGGTGACCGCCGATCACGGCGAGGCCTTCGGCGAACAGGGGATCTGGGAACACCACATCGAGACACACATTCCGCCGCTGGTCGAGGTCCCGTGGCTCGAGCTCGAATGACCGACCGACGGTGCCGGACTCCGGGTCTCGCCGATCGTCCGACAGTCCGGTCCAGGAGGTGACCAGCCGGTGAAGATCGGCTTCTTTACTGACTCGTATTTTCCGCGGATCGACGGGGTCACCTACACGCTCTCGCTGTGGCGCGACGCCCTCGAGGCGGCCGGCCACGAGGTCTGGATCGTCTACCCCGAGAGCAGCTACGATCCGGGGGAGCGCGAGCTCCCTGTTCCCTCCCTCCCAAACCCGTTCTACCCGGGCTACCGCGTGCCGCTGGGCCGGCGTCTCTCCACGCTGCCCGAGCTGGATCTCGTCCACTCTCATGGACCCGGCCCGGCCGGCCTGTTGGGGCTGTACTACGCCCATCGGCACGAGTGTCCCTCGGTGTACACCCACCACACGCCCATCGAGGAGTACTTCCACCAGAGCATCCACAGCGAGTGGTTCGCCGGCCTGCTCGCGGAGGCGTACGTCCCCGTCGAGACGGCCATCCTGCGGCGGTTCGACGTCGTCACTGCCTCGACCAGTCGGATCGACCGTCCGGTTGGGCACACCGAACTGCCCGTCGGCATCGACACGGGGTTTTTTGCGCCGTCGCCGCTTCCCGACCGGGCGCCGGACCGGCAGCCGCTGATCGGATACAGCGGCCGGATCAGCATGGAAAAAAACGTCGGCGAGATCCTCGCCGCGGCCGGCGAGCTGTCGGCGTGTGACTTTCTGATCGTCGGCGAGGGGCCCCGACGGGCGGCCCTCGAGGCGCGGGCGCCGCCGAACGTGACCTTCCGTGACTTTCTGCCCCGGGAGGCGCTCCCCCGGTTTTACTCGACGATCGACGCCTTCGTCACGGCCTCGACGGCCGACACGCTCGGGCTGTCGACGCTCGAAGCAAACGCCTGCGGAACGCCCGTCGCGGCGCCCGATGTCGCGCCGTTTAGCGAGACGATCGGTCCGGACAACGGCGTCCGGTACGAGTACGGCGACACCGCGGCGATGGCCGGCGCGATCGACCGGTGTGTCTCCGGGTCGTGGTCGACCCGGGCGGCGGTCGCCGAGTACGCCGTCGACGAGACCATCGCGGCACTCGAGGAGATCTACGAGCGGCTGCTCGCCGCGGGGTCGGCCACGCAGACCGCCGGCACGACCCCGTAGGCGCGCTCGCTCGGGCGGGTACGGAACGCACAAGCCCGTGGCGGCACAACGAGTTTCATGGACGACGAGACGGCAGTCATCACCGGAGCGAGTCGAGGGATCGGACGGGCGGTCGCGGAGTCGTTCGCGGACGCCGGCGCACACGTCGTCGTCTGCGCCCGGAGCCGCGACGAGCTCGAGTCCGTCGCGGAGGACATCCGCGCGGACGGCGGCGCGGCGACGGCGGTCCGAGCGGACGTCCGCGACGAGTTCGACGTTGAGCGGCTGATGGAGCGGGCGGCAGAGCGGGGCGGCGGCGAGATCGAGTACGTGCTCGCGAACGCGGGAGTCTACCACGGCGAGTCCGGGGAGACGCCCCTTCCCGGGGAGAGTTACTCGGTGTTCGACGACACGATCCGGACGAACGTCCGGGGGGTATTCGCGACGCTGAAGGAGGCACTCCCGCACCTCGCCGAGGACGGGCGGATGCTGGTCTCCTCGGGTGCGGTCGCCCGAACCGCCTACCCCGGGTACGGCGCCTACGCGGCCTCGAAGGCGGGCGCCGAGGCGGTCGCCCGCGGTGTCGCGGCCGACGTCGACCAGCCCGTCGGCATCGTCGACCCGGGACAGGTCTCGACGGAGCTGACCGGCTCCGACGCGTACGATCCGGACGACGTTGCTCCCCAGTTCGTGTGGGCCGCGACCGAGGCGCCCGCCGAGACCGTCGACGGCGAGATCGTCGACCGCGGTGACTGGCGGAAGGCGACCGCGTAGGCTACAGCTCTCGGCGGGTCGCTGGATCGTCGAGTTCCCAGAGGAGCTCCGGCAGGAACGCGTCGAGGTGCTCGATCACGCGGCGCCCGCTGACGTTCAGCCCCTCGCAGTGTTCGCGTGCGGTCTCGCGTACCGACACGTGGATGTCGCCGTCCTCGACGTGGACGCCGAGGGGAAACACCGAACACCGCGTCGGTTTCCAGTCGTGTTCGGCGTGTAGCGCACAGAGGCCGTCCTCGCGCAGAAAGTAACAGGCCTGGCCGTCCGCGTCGACGTCGTGCTCGCGGTCTTTGTCGGCCTTTCGAACGAACGTCTCTCCCCGCGTCTCCGCCGTCGCTGCCGACAGCGACGCGTGATCGGCGAGCTCGAAGAGATCCTCCTCGTACAGCAAGACGCCGTGGTGACAACACCAGGTACAGCTATCGACACACTCGAAGGTCAACTCGGGATCGAACTCGACGACGGCCTCCTTTCCAGGGTGGACCTCGACGCGGCGAGACTCGTCGTCCGCGCCCGCCGTGTGACTCACACCGTTACGTGGGTCCGGCAACAAAAGAGCCCAGCGGTCACTCCTCAGCCGTGCTCCGCAGGTCGATCACGTTCTCGCGCCCGATACGGAGCTTCTCGACTGTCCCTTCCTCGGCCATGGCAGAGAGAACGCGCGAGGTCTTCGACTCCGACCACCCCAGTCGGTCTGCAATCGCGGCCTGTCGCATCCGACCGCCTTCCCCCTGCAAAAGAGCCACGACCTGGTCTGCATCGGTCACGAGCCCGTCAGCTGGTGGTCCGTCGGCCGCGTCCGTCTCGGGACCCGCCGGCGCGTCTTGGGTCGCTGACTCGCTTGTCCTGCCGTCGTTTGGAGACACGGCATCGCTGCGGCGCTGGGCGTAGACGACCGCGAACGCGAGGCCCGCCGCCACGACGCCGGCGGCGAGCAACGACACTGGGAGGAAGAGTCCGTTCTCGGGTGTGCTACCGTCATCCGACGATCCGGGCGTCTCGGTGCCGCTGTTCGCGCCCTCGGCGGTAAACTGCACCTGCGGCCGTTCGTCGGCAAACGACCGTGGGCCGTCCCACTGGAGCTGGCTGGCATCCCGCTGATCAGGTGCTGGATCGACGCTCCCGACCCGGTACCCGGCGGGGCCGTCGACGAACAGCAGGTCGTTTTCCTGCAGGAACAGGCCGCCCTCGAACACGTCGCCGACCGAAACCGACTCCTCGTCCGCGACGGCGAACCCGGTCCAGTTGAACCGGTAGCTGAGAAACCCCCACCGCTGTGGGAACTGCTCGGTCCCCGTCTCTGCCTCGAACCCGGTCACGGCCATCTCCCGGTCGACGTCGGTCCGTGCGTTGTCGACGACGGTCGTCATGCGGTCTCGGAACCGATCGACGAACTGCGACCGGTTGGCCGCGAACTCCTCCCGGAAGGCGTCGAACTCCTCGCTCGACGCGTTCGTGTCTAACGCGATCCGAACCGTGAACGCCCACTCGGCGGTCCCGTCGGGTGTCACCGCGATCCGAGTGACAGTCGCGTCGGCCTCGGGAACCTCCTCGGTCTGGGGAAGCAGCTGTGCGATGCCCGGCCCGGGCGCCGGCCCCACACCCTCCGACGGGCGATCGCCACCGCCAGTCGCGAGTGTGAGCCCTGTAGCCGTTGCTCCCACCAAGAGAAAACTGACTCCGAGACAGAAAAGTAGCGACCGGCGAATCGACACACGCTGAGTTTCTCGTTGTCGCGCATAAGCGTGCCGTTCCTCGCCGATGCAAACCGGTGCAAATCGGTGCAACGGTCCGCAACGACCCGCAAACCGCGACAACCCGCCGGGACGGTCTCCCCCGTTCAAGTCCCCGGGAGCGTGAGAGAACGGCGATGTCACGCCTCCAAACTGCACTCGTAATCGCGCTCACCGCGGCGGTCGCGGTCGGGATGGCGATCCCGGCCGGCGCCGCGGTGGGCCCGACAAGTTCGACCGAACAGGTAGACGACCAACCCCCCGGACAGACCGTCTCGGCGGCGGTCGGCCAGCAGCTCTCGACGGTGCTGTCGCTGACAGGCGCCGAGATCCGCAGTGAAGCGGCAGATGCCGGGTTCGAACAGCGGTTCAACCAGAGCAACGCGACCGAGCGAGGCGAAGCCGTCGCGGATCGGGCAGTCGTGCTCTCAGAGCGCGCGACCGAACTGCGCACCGAGTACGAGACGCTCACCGAGGCGATCCAAGCCGGCGAGATCGACGGTGTCACCTACGCACAGGAGGTTGCCTCGCTCGCGGCAACAGCGAGCACGGTCGAAACGAGCCTCGACCGGCTGGCAGAGCGCGCCGCGACGCTCCCTGCGGCCGAGCGGCGCGCGCTGAACGTGACCGACGCAGACTTGGCCGCGATCTCTGCGGAGCTCGGGCCGCTGTCCGGACAGACCGCGGCGGCGATTCTCTCCCAGTTTACCGGCACCGTCGGCGGCGAGATCGAGATTGGGACGGATAATGGACTGGAGATCGAGGTCGAGAACGAGGACGGCGAGCGCTCGACACAGCTTGAGCGCCCCCGCGACGGCGACGGGAGCTACGAGCTGAACCAGTCCGCGGCGCTCGCGAACGCGAAAGCCGCGCTCTCGGAGCCGTCGACCGGCGCGTGGGTGCTGACGAGTTCGAGCGCCGACGATGGCGCCTACGAGTTCGAGTTCGACTTTACCGGCCCCGGCGAGGGCGAAGCCGAGGTGGCCGTCGACGGCCAGACCGGCACGGTCTTCGAACTCGAGGAGTCGATCGAGGCCGGGGACGACGACGATGACGATGACGAAGACGACGACGAGCGGCTCGCGATCGAGCTGATCGAGGGCGAGCCTGCCCCCGGGGCGAACGTCACGCTGCTTGTCACCGACGGCGGCCAACCGGTCTCGGGCGCATCCGTCGAGCTCGAGGAGGCCGTCGTCGGCACGACCGGTCCGGACGGCATCATCTCGTTGACGCTCCCGGCCGATGAGGCCGACATCGAGGTGACCGACGGCGACAGAGAGGGCGAACTCGAGTTCGAGTTCGCGGACGATGAGGAAGATGTCTCGCTTGGTGCTACGGCCGACATCGAGAACGGTACCGTGACCGTCTCGGTGGTTCTCGGTGACGAGCCGATCGAAGGCGCCCTCGTGACCGCGAACGACGCCGTGGTCGGCACAACCGGCCCGGACGGCACCGTCTCCTTCCCGCTGCCCGACGGCGACGAACTCGACATCGAGATCGAACACGGCGACGGCGAGGCCGAGCTCGAGTACGAGTTCGACGACGAAGAGGAACAAGAGGAGCGAGAGGACGACGAGAACGACGAGAACGACGAAGAGGAAGAAGAGGAACGGGAGGACGACGAGAACGACGAAGAGGAAGAAGAGGAACGGGAGGACGACGAGAACGACGAAGAGGAAGAAGAGGAGCGAGAGGACGACGATGACGAGGAAGATGACCCCGAGGACGGGGGCGACGACGAATGATGAGTCTACAGGTTAAGCTCTCGGAGTACCGGCCGAGCCGCGGCGCGATCGGGCGAGTGGTACTCGTCGCGGCGATCCTCGCCGCCGTCGCCATGGCGGCGCTCGGGGCCACCGGCGACGCGACAGCGGCCGACCCCACCGAGGAGGCGGTCGTCGTGGGCTTGGATGAGAGCGGCGACGCGACACTCACGCTCACGACCACGTTCGATCTCACTGACCCGGAGGAGCGAACGGACTTCGAGCAGTTCCAAGACGACCGGCAACGCCAGGCGGCGCTGCTCGATCGCTACGAGGACCGACTAACGAACGTCGCGGCAGCGGTGAACGCTGACACCGACCGCGAGATGCGGGTGGTCGAGCCGCGACTCGACGCCCGGATGGAAGACGACGGAACCGTCGGCGTCGCTGCCGTGACGGTCACGTGGGAGCGACTCGCCGCTGTCGACGGTGACCGGCTCCGCCTGACCAGTCCGTTCGACGGCGGGTTCACCCCTGACCGGATGGTGATCGTTGAGGTTCCCGGCGGGTACCGTATCGCGGACGCGACCCCGGAATCGACGGTCAGCGATCGCACGGCCACGTGGGGGGCGGACCGGACCCTCGACGGGTTCGCGCTGACCGCCGCACCGGCCGACGGTGCCGGCGATGCCGATGCGACCGGCCCCGGATTCGGGTTGCTCGTGCCGGTCGTCGCGGGTGCGGGCCTCGCGATCGCCCGACGAATCTACGACTGAGAAACGAGTCCCGCCTCGGCCCTCCACCTCGTTATCGCCGCCGGAACTCCCGGCGTAGGTTTCCCCGTTCGGAGTGTTCCGCGACAGTCCCGGAGTGTGGCGGCGACAACAGTACCTCCCCCTTGGGGTGCCTGCTCCGCCACTCGTCCCGGGTCGCGATTGTCGCGGGGACGATCGACAGCCGGTCGCCCGACGCTGGAGCACAGATCGCCTGGGCAAGCAGCTGGATCCAGAAACTCCCCGTGGCCCGGTCGAGGAGCACGAGGGTGCCGCTGTTGAAGATCCGGACGGACTCGCCGCCCCGCTCCGCGACCCCGCGGACGGTCTCTCGCAACGCTCGCGCTCGTTGACTCGCGAGGGGGCTCCCAGAGCTGTCCCGCCACCTCGAATCGGGTCGGCGACCTGCCGACCCGCCGCCGGGCACCCAGACCAGAGCGACGGATCTGGCAGTAGGTGATCAGTACCGGTCCGCCGAACTCGTTGTTGACGATCTCGTGGCACTATGACACCGAAACGGGGTAAGCGCGCGTCGCCGTCGCGTTCGATCCCGGTGACCGTCCAGTTCTCGCCTAACCGGCCGTCGTTCGCGTACCGATCCCCGATCGCGTAGTTGTTCCAGTCGGTTCCGAAGGCCGGCTCGTCGATCGCGTCGATCCCCGGGTCGGCCTCGGGCTCGGCCGCACAGACCGTCTCGGGCGAGCCGGCGGCGGCGAGCGTCGGCGCGTCCCTCCGAGCCCGTGGTCTCGGACCCGTCGTGCAGCGCCCCGGCGAGCCCACCGACCGGCGCTGCCCCCAACCCGACCAGAATCTGCCGCCGCCACATGCGCCCGCTCCGGGCCGGCGTCGAACAATTCCGTGTCACCTGTGAGCGTTCGCCGCACAGCCTCGATGGCCTATCGATCGTCCCGTCGATCCGCCCGCCCGCCGGCGCGAGGAAGCCGAGGATACTTGACCGCAGAGCCAAAGTAAATAACGGTGACACAGCGGAAAATCGCAATCGTGGGCGGCGGCGTCGTCGGGCTGACGACGGCTTTCGTCTTGGCCAGGCGCGCCCGGGCCGACGGACTCACGGACGAGATCGTCCTGCTCGAGCGCGAGTCCTCGCTGGGCTCTCGGAGCACCGCGGCGGCGGGGTGTGGCCTCCGGACGGTCTACCGGCACCCGGTCAACATCGACCTCTCGCGGAAGGGGCTTCAGTTTTGGGCGAACGCGGCGTCGGTTCTCGGACACAAGATCGGGCTCAGACGAAACGGTTACCTGTTTCTCACCGACGCCACCGAGGCGGCCGACCGGCTCGAACGCGAGGCGGCGCGACAGACCGCAAACGGCGAGCCTGCCGTTTACGACGCGCCGCCGGCGCCGGTCGAGACGGCCCCGGAACTGGCCTACGACCGATACACCGCGAGCCTCTTCTCGCCGACGGCGGCGCTGGCCTCGCCGGAGAAGATCGTCGACGCCGTCGCGGGCGCCGCGAGGGCCGAGGGCGTCGAGCTCCGGACGGACGCGTCGGTGACCGATCTTACGCTGACCGACGAGGGCGTCGAACTCGCGGTCAACGACGAGACGGAACGTGCGGATATCGTTGTCAACGCCGCCGGGGCCTGGGCCGACGCGGTCGCTGGACTCGCCGGCGAGTCGCTCCCGATTACGCCGGATCGGCGGCGGCTGTCGGTACTCGAGGCGAGCATCTCCCCCGAGGCGCCCCTGGCCGTCGACGTCGACACGGGCGCGTACGTGCTCCCGCGGGCCGACGGCCGGCTGTACGCCGGCGGCAGGTTCCGCCCGGAGCCCGACCGGGTCTCTCCGGACGACCCGGCGGCGTTTACCACCGAGTTCGATCCCGCGTACGAGGACAGACTCCGGACGAACGGCGGACGGCTGACCGATCTGGTCGCCGACGCGACCGTCGTCGAGAGCTGGACCGGCCTGTACGCGATGACCGACAGCCGCGTTCCGATCATCGACCGGCGCCGAAACATCGTCCACGTCACCGGGTTCAGCGGCCACGGGATCATGCAGGCTCCCGGCGCCGCGATGGTCGTCGCGCGGCTGCTCGACTCCGACCAAGCCGCGGCCCGCCCGCTCGCGGCCCTCTCTCGGGACCGGCCCGTCACGACGCCGGACATCCAGTTTTGATGACTCTCTCGTACTTCTCGTGTCCGGCGTGTGCGGCGGTCGTCTCGGGACCGGCCGTCGATCCGCCGACCGCCTGCGAGCGCTGTGGAGCGAGCGATCTTGAACCGCTCGCCGACGACTCGGCCGCGGCGTACTTTGCCTCCGAGCTCCGGTGACCGACTCCCGGCAATCCCGCCGATGCCCTCCAAGGGTGCTCGAGATTGCCGGATATCGAACCGTCTGAGCCCGGGCCCCGCCGCGCAACGTTCAAGATTCGCGCTGCCCGTTGTCGCGTATGCCCGACCAGACCGACGATCCGGCGCAGCGATCGGACGCCGAGTGGCGACAGGTCCTTACCGACGAGCAGTACAGAATCCTCCGAGAGGCCGGGACCGAACCCGCCGGCACCTCGGAGCTGCTACACGTCGACGAGGACGGACTCTTCCGGTGTGCCGGCTGCGGAGCCGAACTGTTTCACTCCGAGCAGAAATACACCTCCGGCACTGGGTGGCCGAGCTTCTGGGACCCGGTCGGGGACGACGCGGTCGAAACCCAGCGCGACGCCGGACTCCTCGGGTTCCGAACCGAGGTGCTCTGCGCCCGGTGTGGCGGTCATCTGGGACACGTGTTCGACGACGGTCCCGAGCCCACCGGGAACCGCTACTGCATCAATGGCGACGCGCTCGCGTTCGACCGGGACTGACCTCGAGGCGTGCAGCGAAACGTCGGTCCGATCGACGCGGCCGGCCGAGTGCTCGCCGGCGTCGTGCTCGCGGTGCTCGCCGGTCTCGTCGCCGCCGGAACGATCACCATGCCGGTTCTCTCGGCGCTCGCGCTCTGTCTCGCCGCACTCGTGGTGCTCATCGAGGGCCTGACCCGCCGGTGTCTGCTCTACCGGATCCTGGGTATCGATCGGTGCCCGGTCGATTGACTCCGGGCCTGTTCCCGTTGGCTCTGAATCCCGGCGCCACGCCGGGGCGGCGGACCCACCGCTACCGAGGCCGTCGGCCGCCCGGACCCGGGTCCCAGCGGCGATCGCAGAGTTCACCCCGTCGAAAGCGCCACCACGGAGCATGTCCGAGACGGTCGCAGCGGCGCTGGCGGACGTGCCGGTCGATGGACGAACCTGTCTCGAAGCCGGTGCCGGCGCCGGCAACGCGACGGCCGCGCTCCGTGATCGCGGCGCTGCGCCGGTCTTCGCGGTCACAAACGACGCCGAACACGCCGCGACGGTCGGCGAGCAGTTCGCGGGTGACGACGGCGCCGAGACGCTGTACGCGGATCTCAGGTCCGTTCCGCTGCCCGAGGACGCCGTCGATCTCGTGACCGCACATGCCCTGTTCAACGTCGTGTCGACGACCGAGATCGCCGCCGTGATCGCGGAGCTGACACGCGTGACCGCCCCCGGCAGGGCGCTCGTCGTCAACGACTACGATCCGCTCCCGGCTGGCCCGGTCCGGGAGCTGTTCGGGGTCGCAAACGCCGTCGGCGAGCTCACCGGCTCGCGGCCGACATACACCTTTTATTCTCGAGCGCACCTCCGAGGGCTGTTCGAGGGGCACGGCTGGCGTCACGAGCGAACGAAGACACTGTTAGCTCCGGTGCCCTGGGACGGCGAGTTACTCGACACCCACGAGCGGCTGATCGAGCAGGACGCGGCCGCACTCGCAGAGGAGCTCGCCGAGTCGCTTTGCGAGCGGGCAGCGGCGGTCCGGGACCGGGCCGGCGACGGCACCGACGCCGGCGAGATGTACAGCCTTCGCTTTCGGCTCCCGGGGTAGGGGAGGGGGATCGAACGCCTATCGGTCCGTCTCGACGGTGCGCTCGGGGTCGTATGTACCGAACCACGCCTCGAGCGTCTCGAGGCGGTGGACCGCCCGGTCGGGATCGCCGACGTCGTGGTGTTCGTCCTGGTAGATCACGAGTTTCGCGTCGACGCCTTGCTTGCGGACGCTGACGTACAGCTGTTCGGACTGTGCGGGCGGACACCGGTGGTCGTTCTCGCCGGCCATGAGGAGCAGCGGCGTCTCGACCGCCCCGACGTCGGCGATCGAGGAGGCGGCCTCGTATGCCTCCGGGCGCTCCCAGGGTAGCCCGAAGTCGGCCTCGAGCCAGTTCTGTGAGTCGTCGGTTCCGAACGACGAGCGCAGGTCGTAGATGCCGTGTTCAGCGGCCGCCGCGGCCCACCGGTCGTCTCGCGTGACGAGATAGCCCGTGTTGACGCCGCCCTGGGAGAATCCGGTTGGGAACAGCCGGTCGGGATCGGCCCAGCCGCGGTCGAGGAGCTCGTCGACGCCGGCCAGCAGGTCCTCGACCTCGAGGGTCCCCCACGCGCCCTTGAGCGACTCGCAGAACGTCCGTCCGTAGGACGTCGAGCCGTGGTAGTTCACCCGCAGCAGGAGGTACCCCCGCGAGGTGAAATACCGGTCTTTGAACCGAAACCCGGGTGCGTCGTAGGCCATCGGCCCGCCGTGGATGTCGAGGATCAGTCCCCGGGGTTCGGGATCGTCGGGGTCGAACTCCGGCGGCGCGACGGCGATCGCCTCGACCGCCTCGCCGCGGGCGCCCGCAAACCGCACCCGGTGGGCCTCTGGCGCGGGGTGGCTCTCGCGGAACTCGGCGTTGAACTCGGTGAGCCGTGTTCGCGGATCCTCGTCTCCGCGATCGGCGGCGAGGTCTCCGGCCGCGATCGCGTAGAGGTCGCTCCCGCCCGGCGTGGAAAACTCCGCGGTGACGATCCCGCCGGCGTAATCGACGACGCCGATCGTCTCTCCCCGCCCCTGGAGCCCGAACGTTCGCTCCGGGCCGCCCTCGAGATCGAACCGCGCGAGCCTGGTCTGGCCCTCGTCGGCGATCGGGGCGAGCAGCGTCTCCTCGTCCAGCCATCGGGGCCGACTGAGCGTCCGGTCGAGTCCCGCAGAGACCGTCCGGCGCTCGCCGTCCTCGAGAACGAACAGCTCGGTCGGAACGTACCAGTTCTCCGGGTCGCGGCCGGTGAACGCGAGCCGTCCCTCGGGGCTCCACGCCGGGTCCCCGACCGTGAGCGTCCCGTCGGTGAGTCTCCGCCGGTCGGTCCCGTCTGGATCGATCGCGTACAGGTCTCGCGCGTAGGTGTCGTCAGGTCGGTCGGCGCTGGTCGCGACGAACGCGATCCGACCCGACGGCCCCCACGCCGGGCTCAGCCCGCCGACCCCGCCGTGGCCGCCGTCGTTTGCGGCCTCGAGCCGCTCGGCCTCGCGTGTCTCCGCGTCGACCACGAACAGGTACGTCGTCACCTCGTCGAGGTATCCTCGGCCGTCGAACTTGTGCTGGAGCCGTTCGGTCTCGATCGCCCCGCCCTCCTCGCGCCGGTCGAGCTCCTCGCGCTGGTCGTCGGTGGGATCCCGCGCCGCGACGACGAGCCGATCGCCCTCGGGGCCCCAGTCGAACGCCGAGACGCCCTCAGAGCGGGTCGTGAGCTGACGGGCGTCCCCGCCCCGCTCCATATCGAACGCCCACACCTGCGTCTCGGGCTCGCCACCCGATTCGCCGTCGGAGTCAGCGTCGCTCGAGTCGTCTGCGCTCTCAGCGTCCGCCTCGCGGCCGACCCGCAGCTCGGGGTCTTCCTCCCTGGCGGCGAGGAAGGCAAGCGTCGATCCGTCCGGGCTCCAGGCGGGGCTGCTCGCGTCAGAGACCCGGGTCAGGCGGTGTGGTTCGCGCGTGCCGTCGGCGGGGACGACCCACAGCGAGGCGACGGTCTCGTCGTCCTCTGGATCTGATTCCCGCGTCAGAACCGCCACGCGGTCGCCCGCCGGGCCGACGGCTGCGTCGGCGACGTGCGTGAGATCGTACAACGCCTCGGCGTCGATCGGGGCCTCTACCATGGATCGGCTGACTGCCCCGCGGTGATAGTCTTTTCCTCGGCGGTATCGGCGAGTCCGGACAGCCGTGTGTGGGTTCGTTCGCCAACGTGGTCTCGGGAGGCGCCCGGAGCCGTCCGGACTCCTCATATACAGCTACTTTCGGCCGCGGGGAGAGACAAGTCGTGTGCCATCGAACACTCCGGCAGAGCACCGACTCGATCGCGTCGTCCCCGCGGACGGCTCCCAACTCGCGGCGGTGGTTCGGCCGTGATGGCGGCGCGCCAAAGAGCAACCGTCTTAGCCCTCAGTACCGAATATTCACTACAACAGGATCTCCGCGTCGCCGCGCGGCTCCACGAGCTACCAACATCGATGACTCCACCCTCAGATTCGACCCAGAGCGACACCGAGGCGCCGGCGGTACTGTTCGACATGGACGGCGTCTTGCTCGACGGCCGGAGGAGCGTCCCGGGGACGTACGAACGGGCGGCCGACGAGACGATCGACGAACTCGGGCTCGATCCCGACGACGAACAGCGGGCCGTGCTACGCGCCTACCGGTGTGACGAAACCGTGCAGGCGGTCTGTCGGACGCTCGGGACCGATCTCGAACAGTTCTGGCGGCTGAAAGAGCGCCGCGCCAGTGCCCTCTCCCGCGAGCAGTTCCGGGCCGGCGAGCGCACCTTCCAGGATGATGTCTCTGCGGCAGTCGCGGTCGCGAGCGAGCGCCCGGCCGCGATCGTCTCGAACAACCGCCACGACACCGTCGTCTTCGCGGCCGAGCGCCACGAAATCGGCGCGGCCGTCGACGCCGTCCGCGGACGCGATCCGACCCCTGCGGGCTTTCGCCGCCGCAAGCCCGATCCCCACTACCTGATCGAGACGATGGCCGAACTCGGCGTCGACGCCGGCGTCTACGTCGGCGACCGGGCCAAGGATGTCCTCGCCGCCGACCGGGCCGGGCTGGCGAGCGTGCTTCTCGCCCGACCCGGCCACGCCGAGGAGGAGCTGTCCGACGGAACGACCCCCAGGGCGACGATCCAGTCGCTCAAGCAGCTGCCTGCCACGCTCGAGCGACTCGACGAGCCCTCGTGAGCGACCGCAACCTCTCGGCTTGTCGGGCTACGAGAGCGTGAGCCGGTCGAACCGACGGACGGCCGTCCAGAACGCGGCGACCCCGACGAGCGCCCCCAGGCCGACGCTCAGGAGCGCTCCGACCGACGCCACAACTGGGCTCTCGAAGGCCACGACTCCGAGCGCGCCGGGGCCAGCCACGACCGCGAGCGCGACGGCGTGTGTGACGAAGGCTAGCTTGCTCATCCCGAGCTGCGCGTCGGCGCCCAGTCCGAGCCGCTCGACCTGTGGGAGGACGAGTCCGATCGCGACCGACGCCGGCGCAGTACCGACGAACGCTCCCCAACAGATCACGAGCGCGACCGGGGTCAGCGATAGGGGACCGATCAGCACGCCGCCGAGCACTGCCGCGGCGATGGTCACCGGCACGCCGACGAGCGCGGTCACGAGCAGGTACCCGGCGACGACCGCCTCGCCGCTCCCCGACAACAGCTGCGGGAGCGTTCCCTGCTCCGAGGAGAGCGGCCCGAGCGCCACCGCGAGCGTCGACAGCCACACCGCGTACAGCCCGACAAACAGGGGAAAGACGGGGATGTCGGTCCCTCCCGGATCGACGACCGCGAGGCCGATGATAATCACCGGAACGGCCAGCAATCCGAGTATGAGCGGATCGCGGCGAGACTGGAGCCAGAGCCGCCACGCTACGGCCCGGGTCGGGCCGGCGACCCCGAACCGCCCGAGTAGTCCGTCGACGCGGGTCCTGGCTGCCTCGGGGGCGTCTCGCTGGCCGCCCGCGAACCATGTTTGCCGCGCCAGTCGCTCGGCGCTCACCGCCAGGACCGGAACGGCGGCCGCGCCAACGGCAGTCGCGAGGAGTACCGTCGATCGGTTCGCCCGCACGCCCTCGACCCCCAACAGGAAGCTCTCCCCGAAGGCGGCGACCGGGAGCCGCGACAGGGCCGCTGCCGCCGCCTCGGGGTCGGCCGCCGCCAGCGACGCGGCGACCACGCCGGTGCCTCCAAGCACGACCGCCGTGGTCCGTCCGGGCCGGATTCCGACCGCCGCGGTCCCGAGGCGCAGCGTCATACCGGCGAGTTCGGCGGTTAAAAAGAACACGACCAGCGCGAGGGGCACGAGCGGATCCCGTGCCGGGACGTCCGCGCCCCACAGGACGACGACACCGGTCGCCACCGCGAACGCCCCAAAGAAGGCGATCCGGCGCGCGTACCGTCCGGCTGTCACTCCCCACAGCGTCGCCCGCACTCCCGCCGCTCGGAGCAGAAACGCTCCTCCCCGGATCGCACCGGCGTCTACCGGGGTCCCCCCGAGGGCAGTCGCGACCGAAAACAGCCACAACGCCGCCGCGGCGCCTCGGACCGCCTGCCTGAGTGCCTCCGCGTTGGTCCCCTCGATTGCTCCCGCATCCTCACCAGAGAGACCCCCCGGCGTCTCGCCCACCACGACAAACAGCCAGAGCCCGATTACTGCGGCCGCGCGGAGCGCGAGCGTCCGGGGCCGGTCGAGCGCGCGGCGCCAGCCCCTGAGCAGATACAGCCGGGCGACGACGCTGGTGTTTCGGAGCGACCCCCGGATCATCGCTCTGTCAGTTCGAGCACTGCCCGCTCGAGGTCCGCCTCGCCGTCGACGACCGATCCCAACCGTTCCGGGGCGTCCTCTGCGATCAGGCGTCCGTCGGTCACGATCCCGACGCGGTCGCAGACCGACTCGACCGTCGCGAGGTCGTGCGAGGAGATGATCACGGCTGTCCCCGCGTCGCTGGTCTCGGCGATCAGGTCCTTGACTGTCCGGGTCGCGCGCGGATCGAGCCCCGAGAGGGGCTCGTCGAGTAACAGGACTGAGGGCTCGTGGAGCGTCGCCTGCGCGAGCCCGAGCTTCCGGCGCATCCCCGTGGAATATCCCTCGATCCGTCGGTCGGCGGCCGCGGCGAGCCCGTGCTGATCCAGCGCGGACT
Organism: uncultured Halobacteriales archaeon; assembly: GCA_964426325.1. Taxonomy (GTDB): domain Archaea; phylum Halobacteriota; class Halobacteria; order Halobacteriales; family Haloarculaceae; genus Halovenus. The sequence continues at coordinate 37,151 of CAYRQD010000006.1, read as the reverse complement.
GGATCCGTCCGTCAGCGTCTAAGCGTCGGAACTGCGCCGCGTACCGGAGCTGCTCCCGCCCGGTTAGTTCCTCGTACAGCGGCGCCTCAGCGGGCAGGTAGCCGAGGGTGTCCGCGAGCTCCGCTCGCCGCGCCGCCTCGATCCCGTCGATCCGTGGGGCTCCCTCGTCCGGGTCCAGGAGGCCGGCGAGCAGCTGCAGCGCTGTCGTCTTGCCGGCGCCGTTCGGTCCGACAAGACCGTAGACGGCCCCGAACTCGACGGCGAGGCTGAGTCCATCGACGGCCAAGACATCCCCGAACCGCTTTGTCAGCTCGACGGCCTCGACCGCCCTCGCCATGTGTTATCGGTGGCAGATCGCACACAAATATGTTGTTCCAGCGGTTCCTGACGTGATTTCCGAGTGAGCCGTTAGTCCGTCCCGTCGACCGGGATCGCACTCGTTGTTTTGCGGACGAACGCGAGCCCGTCGAACGCCTCCGGGAGCCTGTAGGCGTTGTGATGACGGCCGTGTTCCTGCTCGTCGTCGTAGGCCCACCCGACCGACCGGACGGCCCGCGGTCGATCGAGCCAGTCGGCCAGCCGGGAGTCGTCGATCCGATCGAAATCGAGCACCCACCGGGGTGGCTTCGCCGCGGCGAACAGCCGCGTCGCTGCCTCAGCCGGCGGAGCGCCGAGCGAACAGGGCACCAGCTCGTGGTCCTCTCGGAGGTCGACCGCCCGGAACGTTCCGGTGGCAAAGTCGAACCCAAGCGCGTAGTACTCGTTGCCGAACCGCTCGGCCAGCCGGGTCCCCATGCTCGGTGCTGTTCCCCAGCGCCGGTCCCGAACCGAACGCTGGACGTGCCCGTCGTGGGCCCAGACGACGATCCGGTCGCGTGACTCGTGGTCGAGCAGCCAGGTCACGGTCGCCGCCATCGCGCGGTCGCGGCGATCGATCGCTGCCTCGGGGTCTTCGGCCTGTCTGTCCCTGTAGTACTCGACCGCCTGTTCGAGGCTCCAGTAATGTCGCCGGAGGAGCCGGCGCTCTTTCTCGTCGTCGGGGGCGTGCTCTTCGAGTACCGACTCGATCGCGTCGAGCAGCTCCTCGACGGCAGCGTACTGCGTCGCGTCCTCGGCCGTTAGCCCGGTGTTCGCCTGCTTGTCGCCGAGTTGCTCGTCGGTGAGCAGCTTGAAGACCTCGCTGTGTGTTTCACGTAGCTCCGGCTCGTGCGTCTCACAGAAGGCCTCGAGTCGCTCTGCCGGACCGGCGGTGTACTGTGTGTCGATTCCGTAAAACCGGACGCGGTCTGACAGCGGCTGTCCGTCGTTGAACTCCCGAAGCCACTCGAGCAGTGCGAGCACCTCCTCGGTGTTCCACGTCCAGAAGTAGATCCCTTCGAGTGCGTCGCGCGGGTCCCCGCGTCCGAAGGTCACGTACTCGTCAATGGCCAGCGTCTCGGTGAAATTCGCCTCCAGCGCGAGGAGCCGAACGCCCTGTTCGGTCACCAACCGTCGGATCAGCCGGTGTTTCAACTGAAAGAACTCCCGGGTGCCGTGTGTCGCCTCGCCCAACGCGATCACCCGACCTCGACCGAGTGCTGCCCCGATCGGTGCGAGGTCGTCGCCGTCGGCACTCGGCTCGGTCGTCTCGAGCGGATGAACCTCCGTCTCGAGGGCCTCGATCAGCGATTCGTCGGTTACCGCCCACTCCGGGCGCGTAGTTTCTGCCTGTCGGTGCGTCTGCGTGTCGTCTGTCGATGGCGTATCTTCGCTCATGATCGGCGGTATCGCTTCTGACTGCGTTGCTGAACGGAGTCAAGACGTGGCGGGCAGCTCACGAGCGAAGATGGAACTTCATGTCTCGTTCGATTGGCAGCACGGACCTAACCGTTTCGCTCAACTGTACACAATTGCCGGCGTTCCCGCCGAGTTCACGGCTGACTTGGCCGGCAGACGGTCGCCGTCGTGAGACCGCTGGACCTACTCGCCGATCGACCTCGTCCGTTCTCGTCTGTCGGGTCACTCGATTCCCCAAAATCGGGCTCGAAGAGCTCCTCGATCGGGCGGTCGAAAAACGCGGCCAGTTCAAAAGCCAGCTCAAGCGACGGGTCGTAGCGTTCCCGCTCGATCGCGTTGATCGTCTGCCGAGAGACGCCGACGGCTGCCGCGAGCTCGGCCTGCGAGAGGTCGTCCCGGGCGCGAAGTTCTGGCAGTTTGTTGTCCATCTGTCTCGAGTCTCCTTCGAGAGTGCTACGCGGCCGCTCGTGAGCCGCTCACGCCGTCGTGTGTCGTCGGTCGATCCACCAGGAGGCGACGCCGATAAGCACGAACAGCCCCACGTAGGCGTAGACGACGCCCCACACCGCGCCCGGCACGTCGACGTCGCCGGTCACCGCCGCCGCCGTGGCGAGCGGCGCGAGCGCCACCCCGACGAACCCGACGACGTAGATTGCGATCCGCCCGGCCTCGTACTCGACGCGAATCGTCCGCTCGTCTCGAACCTGCATCGGGCTGGCGTACTCGATGGCGATGTACGCGAGGTATCCGGCCGGCAACGCAAGCGATCCGGCCCACAGCACGGGATCGCTGTCGAAGATCGCCCACAGCAGCATCGAGCCGAACAGCACTACCATCCCGGCGAGGATCGATCGGTCCATCCACCGCTCGTAGCGCCGTCGCCGCTCCTGTTTTGCCTGTGCTGCGTCGAGCTCCGAACGTGGGATCGAGTCGTCCGACATGTGTAAACCTCGCTTTACAGTAAAGCGTCCTTTACACAACTACTTGTATCTGTCGTCGCCGCTTGGAGCTCCGTGCCGATCGGAGTCAGTGCTAAGAGTGTCCAGCCGCTATGCGAGAGTAGCCCGCCGCGGAGGCACGGATCGAAATCCGGGGTGGGTCCGATCGGACCGGACCCGCGCCCTCGGCCGACCGGGGGCACTCGTGCCGCCCGCCCAGGGGCGGCCCCGTCGAGGACAGTATCTGGGTGTCCCGCCCTCGGCCGGAGGCGGTTCGTATCCGGCCGTTTTTCGACCGGCACGTGTGCCGCAGTCGGTGGTCGGTATGTGTTTTGTGGTCCGTGTCCGACGCCCGACGGACGGTCGACCGACCGGCTCCGGGACGATTGGCGTCGCAAACACCTATGTGGGTCGCCCGCGCCGATTGTGGTGATGGCACCGTACGTGGGTCTGACCCGGACGCGAACGGGGTGGTTCGGGGTCGTCCTCGAAGACGACGGCGGGTGGGAGACCGATCACTTTCCCACGATCTGGAGCCTCTGGAAGCGCCACAGCGACGCGAGCCGGATCTGTCTCGACGTTCCGATCGGCCTGCCCTCGAACGCCCGCCGGGTCTGTGACGCCGCCGCCAGGCGCAAGCTCCGCGAGCGGGGCCGCAGCATCACCTACGCCCCGGTCCGTGCGGCCGTCTACGAGCAGAACCTCGACCGCGCCAAGGAGATCAACGAGCGGGCCGGCTACAGCATCCAAAACCAGGCCTGGAGTATCGTCCCCCGGATCCGGGCGGTCGACGAGTTCATCGATATGAACCCGGGGGCCCGCGACCGGCTCTCCGAGACCCGCCCGGAGCTGTGTTTCCACGCGCTCAACGGGGGCCAGCCGGTCCCGCCCCGGGACACGCCGGCGGGTCGCAGCCGGCGCGAGCGACTGGTCGCCGACGAACACCCGGCGGCCACGGAGCTGTACGAGCACGCCCGCGAGCAGTATCTCGAACCCTCGTACGCGTCCTTTCTGCGCGACGAGACCGAGATCCTCGACGCCGTCGTCGCCGCGATCACGGCCCGGCGACCCGACGAACAGCTCGCCTCCCTCCCGGCCGCCGGATCGGTCCCTCGGGACGACCGCGGGCTCCCGATGCGGATGGTCTATCCGCGGGACATCACGCAGCTGCGCCTGTCGGCCGCCGCGAGCCGATCCCCCGAGGGCTGAGCGGTCGCCGACGGCTCGGTCGTGGGCCTCGGCCGTCGACCCCGGCTCGCCGCCCCCCGGTTGAGCCGAGACCCGCGGAGCGGCGCCACCGGTATAGGGCTGCGCTCGAACAGAACCCATGACCGGATCACCGACGGTGCTGGTCGTCGGCGGCGGCGCGACGGGTGTCGGCCTCGCGCGCGATCTCGCGCTCCGGGGCGTCGACGTGACCCTGATCGAGCGCGACGGGCTCGGGAGCGGTACGTCCGGGCGGTCACACGGCCTGCTCCACAGCGGCGCCCGGTACGCGGAGTCGGATCCGGCCGCGGCGCGCGCGTGTCTCGAGGAGAGCCGTACCCTCCGGCAGATCGCCGGGGGCTGTCTCCGGGAGACCGGTGGACTGTTCGTTCGCCTCTCGGAGGACGATCCGGCCTACTTCGCCGAGAAGCACGAGGCCTGCGAGACCGCCGGGATCGAGACGACGGTCATCGACGGCGACCGGGCCCGCGAGCTGGTCCCCGACCTGTCCGACGCCGTCGAGCGCGCGATCAGGGTTCCCGACGCAGTCGTCCGTCCGTCCCGTCTGGTCGCCGCGACCGCGGCCGACGCGGCGGCACACGGGGCGACGATCCGCCTCGACGCGCCCCTCGAGGCGCTCACCCTCGAGGACGGCCGAATCACCGCGGCCCGCGTGGGCGGTCGGGTGGCAGCGCGGCTCACCCCCGAGTACGTCGTCAACGCGGCCGGAGCCTGGGCCGGCGAGGTCGCGTCGATGGCCGGGGTCACCGTCGAGATGGCCCCGACGCGAGGGGTGATGGTCTCGCTCGCGTATTCGGGACTCGGTCCGGTGCTCAACCGCTGTCGGTCGCCCGCCGACGGCGACATCGTCGTCCCCCACGAGACCGAGGCCGTGGTCGGCACGACCAGCGTTCCGGTCTCGGATCCCGACGAGTACGAGCGAGCCGACTGGGAGGCCCCCCGCGTCATCGGGGAGTGTGCACGGATGCTCCCGCCGATCGCGACGGCCGAGCCCGTCCGCACGTGGTGGGGCGTCAGGCCGCTGTTTGCCCCGGAGGGCGGTCGCGACCGCCGCGGGATCTCCCGCGAGTTTGCCTGTCTCGACCACCGCGCCGACGGCGTCTCGAACTTCGCGAGCGTCGGCGGCGGAAAGCTGACCACCCACCGCCGGATGGCCGAACGGACGGCCGACCTGGTGTGTGACCGTCTCGGCGTCGCGGCCGCCTGTCAGACCGCGACCCGGCCGCTCCCACACGCCGAGGATCCGGAACGACTCGACGAGTACGTCGTCCGGTACGACGCCGGCGGTCCCGCCGACGCCGTCACCGCCCGGTCGGAGTGACTCGGTCGCCGGCCGACGAGCCGCCGGAGTGGTTCCTGTCGCGGTTCGCCCTGTCTCTACGAGGACTCGATCGCCCCGACCCAGGCGGTCACTCCGCCGGCCTGGCCCGGATCTCCGGGAAGTATCGGCCGTGAAAGTCGAAGGGAGCCGCGTGGGGAAGCGTCACACGCGCGCGCTCCTCGAAGCGTTCCCCGTCGAGGACGAGCAGCCGCGAGCGCTCAGCGTCGAGATCCAGCGCCACCGTCAGGACGACGCCGGCGTCCTCCCGACCGCCGGGTCCGGGAACGAAGATCGGCTCGCCGAAATAGTCCCCGCCGCGACCGAACTCGCTGACCTCGCCGGCCTCGGCGTCGTATTTCAACACACCGGTCGCCCACTCGGTCGCGGGCTGGTCCAGGCTCATCGCGTAGACGTACCTGTGGGGCTGACACCACCGCGCCGGCGAGACGGTCGGCAGCGCGGTGCCCTCGTCGTACAGCATCTCCCGCTCGACGGTCGCCTCTGCCGACCCGTACCGGTCGGCTCCCGTCTGCCCGCCGAGGTCGACGGTGAACCGCTCGAGCCGCCCGCTGATCGCGTCCAACTCGCCCGCACGAAGCCGCTCGATCGACAGCTCGCCGATCGCCGTGGCGTCCGGGATCGTCTCGAGGTCGAAGACCACCTCGGTGCCGCCCGCCCGTTCGAAGGCGTTCACGTGGTGAAAGCCGAACACCGGATCGGTGACCGGGTCGGCGACGACCTCGCCGCTGGCCCGATCGAGCACGATCACTCGGGTCCCACGCTCGGGCTGCCAGTCGAACTGCTCGATGAACGGCCCCTGTCGCCCCGGCTTGAAGAAGGCGAGCGGATCGACCCGGAGCGGAAACTCCGTGAGCACGGCGTACCGCGGCGTCAGGGCGAAGCTGTGCATGTACGCCGGCGCGTCCGTCTCGACGCTGCCGACGTGCCGACGCTCGTTTCCCTCGCGGGCGTGGACGTGATAGCGGCTGGTCCGCCCGAACGCCGTCTCGACGTTGACGAGCGTCCCGGTCGCCGGATCGCGCTTGAGGTGTGCACACGCGAGCTGGCCGGCCGGCTCGGGCCCGTCGTACTCGACGTGGCCCTCGACCTCGAAGGTGGCTGGATCGACCGCGACCGCACGCGGGGACTCCGTCAGCGCCAGATACTGGTCTCCGACCCGCTCGACGATGATGTTCGTGTTGTCGTAGGCCTCGGTGAACAGCCCCGCGAGGCGCTCTCGCAGCGTCGTCTCGCCGGTCGCGAAGCCGCCGTCGAACCGTCCTGCCCGGGCCGCCGCGTAGGCGTCGGTCCTGAGAAACCGGTTGCGGTAGTGGACGGTGTCCCCCGAGCCGGTCCCCGACCCCGCCGGATCGAAGGTAAACCGGTAACACATCGCCAACCCGTCGAACCAGTGATCGACGGTTTCGCCGTTCGCGAGCGCGAACCGTCCCGGCCCGTTGCGGACGAGACTCCCCGTGAGCCACGCCGGCAGCGACCCCTCGACCTCGATCGACGCCGCCGTCTCCTCGCTCAGCGAGTGAAAGCCGGACACGCTCTCCATGGTGTCACTGACAGGTCGTGCCGCTAAACGGTACCGGTCCCGGCGCCCCGGCGTCGCCCGGGGTCGACGGGATAGGAGGGGAAAGCACCCCGCGGCCCTCGGCCCGAGCCTCGACGGCCCCACGATCGACTCCGGTCGGGTATCAGAGCGGCTCGAGGTCGACGTGGACGCGCGGCCGCTCTCCGCTCGCCCGTCCGCTCGATACCCGTCACCGCCGGGACGATGACCGTCGAGCCGTCCTGTCGCGCGTAGGTCACGTCGGCTTCGAGGGTCAGCCCGTCTGCTCCCGGCTCGGTGCCCTCGACCCGCCAGATCCCGGTGACGGCGTGTTTGAGCGTCTCGATCGACTCAAAACTCCCGGCGAACGCCTCGATCCCCTCGGGGCCGCGGACCGGCGGTTCGTCGGCCCACAGAAAGACGCCGTCCTCCGCGAACGTCCCGGCGAACGCCGCCGCGTCGGTCGCGCCGACGCCGGCGTACAGCTTTTCGGTCCAGCCGACGGCGCCGTCCGTGGCGCGTCTCATCGCGTCGTCTGCGGTCCTCATCGGACGGTCCTCCGCTCGATCGGATCGGGCCTTCGGATTCGGTCGGCGGTCAGACCGCGTCTGTCGCGCCGGCGACGCCGACGGTCAACAGTGTCCCCCAGGTCCGGTACCGGTCGACCATCGCCGCCCTGGTCTCGAACTCGTCGGTCGGGAACGCCGAGGCCGGTGGGATCTCGATCTCCCGGTCGGGGATCGTGTCCTGCTCGGCGACGGCCAGTCCGGCGGCCCGGAACGCCTCGCGGTACCGCTCGCGGCTCCAGAGGGTCATCTCGACGTCGATCCCGTCCCGCCAGTCGTGGGTGTGGCGACTCTCCTCGAAGAAGTTCACCGCACAGAAGAAGGTCCCGCCGGGACGGAGAACCCGCCGGACCTCTTGGAGACACGCGGCCGGATCGGGGGCGTAGTAGAAGGCTTCCATGCTCCAGACGTGATCGACGCTTCCGGTCGCGAGGGGAAGCGCGGTGAACTCGCCGCCGACGAACGCGATCCGGTCGTCGTCGGTGCGCCCGCGGGCGTTGCGGAGCATCTCCGGGGCGGCGTCGACCCCGAGGCTCGGGCCGGCGCCGGTCGTCTCCCCGAGCGCCCTGAGCGCGTAGCCCGAGCCCGTCCCCAGATCCAGGATCCGGTCGCCGTCCTCGATCGGCATCCGGGCGAGGGCGTGTTTCGCCGTGTGCCAGTGTCGCCGTGCCATCCCCTCGTCCTTGCCGGCCGCCGCCCACGCGTCGAACTCCTCTCGCACGCTCATACCGGGTGTGAGAGCCGGGCGGAAAAAACGGCCATTATTGCCCGTCCGAGCCATCTGCGTCTTCGAGAACGATGTCGAAGGCCGCGCGGCCGGTCTCGGCGTAGCGCTCGCGCAGCGTCCGCTTCGAGAACTTGCCCGTCGCGGTTTTCGGCACCTCTTCGAGGAACTCGACGGCGTCTGGCAGCCACCAGTCCGGGTACCGCTCCCGGAGTCGCTCGCCCAGCTCCTCGACCACGCGCTCGCGGTCGACCGCTCCAGGCTCTGCGAGCACCACCGCCGCGACGGGCCGCTCGCCCCACCGCTGGTCGGACACGCCGACGACCGCCGCCTCCCGGACCGCATCGTGGGCCATGATCGCGTTCTCCAGCTCGACCGAGGAGATCCACTCGCCGCCGGACTTGATCACGTCGTCGGTCCGGTCGACGATCTCGATGTACCCGTCCGGGTCGATCGTGACGATGTCGCCGGTTCGCAGCCACGAGCCCTCGAAGGCCGCCTCGGTCGCGGCCGGCCGGTCGTGGTACTCCTCGGCGACCCAGGGCCCCCGGACGAGCAACTCGCCGTAGGTCTCGCCGTCCCAGGGCACCTCCTCTCCCTCGTCGTCGAGCACCCGACACTCCAGTCCGGGAGCGAGCAGCCCCTGGGTCGTTCGGGTCTCGACCCGGCGCTGTTCGTCGGCGTCCCGGCGGTCGTACTTGATCGTCGCGAGGCTGCCGAGCGGAGACAGTTCGGTCATTCCCCAGGCGTGTAACACGTCCACGCCGTAGGCCGCGAACTCCTCGATGAGCGTCCGCGGCGCCGCGGCCCCGCCGACGACGACCCGATCCAGCGTCTCCAACTCGGCGCCGATCTCGGCGGCGTACTCGAGCGCGTCGAGCCACACCGTCGGAACGCCGGCCGCGAGCGTAACCCCCTCGCGCTCGATGAGCCTGATCAGGTCCTCGGGGTCGGGCGCCGGTCCGGGGTAGACCTGCTTCGCTCCGGCCGCGGTCGCCGCGAACGGCATCCCCCAGGCGTTGACGTGAAACATCGGCACCACCGGCATCACGACGTCGGCGTCCTCGATGCACATCGCCTGCGGGGTTAAAAGCGCCATCGTGTGGCTCCAGAGCATCTCGTGGGTGTACTCGACGCCCTTCGGGAGGCCGGTCGTCCCGGAGGTGTAACACATCCCGGCGGCCTGGTCTTCCGCAAGGCTCGGCCAGTCGACGGCCGCCTCGTGACCCGCGAGAAACGACTCGTAGTCGGTGGCCGGCGACAGGTCCACGTCCGGAACGCCCGTGCCGGTGAACACGAACCGCTCGACGCTCTCAAAGGCGCCGTCGGCCCCGGCGGCGGCCGCCGCCACCGTCTCGGCGAGGGAGGGATCGACGAACAACAGTCGATCACCGGCGTCCTCGACGACGTGTCGGATGTGGTGGTCAGGTAACAGGGGGTTGATCGTATGTAACTGTGCGCCGAGGTTCGGCACCCCGAAGTACGTCTCGAAGTGTTCCATGGTGTTCCAGCAGACCGTCCCGACGCGGTCGCCCTGGCCGATCCCGGCGGCTGCGAGGGCGTTGGCGAGTCGCCGGACCCGATCGCCGTAGGTGGCGTAGGTCACTCTCGTGGTCCCGTCGCCGGTTCGAGCGACGATCTCCCGGTCCGGGTACAGCCGCTCGGCCCGCCACAGAAACGGCCTGAGCGTCTGTCCGCCCGTCATCGCCGGTCACCGCCCGCCCGCAGCCGGTCTCTCTCGGCGTCCCGTCGACCCCGTCGCCGCGCCGATCCTCGTCGGGACCGATCCTGGCTTCCGGCCTCGAAGGCTCGTGTCGGTCGCATGGACTGTTTGAACGGGCCGACCGGTAATAACGGCTTCTGCCGTGGGCAGATCTTTGTACCGACGGGCCCAGACTCGGGTATGGCAGGCGCGACCGAGCCGACCTGGCGGCTGATCGTCGACGAGCACCGGTCGGGCGCGATGCAGATGGCCCTCGAAGAGGTCGCGGCCCGGACGGCCGCCGACGGCGGACCCTGGACCGTTCGGGTCTACTCCTGGGAGCCGACCCTCTCGCTTGGCTACCGGCAGGGGATCGACACCGCCGACCGCGCGTACTGCGAGCGAAACGGCGTCGCGATCACCCGCCGGCCGACCGGCGGCGGCGGCATCTACCACGACTCCCACGGCGACATCTCCTACTCGATCGTCGCCCCCGAGGCGGCGTTCCCGAGCGATCTCATGGACTGCTACGAGCAGCTCTGTCAGCCCGTGCTCGCCGGCTTCGAGCGCATGGGCGTTCCGGCCGCGTTCGCGGACCGCGAGCACGCGCCGATCTACGAGCCCTCCTGTTACCTTCGGGGTATCAACCCTGCCCACGACATCGTCGTCGGCGACCGAAAAATCAGCGGCAACGCGCAGTACCGACAGCGCGAGGCGGTCATCCAGCACGGCTCGCTGTCCTACGCGCTGACGCCGGCGACCCACGTCGGCGTCTTCGCGACGGATGTCGCCCCCGAGACGTTCGCCGACCGGGTCACCTCGATCGAGGCCGAGACAGACCGCGTGGAACTCGACCGACCGGGAGCCGTCGACGCGCTCGCGACCGCGCTCGCGGAATGGGCCGGCGCCGACCCCGGAGGGTGGACCGAAGAAGAGCTCGCCGCCGCTCGGCGCCTGGCCGCCCAGAAGTACGACGCCTCGGCCTGGGTCGACGAACGGACCGATCCAACCAACTGAGCCCCCGGGAACCGCACGTTTTTGTCCGCAGCCCCCCACCCACTCTGTATGAGTCGGTCGCGCAAGCCCGAGTGGCTCCGGATAGATCTGCCCTCCGGCAAAGAGTTCACCGATATCAAGGAGACGCTCCGGGAGCGGGACCTCCACACGGTCTGTGAGGAGGCCAACTGTCCGAACCTCGGGGAGTGTTGGTCGGGGCGGGGCGGCGACGGCGGCGGCACGGCGACGTTCATGCTCATGGGCGACCGGTGTTCCCGGGGGTGTAACTTCTGTGACGTCGCCACCGGCGGGATGGAGCCGCTCGATCCCGACGAACCGGCAAACGTCGCGGCCGCCGTCGAGGAGATCGGCCTGGATTACGTCGTGTTGACCTCCGTCGACAGGGACGACCTTCCCGACCAGGGAGCGGGGCATTTCGCCGAGACGATCCGAGAGATCCGGGACCGTCACCCCGGCGTCCTGATCGAAGCGCTGATCCCGGACTTCCAGGGCGAGCCCGAGCTGGTTCGGACAGTGATCGACGCCGGCGCCGATGTGATCGCACACAACGTCGAGACCGTCGAGCGGCTCCAGCGGCCCGTTCGCGATCCGCGCGCGGGCTACGAACAGTCGCTGTCTGTGCTCGAACAGATCGCGACCGAGTCCGACGCCTACGCAAAGACCTCGCTTATGCTCGGCGTCGGCGAGTACGACCACGAGATCTACCGCACCCTCGAGGACCTGCGCGACCGCGGGGTGGAGATCGTCACGCTCGGGCAGTACCTCCAGCCCTCCCGAACGCACCTCGATGTCCACACTCACGTCCACCCACAGAAGTTCGACACCTGGCGCCGGATCGCCGAGGAGGAACTGGGCTTTCTGTACGCCGCCGCCGGCCCGATGGTTCGCTCCTCGTACAAGGCCGGCGAGCTGTTCGTCGACGCGTTGCTTCGGGACGGGCGGTCGGTTGAGCAAGCCCGACAGGCCGCCCGCGGCGACTGACGGACTTAGTCCTGCCCTCGGGGAAGACAGCCGCTCCTCGGTCGTGTCGCCGGCACGTGACAGCCGGTCGCACGGCTCGGGGCGGTCCTGCTCCCGAGTAAATTTTCCACGTTCGATCGGCAAAACATACCGAACGTTTCTGCCCGTGGCGCCCGTGTCAACTACCGATGGGACTCGACAGACGATCCTTCCTCGGCGTCGCCGCGGCGGCGGGGCTCGCAGGCTGTACCGGCGACGACGGTGACGAGGGAAGCGCCGACGACACGACCGACGGCAGCACGGACGGCAGCGACGAAACGACGGCAACCGTCCAGGTAACCGAGACCGAGGCCTACGGCGAGATCCTCACCGGCCCAGACGGCGAGACGCTGTACCTGTTCGAGAGCGACGAGCAGGGTGCCGGAGCCAGCACGTGTCAAGGCGGCTGCGCGGACAGCTGGCCGCCGCTGACCGCAGAAGGAGATCCAACGGCAGGCGAGGGAGTCGGGACCGCACTCGACGCCTTCGAGCGCGAAGACGGCGACACGCAGGTCACCGCCAACGGGTGGCCGCTGTACTACTACAGCAACGACGAGGCTCCGGGTGACATCGAGGGGCAGGGCGTCAACGACGTGTGGTTCGTTCTCGACGCGACCGGGACGCCGGTTCGCGAGGCGTCAGACGACTCCGGCTCTGACGGGGGACGCGGGCCCGAGTACTGACCGCCGAGTCGTTCGACCCCGTCGGCTGACTCCGGTCGGCGTACAGCCCGCCCCCGCGTTTTAGTGTCCCGGGTTCGAGCGCGGAGCATGGGCGGGCCAGACGACCCGGAGCCGGGCTTTGGCAACCGACGGGTTCGACAGTTCTACCGCGAGGGGATGTACGACGGCGAGACGCCGGAGTACCCGATCAAGTACGAGGCGATCCGCGAGCGGGCCTGGGAGCGGATGGACGAGACCGCCCGAGCGTACGTCCACGGCGGCTCGGGGACCGAGGAGACGTTCCGGCGCAACCGCGAGTTCTCGCGGTACCGGATCGTTCCGCGGATGCTGCGCGGCGTCGCCGACCGCGATCTCACCGTCGAGCTGTTCGGGACCACCCACCCACCGGTGATGATCACGCCGCTTGCCGCCCAGTCGCTGCTGCACGACGAGGCCGAGCTGGCCACCGCCCGGGCCTGTGCGGACCTGGGGGTGCCGTTCACGCTGAGCTCGCTGTCCTCGACGCCGATGGAGGAGGTGGCGGCGGCACTTGGCGAGACCACGAAGTGGTTCCAGCTGTACTGGAGCTCGGACCGGTCGATCGTGCGGAGTTTTCTCGACCGGGCCGAAACGGCGGGCTACGACGCGATCGTGTTCACGGTCGACGCGCCGACGCTTGGCTGGCGGGATCGTCTGCTCGAGCTGGGGTACTACCCGTTTCTCGACGGCGAGGGGACCGGCAACTACTTCTCCGATCCAGCGTTTCGCGACCGGCTCGCAGCCCCGCCGGAGGAGGATCCGCAGGCAGCCGTCGACCTGTTTCTCGAGATCTTCGGCGACGAGTCGCTCACCTGGGAGGATCTGTCCTTCCTGCGGGCACACACGGACCTCCCGATCGTGATCAAGGGCGTGCTCCACCCCGAGGACGCGCGCCTGGCACTCGAACACGGCGCCGACGCCGTCCAGGTCTCGACCCACGGCGGGCGCCAAGTCGACGGCTCGATCGGCGCCGTCGAGGCCCTCCCCGAGGTCGCAGCCGAGGTGGGTGGAACGGCGCCGGTGCTGTTCGACAGCGGGATCCGTCGGGGTGCTGACGCGTTCCGGGCGCTCGCGCTGGGCGCGGACGCGATCATGCTCGGACGGCCGTTCGCATACGGCGTGGCGATGGACGGCGAGGACGGCGTCCGGTGGGTTCTCGAGAACCTCCTCGCGGAGCTCGACCTGACGATGGGACTAGCCGGCCACGACGCGGTTACCGATATCGACGCGTCGGCGATCCGCGACGAGCGGACTCTCGGCGGCTGAGACGGAGCCCGATCGCCCGCCACCGACGTCCGAAAGAGCACGCACATGTATGTGTTGGCGCGCCGATGGTCAGGTATGCCGCGACTCGATCCCCCCCTCGAGTACGACAGCCTCGCTGTCTCCCGCGAGGCCGACACCGTAACCGTCCGCATCGACACCGCGAGCCCGATGAACGGCGTCACCCGGCGGTTCGTCGACGAACTCCGCGACCTCGCCGCCGAGTTGCGCGCAGACGACAGCGTCCGCGCGGTCGCGCTTACCGGGACCGACGGCGTCTACAGCGCCGGCGCCGACCTGGAATCGCTCGCGGGCGACGACAGGGACGCGACGCGGCTGCGCTATCTCGCCGGGACGCTTCACGACGCGATCATCGCGCTCGTCGGACTGGAGGCGCCGTTGGTGACGGCGGTCAACGGGGTCGCCGCCGGCGGCGGCTTCGGGCTGGCGATCCTCGGCGATATTGTCCTCGTCGGCGACGACGCCCGGCTCGAGTTCGCCTACCCGCGGATCGGACTCACAGGCGACGCCGGATCGACGTTTTTTCTCCCGCGGCTGGTCGGACTCCGCCGGGCTCGCGAGATCGCGCTGCGCGACGAGCCGATCGCTCCCGAGGAGGCCGTCGATCTGGGGCTTGCCACCGAGGTCGTCCCCGCAGGAGAGCTCGAATCCCGCCGCCGGGCGGTAACCGAGGAGCTTGCGGCCGGCCCCACCCGGGCCTACGGCGCCACGAAACGGCTCCTCTTGGAGAGCTACGACCGCGACCTCTCGGCGCAGCTCGCCGCCGAGACCGACGCCATCGCGGCCGCGGCCCGGACCGACGACTACGAGCGCGGGTACGCGGCCTTCTTCGGAGACGACGACCCGCAGTTCGAGGGCCGGTAATCGCTTGGTAAACCCCCGGGGCTCCGGTGAAGGAAATTTCAGTAACGTTGGCTACAGAACTGTTATTCTGCTTACCTTTTAGTTGTCACAGCCCGTGGTCGTAGATACGATGACACGATCTTTCAGCGCAGGCGGACGCGCGTCGCACGACACCCACGAGCGGTACACCACCGGCGGTCTGTTGGTTTACGCCGCCATCGTGCCGGCTCTCGTGGCGTTTCTGACCGCCTCGGCCGCCGTTGTGGCGTTCGCCGTGGGGGCCGCGACGGCGCTGCTCGTCCGCTCGCTTCGGACCCAGCGTACGGACGCAGACTCCGAGTCGCGACGGCGCCCTTCCCGGGATACCGCCTGAGGAGACGGATGCACTCGGGTCCGGTCGACTGGCTGCTCGCAATCGCCGTTCTCGCCACGACGGGTCTGCTCGTCGTCGGACCGGCGGCCGTCGACGAGACGGCCGTGGCGCCCTCGTCGGCGTCTGCCGGCCCCGTGGCGAGCCACGCCGACGCCGTCCCCGCGGACGTCACCATCGACCGGTGTCACGTTCCGTCCGATCGGACCGGGACCGCCGGTCGCGCCGGGCTCGTCGACCAGGTGCGGGGCTACTGGTACATTCCGGGTTGACCCCGGGTGTCGCCGACTGCTTCTGTCCTCTCTGTCAGACTCGGGTCTGCGGCGGCGAGTCTCGGTGGCGACCCGATCGCCGGCGCGGCCCTGGTTACCGTCCGTCGAGCCCGAGGACCGTTCGCACGCGGAGCGTCCCGTCGGGACCTGTGATCCGGACGTCGACGGCGACGGCGAGCACGTGCGTCCCGCCGGTACGGTTCTGGACGACGACTCCGTCGATCGCCTCGCAGGCGCCGAACTGCCTGTCCGGCCCGCTCGGGCAGTTCGTGCTCGCCCACGCCGCGGCGCGGCTGTCGTTGAACACGAGGGTGCGTGCGGTCCCGGCCGGGAGCGCCCCCCGCTCGACGGCGGCGACGGTCGGTTCGAGCCGTCCACGGACGGTCGCGACCGCCCCCGATCGGTCCGCCCAGTCGTAGGTGTCGGCGATCCCCGCCGCGGCGTCGTGGATCCCCCGATCGAGGAGCCGCTCCGCGTCCTCGGCCGGGGTCGGTTCGGCCATCACCTCCCGGTCCCCGTGGTAGCCGAGCTGGAGGTAGGCCGTCGCGATCGGAACCAGCGCGAGCGCGAGTGCCACTGCGGCGAGCACGACGAGCTGTCCGCGGTCGCTCACGCGTACCACACCCGTACGGTAACCGGTCCGTTCGTCGTCGCGACCGTTGCCTCCCCGGTCGGAACATCCGCCGGCAGCGGGTATCCGGTCGTCCCGTACTCTGTCTCGACCCGAAAGAGCACGTTCGCCGGGAGGATCCGCCCGAGCCGTCGCCTGAGCTCGGCCCGCTCGCGGCCGAACGACGACCGCGAGGCGACGACCTCAGCGAGACGAGTCTGGTCTGCGTGTCGCGGCGCCTCGTTTGCGAGCAGCATCGCCGCGTCCTCGGCGTACGTTTCGAGCTGAATCTGCTCTCGACTATCCGGAGCCTCCGGTCCGAGCGCGAACACGAGGCTTACGCTCAGGAGCAACACGACTCCCAGACCCGCCTCGACGGCCGTCACCGAGGCCTGTCCGCGCCGCTCACGCATCGACGATCACCGCCAGCACCCCCTTGCGCGTCGTCGTCGGCCGGTAGGTAATCGAGATGTCTCCCGGGGTGAGCTCGCCTTCGGCCTCGAAGCCGAGCGTTACGGTCTCGTACCGGGACAAGGAGAGCCCGACGGAGCCGAGCAGCCCGGAGGCGTTGTGGAGCACGACCCGACCGTTGGCGGTGACGGTCTCGACGGTCGCGTTCGCCGGGCGGATCGCGAGTTCGACCTCGTCGGTCCGACGGGGAACGACGACGCTGTCGGTCGCGTCGAACGGCGGGCTGATCGTCCGCTCTTCGCGTACCTCGACGCCGACGAGTCGGCGTACCCGCGTCCCCGTGGTCGGGTCTCCGCGACTGAGACGCGTCTCGCCGTCGAGCCGAACCTCGACCGCGGCGCCGTCGGGGAGACCGTACTGCTCTTCGAGTCGCTCGGGATCGAGTTCGGAAAGCCGAGAGGCGTTCAGGACGTTTTGTCGCTCGGTGAGCCCGGCGTCGGCGCTGACGAGTCGGTCCGCCAGGCCGGCCGCGGTGCGCTGCTCGAGGGCCGGTCGCTCGGCCGTCCGGAAGGCGTCGTCTGCCACCGAAATCCCGACCACGAGCGCCCCCGTCACCAGCACGAACGCGATGCCGAGGACCGGCAGCTCCGTCTGACCCCTCATTCTCCGGTGTCGATCGCGAGCGTTCGGTTGTCCGGCGGTCCGGTGACCGTGATCTCCAGCGGACCGTCGCTTTCGTACGCGCCGGTCGCGGTCACGCCCGGCGGCAGCGACAGCGTCGTCGCCGCTTCGAGCCGGTCGTCGGGGTGATCAAGTTCGAGTCGATCGCCGACGACGGCGATCTCGTAGCGCTCTCCGTCGACTGTTTGCGGCAGCTCGATCGACCGCCGGCGGTCGATCCGCCCGTCGACGGCCGGCGTCGCCCCCTCGATAGCACCGGCGGCCGTCGCGAGGACGCGCTCTCCCAGCTCGTCGCCGGTCGCCCGCTCGTAGCCCGGGACCAGCCCGCCGTAGACCAGTCCGGTCGTTCCGGCGATGTACGCGAGCGCGATCCCGATCGCGAGACTCTTTTCGACGACGGGGCTCATCGCGCGCTCGTCCTCGGTCAGGTTAGGCATCGTTTACCTCCAGGCCGAGCTCGTGGACGACGAGAAAGGCATGTCGGCGGTCGGGGTAGGTCGCGACGACGCTGTCGGTCCCGTCTCCGTCGAACTGTCGCCGGTCGACGCTCGCGTTCTGTGCCCGGAAGTACCGCTCGAAGACTGCCGGCGTCTCGGTCTCGATCGCGACCGCAAACTGTCCGGTGCCGAGATCGCGCTCGGCGTGGCTGACGTTCGTGTCGAGTCTGACCGTTCCGCCGCCGCGGCCGCCGACGGCGACTCGATCTGCGCCAAGCACCGGTGCCCCGACGACCAGGGCTCCAGTGCGCTCCGAGGCCGTGATCGCCGGCTCGGCGACGAACCAGGCACTCCCGGGCTGTCCGCGAACGACGGCCCCGGCGATCGCCGCGACCCGCGCCTCACCGTGTTCGAACACCACAGCGTCGATCTCGTGTCGCTCGATCACGCTCCCGTTTTCGAGGACTCGGAGCGTCCGATCCGCGGTTTCGAGACCGCCGCCGGCGAAGTGCACGCGGTGGGTTGATCGTCCGGTGAGCGTCACCGGGTCCATCGCGGTCAACTCGTCCGCGACCCGGGTCGCGTCTGTGTGCTCGGTCTGTGCGTCGATCACTGTCCCGACGCCGGCGGTGAGCGCGCCGACCGCGGTGACGGTGATCCCGAGCATGAGCGCGACCCCGACGACGTGCGATTGGCCCCGCACTCAGGCCACCCCCAGCCCCGTGAACAGGACGTAGGTGATCGCAACCAGCAGTCCAGAGTGCAACAGCGCCTCGTACCAGCCGCGGCTGGCCACCCCCGCGAACCAACCACAGGCGAGCACCGTCGCCTGTGCGACGACGTAGAATCGCTCGCGGTCGCGGGGCGGATCGACGGCGTTCGGATCGAGCGCGATCCCGCCGGTCGAGTCAGACGCCGCCGAGAGCTGTGCGAACCCCTCGAGCACCGTCGCGTTCACCGCGACGACGATCCCGACGACCAGCAGCGCCGTCGTCCACCCGACCGCGACGTAGACGATCAACCGAGAACGGATCGCCTTTCGTTGGTGGTACAGTCTGCCCACCTCGGTCTCGAGGGTCTCGAAGACGTCTTCGGTGTTGCTGCCGGCCTCGAGCGCGCCGACGACCAGTCCGACGGTCTGTGAGGCCAGCGGCGTTCCGACCCGGTCGACGAACCGATCGAGCGCCGCCGCCCGGACCTCGGTGTCGTCGGCACCGCTCGTGAGGCCGAGATTAAATGCGAGTGCCTCGACGTCGGGCTGGAGCGCCCCGAGGTCGACCTCGCGGGCGACCCGGTCGACGGCCTCCGGAAACGGCCGACCGAGGCTGACGTGTCCCGACACCGCGTGAATGAAGTCTCGGATCTCCCGGTCCTTGGCGTCGTCGCGTCGGGCCCGCCGAACGGCGACGATACCGACGGGGATCCCGTAGGCGGCGTACCCGAGCAACACGGCGTTTACCGGTCCGTAGCCGAGCCGCGCCAACCCCACAACGGCCGCGCCGACTACCGGAAGCGCCACGACCGCGGCGCTCGCGGGATTCGTCGTCGCGGTCGCGAGCGTTCCGACCACTCCGGAGGGACGACGGTAGCTCGGGGTCGCGTGATCGGTCGGCCGAAGCGCCGCGACCGCCCAGGCGGCGCCGATCCCGACGAGCAACACCAAGCCGGCGTTCGCGTAGATGATCACCGCCCTGAGTGAGACCGACCCTGCCGGCGTGGCGAGCTCCCGCGAGAACCCCGGCGAGAGCACGCTCGCGACCGTGACGATCAGCGCGGCGAGCGCCGGAAAGACGAGCAATACGACAAACAGCTCGGCGATCAGCTCGAGGTAGCCGCCGGCCCGCTCGTTCGCCCGCGACTGGCGGTGTGAGAGCAGCCGGCCTTCCATTTTCAGGTAACCCTCGAGGGAGTCGCGGCTCTGTGCGGCGTGTTCGCGGAACTTCAACAGAAACGGTGAGAGCAGGTCCCGCGAGGGCGTGTCGCGGGCGACCATCGACAGTCCCCGATCGAGGCTGCCGGTGAGCGTGGCCTTGTTCAGCGCCGCCCGAAAGGAGTCGGCCGTCGCGCCGTAGGCGTCCTGGGCTGCGACTCGTTCGAGCATCTCGTGGCGGTCGCTGCTTCCCGCCGCGAGGACCCTGAGATACCGGACCGCGCCGGGAAGCGTCCGCTCGATCTCGTCGCGACGAGCGGCTGCCAGCCGGGCGAGGTACGTGCTCCCGGCGCGGATCACCACCCACCGCGCGAGCCCGCCGAATGCGAGCGCTGCGAGCACCGCGACGTACGCCCGGGGTACTGACGGGGTATCGATCCGGTTGAGTACCGGAAGCCCAGCGCCGACGGTCTCGACGACAGCGGCGACGATCCCATCCGGCGTCGCGACCACCGCGAACCCGACGGCGACGGCAACGACCGCCGCGAGCGTCCACGCCAGGCCGTACACCCGGGCGAGGTACACGTCGAAGCTGGTTTCGAGGCCGGTCGCCCGGTAGCGTCGTCGGTCGCGATCGTGGCGGCTCCGGTCGGCGTGTCGGGAAAACAGCGCGTACAGGCCGCGATCGACGGCCTGTCGCCGTGCCGCCTCTCGTTTCCGGCCGCCCATCACTCGCCCCCGTCGGCCCGCGTCGCCCCCTGGCCGGTCCGCGTGAGTCGCTCGACCGTCGCGGCCTCGTTGGTTTCGAGGTCGGCGAGCAGGTCGAACATCGCATCGAAATCGTCGATCCCCTCTCGGACCATGTGTCGCACGTACCGGTGCTTGCGGTGAAACTCCCGCTCGACGGCCTCGACCGGCCTGTCGGTTCGGTTCGCGATCCGCTCGATTGTCCGAACCCCGAGCTCGCGGTCATCGTCGCCCAGCTCCGGGTGCTCGTGGGCAAAGGTAAACTCGCCGTCGGGCGTTCGCCGCGCGACCGTGTTCCAGTACACCGGCGTTTCCTGTTTCTGTACGACGCCACACCGCTCGCCGTCGACGGCCGCGAACGACTGCTCGTCGAGCAACTCGACCACCTCGCCGACGTACCGGTCGCCGTCGACCCGCCGCGGAAACACGACCAGATCGATCTCCCGGAGCAGGTACGGGGGCAGCCCCTGCTCGACGACGCGGTTGACCAGCGTCTCGATCTCGGAGGCGTGCGTGGTCCCGATCAATCCGTGGCCGGTGTTAATCGTCTCGCCGAACGTTTCGAAGCTCTCGGTGGTGTTTACCTCGGCGATCACCTCGACATCGGGGTTCAGATAGTTGCACTCGGTCATCAGGTCGGCCATCGTCACCTGCTTGTGATCGCTCTCGTGCTCGCGGGTGGTCAGGGAGACGCCCGTCTCGTGGGGAATCCGCACCTCCCGGGACCCCTCGTCGATGCTGATCGGCCGGTCTTCGAACCGAATGAACGGCATGTGTGCGTTCATGAGCGTCGTCTTCCCGACCCCCGTCGGTCCGGAGAACAACACGATGCGGTGGTGCTCGTAACACAGCCACAGCAGAGCGACGAGTTTGGTCGAGATGCTGTCGTTGCGAACCAGATCGACCGGTGTGAGTACGTCCGCAGACTGTTTGCGGATCGAGATGTGCGGACCCTCTTCGCTGATCGTCGGCAGCGCGACCGCACACCGAATTGTCTCGTCGATCCCGTCGGGTGAGAGGTTGACCTTCGCGCTCGGGGTGCTTGCGTTCAGCTCTGTGCCGTCGTCGGCGGCCAGCTGGGTGACGACGTTCGTGAACGTCTGCTCGCTCTCGAAGGCCAGGTTGGTCGGGACCCGCTCGGCGTCGACCTCACGGGGGATGACTTTGATGCGCTCGCCGACGCGGTTCGCCTCGACGTCTTCGAGCCGGGGATCCCGGATCGGAACGGTCAGCTTTCCGTAGCCGACGTAATCGCGCAACACGTAATAGACCAGATCCGAGAGCCGGTCGTCGTCGTATCGGCGGCTGACCGGCGGGACGGCGAGCCCGAGCTCGGCGAGTGCCGACCGCACCCGGTGTTCGAGCGCGTCGACCCAGGCGCGCGTGTTTCGGGCGTGGAGTCGCCGCGAGAGCAGCGCCTCGGCGCGCTCGCGGACGAAAGCCCGCTCGTCGTCGATCACGCCGTCGATGGTTGTCTCCCAGATCCGCTCTTTGCACTCGGCGATGAGCTGCTCGTCACCCGGCAGGAGGTCCGGCTCGCGGACGGCGTATTTCACGACGAATGGGTCCTTCCCGAGCAGGTTCTCCCGGTAGCGGATCACCGGAACCGCGAACTCGTGAAAGTCGACGGTGTACCGGGCGAGCCGCTCGCTCGCGAACCGCTCGATGTAGTCCGGATCCTCGAGCGTGGTCTCGGCGGGGGCGTAATCGCTCGTATGGACGACGAGCTCGTCGTCGCTGATGTCCGCAATCTCGATCGCCTCGTCCAGCGCGTACGGCGTCAGCTCGCCCAGACAGGCGAGCTCGGCGAGCGCGTGGTAGGTGAGCCGGCGACGCCCCGGCGGCGAGGGCTCGACGAGCCGGTCGATCACCCGCTCGTGTTTCCGGCTGAACCCCGCGTCCATCACCTCGATGGCTCCTTCACGGGTACGGGGCCGCTGGAGGTGGGCGTCCGCGAAGTGCTCGCGAATCGCCTCGAGTCGGTCGCGGTCCGCGGCGGTCAGTGAGGGTTCGCGAATCCCGTAGGCGAACTCCTCCCCACGACGCCGAACGGTCACGACGACGCCGGGATGGACCTCGTACTGTTCCTGTACGCCCGGGGCGTACCACGCCTCTGGATCGTCCGGCGGCAGCGGCGGCGGCATCCGGAAGGACGGCTCCCCCCGCTCGGGGCCGCCGCTTGCACCCCCCGTCCCCGTCATACACCCTCTGCTCTCGCCATTCGACTTAAAATCTGATGGCGAGGAAAAAATATCCGATATTCTGACTCTATTCGTTGAATACACTATCTCTCAACTGGTAGTCGTTCCCACCTGAGCCGGAACCACGGCTCCCGCTTTGCTGACACTGTCACAGTGGTCGTGCAGGACACAGAGGATGTCTCCATCACACGCTGAACGAGTTCCCTGATTCTTATCAGAAACGTCCCGACCGACTCAGAGAACGAATATCGCTGACTGACTCTGTTCGGTTTAACGTGTCTGCGATGAGTCAACTGGTCAGAAACGGAATAGGTGGGTACAATAAATGATTTGGTAAACTGATATTCATTCTGGTATGTACGGTTGAGGGCGTGTATTCAGCGCCGAGAGGATATGATTCTCCGGATGACCTTTGAATTAGGTCTGGGAGTGAGTATGCGACCGGATGAGTCCTTTTCGATCAATTTCAACAAAGATTATATTGTTTTTATCGAACAGCAGCATATAATTCCCAACTACGGAGATAAGTACGACGCCGAGGCGTTGTTCTCTCCACAAGACGCCGTCGCGGAGCAGGGCGACGGATTGCCGGACGTACCGCCTGCTGTTATTCTCGGATATCAGCCCGAACTTACCGACGTGGTACAGGAGCAGGCCGTCTCTCGGACTACGATCGTACGTGGACAGCACATGGAACAGCTCTCTGAGACGGTTGGATACGTCCCGGTTCACGAATCGGGGATCGGTGCTCCAGTCAGCGCCACTATCACAGAAAACGTCATCGCTGCCGGAGCGGAGACGGTTGTGATGTTAGGCGGGTGCGCCGCGCTCCAACAGGAGATTGCTCCCGACGCAGCCATCCTCCCGACTGATACCATCCGTGATGAGGGAGTGTCCTATCACTATGTCCCGCCGGACGTACCGGTAACAGCGACTGACTCACTTGTCGATTGCCTCGACGAGACGCTCTCGCACGCTGGCTTTGACACTCCACGAGGGAAGACGTGGACGACCAGTGCGATGTACCGGGAAACGATTCCGGAGATAGAGCAGTACCGTAACGAGCGTGTTGCTTCCTTGTGTATGGAATCGGCAGCGATCTGGTCAGTTTGCCAGTATCGCAACGCCGATGCTGCGACGATCCACGAAGTCGGGGATTATCTCACCCCTGACGACTGGGTACCGGACGCGACGGCCGAACGAGGGTTGCAGGAAATGCTTCAGCCGACCGTGAGGGCCCTGGAAAAGCACGTGGCCGGCCAGTAGATGCCCGTACCGACCGTTCATCTCTCACTTCCGGATGAGGCCGGCGGATACTGCATACGCCCCTCTATCTTGCACAGAGTTTTCTGGTGGTGCTCGGATTTACTACTGTGCTGACTGTCGAATACAGCGGCTCCATCTGCCGTTCCGTTCTGTGCGTCGTACAAGGCCTCGTTTGGGGGGTTCCGACTGGCTGGATTGTCCCATACAGGACGAGCCAGCGGTGTCCGATGTGCGGGCACGCCGAGCGAGCAACCCGCAACAAAGCGGTTCAACTGTCGGTCGTGCGGGTAGCAAGACCACAGCGACCGTGGTGCGAGCGTGACCATCGCGGTCAGAGACAGCAAGAAACATTAGGGCTGGACTGTGCCTGCTCTTAACAGCCTTCCACAGGTTACGAAGGTGCAACGGCAGGGGGCTGTGGACGCCCCGACCGTGACCCACGACGCCGTTCGAGGTCGTCAGACCGATCGTGTCGTGGGAGTGTCCGACTAACCTACGGGAAGCCTCCGGGTTTGCCCCTGGAGGCAGTTCACAATCTCACGTTCTGTACTGCCGGGAGGTTCCAGTTGTACCTGACTGCGGTTAATCGCGTTCCGACGGTCACAACCGCACACACGGCGGCGGTAGTGCTTCCGGTCGCTCCCAGCTGTCCCGCGACCCAGTACGCACTCCCGCCTAACACCGCACAACTCGCATAAAAATCTTCAAAAAGGATGAACGGCGGACGATCCAGGAGAATATCCGCGACTGCCCCGCCACCTACCGCGTTGATCGTCGCAACAGCGACGACACCAAACGCCGAGATGGCCGCCTCGGTCGCGACGATGGCGCCGGTCGTCGCGAAGGCGGCGAGCCCGATCGCGTCCGAGACGAGACCGACTGGATGTGTTTCCGGGGCTGATAAGCCAACGTTCAGTGCGATTGCCAGGCCAGCCCCGAGCAGTGCTAGGCCGATTTCGAGCGGGGACTGAAGCGCTAACGGGACCCGAGTCACGAGGAGATCGCGGGTTACACCCCCGGCAAAAGCCATCGCAAGCCCGACGGTTACAATCCCGAACAGATCGAACTCCTCGCCGATCGCCTTCGACGCTCCGACGAACGCGAACGCGACCAGACCGATCGCGTTCATCACGGCGAACGGATCGTCGAAGACTGGGGCGAGGAACTCCTGAACCACTGAGTTCGTATACGACTACGCGTATATTGAGTGCTCCGTCTCGGGATTTCTCGATCCTCTAGCCGGCTCCGGGGACGAGCAGCTACGCCGCCTGCGTTGACCGATCCGACCGGTCCGTTTCAGGCCCGTTCTCACCGGCATCGTCCGGGCCCCGTCCGGACGGAGTCCCCGGCCGGCCGCGTCGACCCTGGCACACGATTTATCTCTCGGCTGGCCGTCCCTCGGGTATGGACGAGAGCGTTCGGGCGGGTGTCGACGTCGGAGGCACGTTCACCGACGTCGTCCTCGTCACCGACGGGTCGGTGACCACGGCCAAGGTGCCGACGACCGACGAGCAAAGCGAGGGCGTCGTGCGGGGAATCGAGCGGGCCTGCGAGGCCGCCGGCGTCGAGCCCTCCGCGATCGACCGGTTTCGTCACGCCACGACCGTCGCGACGAACGCCGTCCTCGAGGGTGCGGGTGCCGAGACGGCACTGGTCACGACCGCCGGCTTCCGGGACGTGCTCGCGATCGGCAGGCAGGACCGGCCGGCGCTGTACGACCTCTCGGCCCGGCGCCCCGAGCCGCTCGTCCCCCGCGAGCACCGCTACGAGCTCGCGGAACGGGCCGGTCCCGAGGGGATCGAGCGGGCCGTCGAGCCCGACGCGATCGACGCCGTCGCAGACCGCATCGCGCGGACGGATGTCGAAGCGGTCGCGGTCGCCTTCTTGCACGCCTACGCACACCCCGACAACGAACGGGCGGTCGCCGACCGGCTGCGGGACCGACTGGACGCGACCGTCGTCGCCTCCCACGAGACGCTGCCGACCTTCCGGGAGTACGAGCGCACCGCCACGACGGTCGCGGACGCCTACGTCCGGCCGGTCGTCGGCGCGTACCTCTCGAAGCTCGCGACCCGGGCGGCCGACCGGGCGCTCCCGTCGCCCCGCGTGATGCAATCGAGCGGGGGCGTCGTCGACGCCGACCGGGCCCGCGAGCGCGCGGTGACGACGCTCCTCTCGGGCCCGGCCGCCGGGACCGTCGGGGCTGGCCTGTTCGAGCGCGACGGAGCGATCTCGCTGGACATGGGTGGGACCTCTTGTGACGTCGGCCTGATTGAGGACGGCGAGATTGCCCGCACCACGGAGGCGACCGTCGCCGGCCACCCGGTCCGCGTCCCGATGGTCGAGGTCGAAACCGTCGGGGCCGGCGGCGGCTCGATCGCCTGGGTCGACGACGGTGGGGCGCTCCGCGTCGGGCCCCGATCGGCGGGGGCCGACCCCGGGCCGGCCTGTTACGGTCGCGGCGGCACGGAGCCGACGGTGACCGACGCGGCGGTCGTGCTCGGCTACCTCGGTCCCGAGACCGCCCTCGGCGGTGAGCTCCGGCTCGACTCGGACGCCGCCCGGAGGGCACTCGAGGAGCTGGCGACGGCGGCCGGCCTCGACGGCCCGGTCGCGGCCGCCCAGGGGGTCTACCGCGTCGCGAACGCCCGGATGACCCGCGCGATCCGGCGGGTGACCGTCGAGCGGGGCCACGATCCTCGGGCGTTCGAGCTGGTCGCGTTCGGCGGCGCCGGGCCGATGCACGCCGCCGCCCTCGCCGACGCGCTCGACGTTGAGCTCGTCCGAGTTCCCCGGGCCAACGGCGTCCTCTCGGCGCTCGGCCTGCTCGCTGCCGACGAGCGTCACGACCGGATCAGGACCCGCCGCGAGCGGCTCGATCCGGCCGTCGAGACGGCTGTCGAGGCCGAGTTCGCGGCGCTGACCGAGCGACTCCGCGCCGAGTCGAGCCGCCCCGAGGCGGCGACGGTCCGACGGCGGATCGATCTCCGGTACGCCGGCCAGAGCCACGAGCTGACCGTCCCGGTCCCGGAGCCGTTCGACGCCGAGACGGCGGCCGCGCGGTTCCACGAGCGCCACGAGCGCACTCGGGGCTACCGGCTCGACGACCCGATCGACCTCGTCAACCTCCGCGTGACCGTCTCCGTGCCCGAATCCCCGCCGGAGCTCGTCCACGAGGGCGCGACGACCGATCCCGAGGGGCGTAGGCGCGCCGTCTTCGACAAGCCCCGCGAGACGCCGGTGTACGACCGTCGAACAGTCCAACCGGGCCTTGCCGTCTCCGGCCCGGCGATCTTCGAGGGCGGCGAGAGCACGATCGTCGTCCCGCCGGACTGGACGGCGACCGTCGACGACCGGGGAACGATCGTCCTCCGCGCCGACCGGGGGACGGACCGATGACGGCACCCGACGCGGGCGAACCGTTCGGGCCGATCGAACTCGAGGTGCTCCGGAACAAGCTCGAGGCCATCGCCGAGGAGATGGGCGAGGTGCTCGTCCGCGGGGCCTACTCGCCGAACATCACCGAACGCCGGGACTGCTCGACGGCGCTGTTCGACGCCGAGGGCCGGATGATCGCACAGGCCGAGCATATCCCGGTCCATCTTGGCGCGATGCCGGGCGCGGTGGCCGCGGTCCGGGATCGATCCCCGGAGCCGGGGGATGTCTTCGCGCTCAACGACCCGTTCCGCGGCGGCACGCACCTACCGGATATCACGCTGGTCGCGCCGATCGCCCGGGACGGCGAGATCGTCGCCTACGCCGTCGTCCGAGCCCACCACGCCGACGTCGGCGGCGCGGTTCCCGGGAGCATGCCCGCCGACAGCCGCGAGATCTACCAGGAGGGGCTGCGCCTGCCCCCGGTCCGGCTGGTCGCCGGCGGCGAGCGGGTCGCGGATGTCGAGGCGCTCGTGCTCGCGAACCTCCGGAACCCCGACCGGAGGCGGGCCGACCTGCGGGCCCAGCTCGCGGCCGCCGACCGGGGCGACGAGCGCCTGCAGGCACTGTTCGAGCAGCACGGCGACCGGCTCGCTCGGGCCTTCGACGCGGTGATCGAGTACTCTCAAGAGCGGATCGAGAGCGAACTCGCCGCGCTCCCGGACGGCCGGTACCGCGCCCGCGACGTTCTCGAGGGCGACGGCGTCTCCGAGACAGATGTCCCGATCCAAGCGACGGTGACCGTCGACGGCACTCAGATGACCGTCGATTTTGCCGGCACCGCGAGCCAACTGGCCGGAAACCTCAACGCCCCGCCCTCGGTCGCCCGGAGCGCTGTGTATTTTGTTGTCCGCTGTGTGACCGACCCCGACATCCCGCCCAATCACGGCTGTTACGCCCCGGTGACGGTCTCGATCCCCGAGGGATCGCTGTTGGATCCGACCCCGCCGGCCGCGGTCGTCGGCGGCAACGTCGAGACCAGCCAACGGGTCGCGGACGTGGTCTTCGCGGCGCTGGCCGAGGCCGCCCCCGATCGGGTGCCCGCACAGGCTCAGGGCACGATGAACAACCTCGTGATCGGCTCGCCGGCGTTCAGCTACTACGAGACGATCGCCGGCGGCGCCGGCGCGACCGCAGCGGCCGACGGCGAGTCCGGCGTCCAGGTCGGGACGACGAACACCCAGAACACCCCGATCGAGGCCCTCGAACTCGCCTATCCGCTCCGGGTCGAGACCTACGGGTTCCGCGAGGACACCGGCGGCGCGGGCGCCCGGCGCGGCGGCGACGGCCTGGTCCGGGAGCTGACCCTCGAAACCGACGCCACCGTGTCGCTGCTGACCGAGCGCCGTCGCCACGCCCCCGGCGGCGTCGCCGGCGGCCGTCCGGGCGCGACCGGCCGGAATCTGATCGACGGCGAGACCGTGCCTGCAAAGCTCACCCGAGAGCTGCCCGCGGGGACGACCGTCCGGATCGAAACGCCCGGCGGCGGCGGACACGGCTCCCCGAGGGAGGCAGAGGAGTCGGGAGGCGCCGACGAGTCCGAGAAGTGACCTCTGGGGTCTCGCGTCCTCGGTCGTAGCCGGCCTACCGTCGGTCGTCGATCTCGGCGAGCAGGTCGGAGACCTCCGGACGGTCCCACGTCGAAGAGCCCTCGTGGGCGTAGATTATCGTCGGCTCCGCGTCGCGACAGTCGACCAGCACGGCCTTTGGCATCCGGCCGAGGAAGTCACTCACGTCGCCGAGGAATCCGAACCGAACCGGCTGTTCGTAGGCCTCGCTCACGCTTCCCTCCGGGTCGGCACACAGCGGGAACGGCAGTTGGTAGTTGTCTTGCCATTCCCGCAGCCGGTCGGCCGGCTCCGGGACGATCGAGACGACCTCGACCCCCCGCTCTCTGAACGCCTCGTACTGGTCGGCGACCGCCTGGACCTGCTTGCGACAGTTCGTGCAGTAGTAATCGCGCTGGAACAACACGAGCAGAAACTCGTTGTCGGCCGCGAGTTCGGGCAGCGAGATCGACGCCGGACCCGCGCCGACGTTTCGGAGTTCGAACGCCGGTGCAGCTGTCACGATCGACTTACGATCCCGCCGAGTAAAACCGTTCTCCCGTCGTTACCCTCGAGCGCACGTCCGTCGACCCCCGGCGTTCGCTGATGAGGGCCCGCCTGGTCAGCCTGTCTCGCGATCGGACACCGCGGCTCGCCGACGGCGGTGATCGTCGGGGAAACCGAAACGGGTAATACCGGCCCTCCGGAAGCACCGACGAGCCGAGGTAGCCTAGCCTGGCCAAGGCGCCTGCCTCGAGAGCAGGTGTCCGAGAGGACTCGTGAGTTCAAATCTCACCCTCGGCGCTTTTGACCCTCGCCGGGCGTCTCACGTCCGCATCGGTCGTTCGTACCGGACGCTCGCTCCGTCGGCCGGACTCGTCGCGAGCACCGCCGCGCGGGCCAGCCGGCCGTTGGTCCGGACGTGGTGTTCCGGGACGAGGGGCAACTCGACGGGACGGTGCCCGTCCGCTCGCATCGCGACGGTGCTGTCGTACTGCGCGACCGGCCGCCGCCCGTCGAAGACGCGAAACTGGCCGCCCTCGCGGACGTACCGCAGCGTGACATCGGCCGCCCGCGGCCCGGGGCAGGTGAGCGCCCCGACCGAGTCGAGCTCCACCCGCGGCTCCCCGGCGACGGTCAAGACGAGTTCGGGGGCGTCGGTGCTCGGATCGGCCCGCTCACACCACCGGACCGTCTCGGTCGGCCCGGCCGCGACGCAGGCGTACCCGCCCTCCTGCAGTCGGATCCGGTCGGCGACGCCGTAGAACAGCCGGCCGCCATCGCGCCCGGCCAGCAGGGGTGGGTCGGCGAGTACCTCCCGGATCCGGTCGGCGGTCTCCTCGCCGGCGACCAGCACCGGAACGTGTCCCTCGTCGGCGGCACGTGCGAGCGCCGAGACGACCTCGAGAGGCGTCCCAGAGTGCGGTGTGGCGACCGCGAGCGGCTCGGGGCGCCCCGGTAGCGGGTCCCTCCCGCCCCCCTCGGCGACGAACCCGCCGTCCGGGCGATCCTCCGTCCCGAACCCGCGTTCGCGGAGATCCTCGCGTACCGCCTCCGTCTGCCGCGTCCGATCGCGAATCATAGAGGGTTTTCGGGGCTGCGGGCGGATAAACCCCGCTCTGGCTGTTCATCCGCGACGGTCACGCTCGATCGTCGTAGACGACCTCGCCGTCGACGACCGTCAGCCCGACCTCGATCGTCTCGATCTCCTCGAGTTCCCAGGGAGAGCCCTCGAGCGCGACGAAATCTCCCCGCTTGCCCCGCTCGATCGTCCCCGCCCGATCCTCGGTGAACCCCGCGTAGGCTCCGCCGGCGGTGTAGGCCCGCACGGCCTCGGTGACCGACACCGACTGTGCCGGAGTCGGCCCGTCGACTGCCTGTGCGATCCCGAACAGCGGGTCCATCGGCATGCAGTCGCTGCCGAAGGCGAGATCGGCCCCGTGGTCGAGCAACGTGCCGAACCGGTTCGTCTCGCGGCGCCGCCGGTCACCCAGCCGGTCGGCGTACAGCCCGCCCTCGCGAGCCCACTTGTGGAAGTTTGGCTGGGCCGAGACGACGACCCCCGCGTCCGCGAGCCGGTCGATCAGCTCGTCGGTGAGTACCTCGGCGTGTTCGATCCGGTGGCGGTCCCCGGTCGTCCCCTCGTAGGCGTCCAGGGTCGCCTCGATGGCCGCGTCGCCGATCGCGTGGGTGGTCATCTGGAGTCCTGCGTCGTCGACCCGCGCGACGAGCTCCTCGAGCTCAGCCGGCTCGAGCACCCAGTCACCCCGGGCGTCCCCGTCGTCGCCGTCCGCGTACGGCTCGGAGAGCCGCGCGGTCCGGCCGCCGATCGAGCCGTCGACGAACGTCTTGATCCCGCCCACCTCGACCCGGTCGCTGCCGTGGTTGGTCCGCAGTCCGGTCTCGAGTACCGCCTCGAGGTGATCGCGCCAGTAGTTGAGCCGGACCCTGATGTCGAGCTCGCCGGCCCGGTCGAGCTCGCGGTACACGCGGGGCGCCTGGGAGTGACGGACCATCTCGTGGACCGCGGTGACGCCCCGCTGGACGGCTCGGTCCTGGGCCGCCCGGAGGTACTCGGCCATGCGCTCGGGGTCGGCCCGGGTCTGCTCGCGGAGCACCTCTAGAGCCCCCTCGACGAGCACGCCCGTCGGTTCGCCGCCTGCGGTCCGGACGTCGATCTCTGGCAGCTCGTCTCCGAATCGGTCGAGCACGACGCCGTTGACAGAGGCGAGGTGTAGATCCTCCCGGAAGGCGACGACCGGCCGATCGGTGCTGATCGTATCGAGCTGGTCGCGGGTGAGGTAGTCTCCGCCCCACCGGCTCTCGTCGTAGCCGTACCCGAGCACCCAGCCGTCCCGTCGATCGCAGGCCGCGGCCAGCCGGTCGAGACAGGCTGCCGGCGAGGCCGCCCCCGAGAGGTCCGCCTCGAGTTCGTACCGGCCGACGACCTCCAGGTGGGTGTGTGCGTCGACGAAGCCGGGCAGGAGATGCCGGCCGTCGAGGTCGATCACGCGCGTGTCGACCCCTTCGAAAAAGCCGACCTCCCAGCTGTCGCCGCGACGGACGATCTCGCCGTTTCGGACCGCGACGGCCTCGACGGGGTCGGAGCCGTCGAGCGGGTGGACGGTGCCGTTCGTAAGCAGGAGGTCTGCGGGTGCAGCGTCGGACGGTGGTGTCATGGCGGCCCTTGGCGTCCCGACGGGCTTGAAAGCTCGTGTCCTCACCGGCCGCTGCCGACCGGCCACGGTGGCTGGCGGCCCGGCCCCCGGACCGGGGCACTTACCAGCCGCGGCGACCACGCTTCGGGCATGACCGCAGATCCGACCGCCGAGACGCTGGCCGAGCGAGTGCGGGCGGGCGAGCTCCGGCTGTACGAGCTCGATGAACGGGCCAACGCCGACACCGCCGCGGCCGCCCGCCGCCGGGTGATCGCGGCCGAGACCGGCGCCGACCTCGGGGCGGTCGGCGAGCACGCCTTCGACGCCGCCGACGCCCAGTCGAACATCGAGAACCTGCTCGGCGCCGCGCAGATCCCGCTCGGGGTCGCCGGCCCGGCCGTCGTCGCCGGCGGCGCCGCAGACGGGGAGTACTACCTGCCGCTCGCGACCACCGAGGGAGCCCTGGTCGCGAGCGTCAACCGCGGACTGTCGACGATCGCGGCGGCCGGGGGGGCGACGGCACGCGTCACCGAGTCGGGGATGACGCGCGCGCCGGTGTTTCGGGTCGCCGGGATCGCCGAGGCCGAGCGGGTCACCGAATGGGTCGCCGACAACCGCGACCGGCTGGCCGCGGCTGCCGAGTCGACCACGGGCCACGGCGAGTTGCTCGAGGTCGATCCGTACGTCGTCGGGGACAACGTCTACCTGCGATTCGTCTACGACACAAAAGACGCCATGGGCATGAACATGGCGACGATCGCCACCCGCGAGGCCGCCGAGCTGATCGAGGCCGAGACCCCGGCGGAGCTGGTTGCGCTCTCGGGCAACCTCTGTGCGGATAAGAAACCCGCCGCGATCAACGCCGTCGAGGGCCGGGGCCGGACGGTGACCGCCGACGTCGAGATCGACGGCGACCTGCTCGAGGAGCGACTGGGCGCCCGCCCGGCGGCGATGGCCGAGGGCAACGTCCGGAAGAACCTCGTCGGGAGCGCCAAGGCCGGCAGCCTCGGGTTCAACGCCCAGGCCGCGAACGTCGTCGCCGCGGCTTTCCTCGCGACCGGCCAGGACGAGGCCCAGGTCGTCGAAGGCGCGAACGCGATCACGACGATGGACGTCCGGGACGGCGACCTGTACGCGAGCCTCTCGCTTGCCTCCCTCGAGGTCGGCACCGTCGGCGGGGGCACCGGACTCCCGACCCAGCGGGCCGCCCTCGAGATCCTGGGACTGGGCGGCGGCGGCGACCCACCGGGGGCAAACGCCGACGCGCTGGCGGAGGTGATCGCCGTCGGGGCGCTGGCCGGAGAGCTCTCGTTGGTCGGGGCCTTCTGCTCGCGGCACCTCGCGAGCGCCCACGAGCGGCTCGGTCGGTAGGTCCCGGCCGCTGTTCGAGACTGGCCGCCGGGGGGCCGCCGGCGCCTCTCTTGCCGTCCCGGGACCGAGATCCCCACAGGTTTTCCTGGTCGCTCGGTAAGCAGACGCATGAAGATTCGCGGCGAACGGGAGTGTGTCGCCTGCGGGGAACGCTGGTCGTACTACGAGACCGGCGAGATCAGGTGTCCCGCTTGTGACAGCCCACAGAGCGTGAGCGTCGGCCCGCCGGCCGAACACACCGCCGGTGCGGTCGAGTTCGATCTGTCGGGCGTGCGGGCCGCGATCGACGAGCGGCCGCTCCGCGAGGTGGCAGACCAGGCGGCAGACGCGGCCGGGGAGTATCTCGCGGGTGCTGGCTTCGTCGACGCCGGCGAGCTCCAACCGCTCGCGACAGAGTACGTCGCCGCGGCGGAGCTGCGCCGGGTCGGCCGCACCGCCGGCCGCCTGTCCGGACTGTCCGACGAAGAAGAGCGCTACCTGCTGGTCTTGCTCCGGGGTGCCGACGACGGCGAGCGGCCCGCTCCCGAGGCGGTCCCCGAACCCTTTCACCCGGAGCGGGGCCTGGCCGTCGCGGCGAGCGTCGACGCGTACTTGGCCGATCTGCGCCGCGTCGTCGAGCCCGAGGGCCGGCTTGCGCGGGTCCTCTCCGAGCTCCGGACGCACAACGACCGCCTCGAAGCCTTAGACGGCGCCGTCGATCCAGCCGTCGCCGAGCCGGTTCTCGCCGCCGCCGGGCGGCTCCACGAGGCGGCGGCGGGCGACGAGACCGCCCTCGACCGGGCAACGGCCGACCTCGACCGGGCGGGACCGTAGTCAGGGGAGCTCGATCTCGACGTCGACGTCCGTCCGGAGCGTCGTTGCTTTGACCGTGTTGTACAGGAGCATTGCGCGGGTCATCGGTCCCACGCCGCCGGGGACGGGCGTGATCGCGCTCGCTTTCTCGCGGGCGCTCTCGAAGGCGACGTCGCCGACCAGCTCGCCGCCGCCCTCGGCGCCCTCGACGCGGTTGATCCCGACGTCGATCACCACGACGCCCGGCGAGAGCATCGAGCCGTCGATCAGCTCCGGGACGCCCGCCGCCGCGACGAGGATGTCCGCCTGCCGGGTCTGAGTGGCCAGGTCCTCGGTGCGTGAGTGACAGACCGTCGTCGTCGCGTTTCCCCCCGGGGCGTTCTGGACGAAGAGGTTGGCCATCGGCTTGCCGACGATCCGGGAGCGGCCGACGATCACGGCGCGTTTGCCGGCCGGGTCGACATCGGCGGCCGCGAGCAGCCGCTGGACACCGTGTGGCGTGCAGGGCTTGTACCGCGGGTAGCCCGCCACCAGCCGGCCGACGTTCTCGGGGTGGAAGGCGTCGACATCTTTCAGCGGGTCGATCCGCTCGACGACCCTACGGTAATCGACGTGCTCGGGCACCGGCGCCTGGACCAATACGCCGTCGACCTCGGGGTCGGCGTTCAACTCGTCGATGGTCGCGAACAGTCGTTCCTCGGGAGCGTCGGTCGGCAGCTCGACATCGCGGGCCGCGATCCCGAGTTCCTCGCAGTCTTGTTGTTTCATCTCGACGTAGGTTTCGCTCGCGGGGTCCGGACTCATCAACACGGTCGCGAGCGTCGGGCGCTGGCCGGCGTCTGCGAGCTCGTGGACACGGCTCTGTAGCTCCGATCTGAGCGCCGCTGCGACGGCCTCGCCGTCAATGACGGTCATCGTGGGTTTAGCTACCACCCCGGCGGTTTTAACCGTCGGGATCGCGCCGACGCCGTCGGCTCAGTCCGTGGCGCTCGGGACGCCGTCCTCCACGACCACGTCCTCGCGGACCCGGTCGAGCGGTCTGGTGAACTGATCCGGGTCCTCGGGGAGACCGCGACGGGCAAGTTACGCGAGTCCGCCAACGAGGGTCCCGAACTGACAGACGACGCCCACAACGGATCATGACAACTCTTGAACGTTGGATGCTCACCGTCGGTGGATCGCTCACGGGTCTCAGCTACAGGGTACAGCGCCGGCTCGGACCCCCTTCCTACGGTACAGGAATATCGGATTCGCGCTGGTGACGCTCAGTCCCGGTGTCAAGGCGCGGCACACGCAAGGACTGGTACGTGTCGACGGCCGCAGTAACAGCACGTTACTGTTGTACACGATCGAGCCGCTGCTCGTGGCGACCGGAGTCGGGAGTATTGCCTACGCGATTCTCCAGTAGTAACGTACCTCGGTGTGCCGAAACCGTAACAGGGTAATTAGTTGGGATCAAACTAAGAGTATATTGTATGTCACTGCGCTCCCGGAGATCGTCACGCGGGCCGACAGTCCGGACTCGCTCCGATAGGATCCGGGGGGTAACGAGCGCAAGCGCGACCGCGGGGCCGAACGGTGGCGTCTGGGCTGTCCTGACAGGGGGCGGCCAAGACCGTTCCGCGACCCGAACGCTACCAGAGTCGGACACGACGACACCGACTGCAACTCACACTTCCGATCGGTGTGCCTGCATCGAGCCGACCGCCGGGCGTGGGGCCAGGACCTGAGGATGTCGCGCGCTGACCGGATGCCGGTGTCTTGGCGGTACCAGGTCATCTGGGCACTCTGTATGGTCGCCCTGCTCGTGACCATTTATACTGTCGTCTATCAGGAGCTCCTCCGACTATTCGCCGACGAGAGCGTCTCGCTTGCCCACTCGCTTCAGGTCGTTATTGAGGCGCTGACCACTGCCGGCTTTGGTGGCGACACGGATCTGTGGGGCCGGGAAGGGGTCGTGTTGAACCTCATGATCATCGCGATGAATCTCACCGGTGTGTTGCTCGTGTTTATGGCGGTCCCGGGGTTTCTTATCCCACTGTTGCAGCGCCGCCTCACGGACAGCCCACCACAGTCGACGAACCTCACCGACCACGTGATCATCTGTTCGTACTCACAGCGCATCGACACGCTCGTCGCCGAGCTCGAGACGGCCAACATCCCCTACATTGTGATCACGGAAGACCCCGACGACGCACTCGAACGCAACGATGAGGGTATCAATGCGATGTACGGGGTCGTCGATCGTAAGCGGACATTAGAGGCCGCGAACGCCGAGTTCGCCAGGGCGCTAGTGACAAACGTTCCCGACGAGCGCAGCGCCACCGTGGTCCTCACTGCGAAAGATATCGACGAGGAGCTCCAGGTCGTCTGCGTGGCCGAGAGCGAAGATGACGCGACCTATCACCGGTACGCAGGCGCAGACAGGGTCATCCGGCCGCGCCAAGTGCTGGGGTACAGCCTTGGCAAGCGTGCCGCCCGACGGATCAGCCGGCAGCTCGAGTCGGCGATCCAGCTTGACGACGATATCGAGATCTCCGAGGTGGTCGTCGACGAGGACAGTCCCTTGGCGGGACAGACACTCGGCGGAGCGGCGATTCGCGAACGGATTGGGGCGACCGTCATCGGTGTCTGGAGCCGCGGCGAGTTCATCCCGGCTCCGGGGCCGGAGGTCCGGATCGAGGACAACGCAATCCTGCTCGTGGCCGGAACCTCGGGCGATCTCGACGGAGTCGCGGCTCAGACCTCCGCCCGGAGACCGCGGGGTGGCAAGGTCCTCGTGGCCGGTCACGGCGAGGTCGGGCAAGCGGTCGTCGAGGCAATCGAGGATGTCGCTGGGGTCGAGTACACTGTTATCGACCGCGAGGATGGCCCAGCAGTCGATATCGTCGGTGACGTGACCGACGAGGAGACGCTCGAGGCTGCCGGCATCGGCGACGCCGAGTCGGTTGTGCTCGCGCTCGACGACGATGCAACGACCATTCGCGCGACGCTGGTACTCGAACGGATCGCTCCCGACGTCGAGGTGATTGCCCGCGCGAACGACCGGGAAAACGAGTCGAAGCTGTACCGCGCCGGCGCAGAGTACGTGCTCGCGGTGTCGACCGTGACCGGTCGGATGCTCGCCTCCGCGCTTACTGAAGGCGAAATACTCTCGCCGGAGAGTCAGGTGCGGATGCTTCGGGCGCGTGCGACGGCGCTCGACGGCACGACGCTCGCGGAGGCGCGGATTCGCGAGCGGACCGGGGCGACTGTCGTGGCCGTTGAGCGTGACGATGAGATCATCACCGACCTCGACCCCGACTTCAAGCTCCGCGCCGACGACGA
>CAYRQD010000005.1:0-118793 GCA_964426325.1 uncultured Halobacteriales archaeon | reverse complement strand
GAGCACTACCTCGAGGCCGACACCCTGGTGCTCGACAGCGCGACCCATTGACTTCCTCCCCGCGCTGAAGCGCGAGGCTTTCGGCTTGAATCTTCCGTAACGCGTCGAGACGAGACGGCACGGGCCGGATCAGGTAGAGACAAGCCAGATGGCCGCGCCGGCGAGGACGACCCCGACCGCTTTTTGTGCCGTGAATGCTTCGTCGAGAAAGACGATTCCGATCAGCGACGAGAGCACCAGGAAGGTGCCAAACACCGGCACGACGACGCTCACCGGGCCGGCCTCCAGGGCGTAGTAGTAGGCGATGATCCCGACGGTCAGGGCGATTCCGGCGCCGTACATGTAGGGAGCGGCCCCGCCGGTCGCGTGTTCGGTCAGGGAGGCGTCCGAGAGAAACATGACGGCGATCGCGACCGTGACGAGCATCCCGTTTGTCACCACGATTACCACCTCTGCGGGAATCTCGTTGGTCGCCAGGCTCACGAGCGGCGCGACGAAGGTGTAAGCGAGCAGCGCGATCAGTGTCCAGCCGAGATACTGCATACCGCAGACCTACGGCGGGGCGGGGTTTGTGCGGTTCGGCTCGCGGGCGACTCCGACCGCCTTCCCAACGGATACCAGTACCGGTGCTGTCCTGTCCTTTTGCTTCCTCAACAGGGAAAGTGGGTCGGGGCGGATTTGAACCGCCGGCTTCCTCCGTGTGAAGGAGGTATCATAACCGGACTAGATCACCGACCCGTATTCGACGCTATCCCTGGGTCGGTCTTAAGAATTGTCTTGTCTCGCGGGTCAGTTCGACGCGCCGCGGTACTGATCGAGTCTCGCGCGGGCGTCCTCGATGGCCGCTTTCGCCTCGCCCTCGGCGCGCTCGCCGATCTCCGCCAAGTCCGCTCGCACCTGCTCGATCCGGCCGGGATCAGGCTCTTCCTCGTCGCCGACCAGCTCT
The DNA here is from genome assembly GCA_964426325.1 of uncultured Halobacteriales archaeon. Lineage (GTDB taxonomy): Archaea > Halobacteriota > Halobacteria > Halobacteriales > Haloarculaceae > Halovenus. The sequence continues at coordinate 117,847 of CAYRQD010000005.1, read as the reverse complement.
TGGACCCGCTCTTGGACCGGCTCCAGTTCCTCCGCGATGCCGCGCTTTGCGGTCTCGCCCGCTCGTTTCAGGTAGTACCGCGTGTCTTTGAAGTGCTTGTTCATATCTGACCGTAGACGAAGGACAAATAAAACTCTTGTGTCCCGTCTCACAGGTCGCAACCCTGACACGGCGAGCCAGTTAGTAGGTCGGGTTCTCCTCGGGGACGCCCTCGCGGTCGTTGAGTACCCGCGCGAGGGTAAACAGGGCATCGGAGAGGCGGTTCAGGTAGACGATCGCGGTGTCGTTGATCGTCGCCTCCTCGGCGGCAGCGGCGACCGCGCGCCGCTCGGCGCGCCGGCAGACCGACCGGGCGTGGTGGAGACGTGCCCCCGCCTCGGACCCGCCCGGTAGGATGAACCGCTCGAGGGGCTCGAGTTCGGCGTCGAACTCGTCGATGCCGGCCTCGATCGTGTCGACGTGCTCGTCGGTCACGGTTGGGTCGTCCGCCTCTGGCTCGGGGTTCGCGAGATCAGCCTGCACGATGTGGAGGTGGTTCTGGACCTCGCCGAGGAAAGCGTCGACATCGTCGTGGCCCGTGGGGCGTGCGATGCCGACCAAGCTGTTGAGCTCGTCGACGCTCCCGTAGGCCTCGATCCGTCCGCTCGCCTTCGAGACCCGGTCCATGTTCCGCAGGTCGGTCAGGCCGTCGTCGCCTCGGCCGGTATAGATTTTCATGCCCCCGCTCGGGGCGAGCCGAACTTAACGCCACCGTCCCCGGGCCCTTTATACGTCAGCTGTCGTAAACAGATTTAAGTTCTGTCGTAATCTCCGAGCTAGTAATGACACACGTACCCGACGCGAGTGAGGATCACCGCGGGACGCTCCCGGAACTGGTCTGTCCCCACTGTGGCGGCACGCTCGACCGGCGCAGCCAATCGACGGTCTGTCTCGACTGCAACCACGTCCCCAGACACGGCGCCGACTGACGTGCCCGAAGCGCCGTCGGGGCGAGGTGCCGACCAGCCGGACGCTCGGCCCGTGAGAGAGGCGTCTTGTTCGACGCTCGGGTCGTGGGCGTGATCCGCGGCGCCACGGTCTCGACGGTCGAGCGGGCGCTCCGGGAGGAGGATCCGCTCCCGGGGACCGGCGGGTTCGCAGGGGAGCTAGACGGTCGATTAGTGCGAGACGTGCTCGGGCGCGTGCCGCTGTTTGCCGAGACCGACGGGACCGCCTGGGGTCACGATCCGACAACGCTTGTGGCCCCGCGGCGCGTGCCGGCCGGCAGCGTGATCGAAGACGGCGACGCCCGAGAGATCTGGGCGCTGCCCGCACCGGATCCCGTCACAGATCAAAGGGCGGCGGTCGAGGCGGTTCGGGACGGGCTCGATCGGGCGCTCGCGGGCGTCGACGAGAACGGGCTGGCGGTCGCGTTCTCCGGGGGTGTCGACTCCGGGCTGCTGGCGGCGGCACTCGACGCGCCCCTGTACACGGTCGGGTTCCCGGAGAGCCGGGATCTCGAGAACGCCCGGTCGGCGGCTGCGCTGCTGGACCGCGAGCTGCGAGTCATCGAGCTCGATCACGACCGGCTCGTTGAGGCGGTCGAGCCGATCGTCGCTGCGACCGGGCGGACGAACGCCATGGACGTACAGATCGCGCTGCCGGTATATCTCGTCGCTGCCCGGGTGGCCGCGGACGGGATCGACCGGCTCGCGCTCGGGCAGGGCGTCGACGAGCTGTTCGGCGGCTACGCCAAGGTCGCCGACGCGCCCGACGATCCGCGGGTCGAGGCCGACACGATCCGTGGCGCCCGCCGGGAGACCGTCCGGACGCTGCCCGATCAGCTCGAACGCGACGGACTCGCCGTCTGCGCTGCCGGGGTCACGCCGGTGACGCCGCTGGCCCACGACGCCGTGATCGAAGCCGCGCTCGCCCTCCCCGGCGGGCTGATCGCCGGCGACCGGCGCAAGGACGCCTTCCGCCGGGCGGCGAGCGAGTGGCTCCCCTCGACGATCGCCGACCAGGACAAGACGGCCGTCCAGTACGGCAGCCTCGTCGCCCGCGAGCTCGACCGGCTCGCGCGCCAGGCCGGATTCAAACGTCGGATGGACGATCACGTCACGCAGTACGTCGAGAGTCTCGCCGACCAGTCGATGAACGTATCGGACTGGTAGTATATTTAGCGGTCGAATAAACGACGGGTTGTATCCTTCAGCTGACGTTTCGATCGGCGTTCGCTGTCGCGGCGTTCGGTCTAGTGACCCGTACCCGCTACCGTCCGTCTTCCGTCTGCCTGGGATCCACAGCCCCGGTGCTTACCGCTCGCTCGGCCACGGGGCGTTGCCGGCTCGGGGGCTCGTTCGTTTCCGATACACAACAGTTAATGTTTCTGAACAGTAACTGATACGTGGAACTACGATGTACGATCTCACGCACTTCCAACGCGATCTGCTGTACGTGATCGCCGGCAAGGACAAGCCCCACGGACTCGCGATCAAAGACGAGCTCGAGGAGTACTACGAGGGGGAGATCCACCACGGCCGGCTGTACCCGAACCTCGACGAGCTCGTCGAGAAGGGCCTCGTCGAGAAGGGCCAGCGCGACCGGCGGACCAACTTCTACAGTCTCACCAGCCGCGGCCAGCGCGAGATCGAGGCCCGCCGAGACTGGGAACAGCAGTACGTCGAAGTCTGAGTCCGCCCCGCGCTGAAGCGAGGCGAGGCGAGGCTTTCTCCGGGCGTTTCGCGGGACTCCCGACCCGGACCGACGGGTCCCGGGGTGAGTTCCGGCGCACAACGCCTTTGCCGGCTCCCGGCATGCTGCCGGTATGGACCGCGACAGCGCAGCGCCCGTCGTCGACGAGCTGCCCGGCGATCGGACCCGGCGACTCGTCGAGTACCACCACCGGACGGCCGCCCCGAGCACGTACGTCTACGAGTTCGCCTGGGACTACACGGCGCCGGCGATCGGCCCGTTCTGTACCGACGTCGACGGGAACGTGTTGATGGATCTCACCGGGCAGGTCGGGGTCAACCCGCTCGGGTACAACAACCCGAAGATCTTGGAGCGACTCGAGGGGTTCGACCTGGTCGATCCGACGAAAATCGCCGGACAGGATTTCTACCTTCCCTCACAGACGGTCGGGGACGCCCCGGTGTCCGGGCCGGCGGACCTGATGGATCGGCTGACCGAGATCACCGGCTACGGGATGGACACGGTCTTTCTCTCGAACAGCGGCGCCGAGGCCGTCGAGAACGCCCTGAAGATCGCCTACGACCACACGAGCGGGCAGTACGCCGTCACCTTCCAGGGGGGGTTTCACGGCCGGACGCTCGGGACGCTCTCGCTCAACCGCTCACGGGGCACCTACCGCCGGGATTTCCCCGAGATCGCGAGCGTCCACGACGTCCCCTTCTGCGCCGACCGGAGCTGTACGCCCGAGACCTGCGGCTGTGGCTTTTTCCACGACGGCGGGTCGGCGCTGTCCCGGATGCTCGATCCCGAGACCGGCTACGTCGACCCTGACGCGGTCGGGGCGGTGATCCTCGAGCCGATCCAGGGCGAGGGCGGGTACCGGTTCCCGAGCACGGCCTTCACCGACGAGATCGCCCGCCTGACCGACCGGTACGACCTGCCGCTGATCGCCGACGAGGTCCAGTCGGGGATGGGCCGGACCGGCGAGTGGTGGGCCTCGGATCACTACGCCTTCGAGCCCGACGTGATCACGAGCGCGAAGGCCCTGCGGGTCGGCGCGACGATCGCCAGCGAGGACGTCTTTCCGGAAGAGACCGGGCGGCTGTCCTCGACGTGGGGGGCCGGCGACCTGCTTGCGGCGGCCCAGGGGGCGGCGACGATCGACGCGATCGACGAGCACGGCCTCCTCGAGAGCGCCGCCGAGCGCGGCCGGGCGATGCGCGAGCGGCTCCGCGACGCCGACACGCCCGGGGTCACCGACGTCCGCGGCAAGGGACTGATGCTCGCCGTCGAGTTCGAAGACGCCGACCGCCGGGACGCCGTCCAGGAGCGGGCCTTCGCCGAGGGGCTACTCGTGCTCGGGGCCGGCGAGCGGACGATCCGGCTGTTGCCGCCGCTCGATCTCACCGAGCGGGAGGTCCGGCTCGGCGCCGAGCTGTTCGCCGCGGCGACCCGAGCGGCCTGACTCTCCGCAACGGCGTCGTCGCACGGCCGTGTGACCGATCGACTGGGGGTCAGGACGAGCAGGAAGTTGTGTCGCGCGAACGTCCGGACGTCCTCCTCGGACCACCAGTACAGCAAGCCGACGTCTAGGACAAAGACCGGAACCAGCCACCACAGCAGCCGGTCGGCCGCCGAGAGAACTCCCGACCGAGCCGAGACGAGTCCGTAGGTGGCTCCGACGACGAGGAGAAACGCACAGAGCCAGACCACGGTGACCGCGTCGACGATCCGCGTCCACCACCGTCCAGCGTCCATCCCCGCGTCAGTACTCACCGGCCCTAATCAAGCGCTGTGTTCTCGGGGGCCGCTCAGAACTGGTACCGCCGATCCTCGTTTTGCTGGGGTTGTGGAAAGTCGCCGGCCATCTCGTCGTAGGTCATCCCCGAGAGGTACTCGTCGTAGGTCGTGTCGAACCCGCTGCGCAGGTGGAAATCGAGCGTGCCGGTGTCGACGGTCGTCTGAAAGAGCATGTGAACTCCCCGCCGGACCAGCTCGTCGGTGTCCTCCGGGTCCAGGGCGACCGAGAGCATCGCCAGCTCGTTGCGCGTCTCCCGGTCCAACTCGACATCTAGCTGCTCGCCCAGCTCGGAGTAGCGATCGGTGACCGACTCCGAGAGCTCTTCGAGGCTCATGGGTCCGGTTGTGTGCTCGCGTCCAAACCGCTTTCGTCCGCGCTTTGTCGCCCTGTCCGGGCCGACGCCGGTCGCGACAGCTATGAGCCTCGAAGACGAGGGTCGCGTATGACGATCCAACACGGAGGGCTGACGATCGACTGGTTCGGGTACGCGACGATCCGGCTCGAGAGCCCGGAAGCGACGGTCTATCTCGACCCCGGCCGGTACGGCGTGCTCACCGGCGAGTGGACGCCCGACAGCGACCACGCCGCCGGCGCACACCCGCCGGGACTCGACCACCGCGACGACGCCGACGCGGCCTTCGTCACTCACGTCCACCACTACGACCCCGACGGGATCGACCGCGTCGCGGCACCCGACGGGACCGTCGTCGCCTTCGAGGGGATCGACCCCCGAGACGGGTCCCGCGAGCTGCCCAGGCTCGCGGAGCTGTCCCGCCCCGTCGAAACCGTCGGCCACGAGGACGAGGGCGTCGCCGCCGTCCCGTTCTGGACGGTGCCGGCCTACAACGAACCCGATGGCCCCCACACGCGCTCGGACGGCACACCCTACCACCGGGAGGGACTCGGCTGTGGCTTTCTGCTGTCGATCGGCGGCCTGCGCGTGTTCTGGCCCGGCGACGCGGACGTACTCGCGGGCCACGCCGAGCTCGACGTCGACGTCTTCCTGCCGCCGATCGGCGGCGCGTTCACCATGGACCGGCGCGAGGCCGCCGAGCTCGCCGCGGAGCTGTCTCCGGAGCTCGTGGTGCCGATCCACTACAACACCTTCGGGGCGCTCGAGACCGACTCGCGGGCCTTCGCGGCCGCTGTCGCCGGCGCGGGCGTGCCGGTTGCGCTCGACGAGACGGGTCCGACCGAAGAGTCGGGGAAAGGAAATTACGCCGGCCCGTCCAACCGGAGCTCATGACGACGCGACTGCCCGACGGCGAGTACGAGTCGAGACTCGCGACCGTCCGTGACCGCCTCGCGGAGACCGAGACCGAGGCCGACGCCGCCGGCTGGTTCGGCGCGACGAGCATCGGCTATCTCACCGGCTTTCACCACATCCAGACCGAGCGGCCCGTCCTGCTTGTCGTCACGCCCGAGACGACCGGGATCGTCGTCCCGCGACTCGAACGCGAGCGGGTCGCGCCGAACCCCCGGATCGACGCGGTCGAGACGTACTTCGATTACCCGGGCGGGGAGCCGATCGCGACCGCCCTCGACCTGCTCGAGGAGCTCGGCGTCGACCGACTCGCCGCCGACGCCGAGGGCGCTCCGGGGACGATGGGCTACGAGGGGCCACCACTCTCCGAGCACGTCGCCGTCGAGACCCAGTCGTGGGTCGACCGGATGCGGTGGGCGAAATCCGCGGCCGAGATCGACCTGATCCGCGAATCCGCCCGGTGGGGCAACCTCGCCCACCGGTATCTCGCCGACGAGCTCGCCGTCGGGGCCCACCCGGCGACGGTCAGCCAGCGGGCCTCGCTGCGGGGCTCGCGGGCGATGCTCGACGCCCTGGGCGAGCAGTACGTCCCCCGGACGCGGGGCTCGGGCCCGGCCCACGCGGGCTTTATTTCCGGGCCACAGACCCGGCTGCCACACGGCCACACAGCGAACCGCCGGCTCGAGCACGGCGACGTGATCATCACGGGCGCCAGCGCAGACGTCGACGGGTACCACTCCGAGCTCGAGCGGACGATGTTTCTCGGCGACGCGACCGACGAACACCGGCATTACTTCGAGCTCATGCACGAGGCCCAGACCATCGCGATCGACGCGCTCGGGCCGGGCGTTGAACTGGCGAGTGTCGACCGGGCGGTCTGGGAGTATTTCGAGGAGCAGGGCGTGACCGACCTGGCCCAACACCACGTTGGGCACAACATCGGCATGGGCGGGCACGAACCGCCCTACATCGACCGGGGCTGGACCGACCACTGCGAGCGCCGTCAGGGCCGGGTTCCCGAGGACGCCCGGATCGAGCCGGGCCACGTCTACACGATCGAGCCGGGTATCTACACCGACGACGCCGGCTACCGCCACTCCGATACCGTCGCCGTCACCGAGGACGGCACCGAGCGGCTGACCTACTTCCCGCGGTCGCTCGAAGACAACATCGTCGACGTCTGAGTGTCCGCAGGGCCCCGGACTCAGAGCACGCCCATCGTCGAGAGCCGCTCGGGGAGGTAGGTGTCGGTCACGAAATCAAGCCCCCGGGAGGCAAGCGACTGCTGTTCTGACTTTTTTTCGATGTCGAGCTGCAGCTCGATCTGCTCCTCCCAGAACTCCGTCTGGAACCGCGGATCCTCGAGCTCGGACTCCAAGGCATTCACGTCCGAGTCGCTGAGCGGGTCGGTCGGGAGGTCGTACTCGACGATGTCCTGGGGCCGGACGCCGACGAACTGTGCCTCGGGAGTCGCCAGGTACGCAGACAGGTGGGCGCTCTTGATCGAGCCGTACGCGACCGAGCCGTAGATCCGGTAGCTCCAGGGGTCGCCGTCGGTAAAGACCGTCACCGGCAGATCCAGCTCGTCCTGGAACCGTTTAGTGAGCCGGCGGGTCGCTCGGGCGGGCTGGCCTTTCAGGTGGACGATCAGGGCGTCGTAGTCCTCGTCGAAGCCGTTCTCGACGAGCCGGTCGCGCATGCCGCCGGTCTCGACGGCCAGGACGAACTCGGCGTCGTGATCGAGAAACTCGATCGTGTCGGGGTTGTTCGGAATCTGGTAGCCCCCCTCGCCGACGTCTTCCTGACAGTGGATCACCCGCTCGCCCCGGCGGGTCTGCTCGCGGAGCTCGAGTGGCCCCATCACGGTCGCCCCGGACTCCTCGGGACGCATGTGAAACTCCTCGCGGGTCGTCTCGAGGACGATCTCCAGATCCTCGATCAGCTGGTTCGACTCGTCCTGGCTCGAGAACTGCGCCTCGTCGACGTCCCAGGACTCCGAGAGATAGTACAGCTCTCGCAGCGTCGAGGAGCGGTCCTCCGCGAGCTGGGTCTCGAGGAACTCGATCGCGTAGGCGGCTTTCAGCAGCTTCTGTGCGCCGCCGATTGTCTTCGCGGTGCGCGTCGAGGTGCGGTCGCCGTACACCCAGACGTTCTCCGCCTCGTCGTACTCGATGTTGCTTTTCGTCCGCGTGGGCAGCTCCATGCGGGGCACGTCGCCCTCGGCAAACTGGTCGTAGAACTGTTCCGCCAGGTCGAGCAGCCGAGCCTGGGTGTCCTCAGCCGTGACTGTCTTGCTCATCGGTTAGTGATCCGCATCTCGTTCGGTGTCGATCGTGAGCTGCTGTTCGTCGAGTCCCTCCACGGAGACGGTCGCGGCTCCGTCCCCGGCGTCCGGGGGCAGGTCGTATGTGAGCGTCGCCCGCTCGCCCGGCCCGACGGTTGGCGCCCACCTGATGAACCACTCGCCGTCCATCTCGACGACCGTCGCCGCGTCGGTCTCGACGGTCGGCTCCGCGGCGACGATCTCCGTGAGTTCGGGGTCGGCGTTCCTATCGGTGTTGTTCTCGACGGTCAGCCGGACCGAGCCGTTCCGCTCGCGGGTCACGAGCACGTCGCCCATGATCCGGGCCAGCGTCGCGTCGATGTCGAGCTCGTCGCGGCCGGTGACCGCCGCCAGCTTCTCGGCCATCGCCGGCAGGATCGTCGCCAGCTTGTCCTGTTTCTGGCGACGCTGCTGGCGCGACCGGCGTTCCTTAAGATAGCTTTTCAGCTCGCGGGCCGCCTCCCGGACCGCCAGCTCGATCTCGTGTTCAATCTCGGGAACGTTCGCGATCGCGTCTTTGGACTCGCTGGTGAACGGCACGTTCGTCGAGGCGACGTGGACCATCACCACCGCCGGCCCCGTCGGCAGTCCGCTCCCGCCGGGCTGGTCGAGCTCGTAGTTGCGCCAGCCGATTCCCTTTATAACGTCGGTGGTCGCGCAGGCCCCGCGCTGGTAGACCAGCGGCACGCGGTTCGCGAACCGCAACACGTCGACGGTACTCTCCTCTAACTCGCCGCCGTAAGCGATGCCGGCCTCGACGATGAACGGGTCGCCGCCGTGGACCGCGGCGTCCCGCGTCGCGGCCGCGTAGAAGTCGGCGTCGTAGACTTTCCGCAGGCCGGCCTCGACTAACTCCTCGGTGATCGGCGCCAGGCAGTTGGTCGGCGGCGCGATCACGTCCGCGGCCCGCATCGCCTCGAGCAGCTCCGAGGCGGTATCTCGATCCTCTGCGACCGCGCGCACCCGCGGCGGATCGTCGGGCACGCGATCGGCGGCGGTCCAGAGCGCCTCGAGGACGTTCTCCCGGGCGGTGTCGCCGAAGGTCGCGTCGTCGCGGTCCTCGGTCATGTCCGCCGCCCGGTCGAGGTACTCCTGCAGCCGGTCCCGAGTCACGCGGTGCCGGTCACCGGGCTCGAACTTCGCGGCCAGCCGCTCGGCCAGTCCCCGGATCGCGGCGTCGTCTTTCCGGGTGGTCGTGGCCGCGTCGATCAGGACGTACAGATCCGACTCCCGCTCGGCCGTGATCCGCCCCCAGGCGGCCGCGACGGCGTTTTCCCGCACGGTCGCGCCGAAAGTGGTCCCGTACTCGGTCTGGACCGCGTCGCCGGCCGCCTCGACGGCCGCCTCGACGTGGTGGTGTGCGATCCGCTCGCGCTCCTCGAGCCGGTCGGCCACCCGCCCGGCGAAGTCGGCGGTCGCCTCCGCGCCTTTGTTCGCGACCGCCTCCCGGACCGCCGGTTCGACCCCCGGGTTGTGGTCCGCGGGCGGGCGCCAGCTCATCGCCCGGCCGTAGTGGCGATCCCGGAACCCGTCGACGATCGACTCGGCGGTCTTCTGGCCGACCCGGGTGAACTCCTCCTGCAGGAACCCCGAGACCGAGTACGAGTCGGTCCCCTCGGCCATCTTGATCAGCGTCCCCAGCTCGACGCCGTGTGGGTGCGGTCGGATCTCCTCGGTCTCGGCGGGCAGCTGGTCGGTCGCGCGCTCGTACTTGAGGTGTGTCTCGGGCTCGCGCAGCTCGACCCGGGCGTGGGGATTGACCACCGCAGTGTTGCGGATGTACTCGTGGAGCTGCTGGCGGGCCCGCATGTTCGCCTCCATCTCGAGTTCGATCCGCGTGCCGTGGGGCCGGTCCCACTCGGTCGCCTGCTCGGCGCTGATCTCGGGCTCGTTCGTGTCGGTATCGACGATCAGCTCGAAGTACTGCGCCTGGTCGTTGCGCTGTGTCCGGGAGGTGATCTTCGCCGGCTTGCCGCTCGTGAGCTGGGCGTACAGCACGGCTGCGGAGATCCCGATGCCTTGCTGGCCGCGGGTGTTCTTCACGGCCAGAGCGCCGTCGTTTGCGACGACGAAGTTCTCGTCTGCCCCGGTTGCCCCGGGGACCGAGATGTCGTAGACGTACTCGGGGGGCTCGGTTTCGGTCACGTCTGTCACCGGCAGGAGACACATGTCGGTCTCGGTCAGCCCTTGCAGCTGCTCGATCGTCTCCCAGAGCTCGCGCAGCCGGTCGGTCGGCTCGCCACTCTCGAGGAGTCCCATCTCGGCCAAGTTGCTCGCGTACCGCGACTCTCGGGGCGGTATCGCCTCGCCGTCGAGGGCCCGCTCGATCAGCTCTCGATACGCCTGGGCGTGCTCGACGGAGGCCCCGACGCCGGCGCCGTACAACAGTCCCGGGATCGAGTCCGGGACGGTCTCGGCGTCCGTCTCGCCGATCCGCACCTCCGCTAAGAGCGCGGTCGGGATCCGTTTGTACCGTTGCTCGCCGGGGTCACCCGGCTGATCGAACGCCTCGAACAGCGTCGCGTCGGCGCCGTACACGCTCGTCCGGTGCCGGGTTTGCTCCCCATCGCCGTACCCCCCCGCCGGCTCGAGTGTCTCCGTGCTCGTGAGCACGCCCTGCGTGTTCCACAGCACCGACAGCTGTCTCGCCAGCCGCTCGCTCACCGTGCTGTGTGAGAGCTGGTTGCTCGGGGGCGCGTCCGAGCCGTCTCCCTCGTAGACCGCCCGCAGGAACTGACGCTGGTATCGCGGGGAGACCTCGAAGACGAACTCGGGGACGCGTTTGTCGGCGGCCTCGGCGCCACAGGCCTGTTTCAGGAACATGACCAGCGGCGATCCGAACAGCTTTACCCGCGTCGAGTTGCGCTCGCGCTCGACCGTCGTCGTCGATCCGCCGGCTGCGACGGCGGCCCGTTCGGCAGTCTCGACGAGGTCCGTCTCGTGGCTCCCGAAGGTTAGCCCGGCCTGACGGGCCCCGGCGTGGCCCTCCGCGACGTAGTAGCCGAGCAGCTCCATCAGCTCCTCCGTGACCGGCAGGGACACCGGAATCTCGGTCTGCTCGCCGCCGACCCGGTAGCTGCGAAGAACACACGACTGTTCGGCCGCGATCTCCTCCCAGCCGAGCTTTCGGACCGTCTCGGCCGGCAGGAATCTCTTCTCGAGGTAGTTCAACTCGAGGCTGTCTTTCAGGATCTCGACGCCGTTGTACCGGTAGTAGGTCCGTTCCCGGCTGCTCTCGGGGTCGGAACGTTTCCGGACGGTCTCGCCGTCCCTGATGCGCTCGAGCAGCGTCCGATCGAACCCGTAGACGTACAGCCGCCGGTCGGCGAGCTCCGCGGTGGGCAACCGCTCGAGCAGGTTGATCTCCGTGATGGGCTCCTCGGGGTCCGGCAACGACCGCGGCGCGAGCAGCCAGTCGCCGGCCGCGAGGTCGCGGACCGCGATCTCTTCGGTTTCTCCGCGCGCGGTCACCGAGAAGACGCTGTGATCGCCGGTCACCTCGACGGTCCGGTTTTTCTCGGTCGTGATCTCGTAGGTCGCGCCGTCGGTCTCGTGGCGCGTGACCTGGGTTACCGGCTGCCAGGTCAGTTCGTGGGTCTCGCGGTTGAACGAAGGCGCCTCGATGTCCCCGGGGATCCGACCGGTTGCCGGGCCATCCTGTGGCAAAAAGGCGTCCGCCAGCCGACCGATCGGGATCGTCTCGACGGTTCCGTCCCGGCGAACGAGGATCTCCTGGTCCGGCGTGAGCGACTGCTCCCGGGTGTGGAATCGGGAGCCGTACAGCAGTTTTCCGAAGATCTTCGGGATCTGTTCTTTCGTGATCCCTGGCCCGTTGTCCTCGATGATGACGGTGTAGTAATCCCGATCTTTCTGGATCTCGACGTAAATATCCGGGAGAATACCCGCCTCCTCTGCAGCATCTAAACTGTTATCTACTCCTTCTTTAACAGCGGTCACCAGCCCCCGGGCACCCGAGTCGAAGCCGAGCATGTGCCGGTTCTTCTCGAAGAACTCGGCGATGGAGATCGAGCGCTGGCTCTCGGCCAGCTCCTCGGCGATTCCCTCCTCGCCGCCGAGGCGCGACTGGTAAGAAGTCATCTTGTAACGATGCTACCGGACCCGGGTATAAATGTTGCCTGCAACCACGGCGAAAGTGGTGCCCGCCTGCGACCGCGGCCTCGCCGAAACCGCACCGACAGTCCCGACTTCCCGGTCGTGAGGAGAGCAAAACGGTTAATCGCCGGTCGGACGATCCCGAGTCATGGAGCTGTACTTTTGTGGCTCGATCCGCGGCGGGCGCGACGACGCCGACTTGTACGCCGAGCTGATCGCGGAGCTGTCGACCCACGGGACGGTCCTGACGGAACACGTCGGCGCCGCCGAGCCCGAAGAGGACCTCGCGGACGGCGCGATCCACGACCGGGACGTCGAGTGGCTCGGGGCGGCCGACGCGGTCGTCGCAGAGGTGACGACGCCCAGCCTCGGCGTCGGCTACGAGCTCGGCCGAGCCGTCGCGGCCAGCACGCCGACGCTTGCGCTCTACCGCCCGACCGGTGAGCACGAGCTCTCGGCGATGATCCGGGGGGCCGGCGACGTTGAGGTCGTCGAGTACACCGATCTCGCCGTCGCAGCCGACGCGATGGCCGACTTTCTCTCGTGACCATCGAAAAATCCCAACTGGATATTGCCCGCGCACACGCGTGCGTGAGCTTTAAAACTGGTGAGGGGCTAACCAACGCACAGGAGTTTTTATGAGCGACAAAGCGGAGTACGGCGCTGAGCAGATACAAGTTCTCGAAGGGCTACAGGCGGTCCGCAAGCGCCCGGCGATGTACATCGGGTCGACCGACCAGCGGGGCCTGCACCACCTCGTCTACGAGGTCGTCGACAACGCGATCGACGAGGCCCTGGCCGGACACTGCACCGCGATCGACGTCCGGATCCACGAGGACGGCTCGGTGTCGGTGACAGACGACGGTCGGGGGATCCCGGTCGACACCCACCACAAGCACGACCGGCCGGCCGTCGAGGTGATCATGACGGTGTTACACGCCGGCGGCAAGTTCGACAACAAGTCCTACCAGGTCTCGGGCGGCCTCCACGGGGTCGGCGTCTCGGTGGTCAACGCCCTCTCGAAGCGCCTCACCGTCGAGGTCAGCCGTGACGGGGCGGTCTGGCGGGAAAGCTTCGAGCGCGGCGAGCCAGGCGGACTCGAGCGGGTCCGCGAGCTCGACTCCGAGGAGGGGACGGGCACGACGATCCGGTTCTGGCCCGACGAGGAGATCTTCGAGACCACAGAGCTGTCCTTCGAGACGCTTGAGTCGCGGCTCCGCGAGCTCGCCTTCCTCAACTCCGGGGTCGAGATCTCGCTGACCGACGACCGGGTCGACCGGCGCGAGGAGTTTCGCTACGAGGGCGGGCTCCGAGAGTTCGTCGCCTACCTCAACGAGGCGAAGACGGCGCTGCACGAGGACGTCTGTTATCTCGAGGACAGCGCCGAAATCGACGCCGGCGTCGTCCGGGTCGAGGCAGCACTACAGGCCACCGACGAGCTCCAGGGCTCGCTGCACGCGTTCGCGAACAACATAAGCACCCGCGAGGGGGGCACGCACCTCACCGGGTTCAAGACGGCACTCACCCGGCTGGTCAACGAGTACGCCGCCGAGCACGGCCTGCTGACAGACCTCGACGGCACGCTCAAAGGCGAGGACGTCCGGGAGGGGCTGACGGCAGTGCTCTCGGTCAAACACCCCGATCCACAGTTCGAGGGCCAGACAAAGACCAAGCTCGGCAACAGCGAGGTCCGCGGGATCGTCGAGTCGGCGGTCCACGAGCACCTCGGGACCTACTTCGAGGAACACCCCGACACGGCCGCGGCGATCGCAAACAAGGCCGTCGAGGCCGCCCGGGCCCGCAAGGCCGCCCGGAAGGCCGAACAGCTCACCCGCCGCAAGAGCGCGCTCGACTCGGCGGCCCTGCCCGGGAAGCTCGCGGACTGTCAGACGCGGGACCCGAGCGAGGCGGAGCTGTTCATCACGGAGGGCGACAGCGCCGGCGGCAGCGCAAAACAGGGTCGCGATCCCTCGTTTCAGGCGGTGCTCCCGATCCGGGGAAAGATCCTCAACGTCGAGAAACACCGGCTCGACCGCGTGCTCGAAAACGACGAGATCCGCAACCTGATCACGGCGCTTGGAACCGGCATCGGCGACGAGTTCGACATCGACGCGCTCCGGTACGAGTCGGTGTACCTGCTCGTCGATGCCGACATCGACGGCGCGCACATCCGGACGCTTCTTCTGACCTTCTTCTACCGGCACATGCGGCCGCTGCTCGAGCGCGGGCACGTCTACGCGACCCAGCCGCCGCTGTACCGGGTCCGGTACCGCGGGGAGACCTACGACGCGATGACCGAACAGGAACGCGACCGGATCGTTGCGGAGGTCTGTGACGGCAACCCCACACAAGTCCAGCGGTTCAAGGGACTCGGCGAGATGAACCCCGAACAGCTCTGGGAGACGACGATGAACCCCGAGACGAGACGGCTCAAGCGGATCACCGTCGAGGACGCCGCCGCAGCCGACAAGATGTTCTCGGTGCTGATGGGCGACGCCGTCGCGCCCCGGAAGGAGTTCATCAAAGACCACGCCCCCGAGGCAGACTGGATCGACATCTGACCGATGAGCTCGGAATACCCCGACGAGGAGTCAGACGCCGACCCGACGGCCGTCCAGGCGCCCGCCGCGAACGTCGAGCGGGTCCGCATCGAGGACGAGATGGAGCAGAGTTACATCGACTACGCGATGAGCGTCATCGCCGGGCGGGCGCTGCCCGACGCCCGGGACGGGCTCAAGCCGGTCCACCGGCGGATCCTGTACGCGATGTCCGAGATGGGCGTCACCGCGGGCTCGAGCCACCGCAAGTCCTCCTCGATCGTCGGCGAGACGATGGGCGATTACCACCCCCACGGCGACTCGGCGATCTACGACACCCTGGTCCGGATGGCCCAGGACTTTTCGCTGCGGTATCCGCTAGTCGACGGCCAAGGCAACTTCGGGTCGATGGACGACGACCCCGCGGCGGCGATGCGGTACACCGAGGCCCGGATGGCGCCGATCGCCGAGGAGCTGCTCGCGGACATCGAGAAAGACACCGTCGATTTTCAGTCCAACTACGACGACCGCCTCGAGGAACCCGCGGTGCTGCCGGCGAAGCTGCCGAACCTGCTGTTGAACGGCTCCTCGGGGATCGCCGTCGGGATGAGCACGAACGTCCCGCCACACAACCTCGGGGAGGTCGTCGACGCCGTGATCCACCTGATCGAGGATCCGGACTGTTCGATCGCCGACCTGATGGACCACGTCAAGGGACCGGACTTCCCGACCGGCGGGACGATCGTCGGGACCGAGGCGATCCACTCGGCCTACGCCACCGGACGCGGTCGGATTCGGATGCGAGCGGACTACCACGTTGAGGACGACCGCATCGTCGTGACCGAGCTGCCCTACCAGACCAACAAGGCCCGATTGGTCGAGCGAATCGCTGAGGATGTCAACGAGGGGACGATCGAGGGCATCTCGGATCTGCGCGACGAGTCAGACCGCAACGGGGTTCGGGTCGTCTTCGATCTCAAGCGCGGCGCGAACCCGGACGTGGTCGAGAACCAGCTGCTCGAGAGCCACCTCGAGGCGACCTTCGGGGTGATCAACCTGTCGCTGATCGACGGCCAGCCCGAGCTGCTGACGCTCAAGGAGACCCTCGAGGCCTACCTCGCCCACCGCAAAGAGGTCGTCCGGCGGCGCTCGGAACACGACCTCGCCGAGGCCCGGGATCGGGCTCACATCCTCGAGGGGCGTCTCGAGGCCGTCGAGAACGCCGAGGCGATCGTGACCCTGATCACCGAATCCGCCGACCGCGACCAAGCGCGGGCGGCCCTGACCGGGGAGCGCGACCCGGCCGCGGTCCTCGGAGCCGACGTCGACGTCGCGCCGGCCCTGGCGGAGGGATTCGAGTTCTCGACCGAGCAGGCCGATCACATCCTCCGGATGCAGCTGGGGTCGCTCACCTCGATGGAGGCCGGCGAGATCCACGAGGAGTACGAACAGGTCACCGAGCGCATCGAGTACCTCGAGTCCGTGCTCGCTTCCGAGCGCAAACTCGAAGGGGTGATCAAAGACGAGCTGCGCGAGCTGAAAGCCGAGTACGGCGACGAGCGCCGGACGACGATCACCGAGGCCGACGGTCAGGTCACCCACGAGGACCTGATCCCCGAGGAGGAGGTCCTCGTGGTGCTCACCGAACAGGATTACATCAAGCGCATGCCCGTCGAGACCTTCGACCCCCAGCACCGCGGCGGCAAGGGGATCATCGGGGCCGACCCAAAGTCGGGCGACCGCGTCTCGCAGGTGTTCCGGGCGAACACCCACGCGTACCTGCTCTGTTTCACCACCGCCGGCCGGGTCTACCGGCTGAAGACCTACGAGATCCCCGAGATGTCCCGGCAGGCCCGGGGCAAGTCCGCTGTCAACGTCCTCGATCTCGACGACGGCGAGGAACTGGCCGGGGTGGTCGCCACCGACGCCTTCGACGAGGACGCCTACATCACGACCGTCTCCCGGAACGGCTACGTGAAACGGACCCGCGCAGCGGAGTTTCAGAACGTCCACGCCGGCGGGATCATCGCCGCGGGAGTCCCGGACGACGACGCGATCGTCGACGTGACCATCACCGACGGCGAGAGCGATCTGGTGCTCGCGACCGCGGCGGGCATGACGATCCGGTTCGACGAGACCGAGGCTCGCGCGATGGGCCGGACCGCCCGGGGCGTACGGGGGATCGACCTGGAAGGCGAGGACCGGGTCGTCGCGGCGGTGGCGGCCGACGACGCCAGGGACCGCGCGCTGTTGACGGTCACGAGACGCGGCTACGGCAAGCGTACGCCGCTCTCGGAGTACCGGCCACAGTCACGGTACGGGAAGGGACTGGTCGACATCGAGACCGGCGATCGCAACGGACCGGTCCGGGCGGCGACGGCCGTCGCCGAGGACGATCACATCGTCGTGATGAGCACACAGGGGCAAATTATGCGCGCGCCGGTCGCGGAGATCTCGACGGTCGGACGCAACACGAAAGGCGTCGTCGTCATGCGCCTCGAGGACGACGACGAGGTCGCGAGTCTCACCGTCGTACCCGGCGACGACGCGTAACCGGCAGGCGCCGCGGCTCAGTTCGAGTCGTGCACGGTCACAGAACCGTGTCCCCGAGTGCGCTCGCGGCGAGTTCGACGGCCAGCCCGCCGGTCGTGTTGTGCTCGTCGAGAATCGGATTCACCTCGACGAGCTCGACCGAGGACAGTCGCTCCCGGGCATCGGTGTCGATCACTTCCATCGCGGCGTGGCTCTCGCGGTAGGTGAGCCCGCCCCGGACCGGCGTCCCGACCCCCGGCGCTTCGGCGGGATCGACCGCGTCGAGATCGAGACTCAGGTGCAGCTGCTCGGCGCCGTCGGTCGCGACATCGACGGCCTCCCGGACGACGCTCGTGATCCCGCGCCGGTCGACGTCGCTCATCGTGTAGACGCTGACCTCGCTGTCGCTGAGCGCCCGGCGCTCTTGGTCGTCGAGCGACCGGAGACCGACGATCGCGACGTTCGCGGGATCGACTGCCGGCGCGTGGGCCCACTCCATCTCCGCGAACGGTCCCTCGCCGAGGATCGCCGCCAAGGGCATCCCGTGGACGTTCCCGCTCGGAGACGTGCGCGGCGTGTTGTAATCGCCGTGGGCGTCGATCCAGAGCAGCCCGGTCGCGCGGGCGGCCGCACCCGCGACGGTGCCGATCGCGACCGCGTGGTCACCCCCGAGTACTACGGGCAGTTCGTCGTCGGCCCTGGCGGCCCGGACCCGCTCGGCGAGCCGGCCGCAGGTCGCCTCGATCGCCGGCAGGTATTTCGCCGATCCCTCGCCGTCGTCGGAGGGATCGCGCTGTTCGGCCCGGGGAACGGGGACGTCGCCGTCGTCGGTGCAGGTCCACCCGATCCGCTCGAGTTCGTCCGCGAGCCCGCCGTACCGGATCGCCGACGGCCCCATGTCGACGCCGCGTCGGTCCGCACCCAAGTCCATCGGCACGCCGATTATCCGCACGGTCTCCATGCGCCCGCTAACGAGCCCGGCACAAAGGCTCTTGTCGACTCGGGGGCCGTGCCCGGACGATGGACAGAGGCCGATATCCGGGCCGGAGGATCGTCGGACCCGCTGGTTCGCGATAGTCGTCGCTCCGAGAACGACGAGACAGCAAAACGCCCCAGTGAAGATGGCGCGATTACACCCGACCGATGTCAGGCCGGGGCGGTCGGTCACGAGAGAGCCACCCAAGGAGGGTGGCGCCTCCGACCAACCAAACGATACTCAAACCGACGGCAAGTAGCGTGGCAATCTGTTCGATCGTGACATCCTCCCCGCGGTGAACGGCGGGGCTTCCCCTACGAGGGGAATCCGTTAGGCAGGTTTCAGTCCGAATACGCCGCGAGCGTCATCTGCGAGGGTTTCTCGCTCGTCTCGCGGTGGACTGTGGCGCTGTCACAGGCACTCCCATCCCGAGGCGAGTCATCGCGTCCGGGTTCCCAACGGATGCTCTCTCCCCACGGGTTAGCGCGACCGGCGATGTTCGCCGCCGCGTTAATGTCTGCTTGGAACTCCGATACGTGGCAGTCGTCATGCGGGCACACGAACTCCGCTTGCTCTCTCCGCCGCCCGAGTCGGTTACAGGCGTGGCACGTCTGCGAGGTGTACGCCGCATTGACGTACTTGACGCGGATCCCTGCCTCGGTCGCTTTGTCTTCGATTCGACCCTGTAGCCGGGCGAACGCCCACGCATGAAGTCGCCGGTTCATCCACTTGCCGTATTCCAACCGCTCGCGGATGTACGACAGGTCTTCGAGAACGATAACCGAGTTCTTGAACTGTCGGGCGTACTCAACGGCCTCACGGGATGTCTTCTCAACAATATCCGTCAGAGCGTTCTGGTAGTGGCCGAATCGTTCGTCCACGCGCCACTCGGCGGCGTCTCTCGACTGTAGCCGTCGGAGAGTGGTGGACATCTCTTTGCGGAGGTGTCGCGCTCGACTGCCGTTGACGAGCATCGGCTTCCGTGGTACGTCGCGTTTGAGGGCACAGCCCGTAATCAACGCGCTTTCGCCTACGTCGAAACCGATGTACGTCGGGTCGTCCGAGTCGTCCGGTTCTTTGACCGGGTATTGAACGGTGACGTGTAATTCCCACGACGTGCGGTGTCGCTGTAGCCGCAGCTCACCTGCTTTCGCGTCTTCGGAGAGTAGGTCAAACCACAGGGATTCTTGCTCCGGGTTGATGCGGAGTGGAATCCAGAAGTTTGTCCCGCGTCCGGGTTGCGGAACCTGCCACACGAATCCGTGTTCGCGTTCCTCGGAGTAGTCGAACTTCGCGGCTCGGTTGACGAGTCGAAGCGGATGCTCGTCGTCCAACTCCCCAGCGTTGTACGTCGAACGGAGTTTCGGGACATAGGATTTGAGCGCGTCTTTGGCCTGGTACGGTAGGTCGTAGGGCGTCACAACGTCGTTGACCGCGGACATCGTGCTCGCCCCGGTGTCAAAGGCGTCGTGGAGTGCGGTTCGGTAGGTGTCCAAAAGACGCTGTAGGCGTTGCTCTTTGCCCGTGGTGGGCGTGGCGAGCGTGGCCTGTAACGTCTTTGTCACCGTCTCGGACACAGTACTACAATAGTGTTAGTCAGGCTTAACACCATCGGTCACAAACCATGAGACGTGAAGAACATCAACATCGAGGTAGACGGGGAACAGTACGAGAGCCTGAAAGAGACGAAGGAGCGTTACGGTCTGACGTGGCGGGGGATGCTACTCCACGCGCAACGGGAGTTGGACTCCGAGAGTGCCGATTGAACAGTGGACAGCGTAGCCAAGTGACGCGATTCCTCACCTGGCCTAAAGGCCGGGGTTCCCTCGCTGGTTAAAGATGGTTCGTACGTGTCGGTCGCCGACTGACGCGCGGTACAGGTGCCAGCCGCTGTCTCCGTAGACGGAGCCGTTGGCTGTCGAAACGTCGCCCTCACGGACGGTGCCGTGTCGGGCGAACGCGCGAGCCGTCGCGAACACTGCAGGCAGAACGAATCTGCGCGTCTAAGTAGAGCAGTCCCAGCCGGATACCAGTTACTATCGGACGACGGCGACGGGCGTGGGCGAGCGCCGGACGACGTACTCGGCGACGCTGCCGAGCAGCAGCCGCGACAGGCCAGATCGCCCGCGCGAGCCCATCACGACGGCGTCGGCGTCGTTCTCGGCCGCGTACGCGACGATCGTCTCGGCGGGTTCACCGGTTCTGGTCGCGGTCTGGACCGTGATGCCGGCGTCGGCGGCGATTTCTCCGGCTCGCTCCAGCAGGTCGGCCCCGCGCCGTTTCTTGTCCGTCTCCCGCTTCGAGTCAGTGGCCGGTTCGACGACGTGCAAGACGGTGATGTCGCCGGAGGAGTAGTGTTCGATCGCGTGCTCCAGTGCCGCCCACGAGCGGTCGGACCCGTCGACCGGGACCAGAATCGTCTCGCCCATACCGGACGTTCGTCACCGACGGATAAAACCCCTAGCACCGCGAAGCCCCGAGAGACGCTCGGGGCGAGCGCAACCGGTCGTCGACGGTGATCCGTCGCCGGAGCGGAACGCGCCGGCTGTGATACTTCCCTCGGGTCGGTGGATTGCCGGCGCCGGCCGAGCGTTGGCAGTCGGTCCCACCGTCGGGTTTAAGCCTCGAACTGCGATAGTCTGGCGTATGTCTTCGATCGAGCTCACGGCCAGCCAGCGGACGATCCTCCAGGAGCTCGTCAACCTCCACCGGGAACAGGAAAGCGCGGTCAAAGGCGAGGCGATCGCGGCCGAAGTAGATCGCAACCCGGGAACGATCCGCAACCAGATGCAGAGCCTGAAAGCGTTACAGCTCGTCGAGGGCGTCCCGGGCCCGAAGGGCGGGTACAAGCCGACCTCGACGGCCTACGAGGCGCTCCAGATTCAGGATCTCGACCAGGCGGCGGACGTACCGCTCGTCCACGACGGCGAGCCGGTCGAGGGAGCGAACGTCGAGCGGATCGACCTGACCAACGTTCACCACCCCGAGGAGTGTCGCGCGATGATCCGGCTGCGGGGCTCGATCGGACGGTTCCACGAGGGCGACAGCGTTTCGGTCGGTCCAACGCCGCTCTCGAAGCTCCGGATCGACGGCACCGTCGAGGGCCGAGACGACACCGCGAACGCGATCATTCTCTCGATCGACGGGATGGAGGCCCCGACGGAGGCGCCCAGTCACTGACGGGAGGCATCTGGCTGACAGCCGGCGAGTACCCGCAGTAGCGGGACACGCTCCTGGTCACACGAACAGGCCGACGGCAGCGTACGAGCAGACACCGGCGAGAACGCCAGCGACGGTGGTGTAGATTGTCGCAACGACCGCGGCGGGCAGATCGGCAACGAGTAGCGGAAACAGTGCGTCTCCGTCTTGACTCACCGCGTTCGCGATCAGTATCGAGGCCGGCAGACCGAGCTCCGCGTGGGCGGTGACCAGCCCGATGTGGGGCCCACAGCCCGGGATCGCGCCGAATACTCCGGCACCGATCGGCGCGAGTGGCCCGACGAGCCCGGCGATTCCCGCCGGATCGAAGCTGACGGCGCTCATCAACAGCTTGAATCCGACGACCACGACGGCGATCCAGAGCACGATCGGTGCGACGGTCCGCGCAGTGTGTCGCTGGACTGGAACGTTCGGTCCAGTTGGCCCCGACTCGACGGCGAGAACTGCCGAGGCTGCGATCCCGGTCGCGGCCGTCGCGAGCAGGATCGCCGCCCCGGGCCCACTGGCCGGCAGCTCACCGACAACCACCCCCCACGCCCCGGCGACGAGGCTGACCACCGCGGCCGCCCACCACACGTGAACCACACCGGCGTCTCTCCGGGACAGTTCCCGGCGATCCGTCTGGTGTCCGCCGTCCGAGAGCAGCCGCCGACCCCCACTCACCCGTCGGATCGCGCCGTCAATGCGGTCGACCCAGATTCCGTGTGCCTCGATCGCCATCCCGAGCCCAACGCCGACGGCGAACGCAACGCTGTACGCGAGGGCGGCCAGCCGGGGGTCGACAGCGAGCAGGACGAACGCCGAGTCGCCCGCAGTCGCGGCGAGCGCCGCCACGAGCACGCCGAATCCGGCGCGCCCGTCCGCATACAATGAACTGACGGCGATCGCACCGCCACACCCCGGCACGAGCCCGAGGAGTCCGCCACCCAGCACCTGCATCCGGGGGCGGTCGCCGAGCGCACCCACAACCCAACCATCCGTGTACTGCCCGACGGCATGGACAACGAGCACCGACGCGATCACGAACGCCCCGATTCGTATCCAGGCTCCGACCAGTGCCTCCTCGAGAACGGCGCCCGGGATCACGGCTCACTCACCTCGGGGCCGCGCTGTCTGATCACGCCCTGCCTTTTTGGCAGGCCTAAAATAAAGCTGTCCCCTCAGCGATACTTATAATACTCCCCAATACTGCGGGTCGTCGTGACGCCCACGGCTGCCGCTGGCGTCGTGCGTCCAGTGAGATCTGCGCTCTCGGGTGGTCGCGCCGCAGGCCTGAAGCCGGCCGTGGCTCCCGCCGGCGGTTCGGAGCGGCTGGAAAGGGGGTTCCGGTGGCACTCAGTGCTCGAGTTCCTGTAGGGTCGGCTCGTCACCGGCCACGACCGACTGGAAGTTCTCGAACAGCCGCTTGGTTCGCTCGGCCCGCTCGACTGCTTCGTCGGTGATTCCGTCGAGGACCCGCTGGATCCGCTCTTCGGGGAGATCCTTGCCCGTTGTGACCTGGATCGCAGTCTGGCGGTCGTACTCCGGGTGAAACTGCACGCCCCATGCGGTGTCGACCCTGAACGCCTGCAGCGAGAACTCGTTGCGGGCCAACTCACTCGCGTCCGGCGGTAGCTCAGCCACCTCGTCTGAGTGTGTCTCGAAGCTCGTGACCCGATCCGGCATGCCCCCGAAAAGCGGGTCGTCGCCGACTCGCTCGATCTCCCGGTAGCCGAGCTCGTACTCGCCGGCGTCGACGACGCGGCCGCCGAGTGCCTGTGCGAGAAACTGGTGGCCCCAGCAGACTCCTAGCGTCGGCACGCCGGCTTCGTGGACCGATCGGAACCACGCCGTCGTCCGGTCGATCCAGTCGTAGCCGTCGTACACCGAGGTCTGTGAGCCCGTGATCACGACCCCGTCGTAGGACCACGCCGCCGTCCCGACCGCCGGCGGAAACTCACCGTCGCTCACCTTGTAGGTCTCGACGGTCGCGTCCAGCTCCCGCCGGAAGTTTCGTTCGGCGAGCGTGTCTCCGATCGACGCGTCGACGACTGCGATTGCCGTGCCCATACTACCCCTCTGTGTTCCAGCCGTGTATATTCTTGCCTCCCAAGTACAAGACACCCCCACCGGAACACCCCGAGAGCCACGGGGTGTTCGCGGAACGTCAGATCCCCAGTCCGGCGTGCCAGGCGTCGGCGCCGGCCGTCTCGGTGCGGTCGTCCATCTCCGCGAGCAGGGAGACGGCGGTGCTCGCCGTCTTCGCGGCCCGGCGTTCGCCGGTCACCGCGAACTCGCCGGTCGTCCGGTCGGCGTAGACCGTACAGACCGCGCCGGCCCGCAGCCCGTAGACGTTCGCGAGCGTGAGAATCGCGCTTGCCTCCATCTCGAAGTTGAGCACCCCCGCCTCCCGCAGCTCTTCGAGGGCCGCGTCGCTATCCCGGGCGCGGAACCCCTCGAAGCCCTCGCGGCTCTGGCCGGCGTAGAAGCCGTCGGTGCTGGCCGTGAGCCCGACGTGGTACTCGTAGCCGAGCTCCTCGGCGGCCGCCACGAGCGCCGCCACGAGCGCGTGATCGGCCACCGCCGGGTACTCCTCGCGGACGTACTCGTCGCTCGTCCCCTCCTGGCGGACGGCGCCGCGGGTGATGATCAGATCGCCGATCTCGACCTCGGGCTGGATCGTGCCACACGAGCCCACTCGCAGGAGCGTGTCGGCGCCGGCCCGGGCGAGTTCCTCGACGGCGATCGCGGCCGAGGGCGCGCCGATACCGGTCGAGGTCACGGAGATCGGCGTTCCGTCGTGGCGGCCGGTCGCGGTGCGGTACTCGCGGTGGTCGGCGACGACCTCGTGATCGTCCCAGTCGGCGACGATCTTCTCGACGCGTTCGGGGTTGCCCGGCAGCAATACGCTGTCGGCGACCTCGTCGTTGCCCACCTCAAGATGGTACTGGCGGTCCTCGCGGGGATCCTCGCTGCCGCTCATACGTCCGCAAGATCCTCGGCCCCGATCGCGTCGGGCAACAGCCGTCCGAGCCGGTACCGCTCGATCCCGTCGCCGGTGTCACAGAGCACCAGAAACTCCTCGTCACAGAACTCCGCGAGCGTCTGACGGCACATCCCACAGGGGAGCACGCCGTCGCGCTCGCTCGAGCTGACCGCGACGCGCTCGAACGCGCGGTGTCCGTCGCTGGTCGCCGTCCCGATCGCCACCTCCTCGGCGTGGAGGCTGTTCGAGTAGTTCGCATTCTCGATGTTACAGCCGGTGTAGACCTCGCCGGCGGCGGTCTCGAGGGCCGCGCCGACGCTGTACTCCGAGTACGGGACGTACGCCTCTTCGAGGGCCGTTCGGGCCCGATCGATGAGTTCGGACTCGTCCATACACCGGTCTCGGCGGGCGCTGGCAAATAGTCTGCGTCTGGGCCGTCGGCGCCGGGATCGCCAGACTGTCGGTACGCTCATGTCCCCGGCCGCGCTGGGTCAAGGCGAGGTGCACGAGTTTGGGTTCGAACTCGGCGTGTGTCAGTGGGCCGAGCGGCACTGGCCGGCCGAGGCCGCGATCGTCGCCCGGCAGCTGGGCACCGAGCACCGGCGCTGGGACACCGTCATCGTCGAGGCCGACCCCGAGGGGCTCGCCGCCCGCGCTTGGTTCGGTGAGCGCCGGCTAGACGGGGACCTCCTCCGAGTGGTCAGGCACGCCCCGACCGAGTGGGCCTGGTACCGCGACGCGCTCCCGGAGCCCTCGTTCCCGTGGCGGTACGTCCGCGAGGCCGTCCACCGCGCGGCCGATCGGGGCCTGATCGAGCGCCGGCGCCGGAACGGCCGGGTCGAGCTCCGCCAGATCCGCCCGTACCCCGACTGGGTCGAGCGGATCGTCGCCATCGAGAACAAGCCCGACCTCGACGCGAGCGCGGCCCGAGATCTGCGTCCCCAGCTCGAACGCGACGTCGCGCTCGGGCTGGCAGACGAGGTCTGGGTCGCGACCCGGGCCACCGACGAGGCCGTCGCGCCGGTCCTGCTCGAGGACCTGCCCGTGCAAGCGGGCGTGTTAACCGTCGCGGCCGGGCGCGGCGCCGACCGGGTCGATCGGACCTGGCGGCCCCGCCGGCTCGCGGTCGGAGAGCCGGGAACGCGGATCCTCGATCGGCCAGCGGGCGGCGACTACGACGCCTCGGCCTGCCGGTTCGAGTACGCGACTCCCGACTGGAAGGCCCGCAAGCGCCGCGAGATCGCCGAACGGGCCTACGAGCGGGGCTGGCGTTCGTACGTCGAGTCGATGCGGCCCGACTGTCGACACTTCGAGTTACGTCCCGACGCGGCGGTCGCGCGGCCGTACTGCCAGGCGAAAGGCCGCCCGCAGCGGCCCGGCGAGTGCAGCGGATCCTGTCCGGAGTTCGAGCCCGAGCCACCGGCCTGGCGGACCCGAGACTGGCCGATTCAGGGTGGCCCCGGCGCGGGGATCAAGCGGGTGCTCGAACGCCAGCGCGACCGCTCCCGGCCCGACTAGTCCTCGACGACGATCCGATCGCGCTCGGCCGTCCGCCGGAAGGTCGGCACCGTCCGCTGGACGCGCTCGACGACGCCCCTGTCGACCAGCTCGTGGAGCGCCGACCGGACCGCGTCGACATCCGCGTCCGAGCCGGTCTCCCGGACGCCCTGCAGCGTCGCGACGACGCTCTGTGAGGTGGCATCGGGCCCGGGTAACGCGTCGAGCACTCGCTGGTGGAGCTCGGTCCCGGCGACGGTCAGCACGCCGTCGTCGGTGCCGAGGAGCGCCTCTGCCTCGGGGGTCGCGCGGATGAGACTGTCCTCGTCGCGGTAGTAGTACGCCCCGAGCTCGTCCTCGAGATACCGGTGGACCTCGCTGCCGCCCGCAAGCCCCCACCGGTCCTGGAGCGTCCCATTTTTTGTCGGCTGGAGCTCGACGATGTCCGCGAGCCGCTCCCGGGCCTGCTCGTCGAGTGACATCCTCGCCGGCTGTTGGAGGACGATCGGTATTGGCGTTTGGATTTGTTCCGAGACGGGCTCAGTCGATATCGGCGAGGGTATCGGCGACCCGGTCCCAGTGACTGCCCTTCCAGAACAGCTGTCCGCAGTCCCGACAGCCCCAGACCGCGGTCTGTGCGGGATCGGGCGCCGCCGTGGGCGTTTTCCGGTCCGAGTCGACTCGGGACAGGCGTCCGTTGCAGGCGCCACACCGCTCGGGGCTCGCCGGCAGCGCGAGCTCGATCCCGGCCGCGGCCAGCTCCGCGAGCTGCGTCTGCGTCTCGCGGCTCTCAAGATAGATCGCGTCCTCGGCCCGATCCGCGAGCCGTCGGTCCCTGGTGACGGGCCGTCGGTCCTCTCGTCGGGCGAACTCGAGCAGCTCGTCGTCAGCCTCGACGCCGGCCTCGAGCGCGTAGGCCGCGTCGTGGCCGCACATCCGGAGGTAGCTCCGGAGCCCGCCGAGCATCGCGTCGAGCAACAGCCGCATCACGCCAGTGCGGCCCGCAGCTCCGCCGCCGGGCGAGCGTTGAGCACGTCGGCGGGTTCGGCCCAGCCCCGCCGGGCGGTGTGAACGCCGAACCGAAGCAGGTCGAAGTGGGCCGGCCGGTGGGCGTCGGTGTCGATCGCGACCCGCGCGCCGGCCTCGATCGCGGTCTTGACCGCCCGCCCCGAGAGGTCGAGCCGGCGGGGGGAGGCGTTGACCTCGAGTGCGGTGTCGGCCGCGGCGGCGGCGGTCGCCAGCCGCTCGACGTCGAGTTCGAGCCCGGAGCGACGACCCAGCTGCCGGCCCGTCGGGTGGCCGATGATGTCCACCTCGGGGTGTTCGGCCGCCCGCACGAGCCGATCGGTTCCATCGCCGGAGAGGGCGGCGTGTGGCGAGGCGACGACCAGATCGAGCTCCGCGAGCAGGTCGTCGGCGACCGAGACCGACCCGTCGGGGCCGACGTTCGCCTCGACGCCGGCGAACACCTCGATCTCCGCGTCGGCGGCGGCCTCGCGGATCGCCGGCAGCTGCTCGCGAAGGGCCGTCTCGTCGAGGCCGACACCCCCGACCATCCCCGGCCCGGTCGCGTGGTCGGTGAGACAGACGTACTCGTGGCCGCGACCGGCCGCCGCGGCGATCATCTCCTCGATCGAGGCCTCGCCGTCCGACCAGTCCGTGTGGACGTGCAGGTCCCCGCAGAGATCTCCGCGATCGAGCAGCGCCGGCAGCTCGCCGTCGGCCGCGGCCGCCACCTCGCCGCGGTCCTCGCGCAGCTCCGGCGGCACCCACGAGAGCCCGACGGCCTCGTAGACCCCCTCCTCGGTCGCCCCGGCGATCCGTTCGCCGGCCCGCCGGTCGCCGGCGTCCTCGGCCTCAGACTCGTCCTTAGAGACGTCGAACACGCCGTACTCGTTGAGCTTCACCCCCCGATCGATCGCCCGGTTCCGGACCGCAACGTTGTGAGCCCTGCTGCCGGTGAAATACTGCAGGGCGGCGCCGAAGGCCCCGGGCGCGACCACCCGCAGGTCGACCCGCGTCCCGGCGGCGCGGAGGCTGGCCTTCCCGGAGCCGGCCTCGATGACGGTCTCGGCGGCCGGCCAGTCGGTAAACGCCTCGACGACGGCCTCGGGGTCGTCGCTGGCGGCCAGCACGTCGACGTCGCCGATCGTCGGCTTGAACCGCCGGATCGAGCCGGCCAGCTCGCAGCGCTCGACGGCCGCTCGGTCGGCGAGATGCGACAGCACCCGCTCGCCCAGCGGACGGGCCTCGCTCAGCAGCTGCCGCTCTGTCGCCTCCCGGGCGAAGGGGATCCCCTCGCTAATGTTTTGCTCAGTCTTCGCGCCGAACCCCTCGACCTTGCGGATGTCGCCGGCGTCTGCGGCCGCCGCGAGGTCGTCGAGTGTCTGCACGCCGAGGGCCTCGTACAGCCGGCCGACGGTCTTCGGTCCGACGCCCTCGACGCCCGTGAGCGCGTCCATTTCGACCGGCAGCTGCTCGCGCAGCTCGGTCAGCTCCTCGATCGCGCCGGTCTCGACGTACTCGACGATCTTCGCGGAGATCGCGTCGCCGACGGCGTCGATCGTCGCGACGCGGTCGGTTCCCTCCGCGGCGAGCTCCTCGATCGGCTCCGGGTGGTCTCGGACGTTTTCGGCCGCCCGCCGGTACGTGCGTGGCTTGTACGCGACGTCTCTGGCCTCGAGGAGGTCCGCGAACTCCTCGAGTCGGGCGGCGACCTCGCGGTTGCGACTCATGGCCGAGCTACGGGTCGCCGGCTCTTGAGTCTCCGGTTAGCGCATCCGATCGGGGTCCCCGGCCAAAGCCTGGGCTACTACGTGTCGGAGTTCTCGCCGAGCGCCTTCCGGAGGAACTGCAGCCACCGCTTGCGGTCTGCGGTCTTGTTGGTCTCGGCCTCGCGCTCGACGTCGACCGGACCGAGCGACTCGAGTTCGGTCAGCGCCCGGTCGATCCCGATGATCGCCTCTGCGAGTCGTTCGCCCTCCTCGTAGCTGATCTGGCCGTCTTCGATGCGCCGCTTGCGCTCGCGGCGCTCCCGCCGGAGGTTGCGTTTCGCCCGCTCGACCCGGTCGCGCTCGCCCGACGGGATCGTCTCGCGACGACGAATCTCGAAGACGAACTCTCGGAGGGCGATCTCTTCGCCCTGGATCTCGATGCGGTCGGGGATCGATCGGCCGACGGTCGCGCCGTCGCGCCCGATCCGCTCGAGCAGCTGTTTGCGGCGGTACTCTCTCATCCTCGCGCCTCGCGGTCGCTCGCCGGGCCGTTCGCGTCCGATCCCGGACGGGCGTCGACCCCGGGCCCGCGGTCAGTATCGGACGACGCGTCGAACACGCGAACAGTTCCGGGGCGTGAGAACATATGCGTGGTGCCGAGACTACCCCTCGAGGACCGCCCGTGCGGCCGCGACGCCGGTCGCCGGATCGACGGCCGCGCCGACGTCTTCCATCGCCGCGCCGATGGTCCGCACGCCGCGGAGGATCTGTTCGTCGGCGAGCCCGCCCATGTTCGACACCCGGAAGATATCCCCCCCGAGGTGTGCCTGTCCTCCCGAGACCGAGACGTTGCGCTCCTCGACGGCGTCGAAAAACGCCGTCGGCTCCGCCCTGACGGGCCCGGGTAGGCTCACGGCCGTCACCGTGTTCGAGTACACCGTCGCGCCCGCCGGCTCGGGGAACAACGCCAGTCCCATTTCGGTGAACCCCTCGCGAAACGCCGCGGCCTGCCGGCGGTGCCGCCTGATCCGGCTCGGCAGTCCCTCCCGCTCGATCGCCTCGAGGGCGACAGCCATCGCCCGGAACAGCGGCACAGCGCTCGTAAAGGGCGTCTGATCGTCCCCGGCCTTCCGCAGGTGCCAGTCCAGGTCCTCGTAAAACGGGGCGGCCTCGCCGTCTGCGGCGGCGGCAGCTGCTTCCGTGACGTACAGCGCCGAGATGCCCGGCGGCGCCGCCAGGGCCTTCTGTGCGTCGGTCACCGCGATGTCGACGTTCCAATCGTCGATGCAGAACACGTCCCCCCCGATGGAGGTGACCCCGTCGACGGCGAACAGCGCCCCGGCCTCGTCGGCGAGCCGGCCGACCCCCGAGACCGGGTTCACCAGTCCGGTCGAGGTCTCGTTGTGGACCATCGTCACGAGCGCCGTCTCCTCGGTGATCGCCGCCGCGACCGCCTCCAGGTCGAACGACTCGCCCCACGGCACCGACACCCGCCGGCACTGCGCGTGGCGCTCGGCAATCCGGGCGAACCGCCGGCCGAACTTGCCGTTTACCAGCGCAACCACCTCGTCGTCGGCCTCGACGAGGTTGGCGACGGCCATCTCCATGCCCATCGTCGCCGTGCCGTTGAGCACGAGCGGCGTACCCCGGTCTGCGGTCTCGATCCCCGACAGCGTCGACCGCTCGAAGACGGTCGCGAGCCCGGACTGGACGCGCTCGTAGACGGCCTCGAAGGCCGCCGAGCGGTGCGAGACCATCGGCTCGTCCATCGCGCGCCGCACCCGATCGGAAACCGGCACCGGCCCGGGGTTCAACAGGAGAAACTCCTCGTCCATACTACCGGTTCTGGCCGAGATAGTATAAGTTCCCGCAGTCGGTTACGCCGCCGCCAGGACTCGAACCTGGGACAACCACGTCTCTGCGGCACACAGGGTGACTGTAGGCCGTAACAGCGTGGTGCTCTACCATCTGAGCTACGGCGGCCTGTCTTCCCGTAAACGGAATCGTTTGAAATGCGTTTCGTTTCCCGCCCGCGGCCGCCCAAGTGCGCCCCCCGTGGCGGTGATCGACACGCTTTCACCCGCCGGCGGGCAACCGAACTCATGGACCCCTTCGAGACGGTCGCCGCGCGGGTGCGGGAGCGGATCGTTCCCGGTCCCGACGAGCGCGAGCGCCTCGAGGCCGCGACCGCGGCGCTCGTCGACCGGGCCGAGCGGGCCGTCGCGGAGCTCCCGGTCTCGGCGCGGGTCGTGCGAGCCGGCTCGACCGCCCGGAACACGTGGCTCGCCGGCGACCGCGACATCGACATCTTCGTCTGTTTTCCGCCGGACCTCGACGACGGCGCGCTCACGGAGTACGGGATCGCGGTCGGGACAGCGGTCCTTCCGGACGGCCGGGAGGAGTACGCCGAGCACCCCTACGTCAGCGGGACCCACGAGGGCTTCGCGGTCGATCTTGTCCCCTGTTACGACGTCGAGACCGCGGCCGAGATCCGGTCGTCAGTCGACCGGACGCCGTTTCACACCGCCTACGTCGGCGAGCGCCTCGACGACGATCTCGCCGACGACGTACGACTCTGCAAGCAGCTTGCGCTCGCGACCGGCGTCTACGGCAGCGACCTCCGGACCAAGGGGTTCTCGGGGTATCTCACCGAGCTGCTCGTGCTCGCTCACGACGGGTTCGAGCCGCTGGTCGCGGCGGTCGCCGACTGGGAGCCCCCGATCCGACTCGACCCCGCCGATCACGGCCGGGCGACCTTCGACGACCCGCTCGTGGTGATCGACCCGACAGATCCCGAGCGCAACGTCGCGGCCGTGCTCTCGGCGGCGAACCTCGC
Organism: uncultured Halobacteriales archaeon; assembly: GCA_964426325.1. Classification (GTDB taxonomy): domain Archaea; phylum Halobacteriota; class Halobacteria; order Halobacteriales; family Haloarculaceae; genus Halovenus. The sequence continues at coordinate 86,397 of CAYRQD010000005.1, read as the reverse complement.
CCGGTTCCAACACGTCAGCCGGGAGTTGCTCGGCGACCCCCGCGAGTCGCTGTTCGAGCCCCCGGGCAACGAGCCGATCGACGCCGCCGCCGTCCAGGCCGGCTTCGAGCGCCGGGGCACGACGCCGGTGGCCGTCCGCGTGACCGTTCCGGACCTCGTCGACGACCAGCTGTGGCCCCAGCTCGAGCGCTCGCGGGCCGGCGTCGCGGGGCTGCTCGCGCGTCACGGGTTCGACGTGTTTCGCGACGCCGTCCTGGCCGAGGATCACGATCCCGACCGAGACGAGCGCGTCGCCGTACTGCTGTTCGAGCTCGCCGTCTCGGAACGCCCCGCCGTCGAGCGCCACGAGGGGCCACCGGTGGCCGCCCGGGGCCACGCCGAGCGGTTCTACGACGCCTACGTCGAGAACGGGGACGGGTACGGGCCCTTCGTCGCCGGCGGCCGGTACGTCGTCGAACGCGACCGGGAGTTCGTCGACGCCGCCGCGCTGCTGGAGGCGGAGATCACCGAGGCCTCCCACGGTGCCCGGATCCGGACGGCCCTAACCGAGGGATACGACCTGCTGGTGGGCGAGGCGGTCGGCGAACTCGCCGACCGGTTCGGCGGAGAGCTCGCGGCCTACCTCGACCCGGGCGTCAGGCGATCTCGCTGACCGGAGCTCGGGCGGGCGGGTCCGTCGTCGCGCGCAGCATCAAAGGACACCGGGGCGAGTGACCCGTCCGTCTCGGGAGTGTTGTCGCTCAGCCGCCCTGCGCCTCGACCCGCTCGAGGGCCCGCTGGACGGGCCCGGCGGGCTCTGCGGTCGGCGCGACCGGCTCGTACCCGCCGAACACCTCGTGGACGGTCCGGACGCTATCGCCGAGCGCGGGGGGGTCGTATCCGCCCTCCAACACGAATCCGAGCCCCGCGTCGGCGTCGGCGGCGACCGCTCGGATCGCAGCCGCCAAGCGGGCGTACCCCTCCGTCGAGACGCCGATCTCCGAGATTGGGTCGTTCTCGTGGGCGTCGAACCCAGCGCTGACGACGATCACGTCCGGGTCGAAATCGACGACGGCCGGTCCGATCGCCTCCGCGAGCGCCGCCCGGTAGCCGGGATCGCCGGTCACCCCCGGGAGCGGCACGTTCAGCGTCGTCCCCGCACCGGGTCCGACTCCGGTCTCCTCGGCGCGGCCGGTCGGAGGATAGAGGTCGGCCTCGTGGACCGACGCGTAGAATACGTCCCCGCGGTCGTAGAACAGCTCTTGGGTGCCGTTCCCGTGGTGGACGTCCCAGTCGACGATTGCGACCCGGTCGGCGTCGGCCCGTAGAGCAGTCTCGGCCCCGATCGCGGCGTTGTTGAAGAAACAAAACCCCATCGCGTCGTCCGAGAGGGCGTGATGCCCGGGGGGACGGCCCAACCCGAACGGCGTCTCGGTGCCGTCGGCGCCCGCGAGCGCCCGCAGGGCGACCCAGCGGGCGATCCCGGCGCTCGTGCGGGCGGCCGTCCATGTGGCTGCGTTCGCGACGGTATCGCCGTCCCAGCGTCCGCCGCCCGCACCGGCGAGGGACTCGACGGCATCGACGTACTCGGAGTCGTGGACGGCGAGCAGCTCCCGCCGGTCGGCCGGCTTTGGGGCGGCGTACCCGACCCCGTGACGGTCGGCGAGTGCGCGCCGGATCCGCCGCAACCGACCGGGACGCTCGGGATGGCCCGCCCCGGGGTCGTGCTCGAGACACGCCTGCCGGTAGCCGAACTCCATCAGAAATGCGGGGCGAGTTCGAAGTACGCTGCCACGTCCTCGGACTTGATCGTTCGCCGCCCGGCGTGGCGGGCCAGGAACGCGGCAGCGCCCGCGACGTCGTCTGCGAACCCCTCGAGCAGCGCCGCCAGCGCCATCCGGGCGTCCATCGAGACCCGGTACCGGTCGTCGATGTCCAGCCTCGCGACCCGGTCGACCGGCGCGATCGGTAGCGCCAGGTCCGCGCGCTCGGGTAGGGTCTCGGCCTCGAAGTCCTCGAACATCAGGGTCTTGCGGCCGTCGGCGGCCGCCTGCTCGGCCGCGACCCCCGCGCGCCGCGCCCCCTCCCGTTGGATCCGGCGAGCCAGCTCCTCGGCCGCGCCGGAACTCACGCGGAGCCCGTCGGCGTTGCGTCGGATGATATCGTCGACCGGAGCAAACGGCAACTCGACGCTCATACGCCAGACGCGGTCTGTGGCGGTGTTAAGCGTTCCGCACGCCCGCTCGGGAGTATCAGAGCAGCTCCTCGGCTTCCAAACGGCCGTCCCGCAGCGGCCCGCGGACGGTCACCTCCTCGCCGAGTCGGACCCGAGCGTCGGTCTCGACGGGCATCGTTTCGGTCCCGTCATCGAGGATCACCGGCTCGCCCGTCTGGACGACCGTGCCGGTGAACTCGGTCGCTCCGTCCGGCCCGGCGTCCTCCGGGTTCGCGTCGGGCTGCCCGCCCGTCTCGTCGTCCTCCTCGAGGAAGGCCCCGAGCCCGGCCTCTCCCCCGGACGACCCGGGCCCCGCGTCGTCGTCCGCCGAGCCGGCCGCCGCGCCCGGTTCGGCGTCGGCACCGGGATCGTCGAAGACGACGACCGCGGAGCCCCAGCCGGCGGAGGCCTCGAGCTCGTCCTGCCAGCCGTCCTGGATCTCGACGTCGGTCGCGACCACCTCGTCGCCGGGGGCGATCTCTTTGTCTGCCTTCTCGCCCCAGAGCGCGACCCGGATGTCCCCAGAGTCGTCCTGCAGCCGGACGTTGCGGACCTGGCCCTCCGACCCGTCGTCGCGGTCGAAGGTTCGCTTCGGGTCGGTCGAGCGGACCACACCGCCGATGTCGACGGTCTGTCCGATCTCTACGTCGTCGATCGGCGTCGTCTCGGGATCGTACTCGACGGCCGCATCGATCTCCTCGACCGCGCCGCGCTCACCGACGTGCACTTCGAGGTCGCCGTCGCGCTCGCGGACGTACCCGTCGACGATCTCGACCGTCGTTCCGGGGTCGAGCGCCTCGACGCGGTCTGCCATCTCATCCCAGAGGGTAATCCCGATCCGCCCGGTTTCGTCGCCGAGCACGAGATCCGAGACCCGCCCGGTCGAGCCGTCGTCCCGGTCGAAGGTCCGAACGCTCCCGGTATCGAGCACCCGCCCCTGCAGGCGGACGTCCGACTGGCCCAGCGACAGCGACGCGACCGTCGTTTCCCCGTCGAGTTCGACGGTGATCTCGGCCTCCGCATCGATCTCGGCCTCGGAGACGCTGACTTCGATGCCGTCGTAGCCGTCCTTCGGGCGGCCCTTCACCCGGAGGACATCCCCCGCCTCGATCTCTCCGGCGGCGACGGCCTCGGCCTTCCCGTCCCAGAAGGCGAGCCGCACTCGTCCGGTCTCGTCGGCCGCGTCGACGTTGACCACCTGCCCCTCGCCGTCGTCGCGCTCGAAGGTGCGCACCTCGCCGATCGAGGTGACCTTCGCCAGGAACTTCACCTCGTCCATGGCCGGCTCGATCTCCGAGACGGTCTCGACTTCCCCGTCGGCGAGCTCGTGTGCGATGATCATCGCGGCGGTCTGTTCGTCCGCCAGCCCCTCCATCTGGGCGACCTTCTGCTCGACCGCCTCCCGGAACCGCTCCTCTGACACGTCGGCGTCGAGATCCTCGTAGATCTCGTCAATGGCGCTCATCGCTGTCCGAGATCCACGGGTGGCCGCCGCTTAAGCGTTGTCGTTGGGCGATTCTCCCCTCGCCGTCGGCCGATTGTTCCCTTTCCGCCGGCGTCGTTGGTCACGGAACGGGCTCGCGCCCGATCGGTGATAAACCTCCGCCCGGCGCCGCCGGTCACGCCGTCTCGGTGACGGGGTGTCCGTCGTGTCTGACGACGACCCGCTCGGGGGGTCCGTCGGCGAACTCGAACACACAGCGGTACTCGACGACGCCGACACACTGCTTGCAGACGCTTGCGCTGGACTCGAAGCTCAGGTCGACGGTCAGAACGCCCGCGTCGGCGTCGTAGGCCACCCGCTCGAAGGCGGCCTCGTGGCAGGGATCGGGGGTCTGTGCCGCCCCGTCGACGATCGTCTCGGAGCCCTCGCGTGTCACCGCGGCCCGAGGGACCTCGCTGTCGCCGTCGAGACAGATCTGCGAGCGCGTCTCGACGCGCCGTCCGGTCAGCTCCGTCCCCGCGGAGTCCGGTTGGTCGTCCTCGCCTCGATCCGAGCCGTCGGCGGGAGCGTCGCCTTCGTCGGCGCTTCCGTCCGTGTCGGTTTCATCGGGCTCGTCGTCGGACCGGGACCGGCTCGTCGAGCCGTTCGTCTCCTCGCCTGCCTCGTCTCCGTCGCCGGTCCCGGCGGGATCGTCCCGGTCGGTCGTGACACAGCCCGCGGCCGCGGCGAGGAGACAACCGAACCCGCCGAGGAGCCGTCTGCGTTCCATACCATCATGTCCGGCCGGGGATAGGTAGCCGTTGTGGCGGCTCAAACGACGATCGAACCGACCGTGGGCGCATGAATCAAGCAAATCGCAAGACGGGGACGTGTTGTGGCGGCTCAAACGACGATCGAACCGACCGTGGGGCCGTCACCGCTCGGTCGTCCAGGTGCCGTCCTCGTCGCGGGTGATGACGGCGTCGAACAACCCCTTCATCGTCGCGATCGTCTGGGAGTCGTGTGCGTCCGGATCGAGCCTGTAGAAGCCGGTCCCGCCGACGGTCTTGACTCGTCCAGTGACGACGTGGAGAAAGCGAAACGCCCGCTGGAGGTCGGCGTACTGGAGCAACGAGGTGATCGAGTCGAACCAGACGACGGTCGTGGTGTCCTCGGCCGTCGCGGCGCCGGACAACAGCTCGCTCAGCTCGATCCCGACCCCGGTCAGGTCCGACGGGTTGTCGATCGCGCGGGCCGTCCACGAGGAGTCCTCGAGGACGACGTCGCGCTCCCCGACCGTGATGATCCCGCCGCGTGCGGGCGCCTCGCCGACCCGCTCGCTCCAGTCATCGACCCATCCACGTGCAGTACCGGTGTAAGTGACGACGATCAGGGAGGTCTGATCGAGCGGCGACCGTGTGAGCAGCTCGAAGCCCGCCGCGCTCTGTGAGCCGACGGAGGGAGCGAGAAAGAGGACGTTCGCAGACTCGGAGAGATCCGGCAGCTGGCCGGCCGAGTCGCCGCTCACGCCCGTCTGTTCTGCCATTGTTGACACGAGGCTACGCGTCGTAATAACTATGTTGGATCGGGCGACCGCGGGAGCTCCCCGCCGATCCCTCCGACCCGATAACCGTAACCCCTTTACTCCGATGTTCGCTACTCAAACGTAGGTCCTGGTAGGGTAGTGGACTATCCTCTTGGCTTGCGGAGCCAGGGACCGGCGTTCAAATCGCCGCCAGGACGCTTTCTGCGCGCCTTCGCAGCTCACGAGTCGCGATGCGGCGAGTGTTGCCGTTACTGTTGGTTATAGATTGCTGTAGGCATATAATTGTAACACATGACAGAGCCGCAGGGATCGGACAACAGAGTCGTCGAGCGCGGGACGGTTTCGCTGGGGTCGTTTTCCTTCGATCGGGGCGGGTCGGTTCCCGAGCTCGACGTGGCCTACGAGGCCTACGGCGAGTTCACCGGCGACAACGCGGTGTTGGTCTGTCACGCCCTGACCGGCAGCCAGCACGTCGCGAGCGGGGGCGAGAGCGCGGGTCAGGCGAGCGCGTGGTGGGACGAGATCGTCGGGCCCGGACGACCGATCGATACGACCGAACAGTACGTGATCTGTGCGAACGTCCCGGGCTCGTGTTACGGTACGACCGGACCGGCCTCGACCGACCCCCGGACCGGCGAGCCTTACGCCACCGCCTTCCCGCCGGTGACCGTCGGCGATTGGGTCGAGGCCCAGCGGTTGCTGCTCGAGGAACTCGGCGTTTCACGGCTGCGCGCGGCCGTCGGCGGCAGCGTCGGCGGGATGAACGTCCTTGAGTGGGCGAAACGATACCCCGAGCGCGTCGACCGGATCGTCCCCGTCGCGACCGCCCCCAGGCTCGACCCGCAGTGTCTGGCGCTCGACGCGATCGCGCGCCGGGCGATCACCGCGGATTCGGACTGGCAGGGCGGAGCGTACTACGGCGACACACACCCCGACGACGGCCTGGCCCGGGCCAGACAGATCGGCCACGTGATGTACCTCTCGAAGGAGTCGATGGAACGGAAGTTCGGCCGACGGATCGCCGGCGGCGCCCGTCCTGTCGGTGACGAGGCGTCGGCGGCTTTCCCTTATCGCGAGGTCGAGTCGTACCTCGACTACCAAGCCGAGACGTTCGTCGACCGGTTCGACGCCAACGCCTACCTGTACCTGATCCGGGCGATGGACGAGTACGACCTCGCGGCCGGGTGCGACTCGGACGCGGCCGCGCTGGCGGAGTTCGACGGGGCGGCGCTCGTGCTCTCGTTTACCGGCGACTGGCATTTCACCGTCAAGCAGGCCGAGGGGCTCGTCGATTCGATGACGACCGCCGAGATCGACGCGACCCACAGGGTGATCGACTCGGGTCACGGTCACGACGCCTTCCTCGTCGAACCGGAGTCCGTCGGTCCGCCGCTTGCGGCGTTTCTCGCGCGCGATCTCGGAGAGCCGGAGGCGTCCGAGGGCGCCGCGCCGGCGCTCTGCCCGGACTGAGGGACAACGACTAATCCGGCGGTTCCCTAACGACGGTCGATGGAGATATGCGTGTTCGGCGCCGGGAGTCTCGGGAGCCTCGTCGGCAGCCTGCTCGCCCGCGAACACGCGGTCACGCTCGTCGGACGTCGGCCCCACGTCGACCGCGTCGCCGACCGCGGGCTCGCGGTCGTCCGCGAGGGCAAGACGGAACTGCGCGTCCACCCGACGGCGACGACGACGGTCCCGGATCGCGCCGAACTCGCGGTCGTAACCGTCAAGTCTTTTGACACGCTCGCGGCCGGGCGGGCACTCGCCGAGGCGGAACTCGAAGCCGTCCTCTCGCTGCAGAACGGGATGGGAAACGAGGCTCGTCTCGCCGAAGCGCTCTCGGCGCCCGTGTTGGCCGGGATCTGCACTTACGGCGCGCGGCTGACCGAGCCCGGCGTCGTCGAGTGGACCGGAACGGGCGAGATCGTCCTCGGCGCCCGGGAGGGGGGATCGTCTGCGCTCGCCGAACGCGTGGCGACGGCCTTCGAGACCGCCGGGCTCGCGGCAACCGCTTCGCCGGCGATGCCCCGGGAGCTGTGGGAGAAACTCGCGGTCAACGCCGGCATCAACGCCGCGACGGCGCTCGCCCGCGTTCCGAACGGCGCCGTGGTCGAGGGTCCGGGCGAGTGGATAACGCGGCGAGCCGCTCGAGAGGCTGCCGCCGTGGCCCGCGACCGCGATGTCGAGCTGTCCTCCGAGACGGCGGCGGCGGCGGCCGTCTCGGTCGCCGAGACGACGCGCGCGAATCGCTCGTCGATGTACCAGGATCTCGACGCCGGCAACCGGACGGAAATCGACGCCATCAACGGGTACGTCTGCGACCACGCGGAGTCGCCGGTGCCGGTCAACGAGACGCTGACCCGGCTGGTCCGGACGTGGGAGCGCTCGCGGGATCTGCGGGACTGACGCCCCGTCCGACCGCGTGAGAACGATCGAGTGTGCCCGTCAGAACGGTGCCTGCGGTCCGTCGTCGTCGCCAGGACCGTCGTCGGTGGCCGGGCCGGCGCCAGGAAACTCGCCGCCGCGGCTGTGACCGCCGCCGGTCACGCCCGTCGAGGCGTGGACGGTGTCGATCTCGGAGATCTCGGTGGTCATGCGGGCCTTGATCGCCTGGACCGTCATCGGGGAGATGCCACAGCCCGAGCAGGCGCCGCTCAGCTCGATCGTTACCTCGCCGGTCTCTCGGTCGATCTCCTCGATTGCCGCGCTGCCCCCGTGCATCTGGATCTGCGGGAAGTTCCGTCGCAGGAAGTTCCGGATCCGCTCACGCAGGTCGTCGTTCGTCTCGGCTTCCGTGCTCATACCGAGTGGAGGCCGCGAGCGTGCTTAGTCCTTTTGACGTCGGTGGGGCCCAACGCTCAAGACGGTCGCGGTTGGGCGTTCGGTATGGACCCGACCGCCGACGAGATCGCCGGCGTCGCGCGGCTGTTCGGCGGCCTGACTCGGGCGGAACTCACCGGAGCACTCGCGGAGCTCGCCTACAAGCGAGGCGGGGCCCACGATCCCGGGAGCTTCGATCCGGCGGTCGACCGCGCGGTCGAGAGCTACCACCTCGTCGCCGTCGAGCCCGACGAGTTCCGGGCCGAGGCGCTGGTGCTCGTCCCCGGGCCCGTCGCCTTCCCGGATCCGCCCGCGGGCGCCGACGATCTACCCCACATCCTCGATGTCCCCGAGCGGCCCGTCGACCGGGAGACCGCCGGGCGGGCGGCGGCCGAGCGGCTCCTCGCCGAGGCCGCGGCGGCGGTCGACGACGGCGACGGCGAACGCGTTGCCGAGCTGATCGACGTGAGCTACGAGCTCGAGGCGTGGGCCGGGGTCGACGTCGCGACCGCCCGGGACCGACTCGCCGCCTTCGAGGACGGCCGCTAGCCGGTGTGGCTAAGTCCGGGCGGCCGGTACCGAGTCGCATGAATCTCGATCGGGTGCGCCGGTACGAGCCGACGGCCGTCGCGGACGGCCGGCCGGCGTCGGTGATCGTCCCGATCGTCGACGCCGGGCCGTCGCTCGTGTTCACGAAGCGGGCCGAGGAGCTCCCCGATCACCCCGGACAGATGAGCTTCCCCGGCGGGCGGCGCGAGCCCCGCGACGGGAGCCGGCTCGCCACCGCCCGGCGCGAGGCCGGCGAGGAGATCGGACTCTCTGCCGACGAGCTCGCCGTCGTCGGTCGGCTCGACGACATTCTGACCGTCACCGACTTTGCCGTCAGGCCTTTCGTCGCCCGGGTTCCGGACCGGGAGTACGCCCCGACCAGCCCCGAGGTCGCGACCGTCGCGACGCTGTCGGTCGCGGAGCTGACCGATCCGGGGAACTACCGAGCCGGGCGCCGGGACGGCCGGCTGGTAGATTACTTCACCGTCGACGGGTACACCGTGTGGGGTGCGACCGCGCGAATCCTCGCCGGGCTGCTCGCGCTCACGACCGACTGGGAGCGCCCCGCGGCCCCGTGAGTCCGGTTACGCTCCGCCGTCTGCAGAGTTCTCGTCGCGATCGCCGTCGGTTTTCGGCAGCCGGACGAGAAGCGTTCCGTTCGACTCGAGGGTTGCCTCGGCGGCCGTCGCCTCGACGGCCGGCCCCTCAGGCAGCGTGACCTGTCCCTCAAGCGAGAGCCCCCGGCCGGGAAAGGTCATCTCGAAAGACTCCCTGAGCGGGCGGAACCGCTCGACGCGGACCGAGAGGTGCCGGTCCTCGTAGGTTACCTGCACGTCCTCGCGGTCGGCACCAGGGGCGTCGAACACGATCAGGTACGCGTCGTCGCTCTCGAGGAAGTCGCTCGGGAGGTCCCTGCGCTCCTGCCTGCGGCTGAGCGTTCGGCCGACGGCATCGAACACGGCGTCGCCGATCGACTCGGTGACGTCTCTGATCACGGGCGTCCCTCCAGTGTCCGGACGCCGGAATGCGGGGATCTGCTCATACGTCTCGGTAGGGGCGGTGGCGTAATCAACCCCCGGATCGGCCTGCTCGGGGCGGCCGCGCGCGGCTCCGCGCGCCGCCGACGTGGAGACCGGCCGACGTTACGACGGCGAGAGGGGTAACATTCACGTGGGCGGCCGAGATAATCCGACATATGGCAGAGCTACTGGCGGAGAATCTCTCGGGGAAGGCCGTGATGGGCTCTGACGGCGCGGAGATCGGCATGTTGTACAACATCACGATGGACATCGAGACCGGGCGGCTCCAGGATCTCATCATCGATCCCGACGGCGTCACCGAGACGGAGTTCGAGACCGACACCGCGGGCCGGCTGCTGGTGCCGGTCGACCGCGTCCAGGCGGTCAAAGACCACATGATCGTCGAGCGGTAAGATGTACGTCCTCGACTCGTCGGCGTTCATCAACGAGTTCCACACCGATGGGGATATCGCGACGATCCCGGCGGTGCGAGAGGAGCTCGAAGACGAGAGCGCCTACCGGTTCGACGCGCTTGAGGGATCGGGAATGCACTTACACATTCCCGACGGCGAGACCGTCAAGCGGATCGAGCGAGCCGCCCGCGAGACCGGCGACCTCGAGACGCTCTCCCGGACCGACGTCCGGCTGATCGCGGCGGCGTTCGAGCTCGACAGTCGGCTGGTGACAGACGACTACGCGATGCAGAACGTCGCCGACCGGCTGAACGTCGCCGTCGAGGTGATCGACCGGGACGGAATCGACGAGCAACGCTCCTGGCGGTTCCAGTGTCAGGGCTGTGGCCGCGAGTTCGACGAGCACCACGACCGGTGTCCGGTCTGCGGGAGCGATCTCTCCCGAAAGAACCCGGCCTGATCAGCCCGCCGGGACCGCGACTCCGACCGCCCCGTGGTATCCGACGAGGTAGACGACGGCGTTCCAGGCGGCGTGGACGGCGATCGGAACGAGCAGGTTGCGCGTGTACTCGTAGGCGATCCCGAGGACGGCGCCGGCGAGCACGACGACCAGCACGTACGCCTCGGAGCTGCCGGCGCCGGTCAGGGCCGGGTAGTGAACGAGTCCGAAGACGACCGCGGCGATCGCGATCCCCGGCGCGACGCCGTAGCTTCGCCGGAACAGTCCCTGGACGAGCCCCCGGAAGAGCAGCTCCTCGGCCGGGGCGACGAGCGCGACGGCGACCGGCACGTAGTACAGGAACAGCCGCGGCCGCTCGCGGGCGGCCTCAATCGTGGCGTTGTCGGCCGGACTGAGCCCCAACTGTGAAAAGAGCGTCTCGAGTCCGAACATGAGCCCGACGAGTGCGATCGTCCCGAGGCCGGCGGCGGCGGTGTCCCGTCGCGTCGGCCACCCGAACTTGACGGGCGGTTCGCCGCGCCACTCGAGGTACGCGGCGCCGACGAGTAAGAATCCAAGAAAGCTCGCCGCCGTCGCACCGGCCTCCACGAGCGGGTCGCCGGCGGTCGTCGCGGCGAGCAGCTCCCGCCCGCCAGCGGCGAGGGCCCCGCCGGCGACGAAGGCGGCGAGCACGAGTCCCACCGCGTGGCTCGCGCTCTCGAGGCGTTCTTTCCGATCGCCGATTCGGACGAGCGGGGCGTCGGCCGCCACACCCTCCGGTAGCGCCCTCGGGTCAAAGACGGTACCGGTTTTCAGTCCTTGACGACGAGCCGGGTCTTGTCGGCGACGGCGGCGGCCTCGGCGGTCGCCTCCGAGTCCTCGAGCAGCCCCCGGGCGGCCCGTTTGCCCCACTCGACGGCGGGCTGGGTGAACGTCTCGACGCCGAAGAGCTCGCCGGCGAGCACGCAGGCCGCCTCCATCTCGTACAGCAGCCCGCCGACCGACGCCGGGTCGAGCCGATCGATCTCGATCCGGACGGTCGGCCGGCCGGCGGCGGCCAGGCTGGCCTCCGTGGCCTCGAACTCGGCGTCGAGCAGCCCGCCGAGCGTGGCGTCCCCGAGGTACGCGAGCTCGTCTGTCCCAGGCTCCGGGATCGCCCGGTCGGTTCGCTCGCGCGGGCGGAGCAGCGTCACCAGCTTGTCCCGCGGCCCGGCCCGGTAGAGCTGCAGCTGGGAGTGCTGGTCGGTTACGCCCAGCGCGCGGATCGGCGTCTGTCCTCGGCCGTCCTTGCCCAGGCTCTCGGCCCACAGCTGAGCGAACCACTCGGCGAACGGCTCGAGTCGCTCGGCGTAGGGCATCATGACGGCGCTCCGGGCGCCCCGCCCGGCGAGCGCGTATGCGACGGCGCCGTAGGCGTAGGCCGGACACTCGTACAGGGACGGTCCGAGGGTCTCGGCCGCGCGCCGTCCGCCGGCCAGGACCGCCTCCACGTCGACGCCCTGCAGCGCCGCCGGCACCAGTCCGACCGGCGAGAGCGCCGCGAACCGCCCCGGGACGCCGGCCGGCACCGAAAGCGTCGGCAGCCCCCGCTCGCTCGCGAGCCGCCGGAGCGGTCCCTCCCGACCGGTGGTGACGATCGTCCGCTCGGTCCAGTCGACGCCGGCGGTCTCCATCGCGTCTCTGACCACGAGGAAGTTCGCGAGCGTCTCGGCGGTCGTGCCCGACCGCGAGACGACGTGGACGACCGCGTCCCCGAGAGACACTTCCTCGAGCAGCTCCCGCGCGTGGGCCGGGTCGACGTTGTCCAGCGCGTAGTGATCGATCCCGTGGGGGCCGGTCGCCGCCGAGACGGTGCTCGCCCCGAGCGCGCTCCCCCCGATGCCGACGGTCAGGATCGCCTCGGCGTCGGGAAACGCGGCGACCGCATCTGCGATCTCCTCGGGGTCGGTCCGGTCGGGGAGGTTCAGAGCGGCGTAGCCGAACTCTTCGTCCGATCGGCCCGCGGCGATCCGCTCGTGAGCGGTCGCCACGCGATCGTCGAGCTCCTCGAGTCCCGACTCGGCGATCCCCGGATCCGCGACCGCGGCGAGGGCGTTTCCGATGTCGACGCGCATACGCCGTTCTCGGCGGCCGCGGGCATAGCGTTCACGCTTGGCGACGGTCCCGGTCGGTTCGACGAGCCCGCCCCGGCGCCGACCGTCGGGCGGGTCAGTCCCGTCCGGTCGCGGCCGCGACGAGCGACGCAACCTCCGGCCAGATGATCGCCTCGACGGCGAGCCCGGCCGCCTCAGGATCACCCGGCACGGCGAACACGGGGGTTCGCTCGGCGACGCCGGCGGTCGTTCGGCTGCCGATCGCAGCCGATCCGACCCGGTCGTGGACCAGTCGCCGGAACAGCTCACCGAACCCGGGGAGTCGCCGATAGAGCAACGGCTCGAGGGCCTCGACGGTCACGTCGTCAGGCTCGAGTCCCGTCCCGCCGACCGTGACGACGAAATCGACGTCTTCTCGGCCCGCGTACCGGTCGACAGAGCGCTGGACGGCGTCGTACTCCGCCCGAACCCTGTCGCGGGTCGCGACCGTCGCCGTCTTTTCGAGGCCCGCGACGACCGCGTCGACGGCCGCCGCGGTCCCGTCGCCGCCGACGCGGACGAGCGCGGTCCCGAGTCCCCCGCGGTCGGCGGGTGCCTCGTCGTCGGTCGTCTCGGGAGAGTCCGGCTGGCCGCCCGCCGAGTCGGCCTCGCCGGGTTCGGACTCGTCGGGGTCGTCGTCCCCGCGGTCGCCGCCGACCCGCCGCCGGGACTCGCGGGACTGGAAATCAATCATACGTCCGGTACGCCGGGCCGATAAAAAAGCGTGTCACCAGTACCGTTATGCACTCGCTCGCCCTGGTAGGCCCATGCAGGCCGTTCAGATCACCCAGCATGGGGGACGGGAGGGCCTCGAGTACGGCAAACAGCCGGAGCCGGAGCCGGGCCCCGAGGAGGTGCTCGTCGAGATCGAGGCCGGCGGGCTCAACCACCTCGACGTCTGGACCCGCCGGGGACTGCCGGGCGTAGAGCTCGACCTGCCACACGTGCCTGGCAGCGACGGGGCCGGGACCGCCCGCGCGGTCGGGTCGACCGTCGACCGGTTCGCCGAGGGCGATCGGGTCGCGCTCTCGGCTGGCGTTTCGTGCGGCCGCTGTGAGTTCTGTCGGGCCGGCGATCCGACCCGCTGTGTGAACTACCACGTCATCGGCGAACACGTTCCGGGGGTCCACGCGGAGTACGCGGCCGTGCCGGCGGAAAATCTCGTGGCGGTCCCCGAGGGCGTCGACTGGGTGACCGCCGCCGCGGCGCCGCTCGTCTTTCAGACCGCCTGGCGGATGCTCGTGACCCGGGCCGACCTCCGGGCCGGGGAGTCGGTGCTCGTGCTCGGAGCGAGCGGCGGGGTCGGCCACGCCGCGGTCCAGATCGCCGAGTACGCCGGCGCGGAAGTGTACGCGACCGCGAGCACCGAGGAAAAACTCGCCCACGCCGCCGAGTTCGGGGCCGACCACACGATCAACTACGAGCGCGAAGACTTCGCGGCCGCGATCCGCGAGCGCACCGACAAGCGCGGGGTCGACGTCGTCGTCGATCACGTCGGCGCCGCCACCTGGCGGGACTCCCTGAAGAGCCTCGCGAAGGGCGGCCGGCTGGTCACCTGCGGCGCGACCACCGGCGGGGCCCCGGAGACCGACATCAACCGGATCTTCTGGAACCAACTCGAGGTGATCGGCTCGACGATGGCCACCCCCGGCGAGGTCGACGAGGTGCTAAAGCTCGTCTGGAACGGCACCTTCGAACCGCACGTCCGGGCGGTGCTCCCGATGAGCGAGATCGCCCGCGGACACGAGATGCTCGAGGACCGCGAGGGCTTCGGGAAGGTCGTCGTCCGGCCCGACCGAAAGTACTGATCTGCGTCGATGGAGGAGGCGTAACTCGGTCCGAGCGGGTGGCTGCTGGTCGGCGCGGTCGCGGTCGCGTTGCTGGGTGTGCCGGCAACGCTCCTGTTCGTCCCGGCCGTTCAGGAGTGGCTGGCAGCCCGTGGCATCTCCCGGGAGCTGTACTTCGCCTTACCGCTGGTGCCGGCGGTCGCGCTCGCCGTCTGGGCCACGGTCGCGACCCGGCGCTGATTCACTCGCTGCGATCCCGGCGCATCGCGATCTCGAACCAGGGGCACAGGCGGAGCTGGCGGTACCACCGCGGGTGCTCGCCCAGTCGGTCGTAGGGCACCCAGGCGATTCCGCCGACCTCCTCGGGGTCCGGATCGAGGCTCGTGTCGGTCAGCGTCGCCCGCAACACGGTACAGACCTCGTGTTCGACGCCGATCTCGTGGTAGTGACGCTTGTACTCGAACCGGTCGGTGACCGCCAGCTCGTCGTACTGTCCGGGGGCGATTCCGAGCTCCTCGTCGAGCCGCTCGGCCGCGGCCGTGGTCTGTGTCTCGCCCGGCGCCGGGTGCGAGGCGACGGTCCCGTCCCAGTACGTGTCCCAGAGGCGCTTCTCGGGGCTGCGCTGGGCGAGCAACAGCCGTCCGGTCTCGTCGAACAGCAGGGTTGTAAACGCTCGGTGGCGGATCCCGTCGCCGGTGTGAGCGTCGAGCCGGTTGACCGCCCGCTGGGAGACGTCGTCGGCATCGACCGCGACGACGTCCTGGGCCGCGTTCTCGTGGTCCTCGTCGAACTCCGGGGTGCTGGTCGTCATTGCCTCTCTTCAGGGCGAGCGGCGACATACGGTCTTCGCTTCGGGCTCACTCGACGGGGCCGAGCCACTCGTCGAGGATGAGCCTGGTCTTCGTCGAGACGACCTCCTCGCGGTTGCGGACCCGGGCGATCAGCTCGTTCAGCGCCGCGGTGTCGGCCACGTCGACGACGAGCACGAGGTCCTCCTCGCCGGAGATCTGCCAGGCGAAATCCACCGGCGCCCAGCCGACCATCAGCTCCGTCAGCCCGTCGGTGTCGACGTCGACGTCGACCTCGACCTCGATGGCCGCCCTGACGTTGCCCGTCCGGGTCGCGACGGTGAATCGCTCGATCACCCCGTCGGCGAGCAGCCGATCGACCCGGTTGCGGACCGTCCCCTCGGAGGTGCCGACCCGATCGGCGATCTCCGTGTACGGCGTCCGCGCGTCCCGCCGCAGGATGGTGAGGATCTGTCGGTCGAGCTCGTCCATACGAGCGATTCCTTCGTGAACACTTGAGCGCTACGAATTTCGTAACGTCATTTCGAAAGCAACGTTTATACACCGGTCCCGTGTACGAATATCGCAATGGCTGACGCATACCTCGCACTCGAGGGCGAGCGGGTCCTCGAAGCGACGGCGCGGTCGCCTGGACGGGCCCGCGGGGAGCTCGTGTTCACCACCGCATACACCGGCTACGAGGAGAGTCTCACCGACCCAAGCTACGAAGAGCAGCTGCTCACGTTTTCCTACCCGCTGATCGGCAACTACGGGGTGCGCGCCGAGCGGTTCGAGTCGGACCGGATCCACCCACGAGGCGTGCTCGCCCGGCAGCTGACCGACGATATCGCCGCGTGGCTCCGCGAGGAGGGCGTTCCGGCCGTCGACACGCTCGATACGCGGGCGGTCGTGACCGCGATCCGCGACGAGGGGGCGATGCGGGCCGGCATCGCCGCCGGACCGGATGCCACGCGCCAGGCGGCGCTGGCCGAGCTCGACCGGTGTGAGCCGATGTCCGCCCACGCCGACATCGGAGCCCGGGTGTCGGTCGCGGAGCCGGTCGTTCACAACCCAGAGGGCGACGGCCCGTCGGTGGCCCTGATCGACTGCGGCGCAAAGGGGTCGATTGCCGAGGCGCTCGTCGAGCGCGACGCCGTCGTCCACCGGCTGCCACACGACACGCCCCCAGGGGTGATCGACCGGCTGGGTCCGGATCTGCTCTTTCTCTCGAACGGCCCGGGCGACCCGGAGACCTTCGAGGCGGCGGCAGCGCTCGTCGAGGAGTACGCCGGCGAGCGCCCGCTCGCGGGGATCTGTCTCGGCCAGCAGGTCGTCGCGAACGCCCTGGGCGGACGCACCGAGAAGATGGAGTTCGGCCACCGCGGGGTCAATCAGCCGGTTCGGGATCTCCGCACCGACCGGGTCGTGATGACCACCCAGAACCACGGCTACGCCGTCGCCGACCCGGGCGAGGAGCTGACCGTCACGCAGGTCAACGTCAACGACGACACCCCGGAGGGCCTCGACAGCGACGAGCTCTCGATCCGCACCCGCCAGTACCACCCCGAGGCACACCCCGGTCCCCACGACTCGCTGTCGTTTTTCGACGAGGTCATCGAACTCGCGGAGTCGTAGCCGGAACCTACAACTGTCGGGCCGTCGACCCGGGTGTATGCCCACCGACGGATCCGACGATCCCGAGCTCGGCGGCGTCGCACCGCCGCTCGTGACCCCCTTCGACGACCGCGGCGACGTCGACCACGACGCGCTCCGCGAGCTGGTCGCCCACCTCGAGGGCCGCGGCGTCGACTTTCTCGTGCCCTGCGGCTCGACGAGCGAGGCGGAGCTGATGACCGCCGACGAGCGCCGCCGAGTGGTCGAGACCGTCGCCGACGCGGCGTCGGTCCCGGTGCTCGCCGGCACCGGGAGTCCGGGACTGCGAGAAACCGAGCGCGCGACCGCGGCCGCCGCCGAGGCCGGTGCGGACGCGGCGCTGGTCGTGACGCCGTTCTATTACAACCACGACCAGGCGGCCTTCGAGGCCTACTACCGGAAGCTTGCCGACCGAGCGCCGGTACCGGTGTACCTGTACTCGGTGCCGGCCTACACCGGCGCCGCCCTGACGGCCGCGACCGTCGGACGGCTGGCCGAGCACCCCGGGATCGCCGGGATCAAAGACTCCGCGGGCGACATCGGCAAGCTCGTCCGGACCGTCGAACGGACCGCGGACGCCGAGTTCGACGTGCTCGTCGGGAGCGCGAGCGTCTTCGCGCAGGCGCTCGACGCCGGTGCCGTCGGCGGGATCATGGCGCTCGCGAACCTCGCCCCCGGCGAGCTCTCCGCGATCGTCGACGAACACGCGAGCGACCCGGCGGCGGCCCGGGAGCACAACGAGAGGCTCGTCCGACTGAACCGCGCGATCACGAGCCGGTTCGGCGTCCCCGGACTGAAGTGGGCGATGCGCCAGCGCGGTCTCCCGGCCGGTTACCCACGTGCCCCATTTACCGAACCCGACGCCGAGGCGACGGCAACGATCGAAACGCTACTCGAGAGGATCCGCTGAACCCGATACTGTACTCGCCGTTGGTCGCGCGTCAAAACGGAAAGGAAAGCACCCCGAAAAGGGGTGCTTGCCGCCCTGAATTGGTCCCCGCTGACGCTTCGGCCCTCCAGACGAAGCGTCATGCGCTGTAATGGCATACGGATGTATAAACGTAATGGATCGTGTCACCGCGCTGTCCCGACCGCCGACGTATCGGCCGACTACTGGCGATCGCGGATCTCGGCGGCCGTCGCGGCGAGTTCCTCGTCGTCCATCTCGACGCCGTCGAACAGGGCGTGGATCGCCCCGGCACCGTCGCCCTCGAACCGCGGGACGATGTGCCAGTGAAGATGTGGCACCTCCTGCCCGGCGGCGGCGCCGTTGTGGGCCGCGATCAGGCTCCCGGGGGCGTCGACGGCCGCCTCGATCGCCGGCGCGAGCTCTGCGACCGCCGCGAACAGATCGCCCGCGACGGCGGGGGGCACCTCGTCGAGTCGCTCGTAGGGCTCTTTGGGGATTACCAGCGTGTGTCCCGGAGCCAGCGGGTTCACGTCCAGGAAGGCGTAGGTAGTCTCGTCCTCGTAGACCGCGTGACCCGGGATCTCGCCCGCGACGATCCGCTCGAACAGCGTCTGGTCGTCGCTCATACCGGCGGAAGGATCGATCGGGAGTTAACCTTTGCCCCGGGCGTTACTGTTGGCTTGCCACCGGCGGCTCGCTCACCCGTTCGAGCAGCTCTTCGACATCGGGTTCGGCGGGCTCGTTTTCGAGCAAGACGTCGATCGGCAGGGTCGGCGCGCCGTCGACTAAGTTCTCCAAGAGGACGAGTCGCTCTCGTGCTCGGGACATCCCGACGTAAAACACCCGTCGCTCGTTGTCGGTGATCGTCGGCACGGGGCTGGTCGTCTTGGTGAACTCCGCGTCGCCCGGCACTGCCGCGTCGGTCTGGTCGATGGTCGCGGCCATCTGCTCGACGACCTTCTCGGTGAGGTCGGTGGCGAGGAAGACGTGATCGGCCTCGCGGCCCTTCGCGGAGTGGATCGTCCCCAGGCGCACCCGATCGTGTGCCATTCCGCGGTACGGGCCGGCGAAGTACGCCCGCACGCTGCGCTCCTGGAAGCTCGTGACCTTCCGGAGCATGTCCGCGGCCGCCGGCGGGTCGGGCGCGAACGGGGCGTGTTCGCGGATCAGCTCCGGCTCGACGTCGAACTCGGCGATGTCGTCGACGTCGGCGGCCTCCTCGCGGTCCTCCAAGGCGTCGAACAGCTCGTCGCGGTCGCCGGTTCCGAACGCGGAATCGGCGAGCATGTCCGCCAGCCGGCGTGCCTCGAGTCCGGTCAGGGGCTCGTCGTCGCCCAGAGACTCGATCCCGCTGACGTACTGGGCGAGCCGGTCGGTCCACATCCGCTGGTCTGTCAGACACCGGAACGGGATGCCCTGGTCGATGAACTCATCGATGAACTGGAACATCTGGTACCGGGCCCGGAACAGCACCATCACCGTCTCGTCAGTCTCCTCGACGGTCCGGGTGGCTTCCCGGGAGAGATCCAGCATCGACCGGTTCCGGATCGCCTCGACGGTGCCGCCCTCTTTGCGCGGCTCGAGGTCTTTCTCTTGGCGTTTCTCGATGTGACTCACCTCTCGGTTGACGGCGTTGAGGATCCGGGAGGGCAGCCGGTAAGAGTTCGGCAGGACCACGTCCTCGTCGACATCCTCATCGAGCAGCAGGTCGGGGTCTGCCCCCTGCCAGGCGTAGACGACCTGGTCGTCGTCGCCGGCGATCAGCACCCGCTCGGTGTGGGGGCGCCACCCCGCGTAGACGGCGTACTGTAGGGTCGTGATGTCCTGGAACTCGTCGATCACCAGGTAATCGATCCCGGGCACGAGCGACCGCTCTTTGACCCGCTCGAGCATGTCCGCGAACCCGACCAGCCCCTGCTCGCCCTTCCAGGCCCGCCAGGCTCGGATCGCCTCGGGGACGTCCAGCCGGTCGTCGTCGCTTGGCCAGGTGGGGGTGTACTTGTTGCCGGTCTGCGCCCGATCGTCGATCGCCGGGGGCAGCCGGACCTCCTCGTCGTTCCACTTGAACGGCACCTCGTACCAGTCCGCAACGTCCCGGCGGGTGCGCTGGAGCCACTGGCTGGTCGCGATCACCTTGTTGCCGATCGTCGTCGACCGGGCCGAGCGGCGCCGCGAGCCGTCGTGTTCGTTCTCGTACTCGATCCCGTAGTCGTCACAGAACTCCTCCTTCTCAGACTCGCCGACGACGTCGCTGCGCGAGAGATCGAGCAGGTCGTAGGCCTTCGCGTGCATCGTCGAGACGTTGCCCCGAAGCGCGCGGGGGGACACGTCCAGGCGGTCCGCGAGTCGCTCGCGGATCTCCGAGGCGGCCGCCCGCGTGTACGAGACGACGAGCACGTCCCGGATCTCGACATCCGAATCGTCTAGCAGCTCCTCGACGCGGTCGAGCAGCGCCGTCGTCTTCCCACTCCCCGGACCACCGAACAGGCGTGTAACGTCGGCCGGATCGGTCATTAACTCTTTACTACTCGGTCCGGCGTCATAAACCGTCCGACTTTTTCCGGCCAGTCTTTTGTCCCTCGGTCGCCTACGACGACGCAAATGGACGAGGATTACGGCCTGCTCGACACCGACCAGGCGCCGCCGGGCGACGAGTGGACCTCGATCGATTACTCGGACACCGAGGCCGACCGAATCGCTCGCGAACGCGACCGGGAGTTCAGCCAATTTCGCGAGCGGATCACCGACGCGGACCAGTTCAAACTCGAGGAGTCGGTGTTCGACGAGGCGACCTACGGGGCCCTGTACAAGCTCGTCCAAGACGGCCAGATCGCCGCCTTCGGCGGACCGGTCTCGACCGGCAAGGAGGCAAACGTCTACACGGCACTGGGCGGGGGAGCTGTCACGGCCGAGCTCGGCAGCGAGGAGCCGACCGTCGCGGTCAAGATCTACCGCATCAACGCCTCGGACTTCCGCGAGATGGGCGAGTACTTGGAGGGCGACCCACGGTTCGAAGAGGTCGCAAACGACAAGAAGGCGGTCGTGATCGGCTGGGTAAAAAAGGAGTTTGCCAACCTCAAGCGCGCCCGGGCGGCGGGAGTCCGGGCGCCCCGACCGCTCGCGGTCGAGCGCAACGTCCTGATCATGGAGTACCTGGGCACCGACGCGGGCCGGGCCAGGCGCCTCGCCGAGGTCCAGCTCGGGAACCCGAACACCGCCTTCGAGGTCATCAGGGAGTACATGCGCCGGCTGTACGACGCCGGGATGGTCCACGGCGATCTCTCCGAGTACAACGTCGTCGTCGACGACTCGCGGCTGTATCTGATCGACGTCGGTCAGGCGGTGACGATCCATCACCCCAACAGCGACGAGTTCCTCGAGCGGGACTGTGAGAACGTCGCGTCGTTTTTCCGCCGGCAGGGGCTGTCGGTGACCGGCCCAGAGCTGCTCGCGTACCTCCGGGAGCGGGCCGACCCCACGCCGACCTGACGCCAGCCGTCGTCGCGGTCGGCGCTCCGACACACTTTAGCGGGTCTGTCCGCTTACGTGAATCATGCAACACGTGACGGTCCCGGACGACCGGGTCGGCGTTCTCATCGGTCGTGGCGGCGAGACGATGCGCGAGGTCGAGCGCCGCGCGGAGGTCCGGCTCGACATCGACTCGGAGTCGGGCACCGTGCGCGTCGAGAAGGTCGGCGACCCGGTCACCGGGCTCAAGGGCCCCGACATCGTGAAGGCGATCGGTCGGGGGTTCGCCCCCGAAGAGGCCCTACGCCTGCTCGACGACGAGATGATGATGTTCGAGCTGATCGACATCGACGCGGCTGCGCGCAACGAATCGGACCTCCGGCGCAAGAAGGGCCGGCTCATCGGCGAGGACGGCCGCACCCGCGAACTCATGGAGGAACTCACCGGCGCCTCGGTCGTGATCTACGGCTCGACGCTCGGCGCCATCGGCGGTCCCCGCCAGGTCGAGGCCGTCAGAGAGGCCGTCGAGATGCTGCTCGAAGGGGCTCCCCACGGAGCCGTCTACTCGTTTTTGGAACAAAAGCGCAACGAGCTCAAACACAAGGGCATGGAGTATCACCCCTACCAGGGGTGATCCGCAGTCAGCGCTCCGTCAGTTGTACCGTAGCTCGCAACGATTCCACTCGCAGTCCCGCGGTCGCAGTTTGATCCCGACAGACCGGTCATCGCCTCGACCGGGGCGGCTCGCGAGGACTCTCCGGCCACCCGCTCCGGTAAGGTCGCGCTCGGCGTCGTCGGCGACGAGCCGGGCGAGCGGGGCGTGACCGGCCGCGTTTCTGTCGGGGAAATCCCTCGACTCCCTTTATTCGGATTCGGGGGAAACAACGAGTATGGCCCCGACGCGACGACGACTCCTCGCCATCGGCGGCGTAGCCCTCCTCGCCGGCTGTCTGGAAAACGACTCACAGGAGCCGGCCGAACAAAACGACTCGAACGAAGATCCGGCGGCCGATCCCGACGACCAGTCAGACGGCGACCGGACGGACGAGCCGAGTCTGTCCGAAGATATCGCGACGGTCCTCGGTGCGATTCCCCGAACCGTCGGGGATCGGTCGATCAGGCCGCTCTGGATCGTCGCGCCGCCGACGGAGAACGCCGAGACGGCGTCGGAAGCACCAGTCCCCACGACGACGCTCGTCGCCCAACAGCTCGGGCTCGACCCCGAGACGATCGACCGCGCGGCCGTGGCGGTCGACCCGGAGGAGACCGCGGTGAGTCTCGCCGTCGCGGTCGGCTCGTTCGACGGCGAAGCCCTCGATCCGCCGGGAGACGTCGCAACCCACGCCACAGACGGACTCGCGATCCTCGCCCGGAACGACGGGCCCTGGGAGGCGGGGCTCGAGGCGGCCCGGGACGCGGCCGCGGACCCGGAGGCCGGAATCGGGCCCGCGATCGAACCGGTCGTCGCACCGATCCAGGATAATACCTTCATCGGACTCGCGCCGAACATCGAGGCAGTCTCCTTCGAGGTTCCCGACTCCGTCGAACAGGTCGCCATCGGACGGCGGCTCGTCGACGAGTACGATCAACGCGTCGAGTTCGCGGTTCGATTCGTCGATCGGGGGGCGGCCACCGAGACGGCCGTCGGGACGATCATCGACGACCGACGCGGTAACGTCGACGAGCTCGACATCGAGTACGAGCGGGTCGGCCCGGAGGATCGGACCGTCGTCGGGTCGTTCGTCACCCAGCTGCCGCCCTCGCAGCTGCCGGACAACGCTCCCGACGCGCGATTCGTGTTCAGAGCGCCGGCGGGCGTGCTCGAACAGGTCGGCGAGGAGCCTGTCGATCCCGCGCGACTCGAGCTGAGGGTCGGGGGCGAGACCCGCGCCCCACCCTGGGACGACCGCGAGGCGCCCATCGAGCCCGGCGACCGCTTCGAGATCGATGTCGATCCGTTCCAGCTCGTCGAGGTCGTGTGGCTCGACCCCGAGCTCGACGTCGAGCAGCCGCTGGGTCGGTCGGTCGCGAGCGGTCGCGACGCCTTCGAGGGCGAGTACGACCCCGACGCCGACACGCTCACGATCACGTACACCGAGGAGTTCGAGGCGGACGCGACGAAATTCTCGCTTCGACGCGGCGGACTCGGGCCCGAAGACGACGGGGAGACCGACCTCGAGAGTCTTGTCGGCGAGCGGCTGACCGCCGGCGACTCGATCACCGTCGAGAACGTCGGCTACGGCGATCGGATCGATATCACGTTGACCGTCGAGCGCAGCCGCACCGACGAAGCCTACGGCATCACGACGTCGGTGTTCGGCTTTGTCGCCGAGCCGCCGGGACAGTTCGAGTTCGCCCTCGAGGACGAAACCGCGACGATCACGTATCGCGGCGACGAGCGCCAGCCGGCCGAGAACTACCGGATCGGCTTCGCCAGCGAGGACGAGCCGGCGTCGGTCCAGTTCACGGACCGGTACGACCGGCTGACCGACGGCGATTCCGTGACCGTCGATGTCGCTGTCGGCGATCGGATCGTCGTCGAGTGGGTCGGCGACGACCGGCCGTTCCGCGTCGACGAGTACGCGGTCACCCCCGACGCGACCTTCGAAATCGACTACGACGAGGGCGCCGAGGAGCTCACGATCACCCACGCCGACGGCGACCCGATCGATCCCGAGCGGCTCCGCGTCGAGGTACTCGGTGCGTCTATCGAGAACCGTACGCCCTGGATCGAGCCCTACGAGACCGTCGAGCCCGGCGACGCCGTCGTCCTCTCGGTCGCCGAGCGGCCCCGTCGCGTGTTCGTCATCTTCGACGGCAGCACCGTCCTGGCCGAACGGGAGTTCACCCGCGAGACCGACGAGTAACGAACTACCGCCTCGCTCGGCCGGGAGCCGCATCGCTGGCCGCCCAAAAGGCCAGGACGGCTCGGTCCGTCAGGACCGCCAGTCGAAGGCGGCCTCGAGATCCTGCGGCAGGTGCCCGCCGGCAGCCTCAGCCTGCGACAAGTACGTCCGGAGATCCGCGCGAACGTCCGGGGCGGCACACTCGATTATTGCCTCGGCGCGCTCGACCGGCGCCAGCCCGCGCAGGTCGGCAACGCCGTGTTCGGTCACGACCGCGTCGACGTCGTGTTCCGTGTGATCGGCGTGTGTCACCATCGGGACGACCGTCGAGACCTCGCCGCCGGCGGCGGTCGCCGGCGTCGCGACGACAGTCAGGTGTGCGTTGCGGTTGAAATCGACGCTCCCGCCGACGCCGCTGACCAGCCGCGAGCCACGGATGTGCGTGGAGTTGACGTGGCCGTACAGGTCGAGTTCGATGGCGCTGTTGACCGCGACGACGCCGAACCGGTCGATCAACGCCGGCGCGTTCGACAGCTCCGAGGGCCGGAGCACCACGCTCTCGGCGTAGCCCTCGGGGTCGGCGAACAGCCGGTCCTGGCCGGCCGCAGAGAGCGCCAGCGAGGTCGCGCTCGCGGCCTCGAGGTCGCCGGCCTCGAGCAGATCGAGCAGCCCGTCCTGGATCACCTCGCCGAAGTACCGGAGCCGGCCGTCGGCGAGCGCCGAGTCCGCGAGCGCCCGCATCAAGGCGTTGCCGAGGCTGCCGACGCCGAACTGCAGCGTCGGCGCCGCCCCGACGACCGGATCGCGGTCGCGCTCGTGCTCGAGAAAGTCCGTGAGATTCGCCGCGATCGCCCGGTCGGCCGGGGTCGGCTCGCGGAACTCGTAGGGGTCGTCGCGCTCGTCGGTCCGCACGACCGCCCGGAGCTTCGTGGGCGCGAACGAGACCGCCGGGCCGCCGATCCGTTCGCCCGGGTCCGCGATCGCGATCGGGGCGCGGTCCGGCGGCGGGTCGCGGACGACGACGTCGTGAAACCGGGCGAGTTCGAGCGGCTGTGCGGCGTTGACCTCGACGATCAGCTCGTCGGCGGCCCGGACGTACGCGGGGGTCTGGCCGACCGAGGTCGAGGGGATCAGCCAGTCTGACCCGACCGCCACCGCCTCGACCACCGCGAGATCGGGATCGGCGACCCGCCCGAACCGAACCTCGTCGCTCAGCCCAGCGATGCCGCGGTCGGCGAAGGCCATCGAGCGGTCGTTTGCCGCCGCCCGCGCCGCGTCGGTCGCGACGAACGGGTACCGGCGGTCGATCCCGCCGGCCTCGACCAGGGCGGTGTCGATCGGATCGCCGACGCTGCCCCCGGAGACGACCGTCAGCGCCGGCTCGCGCTCGCCGGCCTCGGCAGCCTGCGCGATCGCCCGCGGCACGGCCTTCGGGTCGCCGACGCTGCCGAACCCCGAGACCGCGACCGTCGCCCTGTCCTCGATCGTCTCGGCGGCGCTCGCGGGATCGGCGACCGGTAGTCCACCGGCGATCCGGTCGGGGAGGCCGCCGGCGAGGTCTGGCGCGGTCATTCTGGCTGCGTGCCGATCCCCTCGGGCCAGCCCGGGGGCCGGGCCGGCGACGGGTCGGCGTACTCGCGTTTGAGCACCATCGGGGTCCGCTCGAGCGAGAGCACGAGCTCGTCGTCCTGGTTGTACGCCCGGAGCTCGGTGGTGACCAGGCCGACGTGCTCGCGGGACTCGGACTCGCGTTTCGAGAGCACCTCGCTCTCGGCGAAGATCGTGTCGCCGTGAAACACCGGCGCGTGGTGCTGAACGTCGTCGTAGCCCAGGTTCGCCGTGGCGTTCGTGCTCACGTCGATCACGCTCATCCCGACCGCGAGCGCGATCACGTACAGCCCGTTGACCAGCCGCTCGCCGAACTCGGTCTCGGCGGCGTAGGGCTCGGTGAAGTGCATCGGGTTCATGTTCTGGGTCAGGTTCGTAAACCAGACGTTGTCGGTCTCGGTTACCGTCCGGCCGTACGGGTGTTTGTACACGTCCCCGACGGCAAAATCCTCGTAGAAGCGACCCTGCCAGCCCGCCCGGACCTGCGTCTCTCGGTCGTCCGCGTCGTCGGTGTCGTCGGTATCGTCTGTCATGCGTGGTGTGGGATCGACGGCGGGACTAATCTGTCTCCTGGTTCGGCTCGCGGCGGTGCCGGGCGAGCGTCCGGCGCATCTCGTTCGTGACGATCGCGTACCCCTCGTCGAAGCCCATGCCCGGCTTCGCGAGCAGCTGTGTGGCGTCGGTCGCGAGCCCGAGATGCGCGCTCGCCCGGGCCGACACTGTGGTTTCGTTGCAGGTTCCGCCGAGGTACGCCCGGACGTCGGTGCCCTCACAGTACCGAACTGCCCGGCCGCTCTCTAACAGGCTGCCCACGTCGGGGGTTTTCACCTGGACGAGGTCGGCCGCGCCGGCGTCGACGAACGCCTCGATGTCGCCGCGGCGGTCACACCACTCGTCGGCGACGAGCTCCACCCCGAGGCCGGCCTCGTCGAGCCCGTCCCGGAGCTCGGCCATCGCCGCGATCTGTTCCGCCCGGTCCGCGGCGATCGTCGGTTCCTCGACCTGCAGCGGGTACGGGGCGGCCGCCCGCTCGAGCTCGCCGAAGTACTCCGTTACCGCCGACCGGTCGAACGGGCGGCCGAACAGCGCGTCGATCATCCCGTAGACATCAACGTGGAACCGAGGCTGGTACCCCCCCTCGCCCGCGCCGAGCTCGGTCGCTCGCCCTGACAGCCAGGCCAGGTACTCGACGAGCCGGCCGCCCTCCGGGCCGACTGCCTCGCGGCTGTTGAACAGTCCGTGGGGCAACACCGGCACACGCTTGAGCAGCATCTTCTCGGCGCCCCGCCTGCGGTCCTCGCCGGTCTGTCCGAACACCGGCACCGGCTCGGTCGCCGGCTCGGTCCCGAGCGCGTCGGCGAGGGCGCGCGTCCGGGTCGTTCCGCGGGCAGCCGCGGCGGCGGCGACCAGCGCCTGTGAGAGGCCGTACTCGACCGCCGAGTGCAGCTCCATCGGCTTGAGCGCGGCGGCGTTGTCCGCGAGCGCCGCCGGATCGCGCCCGACCAGCCGCTCTGCGACCGGGCCCTCGACGGTCGCGACGTGTTCGCGGGCGCGAAAGACCGGGTCGCGATCGCCCGCGGCGGCGTACTGGACCGCGGCGCAGTCGCCCCGCAGGACCCGCCCGTCGCTCAGCCGCAGGTCGACCAACAGCGCCTCGCCGGGCTCGCGGATCCGGTCGAACCCGGGCGTCTGTGGCTCCGCGTCGTAGGCGAAGCCGTCGTGATCTGCGCCGGCGGTGATCGCCGCCTGATCGTCGGCGAAAAACGCTGCCGTGCCGGGCGTCGCCGTGAGGCGTTCGATCCGCATCAGTCGTCCCCCGGACGGCCGACGAGCCGGCCGTCGCTGATCGCCGAGACATCATCCGCGACCATCCGGAAGGAGGGGCTCCGGTCCTCGGTCGCGGCCCGGTCCTCGAGCCGTGCCCGGTGGATTTCTTTTGTCTCCTCGTCGACGGCCAGATCGCCGAACTTCAGCAGGCGAACCCGGCCGTCGTCGTCCCTGGCCGGCAACACGTCCCCCGCGGCGGCCTGGCTGGGCGGGAAGGGAACATCGAGCAGCCCCCGCTCGAAGGCCCGGACGACTCCGCGCGCGACGTCGCCGTCGCCGGCCTCGAAGACCGCCTCGAGCAGCGACCGGACCGACCGTTCGATCAGCTCCTGCTCGCGGTCGACGCCCTCGAGATCGATCGCCTGTTCGGCGAGCATCTGGAGCACCTGATCGGTGGTGCGGAGTCCGGCGGCGTTCGCCGCTGCGGTCGGCACCCCGCGGGCCTCTTGGGGAGATTTGGTGATGATCTTGTCGGGCTCGACGATCGCCGCGGTGGCGCTGCCCAGTGCGATCACGCCGTTCGCCCGGGCCTCGTCTCTGGGAAACCCGCCCATCCACTGGTGGAAGACGGTTGTGACCGTCACCGCGTCGGGCAGGTACTCGGCGCCGAGTCGCTCCATCGCGCGGATCGCAGCCACGTCCTGGACGACGTTTCCCACCTGTCCGTACCCGAGGGTGACGCTGCGCACGCCCTGGGTGGCCGCGAGCAGCCCCTCGACGATGCAGATCGCGATCGCGATCGAAGGGGGAACAAGCGTCCCGGTCAGCGGGCCGAACGGCTCCCGGTTGATCCGCACGCCCCGCTCGGTGTAGGCGCCACACAGCCGGTCGACGTACTGCCAGTACTCGATCGTCTCGGCCAGTTCGTACTTACTCGTGTAGGGCAGATTGTACGTGATCGGCCCGCC
This sequence comes from uncultured Halobacteriales archaeon, assembly GCA_964426325.1. Lineage (GTDB taxonomy): Archaea > Halobacteriota > Halobacteria > Halobacteriales > Haloarculaceae > Halovenus. The sequence goes on along the minus strand of CAYRQD010000005.1, from coordinate 58,067 downwards.
CTCGAAGCTCTGGAACCCGCCGGCGAGCGTAACCGCCGCCAGCAGGCGCGCGTCGGGCGTGCCGTGTCGCACCTGGACGGGGGCGTCGACGGCCTCGATCAGGCTGCGACAGCCCTCGATGCCGTGGTTCACCGCCGGGAACCCGTTGAGTTCGCTCTCGCCGGTCTCGCGGGACTGTTCGAGTCCCGTCTGTGCCTTCTCGTACTCGTTGTCCCGGGTGTAGGAGTCGATCGTCGTCGGCAGCAGGTCCGCACCGCCGTCCTCGGTGAGCGTTCTCAGCAGCTCGATCTGCTCCTCGAGCCGGGCCACGCCCGCCCGCGGCTGGGTCAAGACTCTGTCGGCGCCCTCGAGCACGTCCGCGAACCGCTTGTGTGCGGGCAGGGACTCGTGAAAGGCGACCGCCTCCTCGAAATCGACCCGAGAATTGTCGGGAGCATCGGCCCACACCCGCTCGTCGAGTCGGTCGAGCTCGGCGTCGGTGAGTCGTCGGTCCTCGACCATCTGGCTACGACCGGGCCCTGGCGAGCTGGCTCGCCGACTCGTCGATCCCGAACTCCGCCCGGAGCGCCTCGACGACATCCTCGAAGTCGGCGTCGGCGCTGAACACGCCGTCGAAGCCCATCTCGCGGAACCGCCGGCGAACCTCCTCGAAGTCGCTCTGCCCGACCGCGAGGTTGCCCCCGATGTAGGTCGTCGGATCGACCTCCCGATCGGCGAACGCCTCGTGGAGGCCCTCACAGTCCTGCTCCGCGTGGCCGTACAGCGAGGAGACCAACACGGCATTCGCCTCCGTCTCGACGGCCGCCTCGGCGAAGGCCTCCTTCGGAGTCTGGGCGCCGAGGTTGCGCACCTCGAACCCCGCCTCCTTCAGGGCGTGTTCTAACAGCGTGATCCCGACGACGTGTGCGTCCGATCCGATCGTGCCGACGACGACGGAGGGCCCAGACATCTGTCTGTTAGAGTTGGTTTTCCGTCTCGGATATAATAGTGTCGAAATACCTATCGACACTCGTCGTAATGCACCGGAGCGAGCGTCCGTCCGAGCGGGGGGTGTCGGGAACCATCAACGCGTGTCGGTAGCACCCAATCTATCATAAACGTTAATGATTAATCGCGCGACCGACTCCTACGCGGCCGTCGCGCCGACCGGACCGGGGCGGGGATCGGGAGACTTTCGGGCGCCGGAAGCGTACCGCCCGGCATGGCGGAGGACGACGATCCGCTCGCGGAGCTCGAACAGTTCGTCGATCAGTTCCTCGCCGCCAGCGAAGCGGACCCGCCGGTGGATCTCTACGACACGGGAGGGGGCATCGTCGTGGCGGTTGAGCTTCCGGGACGGTCCGCCGAGGGGATCGACCTCTCCCTGGCCGACGACCGCACTCTCCGAGTTGTCGCCGACGAGCCGGCAGAGCCTGACGGTCGTCGGGTGCGCAGGGAGCGTACCCACCGGCCGCTGGACCGCAGCCTGACCCTGCCGGCCGCCGTCGACCCCGCCGAGGCGACCGCCCGGTACAACCGGGGCGTGCTCACCGTCGAGCTCGCGAAACGCTCCGGCGACGACGAGGGCGCGGAGATCGCAATCGAGTGACCGTCTGAGAAGAGTTTTATTGGCGGACGGCAAACCGGTCTGATAGATGTCGGTCTCGCTCCAGATCACCGCCGTCGCGGCCGCGTATGTCGCCGGATTCGCGCTCACGGGGTTCATCGCGACAGCGGCGGCGGTCCGGGCCAGCCGGATCGACGACCGCGAGGTCCGAGCGGGACTCGTCTGGCTGCTGACAGCCACCGGAGTCTGGAGCCTGCTCCAGGCACTGTTTTTCGTTGCTCCCGATCCGCTCCGAGAGCCGATCTACACGCTCGGGCTGATTCTCGGGTTCGCGGCCGTCGGGGCCTGGCTGTACTTCGCCTCGGCGTACACGAACCGGTCGTACCACCGGACCCCGAGCGTGCGGCGGGTCGGCGTGGCCCTGTTCCTGGTGGTCACGGCCGCGAAGGTCACCAACCCGATCCACCGGCTGTATTTCACCGTCGGCGAGGAGACCGTTCCCTTCACGCACATGGCGATCGAGCTCGGGCCGCTTCACTGGATCGTCACCGGAATATCGTACTCGCTGGCGGCGGCGGCGGTGTTCGCACTGTTCGATATGTACGTCCGGGCGGGCTACGACGTGCGGCCGTTAGGTCTGTTGACCGCTGTTGTCGGGCTCCCGGCGGGGCTCGATGTGATCAGCGCAACCGTCCCTGGGATCGTCAACGTGAGTTACGCGCCCATCGGCGTCGCGGCATTTGCGGTGACCGCGCTGTATGTCTACGAGCGGCGGTTCCTGGCCGCCCCTGAGGCCGATGGCGAGGCAGTTGTCTTCTTCGACGAGGACGGGACGGTCAGAGACTACACCGTCCCGGCCGAGCGGCTCTTTCCCGAGATTGCCGGCGCCCGCGGAACGGCACTCGCAGAGGTCTTGCCCCAGGTTGCCGCCGCCACCGAAGAGGAGCCGATCGTCGAACGTCGCGTCGGCGACGAGGACCGGTATTACCTGGTCTCGGAGACCAGCGTTCGGCTCGGCGAGTCCGGCGGGCGCGCGCTCGTGTTTTCAGACGTGACGAGCACCGAGCGCCGGCGCCGGGAGCTCTCCCGGCACAACGAACAGCTTGAAGAACTCGCGAGCGCGCTCGCACACGAGCTGCGCAACCTGACCCAGATCATCGACTGGCGGCTGGCGATGGCCGCCGACCGAACGGAGTCCGGGACGGTCACGTCCGATTCGATCGACGCCGCGACGGAGGCGAACGAGCGAATGGCAGACCGGGTGGACGATTTCACGACGCTCGCACAGTACGGACAGACCGTCGACCGGCTCGAGTCCGTCGAACTCCGGGACGCCGTCACCGACGCCTGGTGGATCGCGGACACTGGCGGGGTCGAGCTCGAGATCGCCGGCGACGCCACGCTCAAGGCAGATCCCGGACGGCTGCGGGAGCTGTTGGTCAACGCCTTCGTCTTCGCCTGCCGGAACGGCGCCAACGCCGTGACCGTCGAGCCGCTCGCCGACGGATTCGCGGTCGTCGACGACGGGCGGCCGCCGGGCGACGCCGAGGGGTATCTCGCCTTCGGGGAGTCGATCCCCGATGCCGAGTCCGGCATGAAGCTTCCGAACGCTCGGGCGTTCGCCCGAGTCCACGGCTGGTCGGTCCGGATCGACCCGGACTACCAGGAGGGGGTCCGGCTCGTCGTCTCCGACGTCCGGATCCGCCCGGAGAGCACCCCCAGACCCCACGGCGGGTGAGTTACCGCGCCGGCTCGCTCGGCTCACCTGTAGTCGTCAACGGTCGGTGACGCCGGGCGCCCGTCTCCGGGAGGCCGGCCCGTGTTCAGGTTCGGATCCGCGGACCGTCGTCGTCGAGCAGCGCGCTCGCCGCGCCGGCTCCGAGGGCGTACGCGACCGACCGGGCGCCGGCGCCGAGTCGGTCGGTGACCCCGCGCTCTGGTTCGAAGGCCTCGACCCGGAGCTCGTCGACGCCGAGCCGGTCCGCGAGCCGGTCTTCCATCGCGGACCGCGGGCCGCAGGCGTCGACCAGTCCGTTCTCGGCGGCTTCCTCGCCGATGTACACCCGGGCCTCGGTGTCCCGGACGAACGCCTCTTCGAGCTCTCTGCCCTCGACGACGGTGTCGACGAACGCGTCGTACCAGTCCTCGAGCAGCCCCTGGAAGTACTCCACATCTCGATCCTCGAGCTCGCGCCAGGGAGAGGGCGAATCCTTGTACTCGCCGGCGACGAACCGTCGGTACTCGAGGCCGGCCTTCTCGGCGAGGCCGGTTCGGCCGAGCTGCGTGCCGTTGACGCCGATGCTCCCGACGAGACTGGTCTCCCGGGCGTGAAACTCGTCACAGCCACTCGCGATCCAGTAGCCGCCGCTGGCGGCGATGTCCTCGGCGTAGGCGACCGTCGGCCCGTCGAACTCAGCCGCGGCCCGGCGAATGTCCTCGCTCGGGACGACCTCGCCGCCGGGTGTGTTGAGCTTCACGATCAGCCCCTGCGCGCTGTCGTCGGCGTCGGCCCGCTCGATCTGCTCGACGATCTCGTCGGCCGAGGCGCCGCTGGCCCCGGGGAGTGGGCCCGGAGCACCGTCGCGGGTGATCACGTCCCCGACCTCGACCTCCGCGACGTTGTAGGCCGGGAACAGTTCCGTCGCGAACCGGCCGGCGAGTCCAACGCCGGCGGCCCCGACCGCCGCGACGACGACCGCATCCAGCGTGCTCAGCTCGGTGGCGGCCGGCACCGCCCAGACCACCCCGATTCCGACGCCGACCGCGAGGCCGGCCCCGACCAGTACGACCGCGAGTCTGCCGAGCGAACGCACGTTCGACATACGTTTCGTGTGCCGCCGGGAGGTGAAAACCCTTGGCACGGAGCCGGAGCCCGGCGACGACGGGACCGTCGGACCCCCAAACTGCTAAGTCCCTGTGGGACGAGACTCTGGTCGATGGTCCAGATCGACGATTCGCTTAAGAGTCTGTTTACCGCGACGGTCGAGGAGCGGGACGGTCGGTTCGTCGTCGAACTCCCTGATAGAGAGGTCGATCACGGGGTGGTTCAGCCGGGGGGAACCTACCGGGTCGCGGTGCTACCGAGCGGGGCCGAGGCGGCCGACGAGACGCCGACCGCCGACAGTCCGCCGGCGCCGCCGGTCGACGAGGGAGAGGTCAGGGAGGTCACCGTCGAGTCGCTGGGCGACCAGGGGGACGGTATTGCGAAAGTCGAGCGGGGCTATGTCGTGATCGTCCCCGGGACCCGCCCCGGCGACGAGCCCACCGTCCGGATCGAGGACGTCCGCGAGAACGTCGCCTTCGCGAGCATCGTCGAGGACGCGGCCTGACCGCTCGCCGCCGCCGGGGTCCCGCCCGTTCGCCGCCCGGATCGGTCCCGAGCACAAACGTATTTGTCTTTCCGCCGCCTGAATCAGGTGATGGGAGACGAGCCGGCCGAGCGAGCCGCCGTGCTCCGGAGCAAGCGCGAGGCGACCCAGTACCAGATCCTGGTCCAGATCGCCCAACGCCAGCCCGCAGTCAGCCAGCGTGAGATCGCCGACGCCGTCGGCGTCACTCCGCAGGCGGTGAGCAACCACCTCGGCGAGCTGATCGAGAGCGGGTTCGTCGAGGCAGAGGGCCGGGGCCGGTACAAGACGACCAAAGAGGGCGTCGACTGGCTCATCACCCGGACCGACGGGCTGGAGGCGTACGTCGATCACGTGGCCGGCGAGGTCATCGAGCAGATCGAGGTCGAGAGCGCGATCGCCGCCGCCCCGATCGAGGAGGGCGACCGCGTCGCGATGCGGATGCGGGCGGGCTACCTCCACGCGGATCCCGACGACTCCGGGGGCGCGACGGCGGTCGCGGTCACCGACGCCGCGGCCGGCCAAGACGTCGGAATCACCGATTTCGAGGGGCTGGTCGAGCTCGATCCCGGCACCGTCACCGTCGGCTCGGTCCCGGTGATCCGTAACGGCGGCAGCGGTGCCACCGATTCGGCGACGGTCGCCACGAGCGCGGAGTCGGCGGGCCTGGTAGCGGTCACCGGGGTCGAAGCCGTCGCCGCCGCCCGCCGAGCCGGGCTCGATCCCGACATCCGGTTCGGGACGATTGAGGCCGTCGCAGAGGCCGCGACCCGCGGGCTGGATGTGTTCGCGCTCGTGGTCGCCGACCGCCTCTCGGCACAGACGGACCGTCTCCGCGAGCGCGAGATCGACTACGAGGTCCTCGATCTGGCCGCGTGAGACAACCCCGTCTTCGGTAGCGAAAGTATATTTGTACTCGGGGCGCAGATTCGAAATGATGACGCCAGCGCGAACCGGGGGGACGGGTCGGTGAGCCCGGTCGGTGGGTCTACCGTTCCCCCGGCCGTAGGGGCGCTCGCGGTCGCGGTCGTCCTCGAGGCTGGACTCGGAGAGCCCCCCGAGCGGCTCCACCCGGTCGCGCGTTTCGGCGCGGCGGTAGCCCCCCTCGATCGGGACTGGCAGCACCCTCGGGTGGTCGGGGCGGCCGTGGCCCTCTGTGCTCCGCTCGGGTTCGCGGCGGTCTACGCCATCCTCGTGGCGCTCGCTCCGGGGCCGGTCGCGGTCGCGCTCGCGGGTGGCCTGCTGTTTACCGCCATCAGCCTGCGGATGCTGCTCGGGGTCGCAGAGGAGACCCTCGCCGCCATCGAGAGCGATGGGGACGACCCCACCCGACCGATCCGCTCGCTCGTCGGGCGGGACACAGACGGGTTGTCGGCGGGCGAGCTTCGGAGCGGCGTCGTCGAGAGCCTCGCCGAGAACCTCTCGGACGGCCTCGTGGCGCCGCTCGCGGCCTTCGTCGCCGGGGCGGCCGTTTCCGTTCCGGTCGCGGTCGGGGCGGCCGCGTGGGTCAAGGGCGTCAACACGCTCGATTCGATGTTCGGGTACCGGGAGAAGCCGCTGGGGTGGGCGAGCGCCCGCCTGGACGACGCCGTGATGTACGTGCCCGCGCGACTCACCGCCGGGCTGATCGCCGTCGCGGCTCGGACGCCGTCCGTGCTGATCGCGGCCGGCCGCTGGGCCCGCGTGCCGGCCTCGCCGAACGCGGGCTGGCCGATGGCGACGCTCGCCGGAGCGCTGGGCGTGCAGCTCCGCAAGCCCGATCGGTACGCCCTCAACCCGGACTCAGAGCTGCCGACCGGCAGCCACGCCCGTCGCGGCCTCCGGGTCGTGCGGGCGGCCGGCGTGTTGACGATCGCCGCCGCCGGCGTCTGTGCCTGGCTCGCCGCCGGACTCGGGGAGGCGATACCGTGGTCGTGACGGCGCTTCGGGGGGCACTGGGCTTTTTTTCGCGACTCCCGATCGGCACCGACGAGCGCGCCTGGGACGCGTTCCGGACGAGGCCGCTCGTCTTTCCGGTGGCGGGCGCGCTCGTCGGCGGAGTGGTCGCGCTCCCGCTCGCGCTGCCGGTTCCGGCACCGACGGCCGCGTTCGCGTTCGTCGCGTGGCTGTATCTCGTCACCGGGATCGCCCACCTCGACGGCCTCGCGGACGCGGGCGACGCGTCGGTCGTCCACGGCGATCCCGACGACCGCGCCGCCGTGATGAAAGACACCGCTGTCGGCGTCGGTGGCGCGCTCGCCGTGGGCCTCGCCGTGGCGGGGGTGGGACTGGCCGGGCTCTCGCTGGCGGAGCTACCGCTCGCGGCGCTTGGGATCGTCGTCGCCGCGGAAGTCGGCGCGAAGGCCGGCATCGGCGTGCTCGCCGGGCTCGGGACCGCGCGCCACGACGGGCTCGGCGCCCGAGTGACCGAGGGGTCGGGTCCGCTCGCGGCCGTCGGCTCTGTCGCGATAGCCGCGCCGGCGGCCGCGTTCACCTGGCCGCACCCGGCCGCCGCGGTAGGGCTGGCGGCGGCGCTCGCGACCGCCGGGGGCACGCTCGCGCTCGCCCGTCGACTGTTGGGAGGCGTGAGCGGCGACGTGTTCGGCGCGAGCAACGAACTCGCCCGGCTGGCCGGGCTCCACGCGGGGGTGATCGCGTGGCTCGCGTGACTCCCGTCGGGCTCGTGCTGTGTGGCGGTCGCGGAACGCGTCTCGAGGCGGCCGTCGAGAAGCCGGTCTTCGAGGTGGGCGGGCGGCCGATGGTCGATCGCGTGCTCGCCGCGCTCAAGGGCAGCGGCGTCGGAGAGATTCGGGCGGTGACCTCTCCCCAGGCCCCGGCGACCAGCGCGCACCTCCGCGAGCGGGGCGTCGAGCGTATCGCGGCGCCGGGAGACGGCTACGTCGCCGACCTGACCTACGCCCTCGACCGGGTCTCGAGGCCCGCCCTGACCGTCGCCGCCGACCTCCCGCTGCTCGACGCCGCGGCCGTCGATCGGGTGCTCGAGGCACACCGGGGCTCGCTCGCCGTGTACGTCCCGGCGGCGCTAAAATCGGCCCTCGGCGTGAGCTACGACCGTTCGACCGAGCGCGACGGGCGGTCGGTCGTTCCGGCCGGGGTCAACGTCGTCGCCGACGACGCGGACGAGACCCAGATCTCCTACGACGCGCGGTACGCCGTCAACGTGAACCGGCGCGCGGACGCCGCGGTCGCAGAGCGACTCCTGGGGCGGACGGAGGGCGAAGATGGATCCTGAGTCCGTCGACCGGGTCAAGCGGGTCCCACACGGCGGTAGGGGCGACCCGTCGGTGCTCGATTTCAGCGCGAACACGAACCCTCGGACCCCGGACGGGGTCGCGGAGGTCTACGACGCCGCGTTAGAGCGCGCCCGGCGCTACCCGGACGAGCCTCGGGCGTTCCGTCGGGCCGCGGCCGCGGCCGTCGACTGCGACCCGGCCGCGGTCGTCCCGACGGCCGGCGGGCTCGCTGCGATCCGGCTCGCGATCGCGACGACAGTGGCTGCCGGCGACTCGGTCCTGCTTCCCGCCCCGAGTTTCGGCGAGTACGCCCGCGAGGTGCGGCTCCAGGGCGGGGAGCCAGTCTACCACCCCCACGACGATCTGTTCGGCGCCGATCCGGAACCGCACGCGATGGCGGTGATCTGTCACCCGAACAACCCGACCGGCACCGCCTACGACGACGCCGCGCTGCGTTCGTTCGTCGGACGGTGTCGAGACGCCGGTACGATCGTGCTCGTCGACGAGGCCTTCCTCGGGTTCACCGACCAAGCCTCGCTGGCCGGCACCGACGGGGTCGTCGTGGCTCGGTCGCTGACGAAGCTGTTCGGGCTGCCGGGGCTCCGGATGGGGTACGTGGTCGCGACCGAGGAACTCGGCGAGCGGCTCGCGACCGCCCGCCGCCCGTGGAACCTGAGCGTCCCGGCCCGAGCGGTCGGGACCTACTGTCTCGGACGGTCTGAGTTCGTCGCCGAGACCCGCCGGCGGGTGCGACGGGAACGCGAGCGCGTCGCCGCCGCGCTCGATCAGCGCGATCGGATCGACGTCGCCCCCTCCCAGGCGCCGTACCTCCTGCTCGAGGTAGAGAACCCCGACGGCCTGCTCGGGACCGCGGAGTCCGCCGGGCTCGCGCTCCGAGACGCCCGCACGTTCCGGGGGCTCGACAGCCACGTCCGGGTGGCGATCCGGCTGCCCGAGGAAAACGACCGACTGCTCGGGGTGCTCGCCGGTGACTGACCGGCTGTTCGCCGCGAGCGTCCGCGACGGCGTGCTCCGGCTCGACCGCCCCGACACGGAGTGGCTCTCGACCGGATGGGACGGGGGCCGCAGGCGGGCTCCGACGGCCTACAACGTCTCGGTTCCGGAGGGATGGCCGGAGGTCGACCTCGGGGCCTACGCCACACGGCGGCGCGACCGGGCCGGGTTCGACCGCCCCGGCCCGACGCTGTTTACCGGCGTCTCGCTCGATCACCTGCGCGGCGCCCGGTGCGGTCCCGTCGAGGCCTACGCCACCGCCGGGCTGTCGAATCCCGCCGCCCTGCCGGTGCCGGCGCCCGACGCGGCGCCGGAAGACGACTCTCCGGCGCGGGACGACGACCGCGGGCCGGCCGGCACGGTCAACCTACTCCTCGGGACGGCGCGAAGCCTCGCCGACGGCGCGCTCGGGAATCTCGTCGCGGTCGCGGCCGAGGCGAAGGCCGCGACGCTGCTCTCGGAGGCCGGCGTTCCCGGCACGACGACCGACGCGATCGCCGTCGGACACGACCCTACCGGGGAGTCGGCGCGGTTCACCGGATCGGCGACGCCGGTCGGGGCGGCGGCCCGGGCGTGTGTCAGGGAGGCAGTCGTGGCGAGCCTTCGCTCGCGGTACCCCGATCGCGAGTACCCCGAGACGGTCGCCGCGGCCGACCACGGGGTCAGTACCGACCGGCGAGCGGCGGTGTTTCGACCGTGAACGGCGTCGTGCTCGCCGCCCCTGAGTCCGGCGCCGGCAAGACCGTCGCGACGCTCGCCGCCGTCCGGGCGCTCGAGGCGACCGGCCGGTCAGTCGCCCCGGCGAAGGTCGGGCCCGACTTCATCGATCCCAGCCACCACGCCGTCGTCGCCGACCGGCCCTCGCGGACGCTCGACCCGTGGCTCGAAGGCAAGACCGGACTCAGACGCACGTACCACCGCGACGAGGGCGATCTCCGCGTGATCGAGGGGATGATGGGGCTGTACGACGGCGACCGCGTGAGCACCGCGGGGGTCGCCGAGCGCCTCGGTCTCCCGGTGGTGTTGGCCGTCGACGGGAGCGCCAGCGCGGCCAGCGTCGCGGCGACGGCCCACGGATTCGACCGCTACGCCGAGCGCGCCGGGCGCGCGATCGACGTCGCCGGGGTGATCGCGACCAAGACCCGCGGAGGCGCCCACGAGCGGGCGATCCGCGAGGCACTCCCCGCAGAACTCACCTACTGCGGTCGGACACCGCCGGCGGAGGGACTCGCTGTTCCGGACAGACACCTCGGGCTCCACGGCGGCGAGGAGGTCCCAGTCGAGGAGTCCGCGCTCGAGGCGGCCGCGACACACCTCCGGCCCGAACGGATTGCGGCGCTCGCGGCCGCTCCGCCCGATTCGCCGCCGGCCCGACCCGCGCCGCCGGTCGGGGCGACCGTCGCGGTGGCCCGGGACGACGCCTTCCGGTTCGTGTATCCGAGCGTGCACGACCGCCTCGCCCGGCGCGCAGACGTTGTCACGTTCGCCCCGACCGCCGGCGATACGCTCCCGGCCTGCGATCTCGTCTACCTGCCCGGGGGCTACCCCGAACGGCGCGCGGCCGCGCTCGCCGAGAGCCCTGCGATGGCGACGCTCGCGGATCGCGCGAGCGAGGGGCTCCCCGTGGTGGCCGAGTGCGGCGGGCTGATGGCACTCGCCGAGACCCTGACCGTCGAGGGAGAGACCCACGAGATGGCCGGCGTGCTCCCCTGTTCGGTGCGGCTCCGGGAGCAGTACCAGGCGCTCGATCACGTCGAACTCCGCGCCACCCGCCGGAGCCCCGTCGCGGCGGCCGGCGACCGACTCCGGGGACAGGAGTTTCACTACTCGACGGCCAGTCCCGCCCGCGACGCGACCTTCGCGTTCGCGGTCGAGCGCGGACAGGGGATCGACGGCGACCGCGACGGGCTGACCGAGTACCGGACGGTCGGAACCTACACGCATTTCCACGCCGAGAGCGGCGTGTTCGATACGGCACTCGAGACGATCACCGATGACTGAGACACCACAGGACCCCGTACCACCCCGCGAGATCACTCCCGGCGAACCCGATGAGTTCGGGCTCGTCCAGGTCTGGTGGGGCGACGGCAAGGGCAAGACGACGGCGGCGATGGGCATGGGACTCCGGGCAGTCGGCCACGGCTATCGGGTCCATATGCTCCAGTTCATGAAAGGCGGCGCGGCGAGCGTCGAGGACGTCCGCGGCGAGTACAACGCGATCGCGGCCACGCCGGGCTTTAGCTACGAGAACCTCGGCCACTACGGGTGGCACCGGCCCGGCGCCGACGAGATCGACCACGCCCGGCAGGCCCGGGCCGGACTGGACCGGGCCCGGGAGCTCGTCGCCGCCGACCCGACGGGGACGATCCCGCCGGAAACGCCCCCAGAGGAGGGCTGTCATATGCTGATCGTAGACGAGATCCTGTACGCGGCCAACCGCGAGCTGATCGAGCCGGCGGCGGTTACCGAGCTGATCGCCGAGAAGTCTCCCGGGCTGGAACTCGTGCTCACCGGCGGACACGAGGAGCCGACCTACGTCCTCGGGCAGGCCGACTTGGTCACCAACGTCCGCAAACAGCAACACCCGATCGAGGACGGACAAGCCGCGCGCAAGGGCACCGAGTACTGACCACGCTCGGCGCCGCAAGGTCCATTTTTTCGGGAGCGCTACTCGGAGCCGATGGAGACCGTCCTCGCCTTTCGAGTCGGAGACGCGTACCTGTTCGACAGGTACTTCAAGCGAGAGTATCTCTTTGAGGCGCTCGCAGAGTACTACGACGAGGAGGAGTACCGCTTCGAGGTTCCCGCCGAGGAGTTCGAGGCGATCGAGGAGCGCCTCGCCGCCGCCGGGATCGACCTCGCCCCGGTCGAGGATCCCGAGCCGTACTGCGTGGTCACCGGAAAGTACGACGAACACGCCGACATCCTCGGGGACGCCGTCGCGTCCTGGACGCGCCGCGGACACCGGTTTTTTCTCCTCGGCACCGACCGGGCCGTCGCGGCGGCGCTCAACGACGGTGCGAAGCGGGTCTCCGAGACGGAGTTTGTCGCCGGGCTCTGAGCCAGTCGCGTTGGGACAGCTCGGAGACCGCTCGAGTCGGTGGCTCTGTACGTACTCGGTGTGTCGAAAACACGCGACAGACGGCCAGAGCTCGGCCGGGGAGCGCCCGCCGGAGCCTGAGAGGAGTTATCGGGCCGCGTCGCGGGGGCAGGTCGAAACGCCAAGCACCGAATACAGCCCGCAGCTGCCGGTCGCGGCCGTCCCGAGTGCCGCGATCGCGACGATACCCAGCACCGGCGACAGAACCGATGGCGCCGAGAGGGACCCGGCGAGGATGGCAAGCGAGGCTGCACCCGAGAGCGCTCCGAGGACGGTTCGAACCAGTTTGTCAGTAGAACCGACGTTTTGTTCCATACTACATAAAGGGCCCAGACGAGTATATACCTTTCCCCCTACCGGGCAACAGGGGGACCACGGCAGTCCCGACGGGACTCGAGCGAACCGAGAGTTCCGCTGAGCGATCGTTTCGGCTGCCGAGACGCGTCTGACGGGCGTCAGACGTTCGGGAAAATCTTAACACCCGTGGTACTGAATCCAACATAAATCATGGATTCGATCATCGACGAGGCAATCGAGGACGCAGAGGGCGAGCCCGATACGCAGGGTGAGGGCTCACAGTCCGTGGAGCCGACAGAGACCGCCGGGACGACCGGATCGACCGGCTCCGGATCGGGTACCGGAACGATGACCGACGAGGAGCTCTCGGCGGTCGTCGAGGACCTCGAGACGAAAATCACCGTCGTGGGCTGTGGCGGCGCCGGCGGGAACACCGTCTCGCGGATGATGGAAGAGGGGATTCACGGCGCGAAGCTCGTCGCGGCAAACACCGACGCCCAACACCTCGCGGACGAGGTCGAGGCCGACACCAAGATCCTGATCGGCCGGGAGCTGACCGGCGGTCGCGGCGCCGGCTCGATCCCACAGATCGGTGAGGAGGCCGCCCAAGAGAACATTAACGACCTCCGCGCCGAGATCGAGGGCTCGGATATGGTCTTCGTCACGGCCGGGCTCGGCGGGGGCACCGGCACCGGCGCGGCGCCGGTGGTCGCCCAGGCCGCCCAAGACGCCGGCGCCCTGACGATCTCGATCGTGACGATCCCCTTTACCGCGGAGGGCGAACGCCGGCGGGCGAACGCAGACGCCGGACTCGAACGGCTGCGGTCGGTCTCGGATACGGTGATCGTCGTCCCCAACGACCGGCTGCTCGATTACGCCCCCTCGATGCCCCTGCAGGACGCGTTCAAGATCTGCGATCGGGTGCTGATGCGCTCTGTCAAAGGCATGACCGAGCTGATCACGAAGCCCGGCCTCGTCAACGTCGACTTCGCCGACGTGCGGACGATCATGGAAAACGGCGGCGTCGCGATGATCGGCTTGGGCGAGTCCGATTCAGAGAACAAAGCCCAGGACTCGATCCGCTCCGCACTCAGGTCGCCGCTGCTCGACGTGGAGTTCGACGGCGCCAACTCGGCGCTCGTCAACGTCGTCGGCGGCCCCGGGATGGCCATCGAGGAGGCCGAGGGCGTCGTCGAGGAGATCTACGACCGGATCGACCCCGATGCCCGGATCATCTGGGGCGCCTCGGTCAGCGAGGAGGCCGAGGGTCGGATGGAGACGATGATCGTCGTCACCGGCGTCGAAAGCCCGCAGATCTACGGTCAGGACGACGGCGCTCGCGCTAGCGCAAACGGCGGCGAGATCGACTACATCGAATAACCCGCTTGCTCGGGTGAATTTTTCCATCGTGTAGACTGTGCCGTCGTCCGTCATGACGTTTTAAAACAATTTCAATTTTGAACGTATATTGAGAGTACATAATTACGAAACGTATGGCAAACGTACCCACTACAGAATATTATAGCAAGAGTTAATATTTGATCGCCAGAGTTCGAAGCACGGATTGACGGCGGGTGGTCGGCCACGTGGGGGTGGCGACCGGCGCAAACGACAGAAGTGTCACCGACGAGTAGCGCCAGCCACGCACAGTTGCTGCCGACAGCCGTTGGTCCGGAGATACTAATGAAACGGCGCACACTTCTGGTCGGACTCGGCGCGGCGGCCGGCACCGGCGCGGTGCTGGGCTCCGGCGCCTTCTCGACGGCATCGGCAGAGAGACAAGTTACTATCAACGTCGCCGACGACGCGAACTCGTTTCTCTCGCTCGTTCCGGGCGAAGAGAACGGATCGTTTGCCGACGACTCCGGCGACGCGTTAGCGATCGACATCAGCGACGGCGACACCGGCGTCGGCGTCGACACGACGTATACCTTCGACGGCATCGTCCAGATCGGCAACAACGGACAGGACGCGAAGTTCGTCTGGACGAGCATCGGCAGCGCAGCCTTCGGCGATGACCAGCTGTACCTCTACACCGAAGACGCCGAAACGCCGCTCTCGGACGCGAACGCAGTCGAACTCGGCGTCGGCGAATCGGTCTCGGCGGGCTTGTACATCGACACGACAGGACTCGAGGCAGACGAGTACGCTCCGACGCTGACGATCGAAGCGGCGGACGAGGATCCGGACGCGTCCGGCAGTCCGGGCGGGGACCCACAGCCTCCCGAAGAGACGATCCCGTCGGTCCTGCTCGACTCGGTCAGTAGCCTCCTCGACGAGAACAAAGAGCCGCTCACCGACGAGTCCCTCACTCCGATCCGGGCCGAGCCGACGGCGTCCAACACCGACGCGGACGGCGACGGCGACGCGGTCAACTATCCCGACGACACCGATATCCCGGTCGTCGCAGTCGACGGTGACGGTTCGGTCGTCGGCATAACTGGACCGTTCGTGGCCACCGACACCGATTTCGCGACCTTCGGCAACGAGGAGTTCCTACTCAACGTCTACGACGAGCTGCTCGGCGGCTCGGGGACGGTGCTACACGACGAGGGCCACGGGCAGTTCTACACGCTCGCCGAGAACGGCGGGGACGACTTCCAGACGTTTGCCGAGTACGTCGGGGACAACGGCTACACCTACAAGGCGACAGAGGACATCGAGACCGATCTCTCGGGAGCCGACGCCGCCGTCATCACCACGCCGTCGGATTCGTTCACCGACAGCGAGCTCGACGCTCTCTCGTCGTTCGTCGACGACGGCGGCGCGGTCTTCCTGCACGACCAGTCCGATTTCAACAACTTCGACGCGACGGACAACCACAACGAGATCGCCGCGGCGCTCGACGTGGAGTTCCGGTTCAACGACAATCAGGTGATCGACGAGGAGAACAACACCGGCGCACCGTTCGTCCCGACGACCGAGAACTTCAACCAGGAGGAGTTCCCCGATTTTTTTCCGAACCGTGACGGGCTCGGCTTCGAACTAGACCCATCGGAGACCTACGAGGTCGACATCACGGAGGTCACCGACGGCGACACAGTTGAAGTCAAGTTCGAGGACGGGACCGTCGACACGGTTCGGATCGTCGGGATCGATACCCCCGAGACGGGTGACACACCCGAACGGATCGCTGAGTATGAGGGGATCACCGAGGCGCAGGCGGCCGATCTGAAGACGCTCGCCGACGACGGCGGCAGCCTCGCGGACACCGGGGCGAGCGAGTACGCCGAGAGCGAACTGGCAGACGAGACGGTGACGTTGTCGTTCGACCCGAACGAGCCGTTGCGGGGCACGTTCGGTCGGCTGCTCGGCTTTTTGAAGTTGTCCGACGGCAACGTCTACAACCGGCAGATCGTCGAAGAAGGCTGGGCGCGCGTCTACTCGTCCGGCTTCGCCCGACACGACGGCTACTGGGACGCCGAACGCGACGCGCAGGCGAACGGCGACGGGATCTGGCAGTTGTCGGACCCGGAGAGTGTGCCGGAGACGGGCGACGAGCCGGTCTCACAGCTGTTCTTCCCGGAGCCGGTCGCCGTCTCGGGCGGGACGACCGCCGTGGCGAGCGAGTCGGGCCAGCCGTTGGCGGCGTTCGACGACGCGGCCAACGTCGCGGTCGTCGGCGGCCCGTTGCTCGACGAGGGGTTCGAACCCGCCGAGGCGGAGGACAGCGAGCCGACGAACGAAGCGACGCAGGTGTACCCATTCGTCACGAACCTGTTGGACCGGCTGGCCGAGGGTGACCTCGAACGGATCGTGATCGACGGCGGCCACGGCCAGTTCGGCGCTGACTTCGCCCTGTCGAGTGAGGACGTGGCCTACTACCAGCGCTACCTCGAAGGCCAGCCAGACGGCAGCGACGGCCCAGGCAGCGTCGCGCTGGAAGGCTCCAACACGTTGACCGACGACGCCGGGGCGCAGTTGCTCGACGGGGACGGCTCGCTCGCGTCCGACGCCCTGATCGTCACGACGCCGACCGAGTCGTTCACCGAGGCGGAACGGCAGGCCGTGGCGGAGTTCGCCGACGCGGGCGGCGCGGTGTTGTTCGCCGGCTCGGCGGCCGACACGGACGCGCTGGACAACGTCGAACCGGTGCTCGACGAGCTGGGCGCGGACGTTGGGTTCACGATGACCGCGGTGACGGACGAGGCGAACAACCTCGGTGACAGGCCGGAGCTGCCGACGACGACCGCGTTCCCCGGCCCCGACGAGCTGTTCACCGCCTACTCGCCGGACGGCGAGAGACAGCTCGCGTTCGTCAAGATCACCGCGGACGCGGACAGCGACGATCTCGAAACGCCACAGGAGAACGTCGTCTTCGAGAACGTCGGCGACGGACCGCTGGAGCTGACCGGCTACACCGTCTCGGACGAGACGGACAAGGAGTACCAGTTCCCGAACGGATTCACGCTCCAGCCCGGCAAGCAGGTCACGCTGTTCTCGGGGACCGGCACCGATGCCGACACCGAGCTGTACTGGGGACGGACCGGCAGTGCGGTCTGGAACAACGGCGGGGACACGGTCTTCGTGTTCGACGGCGAGGGTACGACGGTGATCGAGGAGTCGTACTGAGATCGGATTGACCGCCGGGGCCGGACTCCACCGGCCTCTGGGCGCACGTAACGAGCTCTCAACGGGCATCCGGAGTCGATCGTGATCCGTCGGTCCCGGAGACACGGCCCATCCGTTCAAGAACGTCCCGGCTCTACAGAAATCATGACGAGTTCGAGCACACGCCCCGGGCGTCCGCACGTCGGCCAGCTCCGGCGTCGCTCGGCCGTCCGCCCCACGAGAGGACTTCCTCCCGGGCCGAGGCCGTCTCGAAGTCGGTCATCGGTGCCTTCGAGACTCGCCGATGTCTACACACAGCGCTGCTCCCTAGCCGATCGCCGCGAAATCCACACACACACCAAACGCCCGACAGTCCAGTGATTCCGACGCTGCGCGAACTCCGGACGCGAATCGGCGAGCTCGGTGCTGACATCGAGATCTTCGAGTCTCGACGGCGGCGCCGCCAGGCGCTGATCCACGCCGCCGGTGTACTTCTCGTGCTCGCCGCAGTGACGATCCTCGTCTCCCTGTCCGTCCCGGCACTGACCGACGCGGAGCGACTCCGCGGGGCGATCGGCGGGCTCGGCCGGTACGGGCCGGCCGCGCTGGTCGGTCTCCAGGCGCTGCAGGTCGTGCTCGCGCCGATCCCCGGGCAGGTGCTTGCGGTCGTCGCCGGCTATCTCTACGGCGCGTGGTGGGGGACGCTGTACAACATGCTCGGGATCGCCGCCGGGAGCGCCGCCGCGTTCTGGCTCTCGCGGCGGTACGGACGGCCGTACGTCGAGCAGGTGATCGACGACGACGTGATCGACCGGTTCGACGCGATTGGGGATGCCCGGACTCGGGGCGGGCTGTTCGTCGTCTTTCTCGTGCCTGGACTACCCGACGACGCGATCTGTTTCGTCGGCGGACTCACGACGCTGCCGCTCTGGCAGCTGATCGCGATCGCCGTCATCGGGCGCGCTCCGGCGTTCTTTCTCGTCAACGTCGTCGGCGACTCGTTTCGCGCCGGTCAGGTCGGACTCGCTCTCGGGTTGGGGGCGCTCGTTGTCGCGCTGTCGGTCGTCGGCTACCACTACCGGGAGAGGCTGATGATGCTCTTTGACTCCTGATTTCCGGGTGCTCGCTCTTCGTGGTTTCACTCCGCCTTGAGGTCGATTTTGCGGTTCCAGGCCTCGGTCGCGAACTGCTCGTCGACGAGCTCGCGGGCATGGGCGAGTTCGGCGTCAGTCAGCGATCCGTCGTGACCGGCGTAGGTCTCCCGGGCCGAGGCGATCAGCGCCTCGATCACGGCCGCGCGCGAGTGATCAATGTGGTCTGCGATCCGCGCGACCCGCTGTTCAGCGGACGTGACGGCCTTGTCCGAGACTTTCTGTTCGCCGATCCGGAGCACCCGGAGCATCTCCGCCAGGTCGAGGTCGTAGCTCATCGTCGTGTGGTGTAACACGGCGTCGCCGGTTCGCAGCTGCGCCGAGCCGCCGATCTTGCCCTCGGGGTGGACGATATCGTTCAGCGGCTCGTGGGCGGCATCGAGCCCCACGTCCTGCAGGGCGTCGACGGCCCACCGGTCGAGTTCGGCGTAACTCTCCTCGATATCGTCGGAGACGGCCGCTCGCGGGAGATACAGCGAGTACGTGATCACCGAGCCCGGTTCGGTGTACATCGCGCCACCGCCGGTGATCCGCCGGACGACATCCACGTCGTTGTCCCGTGCGTACTCGACGGCGACCTCGTCGCTGTACGCCTGGAACCGCCCGAACGGGACCGAGGGAGCCTCGCGGTACCAGATCCGCAACGTCGGCGGACTCGTGCCCGCGTCGAGGCCCTCAACCAGCGTCTTGTCGAGTGCGTGGTGGGTCGGCTCCGCGTAGACCCCCTCGTCGATAATCCGCAGATCGAGGCTCACCGAACCGCCTCCCGTGCCGCCGCGGCGAGGTCGGTCGCCGCGAAGCCGATCAGCTCCGCGTCGACGGCCGCGACCGCTTTGGCGAGCTGCTCGCGGTCGGCGTCTGTCGGCTGGCCCTCGATTGCCGCCTCGAGATCGGCCAGTGCGGCCGGCGGCTCGAGAAAGAAGTCGCCGGTGATCGTCACGTCCTCGTACCGGTCGTCGTAGGTCGCCCGGAGCTCGATAAGTTTGCCGTCGGGGACTTTAATTGTCGCCGCTCCGTCCATACTATCTTATCGGCCTCGACGCGTATAACGACGACTACTCGTCGCCGCGCTCGCCCGGGGCGTCCAGCACCCGCGGAACGTCTCCCCCGCGATCGTCCCCGGGATCGTCGAAGGTCCGGTGAGATCGCACACGACGGGGAGGCCGGCGCCGGTCGCTCGGGGAAGGGAGTCTCCTCTGGTCGTCTGCGCGTGAGCCTTCGTGCACCCCGACGCGGTCGACAATCCGGATCGACGACCGAGCGGCGAGCCAAGAGTTAAGCCTGCGCTCTGACATACCGGACGTATGGACCACAGCGCAGGGCCACAGGAGATCACGAACCTGGTCGGCCGAGAGGTCTACACGAACGACGGGGTCTTTCTCGGCGAAGTCGAGGACCTCCGGCTGAATATCGACCAACAGCAGGTTACCGGGCTCGCACTGCACGATCTGAACCGCGAGCTGTTCGAGCAAGAGCACCGCGAGGCCCAGGGCGTGATCGTCCCCTACCGGTGGGTGCAGTCGGTCGGCGACATCGTCATCGTCAACGATCTCGCGGAGCGAATCAAGCGCCAGGGCGAGGACGAGCCCGAAGAGGCCGCGGCCTAACGCTAAGAGCCGTTCCCGTTCTCGACGCCGAGGGCGTCGAACAGCCGCGTCCGGACGGCCTGCTCGACCAGGGCGAGTAAGGTCTCGCGGTTGCTCTCGTCGACCTCGACGCCGGTGAAGATCCCGAGCGGGATCTCGACGCTCGCGTCCGTCGAGTGTCCGGCCGCCTCGCCGGTGTCACCGAAGGCGTCCGCGAGCACGTCCCCGATGTCGAGACGGATGTCTTTCGAGCGGGCGCTGACGTGGATCGTGTCCTCGACGACCGCGAACACGGCCGTCGTCGTGATCCCCTCGAGGTTCAGGAGGTGCTGGGCGGCCTGTGAGAGGGCGTTTCGATCGGTGATGAACCCGGCCGTCGAGAGCAGGTGCGAGCCTCGCACCTCGCGGTTGCGGATCGCGTCGGCGAGCACGTCGAGCGTCTCCGGGGACATCGACGGAGACTCGACCTGTTCCAAGGTGTCGTGATTGGCGAACGGATAGAGGTACGCCGCCGCGGTGAGATCGGCCGGCGTGGCGTCGCGCTTGAAATCGAGCGTCTCCGCTCGGATGCCGTACAGCAGCGCGGTCGCGACCTGCTCGTCGAGGGTCAGATCGAGCTCCTGGATGTACTTCGTCAGGATCGTCGAGGTGGCCGAGACGTCGGTCCGAACGTCGGTGAAGGCAGCGTCGTGGTCGTGCTCGTGTTCGTAGTGATCGATGACGATGTCAGCGGTGATCCGTCCCTGGCTCTCGGTGGCCTTGGGGTGATCGAGGACCGCGACGGTGTCGTAGGTGGTCGTCTCGGCCTCCTCGATGGGCACCAGGTCGATCCCGAGCAGGTTGACGAAGGCGCGGTTCTCCCGGTGGCCGATCTCCCCGTCGTAGACGATGTCGGCCGCCACGTCTCGGCTGGCTGCGATCGCCTGCAGCGCGATCGCGCTCGCGATCGAGTCGGGGTCGGGACTCCGGTGGATCCGGATCGCGAGTCGCCCGTCGGTGGCGTCGACGGCCTCGACGAGCTGCTTTGCCTTGTACTCGAGCTCGCCGGACTCGAGCGCTCGCAGCGCCGAGTCGGCGATCACCGAGGCCGGATTGATCACGACGTCGGCGCCGGCCTCGCGGATCCGGTCGGCCGAGACCGGGTCGCCGGCCCGGGCGACGATGTACCGGTCGCCCTCGCGTGCGCGGAGCTTCTCGATCGCGGTGACGGTCGGATCCCCGCCGGCCGCCAGGATCATGATCACGTCCCGGTCGGCGACGGCGTCGACGACGCCGTCGGTCTCGATTCGGCCCTGCCGGGCGTTCATGTCCTGGTCCCGGAGCGCCTCGACACGGTCCTCATCCTCGTCGACGATGAGGACGTCTTTGTCCTCCGCGACGAGCTGTTCGGCGACGGCGTGCCCCACACTCCCGCACCCGAGGATGGCGTAGGTCGACAGCGACGCCATCGTCACACCCGTGGTAGCGCTCATCGGTAAGACGGTCGGTACGGAGGCTTTTATATCACTACGATTCGGCGGCGACAGCCCACGAACGGGGGCCGGCCCGTGGCCGGGATCGGACTCAGAACTCCCCGTCCGGGCCGGGGGCGGGAACGCCGTCCTCGTCGCCGAGCTCGAACTCCTCGCGGAGCTCGCGGATCCGGTCGCGGATGTCGGCCGCGAGCTCGAACTCCAGGTTCTCGGCGGCCTCGTCCATCTGTCCTTCGAGCTCGGCGATCGTCCGGCGGGCCGCGTCGGCGTCCTCCGGGTCGACGCCGGCCGCGTCGCTCGCGTCGGTCGCACTGCCCGGGAGGTTCGTCTCGCCGATCTCCTTCTCGATGGTCTCGGGCTCGTAGCCGTGGCTGTCGTTGTACTCCCGCTGGATCCGACGCCGGCGTTTCGTCTCCTCGATTGCGGACTCCATGGCGGCGCTTGGCTCGTCGGCGTACAGGACGACAGTGCCGTTGACGTTGCGGGCCGCCCGGCCCATCGTCTGGACCAGCGTCGTCTCCGAGCGGAGAAAGCCCTCCTGGTCGGCGTCGAGGATCCCCACGAGCGACACCTCGGGGATGTCGAGTCCCTCCCGGAGGAGGTTGATCCCCACGAGCACGTCGATCTCCCCCAGGCGGAGGCTCCGGATCAGCTCGTGGCGCTCGAGGGTGTCGGTCTCGTCGTGCATGTACGCCACCGCGAGGCCGGCCTCGTCTAAGTACTCGGTCAGATCCTCGGCCATGCGCTTCGTGAGCGTCGTCACGAGCGCCCGCTCCTCGTCGGGCAGGGCCTGCAGGCGCTCGATGAGATCCGAGACCTGCCCCTCGGCGGGGGCGACCTCGACGGCAGGGTCGACCAGGTGGGTTGGACGGACGATCTGCTCGACGACCTGCCCGGAGTGCTCGCGCTCGTACTCGCCGGGGGTCGCGGAGACGTACAGCGTCCGGTCGGTGCGGTCCTCGAACTCCTCGAAGGTCAGGGGTCGGTTGTCAAACGCCGTCGGGAGCCGGAAGCCGTTCTCGACCAGCGACTCCTTGCGCGAGCGGTCGCCCTCGAACTGCCCGCGGATCTGTGGCAGGGTCTGGTGGGACTCGTCGACGACCGTGAGAAACTCCTCCGGGAAGTAATCCAGCAGCGTAAACGGCGGGTCGCCGGCGTCACGATCGGAGAGGTGCACCGAGTAGTTCTCGATGCCCGAACAGTAGCCGGTCTCCTCGAGCATCTCCAGGTCGAAGGTCGTGCGCTCCTCGATCCGCTGGGCCGCCACGAGATCGCCCTGGCGCTCGAAGTGTCCGATTCGATCGTCGAGCAGCTCCTCGATTTCGGTCATGGCCCGCTCGAGGCGTCGCTCTGGGATCGAGTAGTGCTCGGCGGGGTGGATCAGCGTCGCCGGCTCCTCGCTGATCACCTCCCCTTCGAGGGGGTCGACCTTTCGCAGCCGGTCGATCTCGTCGCCGAACAGCTCGACCCGGACCGCGTACCGGCCGTACATCGGGTACACCTCGATCGTGTCCCCGCGCACCCGAAACGTCCCCTGCGTGAAATCGACGTCGTTGCGCTCGTAGTTCAGATCGACCAGCTCCGCGAGCAGTTGCTCGCGGTCGATGCGCTGGCCCTGCTCAAGGCGCATGGCCATGTCGACGTAGTTGTCCGGATCGCCGAGCCCGTAGATCGCCGAGACCGAGGCGACGACGATCACGTCGTCGCGGGTCAGCAGCGACCGGGTCGCGGAGTGACGCAGCCGGTCGATCTCGTCGTTGATCGAGGCGTCCTTGTCGATGTACGTGTCGCTGGCCTCGACGTAGGCCTCGGGCTGGTAGTAATCGTAGTAGCTGACGAAGTACTCGACGGCGTTGTCGGGAAACAGCTGGCGAAACTCCTCGTACAGTTGTGCGGCAAGCGTTTTGTTGTGGGCGATCACAAGTGTCGGGGACTGGAGCTTCTCGATCACCCAGGAGACGGTGTTTGTCTTGCCGCTGCCGGTCACGCCCAACAGCGTCTGTTTGTCCATGCCCTCGCGAAAGCCCGCGGCGAGCTTCTCGATCGCGTCGGGCTGGTCGCCGGCCGGCTCGAACGGCGCCTCGACCCGGAACTCGGCCTCGGCGTCGGGTCTGTCGGGTTGGAGCGGACCGCTGCGTTGTGCCATCGTCCGTTCGTCGGTCGCCAGCGTCTTGACCGCCACGGTCGCGGCGACGGACCACGGAACGCACGGCCGGGCGCAATCCGGCTCTCTGACCCGCCGGGTCAGGCGTGACAAAAGCGTTTAGCCGGCGGCTGCCGAATCAAGGCCAATGGCACACGCCCAGCAGGATCACAGCGGGCTCGGGGTCGTCATCGGGCTGGAGGTCCACGTCCAGCTCGAGACCGACACGAAGATCTTCTGTGGCTGCTCGACCGAGCCGGCGACAGAGCCAAACACCAGCACCTGCCCGGTCTGTCTGGGACTGCCGGGAGCGTTGCCGGTGCTCAACGAGGCCGCCGTCGAGGCCGCCGTCAAGGTCGGCAAGGCGATCGACGCCGACATCCCCGAGCGGACCCAGTTTCACCGGAAGAACTATTACTACCCCGACCTGCCGAAGAACTTCCAGATCACCCAGTACGACGCGCCGATCTGTCGGGCTGGCAGCCTGGAGCTGTCCCACGAAGGCCAGCGCCGCGAGATCGCGATCGAGCGGGCCCACCTCGAGGAGGATCCGGGCAGTCTCCGGCACGCGGGCGGGTCGATCGACGACGCCGAGTACACGCTGATCGATTACAACCGCGCGGGCACGCCGCTGATGGAGATCGTCACCGCGCCCGACTTCCGCGAGCCCGCGGAGGCTCGTGCGTTCCTCGCGAAACTCGAGGAGGTGCTTGAGTATCTCGGCGTGTTCGATCCCGAGCGGGACGGCAGCCTGCGGGTGGACGCGAACATTTCCGTCGTCGAGCAGGCGGCTCTTGAGGACGGGCTCGACGAGGCGACCCTGGCGGGCGCGAACCGGACGGAGGTCAAGAACATCTCGAGTCACAAGGCCGCCGAGAAGGCACTCGCCTACGAGGCCCAGCGACAGAAAAACGCCGTCGAGCGCGGCCGGGCGGTCGAGCAGGAGACGCGCCACTGGGACGACTCGCGCGGGATCACCGTCTCGATGCGCTCGAAGGAGGCCGAGAAGGACTACCGGTACTTTCGGGAGGCCGACCTGCCGGCGCTCGAGGTGGCCGACTGGACCGAGGAGATCGCGATCCCGGAGCTGCCCGACGCTCGTCGCGAGCGGTTCAAAGGCGAGTACAGCCTCGACGCGGAGACCGCCGAGAAGCTCACGAGTACCAAACAGGTCGCCGACTTCTACGAGGACCTGGCCGCGACGTTCGACCCCGAGCTTGCGGCCACGTGGGTCGCCGACGAGCTGCTCGGCGAGCTCAACTACCGCGACATGACCGTCACCGACGTCGCCGACCGCCTCGGCGAGATCGAGCGGCTGGTCGAGCTCGTCGCCACCGGGGAGATCACGGCCAAAAACGCCCGCGAGACGGTCCTCAGGGGGATGCTCGACGAGGGCCAGGACCCCGACACGATCGTCGAGGGCGAGGGGCTCGGAAAGGCAAGCGGCGACGCCGTCGAGCGGGCGGTCGCGGCCGCGATCGACGAGAACCCCGACGCGGTCGCGGACTACCGCGACGGCGAGGACGGCGCGCTCAACTTCCTAGTCGGGCAGGTCATGCAGGAGACCGGCGGCAGCGCCGACCCCGGCGAGGTCAACCGGCTCCTGCGGGATCGGCTCGCGTAGGTCGACACGAACGCCCTGCCGACCCGTTCGGGCAGTCGTCGTGCAACCTCGCGAGCGCGTGCCCGCGTCGTCGGTCGATTCCCGACGAAAGTCTTAGCACCGCCGAGGAGCTACCGACGAGTAATGTACGTTCGAGGTGATCGGCGGTGGAGCTGATCATCACAGAGAAGGAAAACGCCGCCCGGCGGATCGCGGAGATACTGAGCGAGGGGGCCGCGAGCGTCACGCGGCACAACGGCGTGAACGTCTACCGGTGGGACGATACCCGCGTCGTTGGGCTGTCCGGACACGTTGTCGGGCTCGATTTCCCCGAGGAGTACGAGAACTGGCGGGACGCCGAGCCCGTCGAGCTGATCGACGCCGAGATCGTCACCGAGCCGACCAAGGAGGCGATCGTTCGAACCCTCAAGCAGCTCGCGGCGGCGGCGGATCGGGCGACCATCGCGACCGACTACGACCGGGAGGGGGAGCTGATCGGCAAGGAGGCCTACGAGCTGATCGCCGACGCGGTCACGGAGATCGAGCGGGTGCGGTACTCCTCGATCACCGATCGGGAGGTCCGGGAGGCGTTCGCGGATCCCGACGAGCTCGACTTCGAGTTGGCTGCCGCGGGCCAGGCCCGGCAGGTGATCGATCTAGTCTGGGGGGCCGCACTGACGCGGTTCCTGTCGCTGGCCGCCCGCCAGCTCGGAAACGACTTCATCTCGGTCGGCCGGGTCCAGTCGCCGACGCTGAAGCTGATCGTCGACCGCGAGCGCGAGATCGAGGCCTTCGACCCCGAGAGCTACTGGGAGCTGACCGCCGAGCTGGCCGCCGGCGACGGGAGCTTCGAGGCACAGTACTTCTACGAGGACGACGGCGAACAAGAGCGGATCTGGGAGGAAGATTGGGCCCGCGCCCTCGACGACCGCCTGCGGGAGGCGGAGACGGCGACGGTCACAGCCGTCCGGCGGCGAACCCAGACCGACCGGCCGCCTGCGCCGTTCGATACGACGGCGTTTATTAGTGCCGCCGGGTCGCTCGGGTACTCCGCCCAGCGGGCGATGTCGATCGCCGAGGAGCTGTACACCGCCGGCTACACGACCTACCCGCGGACCGACAACACCGTCTACCCCGACGACCTCGACCCCGAGCGGTTGGTGCAGGAGTTCACCGACTCGCCGTTCGCGGAGTCGGCCACGCACCTCCTCGAGGAGAGCGGCCTCGAGCCCACCCGTGGCGAGGAGGAGACGACCGATCACCCGCCGATCCATCCGACCGGCGACCTGCCCGAGCGCGGGGAGCTGAGCGACGACGAGTGGGCGATCTACGAGCTGATCGTCCGGCGGTTCCTCGCGACCGTCGCCGAGCCCGCGACCTGGAAACGGCTCCGGGTCGTCGCGACGGTCGAGGAGGAGCAGCTCAAGGCGAACGGAAAGCGCCTGGTCGAGGAGGGCTACTACGCGGTCTACCCGTACCCGAACGCGACCGAGACGAGCCTGCCGGCCGTGGCCGAGGGTGACCGGCTCGAGATCGCGGCGGTCGAACTCGCGGCGAAAGAGACCCAGCCGCCGCGCCGGTACGGCCAGTCGCGGCTGATCGAGACGATGGCCGATCGGGGGCTCGGCACGAAGGCGACCCGCCACCGGACCATCGAGAAGCTGTACGACCGCGGGTACATCGAGGGTGACCCACCCCGACCGACCGCGCTGGCGGAGGCGGTCGTCGCGGCCGCCGAGGAGTTCGCCGAACACGTCGTCAGCGAGGAGATGACCGCCCGGCTCGAGGCCGACATGACCGCGATCGCGGACGGCGAGAAGAGCCTCGAGGCGGTGACCGCGGAGTCTCGGGAGATGCTCGGGCGGGTCTTCGAGGAGTTACGGAGCTCTCGGGAGGCCATCGGCGAGCACCTTCAGGAGTCGCTGAAAGAAGACAGCCGGCTCGGCCCCTGTCCGGAGTGTGGCGAGGACCTGTTGATCCGGCAGTCCCGGGGCGGGTCGTACTTCGTCGGCTGCGACGGCTTTCCGGACTGTCGGTTCACGCTCCCGCTGCCGAGCACGGGCGAGCCGCTGGTGCTCGAGGAGACCTGCGCGGACCACGACCTGCGTCACGTGAAGATGCTGGCTGGCCGGGACACGTTCGTTCACGGCTGCCCACGGTGTGCCGCCGCCGAGGCCGAGAACACCGACGACGAGGTCATCGGCCCCTGCCCGGAGTGTGGGGCCAAGCAGGGCGGCGAACTCGCGATAAAGCGCCTGCGGTCGGGCTCGCGGATGGCCGGGTGCACGCGGTACCCCGACTGCGAGTACTCGCTGCCCCTGCCCCGGAACGGCGAGATCACCGTCACCGACGACGCCTGCGAGGACCACGACCTGCCCGAGCTGGTGATCGACGCCGACGACGACGAGCCCTGGGAGCTCGGCTGTCCGGTCTGTAACTACCGGGCCTACCGGGCCCGGGAGGCCGCCGAACAGCTCGAGGACATCGACGGCATCGGCGCGGCGACCGCCGAGAAGCTCGCCGACGCCGGCATCGACACTCCGCAGGCGCTCGCGAGCGCAGATCCGGAAAGCGTCGCCGAGACCGTCGAGGGGGTAAGCGCTGCGCGGCTCGAGGACTGGCAGGGCCAGCTCGCCGGCTGAGCGTCCGAAAGAGGGGGCTTAAGTTCCGGCGAGCGAAACCGCGGGTATGGCTGTAGATCCCGACACCCGAACCTACGCCGCGGACGCCGAGCCCGGCCGGGAGGCGACGCTCGCCGGCTGGGTCCACGAGATCCGCGATCTCGGTGGCATCGCCTTTCTCATCCTGCGGGACACGACCGGCAAAATACAGGTGAAAATCGAGAAAGACGAGCTCGATGAGGAGCTGGTCGAGACCGCCCTGGGCGTCCACCGCGAGAGCGTGGTCTCGGTCGCGGGGTCCGTCGAGGCCGAAGACCGGGCGCCGACCGGCGTCGAACTCGTCCCCGACGCCTTCGAGGTGATCTCGCCGGCCGACCCCGAGCTGCCGCTCGATCCCGCCGGCAAGGTCAAGTCCGAACTCCCGACCCGGCTCGACAACCGGACGCTCGATCTCCGCAAGCCCGAGATCAAGGCGATCTTCGAGATCCGCGCGGAGGTGTTGCGCGCGGTCCGCGAGCAGTTCCGCGAGCTCGGCTGTACGGAGATCAACACGCCGAAGATCGTCGCCACCGGCACCGAGGGCGGCACCGAGCTGTTCCCGATCACCTACTTCGGACAGGAGGCGTTTATGAACCAGAGCCCGCAGCTGTTCAAACAGCTGATGATCGGGTCGGGGCTGGAGCGAGTCTTCGAGGTCGGGCCGATCTTCCGGGCCGAGGAGCACAACACGCCCCGACACCTCAACGAGGCGACCTCGATCGACCTCGAGGCGGCGTTTTTCGACGCCGGCGACGCGATGGACGCAGCCGAGACGATCGTCACCGGAGCCTACGAGGCCGTCGCCCGGAACTGTCAGTCCCAGCTGGAGGCGCTCGGACTCGCGGAGTTTTCGGTTCCCGACGGAGAGTTCCCACGGCTCACCTACGAGGAGGCGATCGAGCGGGTCAACGCCACCGGCGAGCTCGCCGAGCCGCTGGTCTGGGGCGATGACCTCTCGACGGAGGCCGAACGAGCCCTCGGCGAGGCCGTCGGCGAGCACTACTTCGTCACCGAGTGGCCAAGCGAGATCAAACCCTTCTACATCCGCGATCTGGCTGACGATCCGGACGTCTCGACGGGCTTTGACCTGATGCATCCCTCTCTCGAGCTGGCCTCGGGCGGGCAGCGCGAGCACCGCCACGACCGGCTGGTCGCGGGGTTCGAACAGCAGGGGCTGGACCCGGCGGCCTTCGAGTACTACACGAAGATGTTCCGGTACGGGATGCCGCCCCACGCCGGCTGGGGGCTGGGCGCCGACCGGCTGGTCATGACGATGCTCGAGCTGGAGAACGTCCGCGAAGCCGTGCTCTTCCCCAGGGACCGCCAGCGACTCTCCCCGTAACTACTCGGCGGTCTCCGGGTCGCCGGCGAGCAGCCGGTAGCTCTCGAGGGTACCGGCCATCGGCGGGGCCGCCTCGTCGTCCTTGCGCTGGGTGCCGTAATCCAGCCACTCCCCGCGGGTGTAGCTGTACATCTCGAAGGCCGTCTCGGTCTCGAGGACCAGGTCGACGACCGCGTCCTCGGGGGCGTCCGGCGGCACAGCGACCGACCGGACGCCGCTCTCGTGGTCCATCACCCAGACCGCGATCCCGTCCTCGACCCGATCCGCGGCTTCGGTCTCGGAGAGCGGGCGATCCGGCCAGCCATCGGCCGGTTCGGGTTCGTCCATACCGACGGTTGTCCCGGAGACACCTGGCTCTTGCCCCCGCGACCGCCGATGGAGAGCCCCCGGATTCGCCGGGGGTCGGCGGGCGAGCCGCGGGGGTTTAGTCGACGGAGCACCGGGCTGGGGCCATGACGGATCTGGCGCGGGCGTTCGTCCCGGGACACGTGACCGGCTTCTTCAGCGTCGAGGAGGCCGACGACCCGACCAGGGCCGGCTCGCGGGGCGGCGGGATCGTCCTCTCTGCGGGCGCGACGGTGACCGTCCGGCCCGCCGACCGGCGACGGGTGCTCCTGGACGGCGAGCCGATCGAGATAGCCCCGGTCGAACGGGTGCTCGATGCCCTCGAGGCGACCGCCGAGGTGCAGATCGCGACGGACCTGCCGGTCGGCGCGGGCTTTGGCGTCTCCGGAGCCGCGTCGCTGGGGGCCGCACTCGCCGCGAACGCCGCCTTCGACCGCCAGCTCTCGGAAAACGAGTTGTGCACGATCGCCCACGGCGCCGAGGTCCAGTCGGGCACCGGGCTCGGAGACGTGGTCGCCCAGGCCCGGGGCGGCGTGCCGATCCGGCTCGAGCCGGGCGGGCCACAGGACAACCTGCTCGACGCGATCCCGGCGCGGGGGCGAATCGAGTACCGCACCTTCGGAGCGGTCGACACCGCCGCGGTCGTCGGCGAGGAGACCGAGGCGATCGACGCCGCCGGCGAGCGCGCCCTCTCGGCGGTCGTTGCCGAGCCGACCGTCGACCGGTTCATGCGGGCCTCGCGGCGGTTCGCCCGGGAATCGGGGCTGCTGACCGACCGGGTTCGGGACGCGATCGAGGCGGTCGCCGAGGCCGGCGGCAGCGCGACGATGGGGATGCTCGGCGAGACCGTCGTCGCGCTCGGCACCGGGCTCTCCGACGCGGGCTACGAGCCGGCAGCCTGTCGGATCCACCCCGGCGGGGCCAGCCTCGAAGAGCGGCCCTGACCGCCCGTGTGCGACGGGCCCGGGCTCGCCCGGGGCTTTTATTTGGGCCGCGCGAACGATGTCCATGACGATGACAGCCGAAATCGCGGAGTTCGTCGAGATCGTCGAGTACGATGACCTGCCGGCGGAGGTCGTCGATCAGCTCAAGCGCCGGCTGCTGGACTCGGTCGGGATCGGGCTCGGGGCGGTCGGCGAACCGCCGGTCGCAGCCGTCCGACGAACCGTCACCCGCGAGGGCGGGGACGGGGCGTCGCTGTGGGCGGCCGGCGAGACCGCTTCGCCGGCCGGTGCGGCGATGTACAACACGACACTGACGCGGTATCTCGATTTCATGGACTCGTTTCTCGCCCCTGGCGAGACGCCCCACCCGAGCGACAACATCGGCACGATCGTCGCGGTCGGCGAGGCCGTCGAGGCGACCGGCGAACAGCTGATCGAGGCCACCGCGATCGCCTACGAGTTGCAGGGCGAGCTGGCCTGGAACGCGCCCGTCCGCGATCGTGGATTCGATCACGTCACCCACACCGTCATCACGCAGGCGGCCGCGGCGGCCGCGCTGCTCGATCTCGACCGCGAGGCGATCCGTGACGCGATCGGCATCGCCGGCACCGCCAACAACGCCCTCCGGGTGACCCGAACCGGGGGCATCAACGAGTGGAAAGGCGTCGCGGCCGGCAACGCCGCCCGAAACGGCGCCTACGCCGCCCTGCTCGCGGACGAGGGCATGGAGGGCCCGAAGAACCTCTTCGAAGGACAGAAAGGCTGGCAGCAGATCATCTCCGGAGCGTTCGAACTCGACCTCGATCCGGCCTGTCGCCGCGTCGAGGACGTGATGGCAAAGCGCTACGTCGCGGAGACCTACGCCCAGTCGGCCGTCGAGGGGATCATCGAGCTGGCCGAAACCCACGACATCGACGGCGAGGCCGTGACGGGCATCCACCTCGAGACGTTCCACGGCGCGAAGCTGATCATCGGCGGCGGCGAGGGTGACCGCCACGCGGTCGAGACGAAAGCCCAGGCCGATCACTCGCTGCCCTACATGCTCGCTGCGGCGCTGCTCGACCGAGAGATGCACAACGCACAGTACGAGCCAGAGCGGATCCAGTCGGCAGACGTCCAGGAGCTGCTCCAGACAGTCAGCGTCACGGAGGACCCGCAGCTCACCGAACGGTTCGAGAACGGCGAGATGCCTGCGGTAATCGACATCGAGCTCGAGGACGGGCGGGTCCACCACATAGCGAAAGACGCCTTCCGGGGTCACCCGACCGACCCGATGGACTGGGCAGAGCTCGAGGAGAAGTTCCACCCGATGGCGGCGAACGTCTACGACCGGGAGCACCGGGAGGAAATCGTCGACGCGATCAAGCGCCTCGAGTCGACCACCGCGACGGAGCTGACGGCGTTGCTCGCCTGATCGCCCTCAAAACCGCCTGAATCGGGATCCACGCAGCTCCGGGCGCGGGGGAGAGCGCATCTGCTATCGGGAGAGTCGCGTTGCCATCTCGATCAGGGTAAGTTCGACGCCGTCGCGGTACTCGTGGGCGTGGGCCGTCACGCGGTCGTACCCCTGTGCCTCGTAGAAGGGGACGGCGTTCAGCGACGCCCACAGCCCGAGCGACCGGATCCCACGCCTGTCGGCTTCGGCCTCGAGTGCCTCGCAGAGCCGCGATCCGATCCCCTGACGCGCGACCGACGGGTGGACATACACCGCGACGAGTTCGCCTTCGACGGCCGCACGGAGGTGTTCTCGGGCGCCCTCGCGTAGCCAGCCGAACCCGACCACCTCGTCGGCCTCGGCGACGAGGACGTGTGTCTCGTCGGCGTCGATGGGGTACTCCTCGGGATCGCGGTCGTGGGCCCACACCTCGACCTGCGTCTCGTCGTATGCCAGTCCGCCGAGTTCCTCGATCGACCGCAGGTGAACGTCGCGGATCCGTTTCACGTCCTCGGTGGTCGCCTCGCGGATCGACACGTCCATGCGCGATCTTCGGCAACCACCGTATTGACGTTTTTGTGGGGGTTCACAGACAGACACCCGAGACCGCGGCGACCGTCGCCGGTCTCACCGCCAGCGGATCTCGATCGACCGGTCGGTCGCGGCCGTCACCTCGCCGTCGATCGGGGCGTGCCGGGCGACCGAGTGGGCGTCGCTCGCGGGGTCGGCGATCCGGTCGCCCGTTGCGACCGACGCCCCGGGATCGACCGTCGGGACCGCGGGCGCGACGACCCCGTCAAACCGGTCGCCGGGAAGCGTCGGGACCCGAACCCGAGGGGGGTCGAGTCGCTCTGGGGTGGGCGGGTCGGCGAGCGACCAGTCGGTCAGTCCGCGGACATCGATCCGACCGTTCTCGTAGCGGTGTTCGACAACTGTCTCGGGATCGAGCGCGAGCAGGCAGTTCGTCGGCGCGGCCACGCCCCGCTCGGCGGTCGTCTCGAAGCCCCAGCCTGGGCCGCCGTCGACCAGCACCGCATCGGGCGGGAGGTCGATCTCGGCCGCGGCGAACAGCGACGAGACGGGCGTCCCGATCGGGACCTCGAACAGCCGGTTCGGGAGCCGGTGGCCGTCGAGGGAGCCGTCGACGTGGAGCCGCGTTCGAACCACGGGGTCGCCGTCGAGGGCACCGGCGACGTTTACGAGCGTCTCGGTGTTCTGGACGATCCAGCCGTGCTCGATCGGGAGATCCCGCCCGATCACGGTATCGGCGACGACCCCCAAGAGTAGCCCTTCCATCCCGTACTCGTAGGTGTCCTCGGTGTATGCGATCGCGACCCCCGAGACCGCCTCGGGGTCGAGCGGGAGCTCGTCTGGCTCGTAGACCGTCGCCGAACTCGCCCGTTCGAGGGGTGCGAGCCACTCCCGGTCGGCCAGCTTGGCGCCGACGATCACCGTCCCGACGGTCGTCTGGAGGCGATCGAACAGCGCCGCCAGTC
This sequence comes from uncultured Halobacteriales archaeon, assembly GCA_964426325.1. Lineage (GTDB taxonomy): Archaea > Halobacteriota > Halobacteria > Halobacteriales > Haloarculaceae > Halovenus. The sequence continues at coordinate 24,802 of CAYRQD010000005.1, read as the reverse complement.
GATCGGCGTGACGACGCCCGAGCCACTTGTCGACACAGCAGTTGTGCTCGCTTTCCTGGTGGTTGACAAGCAGGTACGAGGCCTCATCGGCCCGCTGGCACTTGGCGTGGGCGGGAAAGCCCGCGCCGCCCGCGCCGACGACGCCGGTCCCGCGGCAGGCGCTCACCAGCTCGGACGCGCCGGCCTCGCGCATGCTCAGAGGTTCGTGCCGCCGTCGACGGTGATCACCTCGCCGTTGACGTAGGCAGCCTCCTCGGAGACCAGAAACGCCGCCACCGAGGCGACATCCTCGGGGTATCCGACCCGGCCGAGGGGGCTCTGCTCGGCCCAGTTCTCCCGGACCACTTCCTCGTCGGCGGCGAGCATCCCATCGCCGTCGGCGTCCTTCCAGATGTCGGTCTCGATGAGCCCGGGCGCGATGGCGTTGGTCCGGATCCCGTAGGGGGCGTGTTCCTTTGCCATCACCTTGGTCAGCGAGACCTGGCCGCCCTTGGTCGCGGCGTACCCGCCCAGCCCCTCGGCACCGTTCTCGCGGGCGACACTCGAGATGTTGACGATCGCCCCTGTCTCGGCGTCACGCATCGGGCCCAGCGCCTCGCGGGAACACAGGAACGTTCCCTTGAGGTTCACGTCGACGACGCTGTCCCAGCAGTCCTCGGTCGTACAGTCGAGCGTGTCCTGTTCGAGGATGCCGGCGTTGTTGACGAGGATCGTCGGCGTCCCGACCGTCGATCTGATCTCGGCGAAGGCATCGACCACCGCGTCTGCGTCGCTCACGTCGAACTGCATCACCCGCGAGTCCGCATCGTACTCGGCCAGTAGCTGTTCGGTCTCTCGGGCCGCCTCCTCGTTCGAGTAGTAGTTCGCGACGACGGTGGCGCCGTTCGCAGCCAGCCGCTCCGTGATCGCGCGACCGATCCCCCGGGTTCCACCGGTGACGACCGCGACGTCACCGGTCAGATCGTAGCTCATACGCGAGTTCGTCGGAGCGACCGGAGCCTAACGGTGTGGCTGTATATTACAGGCGTTGAAGTGGGCTCCGACACTCGCGGCACACACCGCAGCCAGTCATAAATACGGTCCGGCCGAACGGCGGGTATGGCAGATCCAGACCGACCGTTCGAGTTTCTCCACGTCAACGAGCGCGAATCGAAACCCCGGTCGACGGGCATCACTGAGATCCGCGGGCCGTACTACGACCCGATGGGGCCCCGCGAGCTGCGGGACATCCTCGAGACGATGGGCCACTACGTGGACATCTACAAGTTCTCCGGCGGATCCTTCGCCCTGATGCCGGAAGACGCCGTCACGGAGCTGATCGACATCTGTCACGAGTACGATGTCAAGGTCTCGACGGGGGGGTACGTCGAAAACGTCCTCGCGCGGGACAACGACTCCGTCGAGCGGTACTTCGCGGAGGCCGAACGGGTCGGGTTCGATATTGTCGAGCTGTCGAGTGGCTTTCTCGCGATCGGCGCCGACGACATGGTCCGGATGACCGAGGTCGTCGACAGCGACTACGACCTCGAGCCCAAGCCAGAGATCAACGTCCAGTTCGGCGCCGGCGGCGCGACCGACCCCGAGACATTAGAGGAGCAGGGCCAGCAGGACCCCGAACAGGCCATCGAGGAGGGCCGCCGACACCTCGAGGCCGGGGCCGATCTGTTGATGGTCGAGGCCGAAGGGATCACCGAGGAGGTCCTCGAGTGGCGCACCGACGTCGCCTACGAGATCGCGAACGGCCTGGGCATCGAGAACCTGGTCTTCGAGGCGCCTGGCCCGGAGATGTTCGAGTGGTACATCAAGAACTTCGGCCCGGAGATCAACCTCTTCGTCGACAACTCACAGATCGTCGAACTCGAGACGATGCGCTCGGGGCTGTGGGGGAAAGCTACCACCTGGGGTCGGACCGTCACCTGGAAGGGCGACCGCGACTGACCGCGGGGTATGACCGAGGTTCCGGAGAGTCACCCGCGTGCGGCGTCGTTGCGGACCCGCGAGCGGATCGTCGAGGGCGTCGAGGCGGGGCTGACGAGCCAGCAGGGCCTGATCGCCCAGGGCCGCGGCGAGGCCTTCGATTACCTGCTGGGCGAGCGGACGCTGCCAAGCGCCGACGCCGCCGCCCGGGCGGGTGCCGCCCGGCTGCTGCTTGCCGACCGGCCGGTGCTGTCGGTCAACGGGAACGTCGCCGCGCTCGCCCCAGAGGCGGTCGTCGACCTCGCCGAGGCGGTCGGGGCGGCGATCGAGGTGAACCTCTTTCACCGGACTGAGGGCCGGATCGAGCGCATCGCCACACACCTGCGCGAGCACGGCGCCGAGGGGGTCCTCGGGCCGGGCGCCGAAACGAGCCTGCCGGGGCTCGATCACGATCGGGCCCTGGTGGCGGCCGAAGGCATCGCGGCCGCCGACGTCGTGCTCGTGCCGCTAGAAGACGGCGACAGGGCGGCGGCACTCGCCGAACTCGGCAAGACCGAGATCGTGATCGACCTGAACCCGCTCTCGCGGTCGGCGCGGGCTGCGGCGATTCCGGTCGTGGACAACCTGGTGCGTGCGCTCCCGACGATGACGACCCACGCCCGGGAGCTCGGCACCGCGGACGAGGAGACTCTGCGCGGGATCGTCGAGGGGTTCGATCCCGAGGCGACGCGACGTGCTGCCGAGCGGGCGATCCGCGAGGGAGAGCTGTAGCCGTTCGCGTCCGGGGAGACCGGCCGACACGAAGTTACTCGGGGACGCAACCGCTCGCCAGCGCGACGAACCCGCCCCCGAGTCGCCACTCGAAGGCGTCGACGGTCGCCTCGAAGAGCGCGGTCCGGGCCCGCGCGTACCGCCGCTCAAGCGCGCGGGCCGGCGACGCTCGCTGCAGCCGGCGCCCGGGCGCGCCGAGCCGGACGAGCGCGCGAAAGAGCGGGTTCAGCAGGCGCGCGAGCAGCCGCTCGGACCGGACGGCGTTCAGCAAGGTCACCCGACCGCCCGGAACAGTCCGGTCGACCCAGGTCCGGACGGCCGCCGCCGGCTCCTCGAGCATTCCGATCAGAAAGGCCGCGAGCACCGCGTCGACGCCGTCCACAGGCGGCTCGGTCGCGTCCGCCCGGACGACCTGGACGTTCCCCCAGCCGGCCGCCCCGATCCGGGCGCGGGCCTGTCCGAGCATCGCGGGAACGAGGTCGACGCCGACGACCGCCCCCGCCGGCCCGACTCGGTCACGCAGGTGCGTGAAGTTCGCGCCGGAACCGCAGCCAACCTCAAGAACCGTCTCGCCGGGAGACAGCTCGAGGCTGTCGGCCGCTCGCTCGCGCCAAGAGCCAACCCCCGGGGCGGTCGCGAGGGCGTCGTACAGCCCCGCGCCCCAGCCGTAGAAGCTGTCGGTCAGTCCAGACATTCGCGAACCGTCCGGGCGACCGTCGGGGCGTCAGGCCCGAGCACGTACGCCACCGGCTCGACGCCAAAGCCCCCGGTCTGGTAGAGCACGTCGGCGTCCGGACGGTTGGCGAACGCCGCCCGCACGGCCGGCTCGATCTCCTCTTCGGCCGCGAACTCGACGGCGATCTGTCCGTCCGAGACCAGTGTCTCGACGAGCGCCGGACTGTAGGCGATACAGACTGCCGCCCGGGCGTCGTGGCCGGCCCCGCGGGCGGCGAGCAACAGGCCGGCGACGTGCTGGCTCACGCCGAAGGCCGGGTCGTCGGGCACCGCGAGTCGGCCCCGGACCGCGAACAGCCGCCCCGGCACCGCGGCCACGTCGTCGATCGTCTCGGCGCCGGCAGGTGCTTCGACGACGTTCGCCCCGACGTCGGGGATCAGCTCGGCGATCCCAGGCGTGTTCTGCAGAATCGCGACCCCGCGGCGGACCGACCGCCGGATCCGAGCGGCCTCGCGGAGTCGCCCATCGGCGTCGTGGACCGACATCTCGGGGTCCAGTCCCGGGACCGCCGACGCGTGTCGTTGGGCGAGGACGCCGCCGCGTTCGAGCTCGCGGACGCAGGCCTCGGTCTCGAGCAGCGCCTCCACGCCGGTCAGCTCGCCGGCCGCGAGCCCCTCTCCGAGCTCGGTCACGAGCGCCCGCACGCGATCGTCCTCGGCGATCGCCCGGGTCGTCGCGACCTCGCCGTGGACGTGTTTCGAGACGGCGCTCTGGCTGATTCCGAGGTGATCCGCGATCTCGTCTTGGGTGAGCCCACGCTCGTCCAGTTCGGCCGCCAGCAGCGACCGGAACGTGGGGAGAAACTCCTCGACGACGACCTCCTCGATCAGCTTCATCTCCGCCGCTCGCGGGGCCGCATCTACTGGTCACCCCCGAACTCGCGGTCGCTCCCGAGCCGGGAGGCTTGCGGGCCCTCCTGGCCCTGGTACTTCGAGCCCCGGTCCTCGCCGTAGGGGCGCTCGGCCGGCGACTTGAGCTCGGTGAACGTCAGCTGTGAAATTCGCATGTCCGGGGCCAGCGCCACCGGCGCGGTGCCGAGATTCGACAGCTCGAGGGTGATCTGGCCCTGATACCCGGGGTCACAGAGACCCGCGGTGTTCGAGAGGAACACGCCGCCGCGGCCGCCGAGGAAGTTCTCGATCGCCCGCCCGCCGGGCTGTACTTCCAGATCGTAGGTCGGTTCGACCCGATCGGTCTCCTTGACGGCGACGACTTCCTCGAACCGGACGCCGCCGTCGAGTATCTGATCGAGGCGGCTCGTGTCGACCCCTGCGTCGGCGTAGGCGTCGCGGAACCGCGCGAGTGTCTCCCGTTTGACCGTCTCGTACGTTTTGTTCTCGACGTTCGAGACACTCGATTTCGAGGCGTAGTCCATCGCCTCGGCCGCGTCGGTCATCCGCATGCCTGCCCGTTCTCTGTACTCACGGAGTAGCTCGTTCGGGACGGGAACGGACTGGCCGCGCTTGTGGGCGTCCGCGCTAAAATCGACGGCCCACATCTCGCCGGCCCAGTCGACATCGCTCATCGGGATGTGTGTCTCGCGGTCGCGGCTGTACACGGCGGTCAGCAGGCCCAGGCGCGTCCCGAGGTAGGCCGCACGGTTCGCGAGCCCGGGGGTTGCCGTGTAGAGGGTGTCACGAGCCTCTCGCCGGCAACCGCCTCCGTCGAGCAGCCCCTCAAGCAGCGCCGCAAGAACGTCACTCGGCCAGTCGAACGCGCCCGCCGGGATCGTCTTGTTCTGACCGGAGCCGGCGAGTTCGCGAAACACCGTCGACCAGAGCGCAGAGCAGACGGTTAGTTTCGTGATGCGGCCGGCGTCGTACCACGAGAGACTCGTGTCGTACCGGTCGAAAAACGCCGCAAAGCGATCGAGATGGTCTCGTTCGGTGTTCGACACTTGGAGCTGTTTCGGTCGTGCGGATCCTTCTGCGATATAAAAGCCCAGCGCCCAACCAAACGCCGGTGACAGCTCCAGGTGACGCGGGAGTTTTGCGGTGCTCTGTTTGCACGCGACCTCGATTTGCTCCGGCGTCGCCGTCCGCGGAAGCGCATCCATCGGGGCGCTGTCTTGTTCCTTGTACTGTCGTCTCGATCCGGCCGGAACGCGCGACCAGTCGACCGCGCCGAACCCGTCGCTGGCGTACAGCGTCGTTTCCTCGGGGTCAAGCATGTCGAGTAAATCGAGTTCCGCCCGTTCTCCGGGAGACGCCGGGAGCGTTGCCGGGACCATCACGTGCTCGCCCTCGGCATCTTCGCTCGCGACCCGAGCGACGCCGCCGCGATCGTCGAGCGTGAACAGGTTGTGGTCTCTCGTGACCCGAACCTCCCGGCCGGAGTTGAGTCGCACCCGGTAGATCCGCTTCGTCGGATTCGTGATATACCCCGTCACCGGGTGCGTGCTGACCCGCAGCGTCTGTGGGTCGAACGCGACGGCGCGCGCAGGTCGTTCGTTTGTGACGATAGCACCGATCTCGTGGAATCCGAAGCCGTCCTCGGGCGTCCACAGGAACACTTCCTCGTCGGCGGGCAGCGAGGCGTGGACCACGACCGCGAGCCGGCCCAGCGAAGACCGGCCCTCGACGTGGGCGATCAGGTCCGACGGGATCTCGACGCGCTCCTTTGTCGTCCCGAGGACGAAATCGCCGGGGTGGAGGATGAACTCGCCGTCTTCGTCGACGACGGTTTCGGCGACGTACTCGTCGATCTCGTCGTCGCTGTCGGGGTGGATCGAGGCGATGTTCGTGTGCTGAAACTCGAGGAAGGTCCGACCGAGCCGCAGGTCGACGCTGGCGGGCTGGATCTGCAACTCCGGGTCCGCGAGCGGTTCGACGACCAGCTCGCCCTCGGCCAGTCGACGCCGGATGTCCCCGTCCGAGAGGATCATACGCCCGGCACGGGCCACCGGGTGTAAAGTCTCCCGGTCGGCCGGCTCTCCCCGGGCCGGCGGGGTCCCGAGAGTATTGAGCGAGGGGTTGACGCGGACGCTTGCTCCGCGGGCGGGAAGGACTGCTCGTAGGGCTCGTGGCGAAACGTCGCCCCGCGGTACCGTCGATCCGCTTGAGCCGGGTGACCAGCTCGCCGGGCTCGGTCACGGCCTCCTGGATCGTCGAGAAAGCGGAGCCGGGAGCTGCCGGCGAGTAGGATCGCCTCGTCCCGGTCGGGGGCGAGGGACTGGACGACGACGTACATCCGGTCGCCGGCCGCCCGCCGGAAGACCTCGTAGCGGTCGTATGCGTCCTGTCTCCCGTCCGCGAGCCGGCCCGTGACGCGGTCGGCGTGGGCGTCGGCGAGCGTGATCACGACGCCGAACGGGTTCGTGTCTCTGGTCCGGAGCGCGAGCGCGTCCCGGCCGTCCGTCTCGCTGCTGGCCCGGTCTGTCGGACCGGACGAGTGCTCCTCAGCTATCGTCGCTATCTGCAGCCCGCGGGTCCGGCTCACCCCGTCGGGTACACCCGTTAACTCCGTCTCAGTCTCGATCGCTCGGGCCAAGCTCGGCGAGAAACGGATCGAGACTCGCGTGGCGTAAGTTGAGCACGACGGTTCCGGTCGCCGATCGAAGGACCGTCCGTGCCGAGCGCTGTGTGCCGGTGAGACTGTCGACAGAGTCCGTCAGCGATCGGTGGTCGACCGCACCGGCGATGAGCACGCGCACGGTTGGGGGTTCGTCGTGGACGTGGAGCACGTAGAACCGAGTCCGATCGACGTCGGTGTACCGGATCTCCGTGTGTGACAGAGACTGGGGTTGAGCGTGCTGTTGGATCTCCGTGACGGTGTTGTTGGGAATCGTAAACGAGAATCTGATCGTCTCTTCCGACGCCCGACGCACAGCGCTGTGGTCTGCGAAGGCCTCGATAACGGTGTCTCCCGCGGCACGATACTCCGCTGCGTCCGTTCGTATCTGTTCTCGGATTTGTCGCCATGCGGTCGTGAGCACTGTCTCTTCGGTCATTGGTTAGCCGCCTCCGCCGCTTGCCGCGGCCGTCGTCTCCTGTTCGTCCCCGAGAGCCGTTTCGGCATCGATTGCATCACGGATTCCGTCTCCGAGTGCGTTGAATCCCGTCACGACGATGACGATGAGAACCCCTGGGATGGTAGCGATGTGCCACGATTTCGTCGTCAGAAGCGATTGGCCGATTTCGACGAGCCGTCCCCACTCCGGGGTCGGGGACGAGATTCCCAATCCGAGAAACGACAGTCCTGCCGTGCCAATAATTATTCCGCCGAGATTCATCGAGGCGTACACCATCAGGTACCCGACTATGTACGGGAAAACGTGTCGAGTCATCGTCGTCCGCGGGGCGAGTCCGTAACTGCTGGCGGCTTCCACCCACGTTCGCTCGGACACCTGCAACGCCGGGCCGCGAATCGCACGCCACAGCGACGGCCACCCGGTGAGCGCGAAAATGATCGCGAGCAGTAGACCGCCGTTGTACACGCCCGCGAGCCACGTCTGTGAGAGAACGACCGACAACATGATAATAACCAGAAGCTGCGGGAGCGACTGGGTCGCGTCGCTCAACAGCACGATGACGAGATCGACGAGACCACCGTAATAAACGCTGGTCAACGCCAAGCTGACCGCGATGGTACTGCTGATAGCGATGGCAACGAGCCCGATGAACAGCGACACGCGCGATCCGAGCGCAACCTGTGTGAACAGGTCCTGCCCGGACGGCGTTGTTCCGAACGGGTGGAATCGGTCATACTCGTCGTAACTGAGTGGCCCGACGTGTCTGCCCGGGATGCCCTGAGACGTCGAATCTGTGTTTGCAGCGCCGATGGTTATTGTCTCGATCTCTCCGGTCGTCTCGTCGTAGTAGCTGATCTCATGGCTGTATGGATCGATAGCGTTCTGTTCGAGCGTAGTCGGGCTGAGTGCGGGTGCAAACAGAGCGAGAATAATAAACGAGAGCACGACGAGCAGGCCGAACTGTCCCCACCGATGCTGTCTGAACCGACGGACGGTATCGTCGAACGGTGTCCAACTGGCCGTCCGGTGCTGGTTCCTGTACAGGAGATACCCACGCCAGAGCCAATACATACAGAAAAACCCGTACAGATACAGAAGCCCCAGCCGCAGTCCCCACGCGACCGCGGGTGAAAGGCCAAGGAACGTTCCCTGCCAACCTTCGCCTGGAACGCGTACTCCACGGTTGGGGATTTGTTCTCGACTCAGTAACACCGGGATCTGGTCTGCCAGCTGGGTGACTGAAGATCCGACCGGCAGCGTAGCGGTAATGAACTGAACGACTGCACCAGCCTGCGGCAATAACAGCACCCCCGCGACCAGTATCCATGCCTTCGTCGGGGAGATCGGGAGGCGTTCGAGGCGTGTTCGGGCGGTGGACTCCGCTGCGGGTGTCGAGACTTGCTTGCTCATTGTCGTTCCTCGTAGCCGATCCGTGGGTCGATGACCGTGTACAGGATATCCTGCATGATGTTGATAAAGACAGTGAGCAGAATGAAGATGAACATCAACGAACCGGCAAGCGGAAGATCACCGCTGGTCATCGCATCATAAAACAGAGTTCCGATACCGTTGATCCCAAACACCACCTCCACGAGCACTGAGCCACCGACCAGGATGTACGCTTCGCTCGTGACTACCGGGATGAGCGGGATCATCGCGTTTCGCAAAATGTGCTTGCCGATTAGTCGGGTCCGCGAGACGCCGACGGCCTTCGCCGTATCGATATAATCCTCGTTGACGATTTCGAGCACCGCGGTTCTGGACAGTCGAAGTTCGTTTCCCATCGACGCCGAGCCGAGCACGAACGCGGCCGGCAGAATCTGTTTCGTGGCAGTGATAAATCCGTCCACGCTCCCGAGGTTCGACAGGTTCGGAGCTCCCACGAGCTCCGTCTCGGTAATAAACGACTGCCATCCGCGTCCAAAAAAGAGCGAATCAGTCTGGGATAAGAGTGCCAACAGGATCGCCGCAAGCCAGAAGTTCGGCATCGCACGCCACACGATTCCGGTGACTGACGCTGCGTAGTCACGGTTCGTATTCGCGTTGAGTCCGGCGTAAATCCCCAGCGGGATTCCGATCAGAATCGGGATCAACACGGCCCACAACCCCAACCAGATCGTCCGCGGGCCAAACTGGACCAACAGCGAGATTGTGTCCTGTCCTGGGTACAGTACCCACGATTGACCGAGATCAAAGGTGAACAGGTCGATCATGTACTCGACGTACTGTTCCAGTATTGGATCGTTCAGTCCAAGTTGCTGTTCGATCCGCTCCAGCCGCTCCTGTGCCTCCGCACTGTTGATCGGGCCGACGATCGCCGCCGCGGGATTGAGCGGCCCGGCCCGGATAATGAGAAACGTTGCCGTCGTCCCGAGCCACAGAACCGGGATCGACAGTAGTACTCGCTTAAAAAAGTAGATCAGACGGTTCATCTATCTACGATATTGGCGCTCCGGAGTCGGCGATGGCCGAACTGGCAGTGTCCGACCGTGTGGCGCCGTCACTCGAAGGTGACCCCGTCGAACAGTCGGTCATGGAAGCCGCTTGTTTGCACGGGAACATCAACCCTGTCATACCAGTACTGCCGACCACGCGGGTGGTAATTTGTCAGATAGATGGCGTCCTCCCAGATCGCCTCTTCCATTTCGATGTACGCTTCACTCCGTGCCTGCTGGGCCTCTTCGGTCGGCTGAAGGTTGTTCTGTACCTGCTCCCAGGCGGTGGCTGCACGCTCTGAGGCATCTGAGGGATCCTCGCGCCACCGCACGAGGTTGCCGTCGTACGGTCGACCGAATTTCAGCATATCCTGGGGCGACGGATACTCCAACCCGTTGCCCAGCGTGTACATATCGAGATTTCCGTTGATCGCCTCCTCGATGATCGTATTGAACGGCGCGCGTTCGATTTCTAGGTCGATGTATATTGTCTGTGCCTTCCCGCGAATCAGCTCCGCGATTCGCGAGTACGCATCGGGGTTTCGGTCGTTAAACAGCGTCAGCGTTATCGACGCCCTGTTGCTGTCGCTGTACCCGGCCTCTTCCATGACTTGCCGTGCTTGATCGACCTGTGCCTCCTTGTACCCGTACGGGAAGTTTTGCTCCGCGTGCTGATCGTAGGCTTCCTTCCCGCCGGGGTACACGGTCGGCGGTGCTTGGTGATAGGCCGGTTCGCCGACACCCCTGAATCCCTGTTCGACGAAGTTCTGCTGGTTGACCGCGTAGTTGAGTGCCTGTCGGATCGGCTTCTCGACACGCGAGCAATCGAAGATGAAGTAGGCAGTATACGCTTCGTCCCAGGTCGTGTAGTTGACCGTCTCGCCGTTTTCGAGCGGACCGTACGTGCCTACCTCCTGAGACAACGAGCGCGTCTCGTTGATCGATACCTTGTTCGGGTCAAACCGTGAGTTGGGTAGTTGGAAGACGTCGACGTTTTGTTCGACGATTCGTCGATACGTTGCCTCCGAGTTCTCGACCACCTGCATCGAAATCTGAGCCGGCCCGGGATCCTCGCCGTGGTAGTCGTCTCGAGCTGAGATCGTGACCTCGGTGCCCGTCGACACGGAGTCGATCTCGTACGGACCGGTTCCGACAGGCGTCTGAGATGAAAATTCGGCGTAGTCCATCTCTCCCTCGTAGTCCTCGATATCACCGACGATTCCCTCGGGGACCGGGCTCAGTGAGCCGTACGCAAACCAGAACAGAGCGTCGTAAAACGGCTGGGCGAGCGTGACTTCCAGAGTTTGATCATCAACGGCCTCGACAGCAAGAGTGCCGGGTTGATAGACTTCTTGTTCTTCACCGTCGACGGTCTCTGTCGTCGTCTCGTATGCGATCTGGAACCCGCCTTCGAGAATCGTTTCCCCCTCTTGACTGTTCTCGGAAGCGGCAAGCCGTTCCCAAGAGTAAACGAAGTCCTGTGCGGTCAGTTGGTCACCGTTGTCGAACGAGACGTCATCTCGGAGTGTAAACGTGTACGTTCGTCCGTCATCGGAGACGGAGTATTCCGAAACGAGCTGCCCAGTTGGTTCGAGACCCCCTTGCGGGAGGGTGAACAGCTCGCTAAACACGTGATCCGAGACGATTTGTGAACCGTCGCCCTTGATCTGTACTGGGTCGAAGTTCGCTGCCTCGGGGATCGACAGCGAGAGAACGTTGTCCTCGGCCTCGGATGAGTCACCGTCAGAGCCAGTTGATTCGTCGTCCGTGCTGCCGCCGTCGTCGCCACCCTGCTCCTCCTCCTGTGACGGTTCGTCACTACCGTCGTCGTTACCGGTACAGCCGGCGAGCGCGACAGTCGCGACGCCGCCAGCAGTTTTCAGAACTGTCCGCCGTGACCGCCCGTCGGTGTTTTCGTTGGTCACACTAGACGGTCCGACGGGCGAGTAATAAATGAGCCCACCCCGGCAACAACAAGGCATTCCCAAAGCTATACAACCGAGACTGTACCAATCTACATAGGAGAACGGAGACGTATTATCGACTGGGAGCGAGCGGTTCGGGTACGTGTGAACGTACGGTTGTTCGGTGAGACAGTAGAGAGAGTTCGTATCGATCCCCGTCTTATGTGGAGCTGCGTGCGAAACTTGCGGTACTCGCGTCGGAGCGAGACAGTCGAGTGATATTACTCAAACGTCTCTGATGGACGCTCGTGGTCCGGCCGGTGACGGACACACCGACTCTGTCGACCGTCGGTGCCGACAGTATGGGTTTCGACATCCTGATCACAAACCGAACGGAACTCCTCGTCAAGAAGGTCCGCAGCCGCGCCCGGGGAGGACTGCGCTCGGTCTACCGCCGCGTCGATGACCGTTACGACACTCGCCGGAAGCTCGACATCGGCGAATAGATCCGCTCGGACCGACCGGATGTTTTGCTCATCAGAGTCAAATCCCGCGTAGTGTCGCAGCGATTGAGTCACCGACCTGTCTTTCCGGTCTCGCTGACGTAGGATCTGTCGGAACGTCTGTATCGCGTTCCACGACTCGTCAGAGAGACCGTCTGCACTATCTGGCCGCACTTTCGCCGGGCAACGAGTGGCAAACGGACATCCGTTCGGTGGATATCGCGGATTTGGTGGCGAACCGTGGAGCGTCACACGCGAGAGGCTGTCCCGCACCGGCGAAGACGATCCGGGGATTGCAGAAAGCAAGGAGAGTGTATACGGATTCGCCGGCGACTCGAAGATGGTGTTGGTTGGGCCGATCTCCATAATGTTACCCAAGTACATGACAGCGACGCGGTCGGTGATGTATCGGACAACAGAGAGATCGTGTGCGATAAACAACATCGTGACGTCGAGGCTCTGTTGGAGTTCTTTCAGTAGATTGATCACTCGGGCTTGCACCGAAACGTCTAGCGCACTGACTGGCTCATCGAGGATCAGAAACTCCGGGCTAAGCGCGAGCGCGCGAGCGATGCTGATTCGTTGCAGCTGTCCCCCCGAGAACTGGTTCGGATACCGGTAGAAATGCTCTTCGACCAGTCCGACGCGGTCAAGCAATTCAAACGCACGGTCGTCGCGTTCTGCCGGAGACTTCCAGTCGTGTGCCTCTAGCGGTTCTTTGATGATTTCCCCGACAGTCATGCGGCTGTTCAGACTCTCGCCCGGGTCTTGGAACACGAATCCGACCGTTCGTTGCCACTCTCTGAGTGCGGACCCGGTCAGTGACGTTACATCTCGGCCGTCAACGATTGCGGCTCCGTCGGTGGCGGTTTCGAGCCCGGCTAATGTTCGCCCGAGCGTGGTCTTACCACAGCCGGATTCTCCGACCAGTCCGAGAATTTCACCCTCACGGATCTCGAAGGAAACTCCGTCTACTGCCCGTACGGGGGGCGTCGTGTTCAGAAACGAGTCCGTCTGATAGTACGTGTGTAGGTCTCGAATTTCAACGAACGGCTCAGCACGTCCTGTTCGTTCGTTCGCGGACGGGCTCTCCGAGCGATCGTGCGCCGGTGTCTCACTCGTTGTCTCTCCGCTCGGATCGGACTCGTCTGTGACGCTCGGGTACGTCTCGTCGTAGATGAGGCAGGCAGCAGTGTGGTCGGAGTCACCGTCGACCGAGATGTGTTCTGGATGTGTCGACGAACACGCCTCCGACGCCGCGGGACAGCGTGGAGCAAACCGACAGTCACTCGCCGGCCCTGTCGGAGTCGGAACCTCCCCCTCGATCGTTGGGAGTGTCTTCTCGGAGCTCGTGCGGCCCGGAATGCTCTTGAGCAGTTCCCGCGTGTAAGGGTGTTTCGGGTTTGCGAACAGTTCCGCTGTCGGTGCCCGTTCGACGATTTCACCCGCGTATATTACGTTAACGCGGTCTGCCGCCTCCTCGATGACCCCCATGTCGTGTGTGATGAACAGGATAGCGAGATTTTCTTCGTCTTGTAATCTCGACAGCAAGTCCAGGATCTGTGCCTGTATCGTTACGTCCAACGCGGTCGTTGGCTCATCGCAGACAAGCAGATCGGGATCACAGGCTAATGCGATGGCGATGATCGCTCGTTGTTGCATGCCTCCGGAAAACTGGTGTGGATACTCGTCGACTCGTCGCTGTGGATCGGGAATCCCCACTTCGTTAAGAAGTTCGATCGCTCGTTCCCGAGCGTCTGCGCCGGTCAATCCCTGATGAATTTTGAGCGCCTCGCGAATCTGGTTTCCGACGGTGTACACCGGATTGATCGAGTTCAGTGGGTCCTGGAACACGATCGCAATATCGCCACGGTGTTTATTCCAACCTGTCTGTACCAAGTCATCTCCGTTGAAGCAAATTTTGCCGTCCTCGATGTGCCCGGGATCGTCGACGAGCCCGAGGATTGAGCGTGCCATCACCGACTTTCCGGATCCGGACTCGCCGACAAGTCCAACCGTCTCACCGGGGTAAACGTCAAGCGAGACGTCATCGACCGCGTGGATCGTCTCTTTGCCGGTGCGAAATACCGTTCGGAGGTTCTGCACCTCGAGCAGTGGCTCCGTCGCGCCGGTCGAGGTCTCCCGGATGGCATTATCCATCGTTTCAGCTGCTTTTTTGACGACGGTAGTTTCGCGAACGGTAATCTGAGTGACATACGACTGTACAAAGGTCGGGTATCAGGTTGTGGTCTCTGTGTGCCACGGTACACGGTATCGAACACTTAGGTATAAATTTGACACCCTCTGCTCCGGGGGTGCCCGGAACGGACACGCCGTCTGTCATCTGTTCGGGATTATTACGGGGTGTACGCAGTTCAGATTCGTCCGTGCGAAGGGAGATCACTGACCCCGATCGTCGGGAGGTGGTTTTTGATGCCGCGAAAACGAGTCGAGGTATCGGCCGTCGTTTGTAGCTCTCAACAGACCCGTTCGGCGCTGCTCCGATCGCCGCAGTGTTCGAATTCGCCGTCAGAGCCGTGACGACGCTATGTTTCTCACAGATCGCTCCTCACCGAACGACGGCGGTCAGCATCACTGGGCCGGTCGTGTATACGAGCGCTGTAGAAGGTGAAATCATAGTAAATGTTTTTCTTCGCGAACAGGGCGGTGAACTGCTCGTTTCGCGAACTGCTCCAGCAGTAGTCAAACCGACGCTACCGACGAGTTGTTTTTGAGCAGCTAGTCCACACGGGATCAACGTATCCAAGCGTCCCGTAGCACGAACGGGGCCGCCGGCGTGAGACGTGTATACTGGTGTCGGCTCGTCGAGTCCGGAGCGACAGACGGTGATCGAGTTGGCAGCTCGGAGGGAGAGCGAAGCGGCTATGTCCGCGCTCGGCCTGATTCCAGCATGCGCGTGGGAGCACACGTGTCGATCGCGGGGGGCGTCGACAACGCCGTCGAACGACAGCGGGCGATCGGGGGCAACTGCGGTCAGATCTTCACCACCTCGCCGCAGGTGTGGCGCGAGCCCTCGATCACCGACGAGGAAGCTGCCCGGTTCCGAGAGGCCGCCGCCGCGGAAGCGATCGGGCCCTGGGTCGTCCACGCGTCGTATCTGGTGAACCTGGCGACCCCGAAAGAGGACCTCCGGGAGAAGTCGATCGCGAGCCTCCAGGCCGACGTCGGCGCCGCCGCCCGGCTCGGGATCGAGTACGTCAACGTCCATCTAGGGGCACACACCGGCGCCGGGATCGACCAGGGGCTCGCGAACGCCGCCTCGGCCCTCGACGCCCTCGACGTACCCGCGGACGTGCAGGTCCTCGTCGAGACCGACGCCGGCGGCGGTACGAAGCTCGGCGACGAGTTCGACCAGCTCGCGACCGTCCGCGAACGATCCGAACAGGAGTTGGGCGTCTGTCTCGACACCGCACACGCCTTCGCGGCCGGCTACGACCTCTCGACGCCGGCGGGGGTCGAACAGACGCTCGCGACCGTCGCGGAGACGGTCGGACTCGACGCGCTCGCCTGCGTCCACCTCAACGACTCGAAACACGCCTGTGGCACTCACAAAGACGAACACGCCCACGTCGGCGAGGGCGAGATCGGCGCGGCCGGTATGGGGGCCTTCCTCACCCACGAGGCGATCCGGGACCTGCCGATCGTCCTCGAGACCCCCGACGAGGACGGCCGCGGGTTCGCCTGGAACATCGACCGGGCGCGAGCGCTCGCCGGCGCCGCGTGAACGCGCCGGTCGACGGACTCCCGTGTACAATACAAGCCATCAGGCAAATGCGGAGATACCGAGAGATGGTATAGCGATATCGAAACGGATTTCGACGCGTTCCGAACAGAGGCACAATCGTCGATACAGCGGTTGGGGCACCGGACCCCGGACGGCGTCGAGCGGTGGATGCCGAGTCCGTTCCTGTTTGCAATCCTGCTCACCTACGGCGTCTTCGTCGCCGGGATCGGGCTCGGTCAGCTGGGGGCGATCGGCGGGGCGGATCCGGCCGGCCCCGTCGAGATGGTCGAGCTGTGGTACGGCGGCTTCTAAGACTTCCTCGGCTTTTTGATACAGATGGCGCTAATCCCGTTCCTGGCAGCGGTGTTGGTCCTGCTGCCCTACGGGTTCGCCTGAGTCCGGCGAGCCCCCGTCTCGACAGCGTCTCGGCCGCCGACTATCGCTTTCTCGGAGTCGTCGGACGCGGGGTGACAAACTGTTATCCGGCGGCCGATGCTACCGACGGCGTGCGCCGGTTCACCGCCGAGTATCTTGAGACGACCCGCCGGGGAATGTGGGCGGACTCGCGGGCGGCACTCGCGGATCTCAAGCTTGAGGGGACCGGGAGCGCCCTCGATATCGGTGCCGGCACCGGCGAGCTGACCCGGGTGCTCCGCGAGGACTCTCCGGGGAGGGTCGTCGCCGTCGACGCCGACCGGTCGCTGCTCCAGCGGGTCGACCCACCGCGGGTACTCGGGGACGCGGGTCGGCTCCCGTTTGCCGACGACGCGGTCGAGCTGTCCGTCTGTCAGGCGCTGTTGGTCAACCTGCCGGACACGGCGGCCGCGCTCGCGGAGTTCGTCCGCGTCGCGAGCAACCGGGTCGGGGCGATCGAGCCGGACAACGGCGCGGTGACCGTCGAGTCGACCGTCCCGGAGGAGTCGGAGCTTGCGAGCGAAGCCCGCCGCCGATACCTCCAGGGGGTCTCGAGCGACCCGACGCTGGGGGGCGCCCGTGAGCTGTTCGAGCGGGCGGGACTGACAGACGTCACCGTCCGGCGGTACGACCACCGGCTGACCGTCGCGCCGCCGTACTCAGAGACCGCCCTCGAGAGCGCCCGACGGAAAGCGACCGGATCGGGACTCGACGATCGGCGGGCGACGATGTTGGCCGGCGACACCACGCTCGCGGAGTTCGACCGGCTCCGCGAACGGTGGCGCGCGATGGGCCGGGCGGTGATCGGACAGATGCGCCGCGAGGAGTACCGGTACCGCGAGACGATTCCGTTCTATGTGACCGCGGGCCGCGTGTAATAGATCCCAGAACGGGCTGGGCACCCCGACACAGGTACGCGATCAGAGGAAAATCGCGAGCGATCTGGCCGGATCAGCTCGGTGCTGCTGTTCGGGGGTGGCGATCCGGGCACACCCTTCGTTGTCAGGCAGACACCCCGAGCTGAACGTTGTGTCAGTACACGGGATTGTCGTCTGCCGGGAGCCAGACCACGCCGCGGACAACCGACTAACTCAACATGTCACGGCCAGCAAGGGCCACGAGTGTATCGATGACCGTCGTGAGATCAGTATGGGTGAAGATACTCACATAGGACAGAGACTGATCACCGACACTGCCGGAACCAATTAATGTCCTGGACTGCAGATACCCAGACAGATGTCGACGTGTGCATACGAGCACGATGTCTCTGGATCACAGTTCGACGATGATGTCGATGCCTGGAGTTGTCCACATCCAGTCGAGGACGGGGAGGAGTTTTGTGTATTCCACGTTGGGTTATTGGATGACGGTCCGCCAGATACTATAGATTTTGGAGCCGCGATTAAAAGGGCTGTTGAGGCTGAAGAGAGTGAGCGAAACCGTCTGCTTGGTGCGGTCGTTGATGACGTGGACCTCGATAGCGCGGTGCTTGACGGGGACACGAACCACCCGATAGATCTGCGAGAGGCACGGATCTTAGGCGAGCTGCGTGCTACCGACGCTGAGATACGACAGGAACTGAACTGTGATGGCACTCATTTTGAGGGCCCGGTTGTCGCCGAAGGGATTAATTTTCAGTATGATATTACATTCGTTAACGCCACGTTTCACGATCTCGCCGATTTCAAGTCCGCAACATTCGGTGCGTGGGCCGGCTTTGACAACTGTACGTTCGAAAAGATGGTAAACGTTCGTCTGGCACGGTTTGAGATGGGAGTGTCAGCAATGGACGCGGAGTTCTGTGGCGGGTTCGATGCCATGAGCGCGGTGTTTGACCAGGTAGTGAATGTAAAAAAATCTGTATTTGATGCCGGTGCGTTGTTCAATAGCGCTGAACTCACCGACCTCTCGCTTGATAATGCAGCCTTCGGAGAGACCGTCGCCATCGGGCGCGACAAGCGCGACAATCCAACACTAAGTGAGGGAGAACACGATCTGACACAGGATGAGCTATCTGGGTACTCTCTGCTCGCGATGGGGATTCGCTGCGATGATGTCTCGCTGTCGGATGCGACAGTACCCTGCAATATCTCGTTGCGAGAGGCCAGAGTCAAAGGAGATATTAGCCTCGATGGAATCCAGACAGCTGGCTCGGGTCTTGAGATCGATCTCCGCAAGGTCACCGTCGTCTCCGGGGAGTTCCCGCTCCGGGCCGGTGTCCAATACCGGCTCGGCGAAGCGACTCTCGGTCCCGTACAGCTCAAAGAGGTCGGAGACGAGGTGTCCGTAGACCAGTTACAGCTGGGTCAAGTTGAGTACGCAGGCTTTGATTTTGGCCAACACAAAGAGTTGTTCCAACAAGAGCGGTGGAATTTATTTACAAACAGTAATGAGCCCCCTGCTACCAAGGAAAACAGCTATATGCGGGCAAAAAACGGCGCGATCGAAACGGGCGATTCCAACGCAGCAGGGGAATTTCACTTCCGCGAACTCAGCAATCGCGGGCTGTCGTATCGCCAGAGAGCGGCGGACGCAGAAACAAGACGAGAGCAGGCACACTTTCTCTGGCGGTGGGTCAGCAACCGCGCATTAAAATACACATGCGGGTACGGAGAACGGTCCAGTTATGTGATAATTAGTTCGGTCGTTCTGGTGTTTGTCTACGCCGCCGTGTACTCACTGTTCAGCATTCCGACATCGTATCAAGGTGTGTTTGGACCGCTCGTGTTGAGTTTCGACGCGTTCAATGCTCTCGCGTTGGGACTACCGAGCGTTGAAGATCCGACGGTGGGAGTTCTCGTCACGAGCGAAGCGTTCCTTGGACCGTTCTTTATCGCGCTGTTCGTGTTTACGATCACTCAATCGGTCGGTCGGTGATAAGACAGCCAGTCCGGCCTGTTCTCGTCCATTCGGAGGTCAAACCGCTCGTTGCACAGCCACAGCTACGCGTATCCCGTGTGGTGTAGTCGGTCACGGACTGTGTCGTCAACGTTTCCACCCAGCCGGCACTGCGGCGACGGCAGGGAGTCAAACGCCGTGTTTATTCGACGACGGACTGTCGCGGCGTCGATGTCGAGTACCGACGGATCGTACGCTCTGTCGGCACCGCTGGTCACGTCAAGCGCGACAGTCCCCCGCGGATCAATAGTATACTTCTGAACACCACCTCGGGTGCGTTCGTAGAGAACGCGTGCCACCCCGCCAGTCCAGTCGGCGTCTACGGTCACGTTGCCGCCGTAGAACTGCTCAGCTGTACACTGATCGACGGCGAACTCACCGTCGTCGAGAAAAACCGAGCAAAGTTGCGTTAGCGAGCTCAACCCGTCGCATGTACTTAGTCCGTCCCCGTGCCCTGGCGCACACTCATACAATGGGACGTGTAGGTTTTGCTCGTTGACCGCATTCCAGTGAAATGACACTGGGGAGCCGTCGATTTCATTTGGCTCGCCAAATCCCTCCCCATGGTCGCTCGTGATTACCACGTGTACGTTCGTGAGTGTCCCCCTCTCCGCGAGTCGATCAATCAGCCACGCGACTGCTGTGTCGGACTGGTGGATACACCCATCGTACAGCTGTTCCATCGCCCGGAACTCCTGGCTAGTCCGCTGGAAGTTCTCGCTCTCGCCGTGGCCGTAGCCCCGCCTGCGTGCTCGGATGAGATCGCGCCAGCGACCGACGTTGTGTCCGCGGACTGGCAGGTACGGGCTGTGTGCATCCATGAGGTTGATGCAGGCAGCCCACAGCCCATCGGTACCTGATATCCACTCGTCCGCCGCTTTGCAGACGGTCTTTGCCTCAGACCGCCCGGCGATCACCTGTCGGGCTTGAGACCATCCGTCGTCGCTCGCGTCGGTCTTGACACCCGGATTCGTCGTGTCAAAGCCCGCCTGGAGTTTCCACTCTGCACTCGCGAGAAAAGGGTTTGTCGAGAAGAGCCCGGTCGAGTAGCCCCGGCTTCCGAGGCGTTCGAACAGCGTCTCGGTCGTCGGATCAAATATTGTCTCTGTGTTGTTGACCCGGTGTGCACCCGCGGGCCATCCAGTAAACATACTGATATGACTCGGATATGACCAGATTGACGCGGCTCGGGCACCGGTATATCTGGTACCGCCGTGCTCACGAAGCCGCCGACGGAGTTCAGCTAGCGTCGTATTGTCCTGAGTCGGATCCGTGTTTGTGTACCGAACACTGTCAAGAACAACGAGCAGTACGTTGCTGTCTCTCGACACAGATATGAGCTGTCGGCGCCGTCTGTTATATTCGTCGCCGAAGCCGACATTCTCGTCTCGGAGCCCGATCTGGACAACGAAATCACGGAGCAGAGATCACCGACAAACGCTGAGATTAGATAAAACAGCCTTGTTGAACCCCTCAGTCCGTGATACTTTCATCAGCCGTGCTGAGTAAACCTCTACATCTTGCACGGTCTTCCTGATAGCTTCTCGGTAACTCACATCGGGGTGTGTGAGAGACAGGCCGCGAGCTTCTAGACCGCCGAGTATATTTTATTAGGTTCGGCTGTGTCATGCTGATGTGGAAGTATATTGACGACGCATTCTTCAAATTTCAGGCAGTGGAGTTCTCATCATGATCCTCGGATGCACTTCCGTATCCGAGTCGGAGACTCCAGCGGAGAAACCCACACAACGACTGCATCCGCCGATGCCACAACGGAAACAGAGCAGCCAACTGACGATGACCCTGGTGAGCCTGGTCCCGAAGCTGGATACACCCGACATCGTTTTCAGAACCCCTCACCGAGCCAGGAGGCAATCCTGAGACGTGGGGCTGGGTTCGAGAACACGTCATCGGCGTCGAGTGGAACGGGGCTGTGGACGTTGTCCACCGATATGAACGGGGCGAATCGTTCGTCGATACGCCCGTCGATGCCGACTCCAGAATCGGGACGTCGATCGGCGGTCCAGACCGCCGCTGGAAACCGTTCGATCATTTCACAAGCAAGAGACGCCTTCAGAAACGTGGCAGTGAGCGAATCGCGGCCATTTCCGTGACGCATTGTGGGACCAGATTGACGGCGTACTCCACCGGGTCACCCGAGAAGTCCTGACATCTGTCGAGTCCGTCGAGAACCCGGTACTGGTGCTGGAAGACCTGACGGACATCCGCGAGAACACAGTGAGTTGAGCCATGCGCGCGCCAAGCCAGACGCATCGATACCGACGACACCGTTCAGTGGCGAGTCTGCGAGCGAGAGGTTCAGTAACACCCCCCAGACGGCCATCTCCAAGCGGTCGAACGTCTTGCAGAGTGTGGATGGGATGGTGCGGAGATCGAATCAAGATTGAGGGCATCATGAATACGAGGCATCTCAATAAGTTCGTCAACGAGGTTCCGGTATGTGTTCGTCTTCTTCACCGTGAGACAGAGAAAACCACGTACTGAGGGCGGGTGTACCGTCGGTTGGCGTATTTCGACGAGTAGCGGGTAATCAACTGTTGCGCCAGCTCGAATGTTCGTTCGACAAACCGAACTATGTCGGGTTTCGGAAGATCATTTATTAACCAGCATTTAGCGAGTAAACCTGTTGGCCTCCAAGAACCTCAGCAAGCGACAAAACGATTTTGTAAATTGTTTCCAGTCACTGTCGCCAGAGTGTGTGACCCCTGAGAACTCTCCAAGATAGTTCAACAGATTGTATATCAGATATCGGCTGTTGCGCACAGCCGCTCGGTGTGGATGAAGCGGCGGTGTAAGTAAATCGGAACGAACCTATTGGGTACGACACGCCACTACTCACACAAGAGCCGACGGCGGCTGTCGGGTAGCTTGGCGGTTAGTTCAGAAAACTCGGACGGAAAGACGCCGAGCGGTCAGTGAAGCGTTACTCAGAGCTGTTCCTGATCACTCGGTTCGGATGACATCGAGCCCGTTCTGTCGCTCGAGCTGGTCGTGCCCACCATCGGTCTCGCCCAGACCACGACTCCGGTCGACGCTCTCGCTCGCATCGAAGCCGTCCTCGACGCCCTCGATAGCCTGGCGGGACTTGTCGGCCTGCTTTTGAGTCGTCGGACCGAGCACTTGGGCCGACTGCACGCCGGTCATGATAGCCATTACGCGGACCTTGCCCTTGTAGTCTTCCTGGATGCGCGCGCCCCAGATCACGTTGGCGCTCGCCTCCAGCCGATCGGTGATGTTCTGGGCGATGCCCTCAGCCTCTTGGAGGGTGAGATCCGGACCGCCGGTGATGTGGACGAGTCCGCCGCTCGCCCCGCGGTAGTCGACGTCCAACAGCGGGTGGTTCATCGCGTCCTTGACCACCTCCTCGGTCTTGTTTTTCTCCTGGGTTTCGCCGACGAGCATGACGGCGACCCCGCCCTGATCCATGATCGAGGTCATATCGGCGTAATCCAGGTTGATCAGCGAGGGCTGGATGATCGTCTCGCTGATCCCCTTGACCGTCTCGGCGATGATCTGATCCATTACGGAGAAGGCCTTGCCGATCGGCAGGTTCGGCACGTAATCCAGCAGTCGGTTGTTGTCGAGCACGATGATCGAGTCGGCCTCGTCGCGGAGTTTCTCCAGGCCCTCCTCGGCTTTCACCGTCCGTGCGCGCTCGACGTTAAACGGCGTCGAGACCATGCCGACGACGATTGCACCCTCCTCTTTCGCGATGCTCGAGACCACGGGCGCGGCGCCGGTGCCGGTGCCACCGCCCATCCCAGCGGTCACAAAGACCAGGTCGGCGCCGCTGAGCACCTCCTTGATCGTCCCTTGGGCCATCTCGGTGGCGCGCTCGCCCATCGAGGGATCGCCGCCCGCGCCGAGCCCGTTGGTGAGAGACTTCCCGACGAGGATCTTCGTGTCGGCCTCGATCATCTTCAGGTGCTGTTTGTCGGTGTTGAGCGCGATCGTCTCAGCGCCCTCGACGCCGATGTTGTACAGCCGGTTGACGGTGTTGTTACCGGCGCCGCCACAGCCGACAATCACGATCCGAGGGTCACCGAAGCCCTCGACATCGGTCATCTGTTTCTGTTCCTGCTCGTCGCGTTCGAGTGCCTCGTTGACGATGTCTTGCATCGTTAGGCCCTCGCCCACGAGCGGTCCTCGCGGCTGCGCTTCTCCGAGGGGCGCTCCCGACCGGTGTCTTGCTCGGCCAGCATTTCTCGCACCGCCGACCTGATCGCCTCGCTCCGGTTCGGGAACTCGCCCGAATCGACCATCTGTTCGACTTCCTCGATCTGCTGTTTCGGAATCCGCAGTGTCACACGCTCCATTGTTGTTCCCCTGGTTGGGTAAGACGGGGACACAGGTGCCCGCACGTCTTACACGCCACAACCGCACGACAGCGGCGCGATGCGTGCCGCGTACCGCGGTGTGTAAGACGACCGTCTTACGCAAAACACACAACATACCACATGTATATAAAAGTACCGGATGGTGTAAGACATGCGGTCGTTTACCGGAGTAAACGGCCTGAAACGGTCGTTTACGAGGGGTTAGGGCTGATCGAGGACATCGGCTGCGGGGGTGCGACGGCCGCATCCTGGGCAGAAACTCCAGTCGGATCGGAGCTCGTCGCCGCACTCGCAGAACACGCGGCGGGACGCCTTCTCGCCGCAGTTCGGGCAGTAAACGTGGGACGGCGACAGGGTTTCGCCACACTGTGTACACGTCTTACGTTCGCCTTGGGCCGCCTCGGCGGTGTCAGGGCGATCCGTCTTACGCTCCTCGTCGGCGTGTGACGACTCGTCCGGTCCGTCGTATGACGCGGCGTGTTCGACGTTTGCAGCCGGTTCCGCGGCGTCAGACGCCGCGGTCGGATCGCCCTCAAGCGCGATGTTGACGTTGATATCCTGGGGGCGACGGCGCGTAAACGCGCGATCGACGCGTCGGTCGACCAGCTCGTCGACCCGCTCTGCGATCAGCTCGTCGACGCTGTCGGTCGGATCCGCCGAGCCGTCGACCTCCTCGCCGAGATACGACCGGAGCGCTCGGCGCATCACCTCACTCTTCGAGGCGTCGAACTCCTCGAGTTGTGCGACGAGTTCGTCGTCCGCGCGGAAGGTGATTTTGCTCACGTTGTCGGACAGGTTGTCTGCGGCGGCATATGAATCTTCCTCGCGTGTCTGACACGCGTGTCTCCACCGTCGGACGCCGCGAGCGAGCACTCGTCCCCGCCGGTTCGTGGCAAGGGGCCGCGTTCGGCACCCGGGCAGCTCGGCGGGTTCGGCGGAGATCGCGCCGTGACACGCGGGCTTGAGCGCACAGAGAGCCGGGAGGCGTCGCTCGCGAGGTGGACCGCGCCGAATGAAAATGATTAAATCCGGCACCCGGCCAACTGTTAGTGTCCGCCCTTAGCTCAGCCCGGCAGAGCAGCCGACTGTAGATCGGCTTGTCCCCCGTTCAAATCGGGGAGGGCGGACTGAACCTCAGCACCAGTGAGCTA